>JAZRII010000076.1:0-53376 GCA_045645225.1 Bacteroidaceae bacterium | reverse complement strand
CACATGGGAGACGGAGATATGGCTTCCCACGGTGGATTCGCCCTCTGTCAGTTCGCCCTGCACGCATAGCATGGCGGCATTCTCCATCAGTGCCACCATCATGGGAGTGGCCAGTACGGGGAGGTCACCGCTTCCTACGGTGCAAGCCAGATGCTTCTCCTCCACGATAATTGTACTTGTATATGTCATAGGATTTAAAATTTCATTAATTTCAGCACAGTAATCATACTTCACCGGGGCTTTGTAGACATTGTATCCCAATGCCTTGGCAGCATCCACATTGGCCTTGGCATCGTCGATGAAGAGGCATTCCTCGGCCTTGGCGCCAAGCTGTTCCAATACGGCAAGGAAGATGTCGTCGTTGGGTTTGGCCATGTGCATCTCCTGAGATAGGAAGAGGTGGTCGAAGTACTCCTCTGTCTTGCCCCCGAAATGCTTCTCGGCAATATGCACCCAGTGCGCATCGTTGGTGTTGGACAAGAGGTGCACCTTGTAGCCCTCTGCCCTCAGTTGCCGGATAAACTCCAGTTTGCTGGCAGGTATGGTCAGCAGGCAGTCGTTCCATGCCTCCAGCACCTGCTCGGCGGTGGTGCCGGGGTGGCAGAACTTCTGTATGCCGGAAACGAAGTCCTCTGTGGAGATATCTCCCGTCTGATACAGATCCATGGCACCGTTTGCCACCAGCCCGTCGCATAGCGTAGCCTTGGCTCTTCCGTTCTCTGAACCTGCAGAATCGGGACGTTGCAGAATCACACTGGGGTCGGCACCCAAGGTGCGGAAACTCTCCAGGCATCGCGGCATGTCCAAGTCTATGAGCACACCGCCCAGGTCGAATATAACGTGCTTAATCATAGAGTTCCAGATATTCGTAAGTATTTCCCACGATGGAGAGGTAGCGTTCAAAGTCCTCCTTGGCTATCACCACCGTGCCACGGCAATCGTTGGGGTGGAAACTCAGCGTCTCCGCCTCCTGAAGGGTTGCATCCAGAAACAGATGCACATGATGCTCCTCGTCGTTGATAAGACCGAAGGGCGACACACTGCCCGGTTCAAGGCCCAGGTATTTCATCATACGCTCGGGCGAAGCAAAGGACAGTTTGCCAGGTGCCGCCAAGCCACGGCTCTGCAAGGCCGCCTTCAGGCGCTGCTCCAGGCTGTGTATGTCCAGGTTGTGGTCGCAATGGTAGCACACCAGATAGTGGCGGTTGCCCTTGTGGTTGCGCAGGAATATGTTCTTGCAATGCACGCTCCCATCGTCCTTCCACCAACGCTTTGCCTCCTCAATGGTCTTTCCCTCAGGATGGTTGTAGCTGCTGAAAGGTATGTCGTGCTCGCGCAGGAAGTTCAGTACTGTCTCTTCTCGTGTCATATTTGTATTTTTTTCAAGACAAAGATACAGACATTTGCTTGTAAAACAATAAATCCGTGTATGTTTTTACAGCAAAAGTTATAAGATGCCTTAAATTGGTTTATTCCATGCAAAAAACACAGACGGCTTAATAGTCTATAATAATTGTTAATCAGTGTAAGCATTTTCAACCGATTCTAAAAAAATAATATACCTTTGGCCATGTGATTGCTAAATCACCTATTATTCAAAGTCTAACAATCAATAATTGATAACTATTTCCTATGAGAATCAAAAAGTTTTTCTTCACCATGATGGTGATAATTTCGTGCTCTACCTTTATGGCAGTGGCGCAGGACGTGACGGGAGGCGACAGCCAGTCTCCTCCGGTTACCGTTGGCGGCAATGAACCGACAGAGGAGCAAAAGTCCGCATTGAACGACCTGCTCCAGGAGATTGCACTGAACAGCAGCATCACTGGAGACATTGCAAATCTTGACAGCGAAGACAACGTGAACTCTATTCTGGATGCCTTGAAGGATGCCGGTGTGGCAGGTGATGATGCCACCAAGGAGGACATTATCTCTGTTCCATACCTGAAGGTGGAACTTAAGGATGTCAGGCTGGAGGACGACAACTCTGCTTCAAGGCTTACCTTCAACGTATCTCCCACAGTAAACCACAAGGGCACAGAGGTGAAGGTCTCCAGCTTTGCCAAAGCGCTCACTTTCCGCCTGCCTGTACCAGGCGCATGGACAGGTGCGATGATGGCAAGGCACGAGGGAAAGCCAATGGGAGCATACAACGTAAAGGTGGGTGCTGATGGTTCAAAGTATGTGGAATTGAAGTCTGCCGAGTTCTCAGAGTTTGCTATTGAGACAAATCTGGTTGAGGTCAGTACCCTTGATGAATTGCATAATGCACTCGCATCCCCTGACAACAATCCTGTCCTGATTACCCAGACGATAGTGATTCCGGAGGGAATGCAAACCATGATAGATCTCATGGGCAAGGACGTGACTGTCCCCGAAGCAGATCCTGAGACAGGCAAGCATATCTATGCTATCAACAACAAGGGTAATCTTACCATCAAGAATATCTATGATGTCGGTTCCATCTCAGCGCGTGGTATCTTCAATGGATACAATGGCACCAACTCTGATGAAAAGGTTGATGGGGCTTATCTTGTCATAGAAGGTGGCACATTCTATGCCCTTGACTCTGATGGCGGTGCCAGTATTTTTAACTGTGCCGAAGCAGAAATCAAGGGCGGCACATTCGAAGGTGTGGTTGCAGCTGTTGATTCTCGTGCCAGCGCCAAGACAACAATTTCCGGAGGAACATTCCGCAGCAGCAGCAATGGCGGTTATGCAATCCAGCAGAACGGCGGAGGCACACTGACTATCAACGACGCCACAGTGGATGGCGGTTTTGGTGCAGTTGGAGCATTTGGTGGCAGTGTGACTATCAACGATGGTACCTTCCTGCCTACAGGACGCGAAGGCAGCACGTGTCATGTGGTGTATGTGGCAAACGGTGCCAGTGTGGAAATCCACGACGGTACCTTCAAGATGAACTATCCCGAGAATGGCACTCCTGACAGCGGCGAAGCCGTGGCAAGTTACTTTAACGGTACGCTGGATATCTGTGGAGGAACCTTCTATGCCCATTTTGATGAAATTTCTCCCGTTCAGCTTAGTGAAGGCGCTGCTATTAGGGGCGGTAAGTTCCTGAACCACTCTGGCAATCCAATCCGTCACACATGGATTACCAACTATCTGAAGGATGGTGCCGTTCTTTGTGATGACGGCAAGGTTGTTGTGCCTAATATTCCCGAAGGCTCGTATTTTGATGAAAACCAAACAGTAATACTATATATTGAGGGAACGGGAGGCAAGTACGAAACGCTTCAGGAAGCCCTTGAAGAGCTTGAAGAAAGTGTACATTCATGGGAATATTTAGGCTTTATCCCAAAAGTATCCATCTATTGCAAGCCTGGTGCCGATGTAGGTTCCCTGCAACATGCTCCTGTGATAAGTTCGCTTGTTATTTATGGCAATAATGCAAATGTTACAGGCGATGGTGAGCACTACTTCGACCTGGGCAATACCGATCCAAACGGTGGAACGGACATTACCTCGGATATAGAATTTGTGGTAGACGGACTTAATGGATGCGGTGTCTGGGGCACAAAGGCAACAGAGCATACTGTAGACATAAAGTTCACCAACTGTGAAAACATGGGCAAGGTGTGGGTTGACGGCACCACTGGCACACTGAACATTGCATTGACAAACTGCTCCTTCGAGGGCCTTCTTTCCGAGGCTGTTTACTCCAATGCCAATGGCAGCATAACGCTTGACAACGTGTCCTTCTCCAATCTGGACAAGGCAGTTAACCTCAACCACAAGGTTGCCGGCGAACAGGTGATTACAATCCAAAACTGCACCTTCACAAATTGCGGTAACGATGTAGCTGCCGACCAGATTCCCGTTCGTGTACTCAGTTCGGTAGAGGGCGGCACTTCCACACTGACTGTTGACAACTGTAACTTCAGCGGTACTCCCGAGGGTGGTGCAGACATCCTTTTGGATTATGCAGAGGCAGGCAAGTCTTCGATGGATATATCAATGACCAAGGCCAACATCGTAATAGAAAAGAAGGACCCGAAATATAATGCGATTGTTGAAATTGTTGGAAAATCAGAGGAATCTCTTACTTTTACAAGTGATATGCATGGAGATCTGGTAAAGGAGTACACCATCGTTGATGGCGAGGTAGAGGACTTTGAATTCGTATGTACCAGCAATATGTCACAGGTAGAAACTCTTACCTATACCCGTACTCTTGCCAGCGATGGTTTCAATGCCCTGTTTGTTCCGTTCTACATTCCCCTTGAGGCTCTTCAGGACAACTACGATGTCTTTGCCTTTGACCATGTAATACCCAGTAATAGTAACGACGAGGAGACCAAGTGCTATGTGGTTGTTCATTACGTAGAAGGTGGAGGTTCGCTAAGAGGCTGCCAACCTTATCTTATTCGTCCCAAGACTCCGGAGGCTAAGGAAATGAAACTTGAGTTGACGAATGCCTGGATGCGTAACACCACACTGCCTTTTGAACCAGTCAATATCCCAGGTGGCACAATCAATGGCACTCTTGCCAAGAAGAGCGGTGCAGACCTGGCTGGTTGCTATGGCATATCCACAAGTGGACGTTTTGCAATGATTGCCGAGGATGATAACCTCGGAGCCTTCCGCTTGTATCTGGAACTGAATGAGGGCGTGAGCGCTCGCAACATCGGTATCCTCGTCGATGGCGAATCATCTGACGCAACAGGCATTACAGAAACTGAAAACGGAAAACTGAAAACGGAAAACTATTATGACCTCTCCGGCCGCCGCGTGCAGAATGCCCAGAAGGGAGTCTTCATAGTGAACGGAAAGAAGGTGGTAAAGTAAACGGAGAACTGTTGTTTGATCAGTCTTAAGTTCTGCCCGTAATCTATAACATTAACAAGAAACAATAAAGTTATGAAGAAGCAATATATCGCTCCCGCAGTGGAGATTATTACCATAAGCCGTGAAGTAATCTGCGCCCAATCCAACGTGCCAGTGTATCCTGGCTACGAACCCATGGGCTAACTTGGGTTAAATACAGTAGAAACGGTCGGTTGCCACGTGGTAGCCGGCCGTTTCTATTGGTTGTTTCAAATTTTATCATTATCTTTGTCTACGCATAATATATTTTAAGGTAGGTTCTGTAAATTAGCTCTGGCATTAAAGAGCCAAAGTCAATAGAATTCTACCAGATAAGAGATAAACTAATTTATAGAACATATCTTAGTTCAATGGGAAGAAACAAGTTCTCGCAGCGCGAGATAGAGATTATCGGCAAACTGTTGCGCCGCAAGATGGCTGGAACCCGCTTCCAGCAGAAGATGGTGCGCCATACATTGCGCACTACATTTGAGTTCAATATCGCTGACTTCAACATTCAAGGCAAGGCCTTCGGACCCGAAGACCTGGACGAATGTGTGCGCCGTGGACGCATACAGATTCTGGATGATGCCACTATCGATGCCATGAAGCAGCGCCATGCAGAGAAGCGCCAGCGCGATGAGGCCCTGCGCCAGGCAGAGGCCGTGGCAAGCGGCGATGCCGTAGATTGGCAGGAGGTGCAGCGCCAGTGGGACGAGTACTACAAGAACAATCCCGAGGAGCAGCCGGCAAACGAGTAATCCCCCCCTAATGCCCATGATTGACATTAACAGCGAAAAGTGCACAAGGTGCGGCAGATGCCAGAGGGTTTGCCCTGCCTTGATACCGGTGATAACCAAAGGCGAGGCACCTGCATTGCGCCATCCCGAGGTGTGCATAGAGTGCGGACACTGTGTGGACGTATGTCCCACGGGTGCTTACGAGCACAGCGCCTTTCCTCCGGAGAGCATGCACACGATAGACAGGAACGCCTTGCCCTCGGCAGAAAGCCTGATGGAACTGATACGTTCGCGCCGAAGCAACCGTACCATTACCGATGCTCCCATACCAGAGGAATTCCTGGATATGATTATGGAGGCGGCACGCTATGCTCCCACCGCACAGAACAGCAGGCAGGTGCATCTCACCTTGATTACTGCCGACGAGGGATTGCATACAGTGGAGGCTGCTACTATCAACTTCTTCATGCGCCTGTCGCGCTTTATGCTCTTTACTCCAGTGAAGCTTGTCCTTCGTCCGTTCCTGCGCAAGCTTTACGACGAGGTTCCTGCACTGATGGCCATGAACGAGCAGTTCCGTCAGGGCAGGCGACCATGTATCTGCAATTGTACAGCCCTGCTCGTCATGTCCACTCCAAAGGGCTATTCGTTCGGCTCGCAGGACAGCAACCTGGCATACCAGAATGCATCCCTGATGGCAGAGTCCCTTGGCGTGAGCCAGATATACATGGGATTTGTGCAGACGGCCATGTTTATGATGGGGGCAAAGCGTGCGGCACGCATACTCGGTATTCCCGAGGGACATAAGCCATGGGCCATAATGGGCCTGGGAATGCCCGCTTTCAAGTATGCCAAGTATACCAACAGATAAATTCTTAACACGATATGAAACGTTTCTTCTTTTTGGCAATAATGTTGCTGCTGGCAATAGTTCTGCCCGTGCGTGCAGAGCGCAACCCTGCCTCTCTGGTGGCTTTGGCAGAGCGCATAGGCGGACCGGGCACGGCAGAGAAGTTTACCTTTATCCTGGAGCCTTTGCAGGAGTCGCAAGCCGAGACATTTGTAATCGGGCGCGAGGATGGTCGGGTACTGATAAAGGGCAATAGCCTCAGCGCACTGACCACAGGACTTGGCTGGTTCCTGAACCGTCACCTCAAGGTGAACATATCATGGAACTCGCTCAACGAGGGGAAACCTGGGCAGCCCTATGCCGACCTGTCGAACGTGGAGCAGGTCAAGGCAGATGCGGAAACACGTAGCAGCGATGCGCGTTACAGATACTATCTTAACTATTGCACCTTCGGTTATTCCATGACCACATGGACATGGGACCGCTGGCAAAGGGAAATAGACTGGATGGCTCTGCATGGAATAAACATGCCTCTGCAGATTGTAGGCTTGGAGGAGGTGTGGCGCAAGTTCCTCACCCTTGAGGAGAACGGCAGGCGCAAGTATAACTATACCGATGAGGAGGCCAAGGCCTTCGTGCCAGGTCCTGCCTTTACGGCATGGTGGGGCATGAACAACCTGGAGGGGTGGGGCGGTACTGCTTCCGGAACTCTGAACGGGGGCACATGGGATGGTGCCGGTGGCGTCCAGGACGATGCATGGTATGTGCGCCAGCAGAAACTGGCAAAGAAAATCCTGGACCGCCAAAGGGAATTGGGTATACATCCAGTATTGCCTGGATTCTCGGGTATGGTGCCTGTCAACTTCACCGAGAAGACCGGTGTGCCCACCGATGCCAATGGCGGCAAGTGGGCTGGGGGATTTCAGCGTCCGCGCATTATAGACCCCACGTATGAAGGCTTTGCCACCATAGCGGCCGACTACTATGCCTGCCTGAAGGAGGTGATGGGCGAGAGCCAGTACTATTCTATGGACCCTTTCCATGAAGGTGGCGCAATCTCCAGCGGCAAGTATGCCGAAGCATATCGTGCCATTTACGATGCTATGGAGGCGGCCAAGGGTGGTTCGCAATGGGTGATCCAGCAATGGCAATGGGACGGAAACCAAAGGAAGTCTATCAATGCCGTGCCGGCCGGCAGACTTATAGTGCTCGACCTCTTCTCTGATGGCCGTCCTGCCTTTGACCACTACAACGGCTATGCTCCGCAGGATGCGGTGTTCTGTGCCATACCCAATTTTGGCGGACGTTCCGGTCTTATGGGCAGATTGAACAACCTTACGGACAACTATTTCTCTTATAAGGCCAAGTATGGAAGCATCAAGGGTATAGGCGCAGCGCCCGAGGCCATAGAACAGACCCCCGTAACCTACGACCTTCTGTTCCAATTGCCATGGATGGGAAAGAAGCCCGATGTGAAACAGTGGGTAAGGGATTATGCCATGGCACGCTATGGCACGCAGAACGAGGAGGTGGCGCAGGCATGGGAACTGCTTCGCCAGAGTGTACTGAACTATGGTGCCGATGCCATACAGGGTCCTGTGGAGGATGTGTGGGGAGCACGCCCCAATCTGGATGCACGCCCTGCCAGCACCTGGGGCAAGACGCTGAGCCATGCTGGTGCAACATACACACCGGAACGCCGACAGATGGTGATAGATGCTGTGTACAGGTTGCTTGCGGCGGGGAAGACCCTGAGGTTGAAGAAGGGTTCTGTCTATGAAAGCAACTACCGCTACGACCTTGTGGAATTTGTGGGTGCGGTGATGGCTGACTATGCCTACGAACTGCTTCTTGGAATAAAATCTGCCAAGGAGGCGGCTGGTGCGAACTTTGCCACAGATGCTACGTATATGGCTCGGCGTGATGCCTTCCTGGCGCTCTTGGCGGATGTGGACGACTTCAAGGGAACCAACCTCAACTTCCGCTTGGGCAAATGGACCCAGGAGGCGCGTGATGCTGCGGCAGAGGTGGAGGGGGCAACAACGGCAACCGCCGACTGGTATGAGTTCAATAATGCCCGTACGCTCATCACCACATGGTCAAGTCCAAACACCAACCTCAACGACTATTCCTATCGTTCATGGCAGGGTCTTATAAAGGATTTCTACCTGCCTCGATGGAAAGCGTTCTTCGATAATGGCTGCAAGCCTGCCAACTATGGTTTCTTCGAGTGGAACTGGGCGCATGGCATGGAGCATAGCGTGGGGCAGACGGAGGTGAGCACAGTGCGTCTGAACAAAAAGCAGAAAGGCTATTCCTACAGCCCGACTCCAAAGGGCAATACCTTGAAACTGGCACGAAAACTGCTTGACAAGTATATCGTCCCAATTAAGCTGGGGGAGGGTACGTTCTATGCCTACCGCTATTTGGAGAATAATGTGCTGAAGAACACAGGCCTATGATAATACGTACTTCAAACCATGGACAAAGGATTGCTGAATATCTGCATTCCGTGCCCTTTGCCGTAGATCCGCAGGAACTGTATACAGCAGAAACGCTGTATAGCGGACTTGACCTTTCGCGTCCCGAAACATTTTCTCAGTGCTATGACCAGCAGGTCTACAATCATTATCTGGCACAGGGCAAGGTGACGGACAATCCGCTGGAGTCGCTGGCACGCAATCTGCATGACTTCTGTATTATGCAGAGTACCAAACGTCTGCTTGCCAGATACGATAAATGTCAGGTGGTTGCGGTGATGGGCGGTAATGCCATGAGGCGTGACGAACCTGCATACGAGAAGGTGGCACGCATCAGCAAGGCACTTACAGAGAAGGGTTCGCTGATGGTTTCCGGTGGCGGCAGCGGTGCTATGGAGGCAACCGGCTTTGGAGCATGGATGGCAGGGCGCAGCGAGGAGGAGTTCCGAGAGGCGCTTTCCCGACTTGCCTCAGTACCTGTGCAGGAGAGCCATAACTATCTTGCCGTCTCCTTTGGAATCTTGCGCGACTATCCTCAGACCCAGTACATCAATCTCAGTATTCCTACATGGCTTTACGGCCACGAATGGACATCGCCCTTTGCCACACACATAGCCAAACTTTTTGAGAACAGTGTGCGGGAAGACACTCTTCTTACTGTGGCTTATGGCGGCATCATATATGCTCCGGGACGTGCAGGCACTATACAGGAGGTGTTTCAGGAAGCGGTGCAGAACCACTACCTGACCTTTGGGTTTGCCAGTCCCATGGTATTCCTTGACACGGAGTTCTGGTCAAAGACCACACCATTCTATCCCCTCCTTGTGGACTTGCTGCACAAGGGCATCTACAAGAACCTGCTGCTGTCCTTGACCGATGAGGTTGACGAGGCAGTAAAGACGATAACCGACTTTCAGCAGATGATAGGAAAGCAGAATGTATGATAAACAACAAGAGGTCGCTGTTGGGCGACCTCTTGTTTGCTTATGAGATTGTTATCAGTTGTTCATAGCCAGACAGTTGTACATGTGCATACGTGCTGTCTCGATTCCTTCTGCATTAAGGGTGATGTCCATCACTTCGCCGTTCTTCAGGAACAGCTGTGCGTTGTTCTCGTCAACAAGTTTGATGAGATTTGTAACCTGATCTTGGAACTCGGCGCTCCATATCTGTTCCTTTTCGTTGAAGACAAGGTTCATGGAGTTAGTTCCGTCGCTAAGGGCATAACCGTTCTTAAGGGTCTTCACCTCAATGTCCTGTCCCTTGCTGTTCTTGATGGTCTTGGTTTCGCCGGCATCAGCCAAGGACTTCTTGCCGGTCCAGAACTCTATGGAGTTCAATACCAAAGCATCAGCCAAAGCAGCGAGTTCATATACGGGAACAATGCAGAAAGCCACGAAAACAAGTTCGTTGACCCACTTGCTGCCGATGTTGTCATTGTAGTTCTTCACCTTTGAGGTCAGTTGGAAAGAACCGATACAAGAAGAGAACAGGATAGATGCTGCTACCAGCATTACAGAAAAGTTAATGATCTTCTTCATAATAATAATGTTTAAAAGGTTAATAATAATGTTTAAAAGGTTAATAATGATGTTTTGTTCTATATTATCTGTTCCAGTTCCTTAACATTTCGTGTAACCTCTTCGTCCGACACCTCAAGGTCGAACAGGTTGCCGGCAAGGTACTGTGTGTAAGCTGCCATGTCGATGAGGCCGTGGCCAGAGAGGTTGAACAGGATAACCTTCTCCTCGCCAGTCTCCTTGCACTTCTCTGCCTCAGCAATGGCGGCGGCAATGGCATGGCACGATTCGGGGGCAGGGATGATGCCTTCCTCTTTGGCAAAGAGCAGACCAGCCTTGAAGGTTTCGGACTGCTTCAGGTCGACTGCCTCCATGTAGCCGTCCTTCATAAGTTGGGAGATTATCACACCCGCACCATGGTAGCGAAGACCGCCAGCATGGATGTTGGCCGGCATGAAGTTGTGGCCCAGGGTGTACATGGGCATCAGGGGAGTCAGACCGCTAAGGTCGCCAAAGTCGTACTGGAACTGGCCGCGTGTCAGTTTGGGGCAGCTGGCAGGTTCGGCGGCTATGAAACGTGTCTTGCGCTCGCCACTGAAGACATGGCGCATGAAGGGGAAGGAGATACCGGCAAAGTTGGAACCGCCTCCAAAGCAACCGATAACTATGTCGGGATATTCTCCTGCCATCTGCATCTGCTTCTCTGCCTCCAGGCCTATGATTGTCTGGTGCAGGGATACGTGGTTCATGACGGAACCGAGCACATACTTACAGTTAGGTGTGGTCATGGCCAGTTCCACTGCTTCGGAAATGGCTGTACCCAGCGAACCGTTGTTGTTGGGGTCCACGGTGAGCACGTCCTTGCCGGCACGTGTGGACATGGAGGGAGATGGTGTAACTTGCGCGCCGTAGCTCTGCATTATGGCACGGCGATAAGGTTTCTGCTCATAGCTGATCTTCACCTGATACACCGCAGCCTCCAGACCGAACACCTTGGCGGCATAGCTCAGTGCGCATCCCCACTGACCGGCACCTGTCTCGGTGGTGATGTTGGTGACCCCCTCCTGCTTGCAGTAGTAGGCCTGCGCCAGGGCGCTGTTCAACTTGTGGCTGCCTATGGGACTCACACTCTCGTTCTTGAAGTATATGTGTGCTGGAGTGCCAAGAGCCTTTTCCAGTCCGTAGGCACGCACCAGGGGAGTGCTGCGGTAATACTTGTACTGCTCGCGCACAGCCTCGGGAATGTCTATCCATGCATGTTCCTGGTCCATCTCCTGTCGGCTTGCCTCCATGGAGAAGAGCGGGAACATATCTTCGGGTGTCATAGGTTTCTTGGTCTTGGGATCCAGCATGGGCATGGGCTTGTTGGGCATGTCCGCCTGGATATTATACCACCGTGTGGGTATCTCCTCTTCGCTGAGGAAGAAGCGTTTTTGCTTGCTCATATTGTGTTGTTGTTTTATATCGTTAAAAATTAGTTCAGGCGGTACATGCCGCCGGGAATCATCCGCACTATACCTTTCATCTCCATGGTGAAGAGCAGGCCGCTGAGTCTGCCGGCAGGTATGCCGGTGCTGACGGAAATGATGTTCAGTTGCAGGCGGTCCTTGTTGCGCAGGGCTTCCACGATGAGCTGCTCTTCGTCGGACAGTTCGGGGAACAGCTCCTGCTGTATGCCGTCTGCCAGATGCTTCTGTCTGGCCTTGTCGTTCTGCCATCCCATGGCATTAACGAAGTCCTCGGCACAGGTAAGCAGTCCTGCTGTGTTGTTGGCTATGATCCTGTTGCAGCCGTCGGATTGTGCATCGGTCATCCGCCCGGGAAAGGCAAAGACTTCCTTGCCGTAGCTTTGTGCTATCTCTGCCGTGATGAGGCTGCCGCCGCGTGCTGCACTCTCTACAACGATGGTGGCATCCGAGCAGCCTGCCACTATACGGTTGCGCTGTACGAAGTAGCGTTTCTCTATGGTTGTCCGTGACATGAATTCGGTAAGCAGTCCGCCCTGGCATACCATTTCCTTTGCCGTGTTGCGGTGCAGGGTGGGGTATATCTGGTCCAGTCCATGTGCCAGCACACCGATGGTTTCCATCCTGTTCTGCAGAGCCTGGCGGTGGCACTGTATGTCCACACCGTAGGCCAGACCGCTCATGATAAGTACATCCGGGCACAACTCTGCCAGTTCCCTGATGAAGACCTCGCACATCTGGCGCCCGTAGTCCGTAATCTTGCGTGTACCCACCATGCTTACGATACGTGTCTTGTTCAGGTCTGCATTGCCACGGTAGTAAAGCATCATGGGAGCATCGTCGCACTCCTTCATGCGCTGGGGATAGCGAGGGTCCAGAAAACTGATGCAGTCCACCTTTACCTTCTCTGCCCATTCCAGTTCCTCCTCGCACCGTGGCAGGCACGTGTCCATTAAGCAGAGGTTTTCCTTCAATGCCGGGATGGCATCGGGGATTATGTCCATGATATCGTGCCTGTTCTCATATACAGCCGTAGCACTGCCCAGTGTTTCCACCAGTGTCCTTTGCTGAGAGAAGTTCAGTTTGGGAACTCTCGTCAGTGCCATCATGTATAGAGTCTCTTTATCCATTGTTTTTCATCAGGTGTGAGATGTACTCGAAGCCGAACCGGCAGTTCAGGCATCTTGCATGGTCGCAGTATTCCTTTTTCAACTGTATCAGTGCCTGGCTGTCGTATGCTGTGCCAACATCCAGACCGCAGGCCTGCCACTGCTTCAGGATATGGTTCTTTTCGCTGGGCAGTTGCTCCAGGAAATCTGTGGCGCGTGTGCGGTATTCGTATGTACCGTGGTGTTTGTCGTAGGCAAACAGCAGATTTGCCACGGTGTTTATAATTATAAGTCTGCGGCTCCCTTTGCTTATTCCGGCCGCCGCAAGCCTGTTGTCAATGTCTTCGAGCGAGGTGGCATCCAGTATACTGCTCAGTGTGCAGTGCCCTTCGTGGAACAGTCTTGCCATCTGCCTGATGCGCACGTCGGGGAAGTTCTGCGGCCTGGTGCGCAGGTAGTGCCAGTTGGATGCTGCCATAGGTTCCGGCAGAGTGAATTTGTGGCTCAGGAACTTGTATTCTGTGTGCATCCGTTTCTTCAGGTCTTCGTCTGCTACCTTGTCTATAAGTCCGGCAAGTCCCAGGAACATGCATTCTATCTGAAACAGGTTGTCGCGGTGCTTGCCTGCCGCATTCAGCGGGACACGCTTTGCCCACATCTCGAAGATGTCGCCGTTAAGGCCGAAACCGAAGTTGCGCGCCAGCGTTATGAACGTTGTCTGTTCCCAGTTGCCGCAGCATTCCTTCAGTATATCCAGTATCCTTTTGGAGCGTGCCTCCATCCTTTCTGCCAGAAGCGAATCAAACCATGAATGGGCTTTGATGGGCTCTATTCCCGGCACAAACTTATGGCAGCGCGGATAGTCGGTGGTGCGAAGCAGCTCTTCGTAATTCTCCTTTACTTCCTGAGGCACGGTAATGATTACCTGTGGAACTGCCAGACCGCTTTCCGTGCGAATCTCCGCATCTGCATGTTCCACCACATGGAGTATGGTCGTGTTGAACACAGGGTCTGTGTGGTGCCTGTGCCTGTTCCAGTCGCTGGAGCAGGAGTGTATCTCCACATTGCCAGCCCATACCATGCCGTCCACCCTGATGCGTGCATTGAGAAAGTCGGGACCTTGGTTGCCGTTGTGCTGACCTGGGTCCAAAATCTCTATCTCTGTACCGTCTGTCGTTGCCAGACTTCTTGACGGCAAAAGCTTATGCATCCATACATAGTGGAGCAGTTTCTCCATTTTTGTGTGTCATTTTGATGGCAAAGATACTAATAAAAATGACATTTCGTTCACGAGGAGTGGATTTTCATGCTCACATCGTTGTACTTTTCGCTAAATCTCACAAATAAAGTTAATTTCTTTTGTGTTTAACTGACTTATTTGTACCTTTGTGCGATTAAAGAAATAAATAAAGATGAAAATTGCACTTATAGGTTACGGCAAAATGGGCCGTATGATAGAGGAGATAGCATTGAGTCGTGGACATGAGATAGTATGTACCATAGACATAGACAACCAGCAGGATTTTGACAGCGAGGCATTCAAGAGCGCTGATGTGGCCATTGAGTTTACCGCACCGCACACGGCCTACGACAACTACATGAAGGCCTTCAAGCATGGAGTGAAGGTGGTAAGTGGCAGTACTGGCTGGATTCCCCAGCATGGCGAGGAGGTCAAGAAGATGTGCATGGAGCAGGGCAAGACCCTGTTCTGGAGTTCCAACTTCAGCCTTGGCGTAACAATCTTCCGTGCCTTAAACCGCTATCTGGCACGTATCATGAATGGTTTTGAGTCCTACACCCCTGTGCTCGAGGAGGTACATCATATCCACAAGCTCGACCATCCCTCTGGTACCGGCATCACGCTTGGCGAGGAACTGGTGGCAGAAGTGGAGCGCTTGAACGGTTGGGAGTTCGGTGTGCTAACCAATCCCGACGGAAGCAAGGAAGGCACAACCGAGGTGCCAGCAGATAAACTGCGTATAGACAGCATCCGTAGGGATGAGGTTCCCGGTATCCATTCCATTACTTGGGAGAGCGAGGCAGACTGCATTACCATTATCCACGATGCGCATTCCCGCAAGGGATTCGCCTTGGGTGCAGTACTTGCTGCCGAATACACCGCCAAGCACGAGGGACTGCTGACAATGTCCGACCTGTTCAAATTCTAATGCATATAGGATAATGAAGAAATACCAACCAAAAAAGATTGACTGGATAAAGGGACTCGTGGCATGTGCTCTGTACATTGCCTTCCTTGTGTGGATACAGTCGTGGTGGGGCATAGTAGTACTGCCTTTCATTTTCGATGCCTACATTACCAAGAAGATTAACTGGGGCTGGTGGAAAGATTTGGAGGATCCCATTCTGCGCACTATAATGTCCTGGGTAGATGCCATCGTGTTTGCACTGGTGGCGGTTTATTTTGTCAATATATACTTCTTCCAGAACTACACCATACCTTCCAGTTCTCTCGAGAAGAGCCTGCTGGTGGGCGACTATCTGTTTGTAAGCAAGATGACCTATGGTCCCCGTGTGCCTCAGACTCCCCTGCATGCTCCCTTGTGCCAGCATACCCTGCCCCTGGGCATCGGCAAGAGTTATATTGAGAGTGTGCAATGGGACTACAAGCGTGTCAGTCCCAAGAAGGTCACACTGAACGACATCGTTGTCTTCAACTATCCTGCCGGAGACACCATTGCCTATAACTGGCAGAATACCGACTATTACCGTATGTGCAAGGAACTGTACATGTACAACATGGACGTGCCATCCAATCTGGACAGCATGTCGGCCTTGGAACAGTACCGTTTCTACAATCATGCCATTCAGGTGGGTAGCGACTATGTCAAGTCTGCCACAGCCCAGTTTGGCAAGGTGCAGTGGCGCCCTGTGGACCGTAGGGAAAACTATGTGAAGCGTTGTGTGGGCCTCCCTGGACAGACATTGGAAATCCGCGACCATATAATTTATTTGGATGGGGTTGCAAACAAGGAACCCGAGGAAGTGCAGTACAACTACGACGTGGTGCTGAAGCAGCAAATCCCCCAGTCATTGATAGACGAACTGGGTATTTCTCATGAAGATCTGGAGGCGCTCAGGAACTTTGGAAACATGCCAATGACATCCAAGGTGAAGGCTGCACTGGAAGCACGCCCCGACTTGGTGGAAAGCATAACTTATCACAAGCAAGATGAAACGGGACTTCTGTATCCCCTGAACGGGCACACCGGTTGGACATGCGACAACTATGGTCCCATCTGGATTCCAGCCAAGGGCGAGACCATACAGTTGACTATGGAGAACCTGCCCGTCTACGAGCGTCCCATACGCATTTATGAGGGCAATGACCTGCAGGTTACCGACGACGGACGTATACTGATAAACGGTAAGGAAACCAACGAATACACCTTCAAGATGGACTACTACTGGATGCAGGGTGACAATCGTCACAACAGTGCCGACTCACGCTACTGGGGCTTTGTTCCCGAGGACCACATCGTGGGCAAACCCATTGTCATCTGGTTGTCTATGGATCCCGACCGTGGCGGTTTGGGCGCTATCCGTTGGAACCGTCTGTTCCGTTTGGTTGACAACATCAAGTAGTTCCCATATATTAAATAATGTGTATGGCAACATCCCCCAAGCAGAAGGTTGCCCTGGTGCTTGCCAGTGGCGGAGCCAAGGGCTTTGCCCACATAGGTGCCATAGAGGCACTGGAAGAATGTGGTTATGAGATAACCTCCATAGCTGGTGCTTCCATGGGGGCACTGATAGGTGGCATCTATGCCGCCGGAGGCCTTGACAAGGTAAAGGAGTGGATGTACGATCTCACCGACCGCGAGGTGTTCCGTCTGGTGGATTTCACACTTTCTCCCAATGCCTTGGTAAAGGGGGACCGGATAATGGATGCCCTGAAGGCTATCATGCCGGATTGCAATATTGAAGACTTGAACATTCCTTATTGTGCCGTGGCTACGGACCTAAAAGAGGGTAGGGAGGTTGTCTTGCGTAGCGGCAGCCTTTATGCTGCCATACGTGCCAGTATATCCATCCCAATGCTCTTCCGTCCTGTGGAGTACGAGGACATGCTTCTGATAGACGGCGGCATTACCAACGGTCTGCCCTTGGACCGTGTCGTGCGTACCGAGGGAGACAAACTGGTGGCCGTTAACCTGGAAGACTATGAATGGGAAGATGACGATGCCGAGATGCCAAAGGCAGAATCTGGAACTTCGGCGCTGACTCTTCTTTCACGCAAGTTCCAGGCAGGACTGAATGCTTTGAGCAACAACTACATTTCCCTGACCTACGACACCATTTCCATCCTTATGAAGCGCAACACGGAAATGGCCCTGCGCCTCACTCCTCCCGACATTTATCTGAACGTCTCCCTTGGCGAATACGGCAGTCACGACTATGACGAAGCCGAGGCCATAGCCAAATTGGGTTACGAGCAGATGAAGGAGGTCTTGCGAAATATAGAGGAAAGACAGTTAGGTTAATATACATGTATAATATCAAAAAGGGACTGTTTAGTAATTATAACATTACTTCGCAGTCCCTTTTTGAATGCTGTTTTGCCCTCGGTATTGTCGTGCCTTTGTCCTCGGTATTCTTTCGTCTAACAAATACTATATGTAGACCTTTGTCCTCGGTATTGTCGCACCCCTGTCCTCGGTAAGGTAAATTGTAGGCCAATAAGGATAATCCCAAATCGGTCAATAGCGTTATGATGATAATATCCCTTATTTTGATGTGTGCCCTGTTGTCTGCATTGTTAGAGATAGCAAGGCTGCGTTCTCGGCATGCTCCATTTCCTGGCGTTCCTCATCGGTGTGGTCGTCTATGCCACAGAGGTGCAGGATGCTGTGGATGATGACACGGTGCAGTTCCTCGTCGTAGGAGGTCCCGAACAGTTCGGCGTTGGTGCGTACGGTGTCCAGGGAGATATATGTGTCGCCAATGAGTACGTTTCCCTGGCTATTGTCAAAACCGATATGGTCGGTGTAGTAGTCGTGTCCGATGAACTGGCGGTTGATGCGTAGGATTTCCTCGTCGTCCACGAAGATGTAGTTCACCTGGCCGATACGTTTGCCATAGGAATGGGCAACATCCTCTATCCATTGGCTAACCTTTCCCTTGTCCAGTTCGGGCAAGGGCACGTTGATGGCGTTGAATGTTATCATTCTCTTTATTCCTCCATCAGTTGGACGGCTTTCTTCACGATGTCGTCATCCTCGTAGATGATGGCAAAGTATTCGCTCATGTCCCAAAGGTCGCGGGCTGCCAAGGCGCGAAGCATGTGTTTCAGCAAGCCCGTAGTCTTCTCCTCCTCGTCCTTGGGGTACTTGTCCTTCAGGCTTTTCTTTGCCTCGGTGTAGATGTTCTCTATGATCTCCTCGGGCACTTTGTATTTGCGTCGGAAGTCCTCGAAGGTGGGGTATTTCTCCTTCAGTTCGTTCCTGTGCTTTGCCAGGTAGCGCAGGTTGGCATCTATGAGAATGCGCTTGGCAACGATCTGGCGGTACAGCGAGGTGTTCTTTGTTGTGTCCAGCGGCACGAAGTAGTCGGGCATGATACCGCCACCGCCATACACGGTGCGCCCTTCCCTGAGGGTCTGGAACCTGAGCGAGTCGGGGAAGTGTATGCTGTCGGCATTGGTCAGTTCGCCATGGTTGAAGCGGTTGATCACGTCCATGCGGTATTCCTTTTCCTTCCCCTTTTCGTAGGGTTTCTGGATGCAGCGTCCGCTGGGGGTGTAGTATTTGGAGATGGTGAGTCGTATCATGCTGCCATCGGGCAGGTCTACTGGCCTTTGCACAAGACCCTTGCCGAAGGTGCGGCGGCCAACTACCAGACCTCTGTCCTGGTCCTGTATTGCTCCTGCCAGAATCTCGGCGGCTGAGGCAGAGTATTCGTCAACCAGAATGATTACCTTGCCCTCCTGGAAGGCATTGCCTCCACGGCTGCGGAACTCCTGCTGCTTGAATGCACGTCCCTTGGTGTACACAATCATGTCGCCTTGAGGCAGGAATTCGCTTGCTATCTCCGCCGCCGCCTGCAGGAAACCGCCACCGTTCTGTGTGACGTCGAGAATGAGGTTCTTCATGCCCTGTCCCTTAAGTTTCCTGATTGCCTCCACAACCTCCTGGTGTGTGGTGGCGGCAAAGTTGCTGAAACGTATAAGGCCAGTATTTCGTGTGAGCATTATGGCTGCGTCCACGGAGTTCAGTGGAATCTTGTCGCGAACCACATCTATGCGAAGCGTATCCTCTATGCCATCGCGCAAAATCCCAAGGCGGGCTACGGTGCCTCGCGGGCCACGCAGGCGTTTCATGATGTCCTCCTGGGGCATTTTCACACCGGCAATGGCGGTGTCGGCAACAGAGATAATGCGGTCGCCTGCCATCACGCCAGCCTTCTCCGCAGGACCTCCTGTGATGGTTTGTATCACCATCAGAGTGTCGTCAAGAATATTGAACTGCACGCCAATTCCGTCGAAGGACCCTTGCAGGGGTTCGTTCAGGCGCTTTGTCTGCTCTGGCGTACTGTATTGCGAATGAGGGTCCAGTTTCTCCAGCATGCCGCGTATGGCATCCTCCACCAGTTTCTCTGTGTCTACGGAATCAACGTAATAGTTGTTGATAGTAGCGGTGGAGATAATGAGTTTCCTGATTTGCTCGTCCACGTTCTTTTGCGCCGTGGCGGAGAGAAGGCATGTCAGTATGCCTATGGTAAATATCAGAGTCTTTTTCATTCTTGTTTGTCTATTCTGTATTTTAGTCCTTGGGGCAGCCATGTGGTGATGTCGCGGCCGAAGTGGTGCAGTTCGCGCACCACGCTGCTGGATATGCCGGAGATGGTGGGGTCGGCAAGCAGAACCACCGTTTCCACATCGGCAAGCCTGCTGTTTATGTCGGCAATGCCCAGTTCGTATTCATAGTCCTTTACCGAGCGTACTCCGCGGAGAATGAAACGGGCTTCCTGTGCCTGGGCAAAGTCCACGGTAAGTCCGGTGTAGCTCTCCACCCGCACCTTTGGATTCTCCTTGTAGTATTCGCGAAGGGCACGCACCCTTTCCTCCACGGGCAACCACCCGTGCTTCTGCTCGTTGTAGCCCACGGCAACTATCACCTCGTCAAAGAGCCTCTGCGCCCTGTCCACGAGATTGGCATGCCCTATGGTAAAGGGGTCGAACGACCCGGGAAAGATGACCTTATTCATATTCTTCGGCAATATCCTCCTCGATGACAAGGTTGTCTATGATGAAGTTCTGTCGCTCCATGGTGTTCTTGCCCATGTAGTATTCCAGCAGTTCGCCCACCTGGTCGCTCTTGCTCAGGTTGACTTTCTCCAGGCGTATGTCTGCACCGATGAAGTTCTTGAACTCGTCGGGACTTATCTCACCCAGACCTTTGAATCGTGTTATCTCGGGGTCGGGACCAAGGTCGGAGATAGCCTGCAGGCGTTCGTCCTCGGTGTAGCAGTATTGCGTTATGAAGTCTGTGCCGAAGGAGATGTGGCGCTTGTGCGGAGAGTTGGTCTTCTTGCTCAGTTCGGGGTCCTGTTCCATGTCGGTACCCTCGTCGTAAGCCTTCAGTTCCTTCTCTATGGCCTCTATCTTCTTCTTGCTAACCTTTGTCTTGCGGTTACGCACACGGAAGAGCGGTGTCTGCAGGATGTAGACATGGCCCTTCTTGATAAGGTCGGGGAAGAATTGCAGGAAGAAGGTTATCATGAGCAGACGGATGTGCATGCCGTCCACATCGGCATCGGTGGCAACGATAACCTTGTTGTAGCGCAAGCCCTCCAAACCGTCCTCTATGTTCAAGGCAGCCTGAAGGAGGTTGAACTCCTCGTTCTCGTAGCACACCTTCTTGGTCATGCCGAAACAGTTGAGAGGTTTGCCTCGCAGAGAGAACACCGCCTGTGTATTCACATCGCGGCTCTTGGTGATGCTTCCGCTTGCCGAGTCACCCTCGGTGATGAAGATGCAGGACTCCTCCTGTTGTGTGCCACGGGCGTCGGACAGGTGTACGCGGCAATCGCGCAACTTTCTGTTGTGCAGATTGGCCTTCTTGCTCATCTCCCTGGCCTTCTTTGCCACGCCAGCCATTTCCTTGCGTATCTTCTCGCTCTCCTGCACCTTGGCCAGGATGATGTCGGCAATGTCGGTGTTCTTGTGCAGGAAGTTGTCCACCTGTGCCTTCACGAAGTCACCGATGAACTTGTCTATGCTTATGCCACCCTCGGGGGCGGTTGTCTGCGAACCGAGTTTCACCTTTGTCTGGCTCTCAAACATGGGTTCCTGTATGTTTATGCTTATGGCGGCAACAAGTCCGTTGCGTATGTCGCCATACTCATAGTTCTTTCCCGAATAGTCCTTGATAACCTCGGCAATGTACTTCTTGAAGGCTGCCTGGTGCGTACCGCCAAGTGTGGTGTGCTGGCCGTTCACAAAGGAGTAGTATTCCTCGCCATTCTGCTTGGTATGCGTGAAGGCTATCTCTATGTCCTCGCCCCTGAGATGACAGATGGGATACAGGGCGTCGTAATCCATGCGGTCGTTGAGCAGGTCGGAAAGACCGTCGCGCGAATGGATGCGCCTACCGTTGAACATGATGGTAAGGCCAGTGTTCAGGTAGGTGTAGTTGCGCAGCATTATCTCTATGAACTCGTCGCGGAACTTATAGTGCTTGAACAGGGTGGGGTCGGGTTCGAAGAAGACGTAGGTGCCGTTCTCGTCCTGTGTGGCTTCGGTGGTGTCGCTCACGAGTATGCCCTTTTCGAAGACGGTCTTCCTGACCTGTCCGTCGCGATAGGAGTGCGCCTCGAAATGGCTGCTCAGTGCATTCACCGCCTTCAGACCTACACCGTTCAAGCCAACACTCTTTTTGAAAGCTTTGGAGTCATACTTGCCACCGGTGTTCAGCATGGACACAGCCTCCACCAGTTTGCCCTGCGGTATGCCACGGCCATAGTCGCGGATGCTGGCACGCAGGTTGTCCTGGATGTCCACCTCTATGCGCTTGCCGGCATTCATCTTGAACTCGTCGATACTGTTGTCGATGACCTCCTTCAGCAACACATATATGCCATCCTCTGCCTGCTGGCCATCGCCCAGGCGGCCGATGTACATGCCAGGTCGGGTGCGGACATGCTCCATGTCCGAGAGGTGCCGGATATTGCCCTCGTCGTAAGTTACTTCCTCTATCTGCGTGCTTTCCTTTATATCTTCCATGGTCTTGGTATGCAGGTGTGTATGTGTGGGGTTAGATGGACTTCTTCCAGGTGTGTCTTCTCTTTGTCACCTCGGTGTCCAGAGATCGCCATACGCTCAGTGCCTTGCTGTTGGTCTCCAGTTGCGGGCAGCATTCGGCTATGTCGAATCCCATCTTTTGCGCGGCTGTAATCATATCCGCAAAAATAAGGCTGATGCAGCCTGTGTCCTGATATTCAGGCAATGTGCCTATGAGCAAAAGGTCCAGAGTGGAACTATGCTTCAGGTACAAGGCCTTTGCCATATGCCACCATCCAAAGGGCAGCATCTTGGACTTTGCCTTCTGGATAGCCTTGGTGAGACTGGGCATGCATATACCCATAGCCACGGGTTCGCCCTCCTTGTTGTCAATAATAGATATCAGCCGGGTGTCAAGATAAGGCAGATACATATTGGCATACTGCTCCACCTGGCGCTGTGTCATGTCGCTGGTGCCGTAAAGGTTTTGGTATGCCTTGTTGATGATGTCAAAAACCTTCAGAATATAGCCGCTATCCTTCAGTTCCTTCTTGTTCTTGAACTTGTGTACCTTGAAACCATATCTCTCTTCTACCAGTTTGGCCACACGGTAGAACTTCTGCTGGTTGGCAGAATGCTCGCCATCCATTCCGGGGATGTTGATTCTTCTGTCCACCCACACGGCATCCTCTTCAAAGCCCAATGCCTTGAGGTGATCGTTGTAGTAGGGATAGTTATACATCGTGTACATCGAACCCATCTGGTCGTAACCCTCGAAAAGCATACCCTCCTGGTCAAGGTCGGTAAAGCCCAGGGGACCTACGATGGTGTCCATGCCACGCTCCTTGCCCCACTGCTCCACGGTGCTGATGAGAGCCTTGCACACCTCCAGGTCGTCAACGAAGTCTATCCATCCGAATCGCACATTCCTGGTTCCCCATTTCTGGTTTGCCCTGTTGTTTATAATGGCCGCCACACGTCCCACAATCTTGCCGTCCCTATAGGCAAGGAACCAATCGGCGTCGCAAAACTCGAAGGCTGCGTTATAGTCCTTGTTGAAAGTGTCCAGGGTATCCTCAAGAAAATCGGGTACCGCATAGGGGCAATCCTTGTACATTTCATAGTTGAAACGAACAAAATCCTTCAATTCTCTCTTGGTGGTGATGCGTTTGATTTGAAGTTCAGACATAGTTTCCTAATGGGGTTAATGTGCATATAATCTCCACAAAGATAGTTTTTTTCTTTGAAATATGCCACGCACATATTTAATTTTAGGTTCTAATGCATGTAGTTTTGGCAAAAATAAGACGTTTTGCTTTGCCATGGCGGGAAAAAACTTTACTTTTGTCTTATGACAACAGCATATCTGGGTTCCATAGAATATTACCGTCGTTTGCTTCGCGAGGAGGTTTCGCTTGATTTTTCCGTGCCCTACCGCAAGCAGACTTCCATGAACCGTTGCCTCATAGATTCCCCTCACGGTGCACTTGCCCTCACCGTGCCTGTGGTCAATCCGCATGGCCGTATGCCTGTGGGCGAAATCCTCATC
Organism: Bacteroidaceae bacterium; assembly: GCA_045645225.1. Lineage (GTDB taxonomy): Bacteria > Bacteroidota > Bacteroidia > Bacteroidales > Bacteroidaceae > Physcousia. Next base: position 29,597 of record JAZRII010000076.1, on the reverse strand, counting down.
TCCGAGCATGGCAACTGGCGCCATCAGCACTGGAATGCCTTGGTATCCAGTTACAGGCAGACGCCTTATTTCGACTACTACGAGGAGGACTTCCATCCCTTTTATCACGAGCGCCGTTGGGAGCGTCTTGCCGACTTCAACAACGACCTGCACCAGACGGTGATGAGGCTCTTGGAACCATTCCCCTTGGTGGCAGAGGACAGGCGCAGGGACACTCCGTATTACCAGATGTTTGCCTCGCGCCATGACTTCATCCCCAACCTGAGCATCGTGGACCTCCTCTTCAACATGGGTCCCGAATCGGTGTATTATCTGTGAACGGAATTTTCTCGCAACCTCCATCTATGAACATCTATACCCTCGACCCTCGGTGCATCCCTGCCATGGAAAAGGTCAGGGAATACTACCTCTCCATACCCGAATGGCAAAAGGATGTTCGGGAGGGGAAGATGTTTGGGGTGTTGATTTACAGTCCCACCAACGTTGGGGAGGGGTCCGTCTCTTACCTCGCGGCCTTTTCTGGTACTCTTGGTGGCAAGACATGCCAACCGGGGTTCGTGCCTCCTGTCTTTGACATACAGGAGGGCGAGGGCCGGTATTTCCTTAGGGAGGAAGCGGAGATAAGTGCCATAAACCATTATCTTGATTCGGGCAAGGCTTCTGCCCGCGAGGTGTGCGACCTGCGGCACGAGCGTAAGGAGCGCTCCCGTGCCCTTCAGCGGTGGTTGTTCGCTCGTTATTCGGTGCTCAACGTGCGTGGCGAGAGTGCCAACCTGCTGGACATCTTCGCCCCTGCCGTCCCTCCTGGCGGAGCTGGGGACTGTTGTGCGCCCAAACTTCTTCAGGAGGCTTTTCGCCGTGGCATACGTCCACTGGCCATAGCCGAATGGAACTCGGCAGACAATTGCTTCTATCCTCCATGCACACACCGGTGCCGCCCCATACTGGCGCACATGCTTTCGGGCATGGAAGTGGAGGCCGACCCTCGTCTTGGCAACTATATGGATTTGGTGTCGCGTCTGTCCACCGTCTACGAGGACGACTTCCTGGTGGTGGTCAACAAGCCCTCCGGACTTCTCTCCGTGCCGGGCAAGGACTTCCTGCCTTCGGTGGAGAGCATCACGGGGTGCCTGTCCGTGCACAGGCTCGACCAGGATACCAGTGGTTTGCTGGTATTGGCAAAGAGTGCCGTTGTACAGGCAGAGTTACGCCGCCAGTTCGAACAGCGCGAGGTGGAAAAGCATTACGAGGCCATGCTCGAGGGTGAAATGCCCGAGGGACAGGAGGGTGAGATTCGTTTGCCCCTGCGCCCGGATGTGAACAATCGTCCGCGCCAGGTGGTGGATATGGAGAATGGCAAGAGCGCACTGACCAGATACAAAGTCATAGGAAACGTGGACGGGCATGCGCATCTTATGCTCACACCGCATACGGGTCGCACGCATCAGTTGCGTGTGCACATGGCAGAGGGATTGGGCAACCCCATCCTTGGCGACCGGCTCTATGGCAATCAGAGTGCTTCGCGCCTCATGCTTCACGCAGGGGAACTGTCGTTCACTCACCCGCAGACGGGCAAACGGCTTTGCTTCACCTGTACTCCAGAATGGTAAGGTTCTCGGGGTTGAACACCTCCTTGGCGGCATCCCATACCTGTTCGGCGGTAAGGGCTTGTATGCGCTCTATCATTTTCTCCTTTGTCTGCGTGCGGCCATAATGCAGCATGCGCTTGCCCATACCAATTGCCACACTCTCGAAGTTGTCGTACGACAAGGCTATCTGACCGATTATCTGTCTTTTTGCGGCCGCCAGTGCCTTGTCCGACAAGGGAGCGTCGCACAGGCGTTGCAACTCCTTCTTTACTATCCTCTTGCACTTCTCCGCATCGTGGTGGTCGCAACCGAAATATATTGCCCACACGCCCGTGTCGGTGTATGTGGTCAGTGTGCTTTCCACGGTATAGACAAGGCCTCGCTTCTCCCTCAGTGCCAGGTTCAGGCGGCTGCTCAATCCGGGGCCTCCCAGGATGTTGTTGGCAAGGAAAAGGGCAAGGTGCTTCTCATGATTGCCCCCGAAGGCACGCGCACCCATCATGATATGCGCCTGGTGTGTGTCCTTATTAATCGTCCTTTCGCATGGAGCAGGACAATGTGTTGTTTGTGCTCGGACAATACTTTGTCTTGCCTCGGACAATATATTGTTGGGGATGCGACGAAGTATCTCGTCCAATTCCACGTTTCCGTAGACGAAAAGTACAGTCCTGTCGGGTGTGTAGAGCCGTCGGGTGTATCGTGCAACATCCTCGCTCTTGAACTGGCGCAGACGTTCGGCATTGCCAAGAATGTTCCTGCCAAGGGGATGTCCCTGGAAAAGCATCGCCTCGAAGTCGTCATAGATGAGTTCGGAAGGAGAGTCGTTGTAGCTCTCTATCTCGTCAATGACCACTTCCACCTCCTTGTCCATCTCCTCCTGCGGATACCTGCTATGGAAAACCACGTCAAAGAGGATGTCCATGGCACGGTGGAAATGCTCCTTCTGGCAGGTGCAGTAGTACACCGTCTCCTCCTTGCCCGTGAAGGCATTCAAGTCGCCGCCCACGCTCTCCATGTAGGTTATTATCTGTCGCGATGTACGCCTGTCCGTACCCTTGAAACTCAGGTGCTCGGCAAAGTGTGCCATGCCGCTTTCCTCGTTTGTCTCGTCCCTGGTGCCAGCATCCAGAGCCAAGCCCAGGTACACCGTATTCGTAGGGCTGGGTGCATACACCACCCGCAAGCCGTTGTCTAAAGTAAGTGATTTCATAGTTGCAAAGGTACGAATAAGCGGGCGAAATGTCAAATTTATTTGAACATTTCCGAGCGAGAGTACCTTCGAGGCGCCAGCCTCAAAGTACGAATAAGCGAGTGAAAAACGCATATCCGTATCCATTTAGGAGATTCATTATTCTCTGTTATAGAACCTCTTAGCAATGCATTATTTTAATGGTCATTAAATTAATTCTGGTTACAAAGATAGAAAAAGACAGTGCCGTCACGCCAGGGGTAGCTCAGATAGCTCAGTTTCAGTTTATTTGTTTTGCATTCGTTGCTGTTTCTTGTTATATTTTATATTTAGTATTATTACTATTATATTATATATATACTTAATAATTAATATATTATAATAATAATTATATATAGTATTATATTATAAATAATATAGTTATTAATATAGTTTTAGAACGGAGAAGGCAAGGAAAGTTGGTTCAAAGGCAAGGAATGGTGGAGAGAGGTTAAAGCGTTGGTGCGTGTAGTTGTTTGCCTTTCTAAGCATGCCGTGTGGAAAACAAATAAACTGAAACTGAGCTATCTGAGCTCGTTATGTAACTGATTAACTGATTAATTGATTGTCTTCTTATTGGTAACATGTTGATTTATAGTTAGGTAAATGTGTGACGGTTTCTCAATTATCTCTCATAATCTCGCTCTTGCCTTCGCTAAACATGCAAAAAATGAGGCAAAATGAGCCGCTTTTTGCACTAATTTCCTACAGAACATGGCATAATATGGCAAAAGACATAGTAATGTACCTCCTGAATCAATACATTCTCTGCCCTTTGTCGTCGTATTGTCCGACCCCTGGCCTCGTATTGTCCAAGCCTTGTCCTCGTATTGTCTAACCTCTCACGTCGTATTCCTTATTTGTTTGTATTGCGACAAAGATTGCGACAAAAACACCCATATTCAAACAAAAATATCATAGGTCTTTCCGTTTCTTAAATCTTTTCACTATATTTGCAACATCGTTTCGCAACTACAGCGGTGGTACGGAATGACTTTATCGAAAAGGTGTTATTGAAATTATCTTCTAAGGTCAAACTTCGCAACTTTGATTAATAGCATGAAGATGATGGCAGTAGCACCACATCTTTTGATACATACGAACCTTAATAGGTCTGTTGTTATCATATTGGTGTGGGCTATTGTTTTATCCATGCTATAGGTAGTGCGAAGACCTGACTTTAGGATAAAACATATATAGTTCCCACACCTTAATTTTATATAATGCCGAACGGAGGGAACAGGGAGGCATGAAAATTAAGATAGGTTGTTATGTCAAATAAAATTCAGCGTTTTTTTGCGGTAGGAATAGCAAAAAAATACTATATGGCAGAAGATGAATTTGAGGCAATTGGTACATTGTATACACCATGGTCTATGCATTATGTTGCAGCTCATCCTTACCTGGGTTTATGGCTTTGTGGCATTTTAGGAGATAATAGCCCTATGACTATAGGTTTTGTAAAATGGGAAAATATAAGAAAAATCATTGTAGATGATACATATGAACAAGTTTTCATAGTATTAAATGATTATGATGAAGTAATCAGAGATTCCTATTTTATGTTCAAGAGAATTTATAAAGGTGCCTTTACACATACTTTTAAGTCGGAAGGTTATGAAGAGAAAGCAATTAAGTTGCCATTAAACCTGTTTTCTGGAAATATTCTGCCGTATTTGCAACAAAGATGCACACTGGTTCGACAAGAAGTAGAAAATGCGGGGTCCATATGGCCTTATGTTAGAGCAGGATTGGTGTTAGTGATAATTATATGCATGATATTGAAACTCGTTAGCTAAGAGTCATATTTCTAATATTTTTACGATCAAAAAAGTTTTTATACAGATAAAATCAACCCACAATTAAATTAATTATCAATTTTTAATCAACAAAACAACTATGGAACAACAAAAAGTTGACATGTTTCTGATGACCAATGGAAAATTCTTTCCTGAGGACAAAGTAATGTTCATTCGCGAAAGACTATTGAGTTTGGACGAGAGCAAGGCTACACTTCTAATGTCTATGCAATTTAAGGACCCTATGACTGCACTTATAATTAGTCTATTTCTGGGTTGCTATGGTGTTGATCGTTTCTATGTAGGTGACACAGGCGTTGGCATCGTGAAACTAATCACATGTGGTGGTTGTGGAATATGGGCAATAATTGATTGGTTTCTTATTATGGGAACGACACGTGAGAAAAACTATAATCGCTTACTTTCTGTAATCTAATCAACTTTCCACTACAAGATAATGCATGCATCGAGATAAATTCTATATACTACTTATGGCACTATGTCTATGCAGTATCGTATGGATTATCTTTTGTGTAAATAACCAAGACGGACAAGGTTTATGGCAAGGGTGTTTATCAAAACAGATTCTACATATTCCTTGCCCGTCTTGTGGCACAACACGCTCAGTCATTTCTATCATAAAAGGTGATTTTTTTAATGCAGTACTTATTAACCCGTTGGGGTATATCGCTATTATTTCCCTAGTTATTATTCCAATTTGGATAATATTTGATTGCAGTACAGGGAAAAGCACCTTAGTCAACACCTACCACGCCTGCTTAAGATTTATAAAACAAGCGTATATATACATACCACTTATCGTATTGACTATATGCAATTGGATATGGAACATTGTCAAGTACACATAGAAGAGCAAGAGAAGGCATCTAATGCATATCTCATGTCGCTTATTGCAGTAGTTGTCGGATTACCTATGCCGATTATAAACCTAATAGCTACCGGTTTATTTTACTTTTTATCGCGTAAAAGTTCTCCTTTTGTCAAGTGGCATACAACACAAGCATTGGTATCTCAAATTCCATTGTTCGTACTGAACAACATTCTATTTTGGTGGACTGTGCGCATATTGCTTTTTTCCTACCCTCTAAGTGGAGTATATATTGCCTATTTCATTCTGGTCAATTTATATAATATTGCTGATTTCTATGCCACTGCTATATCTGCCATAAAAGCACGTAAGGGTATAACATACAGATGGTTCTTGTATGGAGTGCTTACGGATATGCTTTTAAAACGTAAACAGATAGTTATTGATGAATATAAGGCTAATACGCATAAATTAATTCTTCAAGCACTTGTTTCGTTCGGCATTTTCGGCATATCGCTTTCAATAATGAACGTAGTCGATTGGATGAGCATCTGTGGCTTTAAACCGAATTCGGTAAAAATAGCAACCGAAAAATTACTTTGGAATATAACATCACTTCAAATAGAAGAAATTACAACTCCGGAACTTGTTGCCCCTATAGATAGTATTGTTACTCATGTGTGTAATTCTAACAACATTGATAGAACTACACTCAACATTCATCTATGTCAAACAAATGAAGTCAATGCCTTCGCCATGGGAGGTAGGCATATTCTTATCAATACTGGTCTTATCAACAGTTGCAAAACACAACACGAATTGGCAGGTGTCATTACTCATGAATTGGCGCACATTGAATGTGGACACATAGAACATAATACCCAAATACAACTATGTATGTTAATAGTTGAAATACTATTGACAAGCAATAATAATATACAAAAAGGGGACGGAATGTCAAGCATAGCAACAGAGATTGCACGAAACTATTTTATTCGCGAAAATGAAACCGAGGCAGATGAGCATGCAGTTGATTATCTAGTAAATTCCAATATGGACCCATCTGCTCTTGGAGATTTTTTAGAGCGAATGGAGAACTTTCAACATATTGAGTTTATAAGCACACATCCGGATAGTAGGAAAAGAGCAGAATACATAAAAAAACTAGCTCTGCAGTACAAGCAAGGGCAACAATTAGATATACTCTCTGTTGAGTCGTGGTTTAACCTCAAAGCAAAAGTTCAATAATACGCCTTTAGGATAATCTAAAATCTCTCTATCCTATACCCGATTTCTTCCGTTATCTTCGGAATCCAGTGCGGAGGTACTCCTGCCTCTTGGGCATAGTGTTCATAGTTCCGACAATTGCGATGGCTTTGTCAATGATTGAGTTGGCACCTTTTATGTTATAATGTTTGGCCAATTCGAGTAGGGTGCGTCATTTGTTTTCATATCTTTATTTCTATTTGTGGTTTGGCTTTGGCGGTTTAAGCATATAGATGATAGTGCTCCCTCGTGTCTTTTAATACCTAAAAATAGTGATTTAAGGGGGCAAGGTAGTAAATATCAAAGAAGAAAGGTGTGTGCAGAATCATTTTTTTCGTACCTTTGACTCTGTCAACTAAAAGACCACGAATGCCTATGACACAGATAACGGATGCTGATCGCAGGTTCATGCAGATGGCGATAGACCTGAGCGTGGAGAATGTGAAGAACGGGGGCGGACCCTTCGGTGCCGTGATAGTGAAGGATGGCGAGGTAGTGGCAAAAGGGACAAACCGTGTGACGGCAAACAACGACCCTACGGCTCATGCCGAGGTGAGTGCCATACGCGAGGCGTGCCAAAGGATGAGGCACTTCAAACTGGAAGGGTGCATCTGTTACACCTCGTGCGAACCTTGCCCCATGTGTCTGTCTGCCCTCTACTGGGCAGGGGTGAGCGCCATCTTCTATGGCAATACCAAGGAGGATGCCGACCGCATAGGTTTTGGCGATGACTTTATATACCGTGAGATAGAGAAACCATACGAATACCGTTCCATCCCCATCCATGGCATGATGCGCAACGAAGCCTTCGAGGCCTTCCGCCAGTGGGAGTTGAAGGACGATAAGATAGAATACTAAGAAAACGGAAAGGTGAAAACGGAAAACGGAAAACTCCTCTTAGTCACTTTGTGACAGTTCCCCTATAGGGAGCAAAGCAGTGGTGAAAACGAAACTGACACTAGTAAGGACACCGAGAACCTGTTTTCCGTTTTCAGTTTTCCGATTTCCGATTAACAAGATGACACTTGCAGAACTTAAGATAGGACAGACGGCCACGATACTGAATGTGGGTGGCGAAGGCGGATTGCGACAGCACTTCCTGGACATGGGTGTGCTGCCCGGCGTGCCTGTTACCCTGGTGAAATATGCTCCCATGGGCGACCCCATGGAACTACGTGTGCATGGCTATGAACTGACCTTGCGCCGTGCAGATGCACGCAAGGTAGAGGTGAGACGAACGGAAAACGGAAAACGGGAAACGGAAAACGGAAAACAACCTTTCACCTTTCCGATTTCAGATTTCCGTTCTCAAGAACCTGAGCATCCTGGTCTTGGCGAGGGTGGACATTACCATCAGGAACAGGAGAGGGCGAGGAGGGAAACGGAAAACATAACGAACGGAAAACAGAAAACGGAAAACGGAAAACTAATTGCTAATCCGCTTGCCGCTCACCGCTCATCCGCTCATCCGCTAACCGATAACTCGCTTACCTTTGCCTTGGTGGGAAACCAGAATTGTGGCAAGACTACCTTGTTCAACCAGTTGACGGGGTCCAACCAGCATGTGGGCAACTTCCCTGGCGTCACCGTTGACCGCAAGGATGGTGCCATAAAGGGATATCCAAATACCGTGGTAACTGACCTGCCTGGCATTTACTCCCTCTCGCCCTATACGGCAGAGGAGGTGGTGAGCCGCCGTTTCATCCTGGAAGAGCGTCCTTCTGCCATCATAAACATAGTGGATGCTACGTGCATAGAGCGCAACCTCTACCTTACCATGCAATTGATGGAACTGGGCATACCCATGGTGCTGGCCCTGAACATGATGGACGAGATAAAGAACAACCATGGTGCCATCCGCATCAACGAGATGGAGGCTTTGCTGGGCATTCCCGTAATCCCCATTTCTGCCATGCGCAACGAGGGTGTGGACGAGGTTATCCGCCATGCCGTGCACGTGGCAAAATATCAGGAGGGACCCTTGCGCCACGACTATTGTTCGCCCGACGAGAACGGTGGTGCCGTACACCGTTGCCTGCATGCCATCATGCATCTTATCGAGGACCATGCCCAGCGTGCCAACCTGCCCATACGCTTTGCTGCGGCAAAACTGATAGAGGGCGACCCCTTGGTGGTGGATGCACTCTCGCTCAGCCAGAACGAGCAGGAAACCGTGGAGCACATCCTTCAGCAGATGGAGGAGGAGCGAGGTCTTGACCGCCAGGCGGCCATTGCCACCATGCGCTTCGACTATATCAACAGCATCTGCCAGCGTACAGTAATCCGCCCCGCCGACACGAAGGAGTACCTGCGTAGCCAGATTATCGACAAGGTGCTGACGGGCAAGTGGACAGCCCTGCCTTCGTTCATTGCCATCATGGCGGTGGTCTTCTGGCTTACGTTCGACGGTATCGGCGGCTGGCTTCAGGAACAGGTGGAAATGGGTGTGGAGTGGTTCACCTCCCTCACGGACACTTTCCTGTCCTCCATAAACATTGCACCAGCCATACAGAGCCTGGTGATAGACGGCATATACAGTGGTGTGGGAACGGTGATTGTCTTCCTGCCGCTCATCCTGATGCTATTCTTCTTCCTGTCAATGATGGAAGATAGCGGATACATGGCACGCATAGCCTTTGTGATGGACCGCCCATTGAGAAAACTTGGTCTCTCCGGCCGAAGCATAGTGCCCTTGCTCCTGGGGTTCGGATGCAGTGTGCCCAGTGTGATGAGCAGCCGCACCCTGCCCAGCGTGCGCGACCGACGCCTTACCATAATGCTCACACCATTTATGTCCTGTACGGCCAAGATACCCATCTACGCCTTCTTTGCCGCGGCCTTCTTTCCCGACAATGCGGCATTGGTGATGTTCAGCCTCTATTTCCTGGGTATAGTGGTGGGCATACTCGTGGCTTTGCTGATGAAGCACACTTGGTTTCATGGCGAGGCTGTTCCTTTTGTGATGGAACTGCCCAACTACCGTCTGCCGGTGTCGGGCAATGTCCTGCGTCTGCTTTGGGACAAGGCCAGCGACTTCCTCCGCCGTGCCTTCACGGTAATCTTCCTTGCCTCCATGGTGATATGGTTCCTGCAGACCTTCACCTTCCACCTGAAGATGGTTGCCCCTGGCATGGAGCATGAAAGCATGCTTGCACAGATGGCAGGTCTTCTGCAACCCATCTTCCAGCCCCTTGGCCTTGGCGATTGGCGCATAGTCACCTCCCTTATCAGCGGTTTGCTTGCCAAGGAGGTGGTCGTCAGCACCCTTTCCACATTGTTTGCCGACGTGCCCCTGACGGAAATCTTCACCACCGCCACGGCATACGCCATGATGGTTTTCTGCCTGCTCTACACTCCATGCATAGCCGCCATGGCTACGATACGCCGCGAACTGGGCAATATGTGGGCAATGATAATCCTTGTCTTCCAGTGCGTCATAGCATGGCTGGCAGCATTTGCAATAACACTGATTTTATGAATACACAAAGCATCATACTCCTCCTATTCCTTCTCCTCATAGCCGCACACGCCATATACGTCCGCTTTTTCAAGAAAGGCGGAGGCAAGGGCAATTGCGACGGAAATTGTAGCGAAGGTTGCGGCGGATGTTGCGGGTAAGGGACTTTTTACCTCACCAGCACCTTGCAGAGCATGTCTTGATACAGGCGGCTTTCCCCTACGGGAGAGTTCCGGTTGATGATGGCAAAGGCATACCAGTGGCCGTTGCGTCCGTGGGCATAGCCGCAGAGGCTGGATGCTCCGATGCTGGTAAGCGTGCCCGTCTTGCAGAAGATGCGGTTGTGGAAAAGCGGTCCGTTCATGCGGTATATCAGCGACCCACGGCGTGTGGGATGCCCGGGGGTGGCCAGGGCTTCGTGGATAAGCACCTGCTTGATGTCGGGTTCTGTCCATGCATAGCGCAGGAGGGCAAGCAGGAAGTCGGCGGTGACCATGTTCTCGGGGGATAGGCCCGAACCGTCGTTTAAAGTAAAGTTGGAAGTGTCATAACTTAAATTCTCGCGCAGGAAGGCGTCCAATGCCCCCTCTCTGTTGCCGGCGGTGGGGATATACCTATTATAATAGTTGTCTACATGATGGTGCAGGGCATCTGCCTTGATGTTGCTGCTATGTATGAGCATGGGCGCAATGACCTCCGTCATGCGTGTGCTTCTGTTCATCAGTGTGCGGGTTACGGGATACACCCTCAGCCCTTCCTCCACTTCGGGTCGTGGCGCATCTATTCCCCTTTGCCTCAGCAGAGTCCTGATTTCCTGGACAATGCGTGGCGCACCCTTCAGCAGGATGGGAGTACGGTTGTATGGTATGTCCCAGAAACTGGCAGTATGGTGTGCCCTCAGCGTGTCGGCACGCATGAGGTTCAGTATGAAGCGCCCCTCCACCTTGCGTATGCCGGCACGGGTCAGTGCATCGACATACTCGTTCAGCGTTTCCACCATAGGGTTGTCGTCGGCTTGCAGGATAACATTGCCCTTGAGCGTGCCACCATGCACGGATCCTGTAATCATGACACGCTCGTGGTATCTGTGGTCTACTCCCAGTCTTTTCAGGGCAGAAATGGCGGTAAGCAGTTTCAAACTTGATGCCGGCACCATCAGTTCCTGGTCGTGCCATTGCAAGACGGGCGTGTTGCTGCTAAGGTCCCACACGCTTACGGCAATGTCGGTGGTGTCCAATCGGGTGGGGGAGGCTATGAAGCGGAGCAGTCTTTCCTCCATGACGGAATCCGCCTCGTGGGTAGGGGCGGTGTTGCTCGTTTTAGAAACAGTTTCCTCTGGTTCCTCTACATATGCCTCTGCCCAATACTTGTGCAAGGTATTGGCAGGCCACCATATTATCCATGTACCCAGGGCAAGGGCCATGCACCAAAGCACAACCTTCACCCAGAGTTTCAGTCTTCTCTTCTTTTTCTTCTTCTTAGCCATTTCGTCTGCAAAGTTACGATTAAGCGAGCGAAATGTCAAATTTATTTGAACATTTCCGAGCGTGAGTAACTTCGAGGCGCAGCCTCAGAGTACGATTAAGCGAGAGATTTATCAAATTTATTTGAACATTTCCGAATCTGACTACCCTCCAACACACACCGATAGAGTTAAAGAATCTTTCTCGGTAGTTCAAAGTGCGCTATTTCTTTGGTAATGTATACACTAATTTATAACTTTGTCCCCTTGAAGGATATATAAAACGAAATATGAAAAGAATTCTGTCATTATTGCTGGTATTCTGCATGGTTGCAGGAGTCAGCGCACAAGGCTTGCCTCAGGACGAGGCAACAGTAAAGGGTCAGTTGCCCAACGGCCTTACCTACTATGTTCGCAAGAATGTGAAAACTCCTGGTCAGGCCAACTTCTACATCGCACAGAAGGTAGGTGCCGTACAGGAGGAGGAAGACCAGCGTGGTCTTGCCCATTTCCTGGAGCACATGTGCTTCAACGGTACTAAGCACTATCCCGGTGATGCCCTGTTGCGCTATCTGGAGGGCATAGGTGTGAAGTTTGGTCAGCAGCTGAATGCCTACACTGCCATCGACGAGACCGTGTACAATATCAACAATGTTCCCACTGCTCGTACATCAACGGTAGATAGTGTACTGCTCATCCTGCACGACTGGAGTTGCGACCTCACTCTGGACGAGAAGGAGATTGACAAGGAGCGTGGTGTTATCCACGAGGAATGGCGTCAGCGCAACTCTGCACAGATGCGTATCCTTGACCGCCAGCTGCCCACTCTGATGTCCAACAGTCGTCCCGGCAACCGTATGCCTATTGGTTTGATGTCTGTGGTGGACAACTTCCCCTATCAGGCTTTGCGCGACTATTACCACAAGTGGTACCGCCCCGACCTGCAGGCAATCATCGTGGTGGGCGACATCGATGTGGCTTATGTTGAGGGCAAGATAAAGGAGATGTTCTCTCCCATCACCCTGCCCGAGAACCCCGCCAAGCGTATCTACTATGGTGTGGACGACAATGAAGAGCCAATTGTTGTTACCGACAAGGATCCCGAGCAAACCATGACCATCGTGTCCCTGATGCAGAAGCACCAGCCCCTGTGGCCCGATGACCAGAAGAATACAGTGGAGTACCTGCGTTATCAGGCTGTGAAGTCCATGGTGATGGGTATGTTCTCTTCACGCATGCAGGACATTACCCTTAAGCCCGAAACTCCCTTCCTGATGGCCTCTTTCAGCGAGGGCGACTTCCTCCTGTCCAAGGTGGCAAAGTGTACCGACTCTTACATCGTTCCCAAGGAAGGGCAGACATACCCTTCTGTAACAGCTGCCGTGCAGATAATGTGCACCATTCTGGACCATGGTTTCCTGCAGAGCGAACTGGATCGCCGCCGTGCATCGTTCCTCTCTGCCATCGACCTGCAGTACCAGAACCGCAACAAGCGCGAGAATGGCACCTACATTCAGGAGTGCCTGAACAACTTCCTGAACAACGAGCCTCTTGTGTCACTGGAAACCGAGGTGGCAGCCTACAAGCAGATACTGCCCACTATCACCCTGGACGAGGTGAATGCCCTGTATGCCAAGATGTTCTCCCGCGACCTGAAAAATCTTGTTGTCTTGGCTATGAACCCCGAGAAGGAGGGCTATACCCAACCCTCTGCCGACAGCCTGCTGCTTGCCGTGAAGGCAGGTATGGAAGCAAAGACTGTTCCTTATGTTGACGAGACCGCCTCTGGTGCACTGGTCAAGAACCTGCCCGCACCTGGCAAGGTGGTGAAGAGCAAGGCCGGCGCTTATGGTTCTAAGGAATTGACCCTGTCTAACGGTGTTCGTGTGGTAATGCTTCCCACTACTCACAACGACAACGAGATTCTCATGCAGGCATACAGCCCCGGCGGTACAAACCGTTATGGTGCCGAGGACTACATCACTCTGGAGGCAGCAGGCGAACTTTGCTCTGTTTCCAAGTTGGGCGGCTACAAGCAGACCGATATCCGCAAGATGCTTGCCGGCAAGCAGGCTCAGGCAAGTGGCAGCATGGGTTCGCAGAACGAATACATCTCTGGCGGTTCTTCACGCCAGGATCTCGAGACCATGATGCAGTTGGTGTACCTGCAGTTCCAGCCACTCCAGCCCGATATGGATGCCGCACAGAACATCCTGACACAGTACTACACTATGCTCCAGGGTAAGGAAAGCAACCCTCTTTCATGGTATGCTGACAGCGTTTCATCTACTCTCTATGGCAAGAATCCTCGCAATATTATCATGAAGAAGGAACTCCTTCCTGCCATAAGCTACCAGCGTGCCTTGGAGATCTGGGCCGACCGCTTTGCTGATGCTTCCGACTTTACCTTCTTCTTCGTGGGCACATTCGATGAGGATACTCTCTCAAAGTATTGCTGCCAGTATCTGGCTACTCTGCCTACAGTGAAGCGTAATGACAAGCCTGTCTATACCGACCTTGTTATCCGCAAGGGCAATATCCAGAACATCTACAAGGCAAAGATGGAGCAGCCCCAGGCAATGGCTTCTCTGATAATGCACGCTCCTGCCAAGAAGAAGAACATCAAGGACGAGATAGTGATGAGCATCCTTGGCCAGGCCATGCAGATGAACTACACCCAGACCATCCGCGAGGACCTCGGTGCTTCCTATGGTGTTGGAGCAAGTGGTAGTCATTACGACGGCAATGACGGCAAATATAACTATATGTTCTCCGTCCAGGGCAATGTTAAGCCCGAGATGTACGATACCTGCCTTACCGTAATGCGCCAGGAACTTCAGAAGGTGGCCGACAATGGTATACCTGCCGAGTACATGCAGCGTGTGAAGGAGTACATGCGCAAGACTTATCAGGAGCGCCAGAACAAGAATGGCGCATGGTTGTCATACTTGCAAAGTTATTACCGCTACGGCATAGATGTGCAGAAGGATTATCTTGCCACTCTGGAGAAGGTTTCGCAGAAGGACATCATGCGTGCGGTAAAGGCCTTGCTCAAGAGCAAGAACGAAGTAACCGTGGTAATACTGCCCGAAGAGAAATAAATGTGTGTGACGGTCCCCTTCCCAACCAGTCCGCAAGGGGAGGGAACCGCTACAGCTGCTATGCTATATATAAATATAATGTATAAGAAATAATATTATTATTATGGAATACAACAATTATTACGACAAAGGCCAGACACTGGCTCAGAGCAGTGTCTTCGCCGTACTGATGAGAAACGTGTACACATGGATGGCATGCGGCTTGGCAATGACCGCCCTTACCGCCATGATCGTTGGCCGCAATGAGAACTGGGTGTATACCATTGCCACCAGTGGAATGTATTGGGGCTTGCTTATTGCCGAGGTGGTGCTGGTTATCTTCCTCTCTGCCCGTATTAACAAGATGTCCTTTGCCACGGCAGGCCTCATGTTTGCCGCCTATGCAATCCTGAATGGCGTTACCATGTCCTTCATTATGCTTGCCTATACCGCAGAGAGCATAGCACAGGCTTTCTTCGTTACGGCAGGCACCTTTGGCGGTATGTCGCTGGTAGGTTTCTTCATCAAGAAGGACCTCTCTGCCATGGGCCGCACCCTGATGATGGCGCTCATAGGACTTATCATCGCTACCATTGTTAATATCTTCTGGCAGAACAGCATGATGGCTTCCATTCTGAACTATGCCGGTGTAATCATCTTCGTTGCTCTCACCGCCTACGACACCCAGAAGATCAAGGTTATGCTCCAGCAGGCTCAGTATGCCGGCATCAGCGACCAGACAAACAAGCTGGCTCTGATGGGCAGCCTGACATTGTATCTGGACTTCATCAACCTGTTCCTCTACATTCTGCGCCTCTTCGGCAACAGAAAGTAGTAGTGTTGATATATAAATAAAGACGGAGGAAGAACTGCCGATGTTCTTCCTCCGTCTTTATTTTTTTTGACTGTCTTCAGAAATCAGCGTACTGTGGATTGATGCTCTCTCTGATGGCTATGCACTCCATCTCAATGAGCCAGGTGGGACGGCAAACGGGAGCCAACGTGATTACGGTAGGAATCCCGGGGAAGCGCTCGGCAAACATCTGGCTTACCAGTTTATAGTCAGCAGTATCGCGAAGGTAGACGATAATCTGTGCGCAATGCTCCATTGTCATGCCTGCCTCTTCGAGGAGTTTCTCCACATTCTCCCACATGCGCAGAGTCTGCTTGCGGATGTCTCCAACGTGCACCACTTCGCCACGATTGTCTATGCTTGCCGTGCCGGAGATGTAGACATGGTCGCGGTCGCCATACTGCATCAGTGTGCCACGCTCGAAGGTGACACCATAGTCGCTGGTGCGATTCAGGTGCGAAGGAGCATATAGATAGCGTTGCTGCTCGGGTTGGAAACCTGTTACGGCATACGCCCCTAACTGTACCAGAGCCTTGGGGTCGGAGGGATTGCCTCCAATGCCTGTGGACGAGATATAGTGCGTGTCTGCCGTCAAGCCTATGTAGTTGAAATAGTTGCGTCGCGCCACCACGAGTCCGTTGTACTGGGTATCAACATCGCGCACAAAGAACCATGTGCGTATGCAGTTGTCTGCCATGGTGGCATGCTGAGTGGAGAGGATTTGCTCGTACTCGGTCAGCAGGGAATGTGTCTGCTGGTGGCTGTCGCCGTGGTTGTCCATCAGTCCCATGGTCCAGATGTGGCGGTATCCGTTGTGAGTCACAATGGTAGAACCGGCTTGGTCGGCTTGGTATTCTATGCCTGCACCTTGTAGCATGTGGATCCACAGGGCCACCTTGCTACCATCCAAAGGAGGCTGCTGTATGTAACTTATCGTGCAGTGCGGTTCTTCCTCCTGCATAAGAGGTTGCTGGTTGGTACTGTCAGAAAGGAAATAGCGTTTAAATACCATTTCTGCCCCTTGCAACATCTCTGTATTCAAGAGCCGATCCTCGGCCATGCAAATACGTTGGTACTGCCCCAGGAAAGTATCCTCGAGAGGTTCCACATGCAGCATGGCATGCCACTCAGTTACACCATTAGCTGTTGAAAAGGTCGATATTTCTATGCTGACACCAAGTTCAGCAATACTTAATTGTGAGTATTTCATGCCACAAAGGTACAAAAAAATGGATAATGCCGCACGAAAGGTTGTAATTTATTTATAACTTTGCGTGCAAGAATAAATTAGGCATATCCTATTCAATAACAAAACAACCCCAGGATGACAGACAAATACAGACCCTCCGACCCGATGAGCGAACTAATCAGCGACGACTACCGCATGCTGCAGGTGATAAGCCGCTTCGGACTTGCATTCGGTTTTGGCGATGCCAGCATACAGACAGTATGCCGGGAGTGTGGCGTGGATGTGCCTACTTTCCTGGCGGTGGTGAACTTCATCCGAGGTGGTGATCATGTGAAGGTGAGTGAACTGGTGGAGGATGTGGATGTGAGTGCTCTGATGGAGTACCTGAAGCGTTCCCACTCGTATTTCGTTGACTTCCGCCTGCCTGCCATCAAGCGCAAGCTGCTGGATGCAATAGGTGTGTCCAGCAACCAGATAGCCGTACTGATACTTAAATTCTATGACGAGTATGCCGCCGAGATGTCGCGCCACATGGACTATGAGAACAACCATGTCCATCCCTATGTGGAGCAGTTGCTGGCAGGGCGCTTGCCCGATTCGGAGCATGGTTTCCATATCCTCAGCCATCGCCATCAGGACAATCATAGCAGCATAGAGAAAAGTTCGTCGGAACTGAAAAACATCCTCATCAAGTACTATCCTGCAAAGAGCAATGTGCAGTTGCTCAACGAGGTGCTTATGGATATCTACATGATGGAGGAGGATATGCTCAGTCATTGCCGACTGGAAGACCAGCTCTTTGCCGAATGCGTACACCGTCTGGAGGATGAGGTTCGTATGCGAGGCACCCAGGAGCCCGAGGCGGTTCCCGCTTCCCGTGTAGATGCTACAGACACTCTTTCCGACCGCGAGAAGGAGGTCATCGTGGAGGTGGTGAAGGGACTGTCCAACAAGGAAATAGCCGAGAATATGTTTATCTCCGTGAACACCGTCATGACCCACCGCCGCAATATCTCCAAGAAACTGAACATACACTCTCCTGCAGGCTTGACCATATATGCCATAGTAAACGGTCTGGTAAGGTTGGAGGAGATAGAGTTGTAAGGCAAAGAGAACTGCGGCCCCGCCTGTCATTAGAGCAGATGGGGCCGCAGTTCTCTTTGTGTAGGTTGAGGTGTCTTTATTTCTTTGCCAATACCTTTTCCATGAAGTAGGGCAACTGTACACGCCACCAGCACCAGTCGTGGTCTACGTCGAAACCCCAGTAGTCCATGTTGGCAGGGATGCCACGCTGGCAAAGCACGGTGTCCAGTGCACGTGTGCTCTCCAGAAGTTCGTCCTCCCACTTGCCCTGGCCTACGCAGATGTAGATTTTGCGCTTCTTGTAGAGGTCCATCCAGGGATGGTCGGCAGGCATCTCGCGCAGGAAGTCAATGGGCGAGTTCATGAAGGTGAGGTCATCGCTGTACATAGGGAATCCATAGCCTGCTGTATACAGACCGCTCAGTGCAATGACAGAGTCGAAGATGTCCGGGCGGCGGAAGAAGAAGTTGCCAGCATGGAATGCGCCCATTGAGCAGCCGGTAACGATGAAGGTCTCGGTCTTGCGCTTGCGCACCTCGGGAATCAATTCCTCGGTAACGTAGTGATACCAGCGCTCGTGCTGCTCTATGCGCCAGCGGTTGTCGGCAGAGCGGTTACTCCATGTCTCGCCGTCTATGCCGTCCACACAGATGGCACGTATCTCGCCCTTTTCAATCCAGGGGGCTAGAACGTCTATCATGCCGAAGTTCTCGAAGTCAAAGAAGCGGCCGTCCTGCGATGGGAAGATGAGCACGGGACGTCCATTCTTGCCGTATGTCTTGTACTCCATCTCGCGCTGGAGATGATTGCTGAAATGCTTGTTGTATTGTCCTTCCATTATATATTATATAAGGTATAGTGTTAGAGTTTAGGCAGGTCCGAAGGCCTGCCTATATTGTAATAGTTGTTTATTTACGGTTGCAAACGTCATAGAGGAACTCGTCGCGCTCCCATTCTGTGCGGAAGCGTGCAACGTAGGCATAGTCGCCCATGGCGGGTGCCAGGGCCTTGTCGATGTTTGGAGTCATCTTCATGGCGTATGCATACTTGTCCAGAATCTGGGCATCGTTGAGATGATATTCCACACCTGAGCGGCGGCCGGCATAAACGCAGAAGTAGTCGTCGTTGGTATCGGGCTGTCTGCGCTGGTCAAATGCCACCATGTCTGCCCAAATCTGGTACACGTCCACGTTGTGGGCATAGTTGATCATGTCGGGTGTGTAGCCACCGCCGGGACGCATGTTCACCTCCAGTGCTACGAAGTCGCCTTCGTTGCCCAAGCCGCGGTGGGCACGGCCCAGCTGGAAGAACTCCAGATGTACGAAACGGCTCTTCACACCGAAGGCCTTGATGGTCTGGCGGCCCCAGAAACGCAGGTTCTCGTTGATATGCTGCTGGACGTAGTAGGTGCTGTCGAGATTGTAGTTGACAATGTCGGAGATGGATGGTGGGCATACGCACATGCTCTCAAACAAAGGCTCGCCCTTGGAGTTTATAATGGCATCGTAGGTGCAGATGTTGCCTGTTACAAATTCCTCGATGACATATTCATGGATATGTGGGGTGTTGTTCAGGAAATCGCGCAATGCCCATTCGCTCTCAATCTTATGGGTGCCACCGGAACCAACGCCTACATCGGGCTTGGCAAAGAGGGGATAGCCTGCTTCGTATGCAAACTTCAGGATGTTGTCCAGACCGTCGGTAGCCTTAATCTGGCGTGCGGTACGTATACCGCCGGCGGCATAGTATTTCTTCATCTCGGACTTCTCCTTGATGCTGTCTATCTTGTCGGTCTTGATGCCGGTGTTTACGTTGAAGTCGGTGCGCAGACGTGCGTCTTGCTCCAGCCAGTACTCGTTGTTGCTTTCTATCCAGTCGATGCGTCCGTACTTGGCAGCAAAGTGCGCCACGGCGCGGTACACCTGGTCGTAGTCTTCCATGTTGTTGACACGGTAATACTCGGTAAGGCTTTCCTTCAAGCGGTTGTCCAGATTGTCATACGGAGCATCGCCAATACCAAATACAGTTACACCATTTCTCTTCAGTGCTGCACAGAAGTTCCAGTAGTTTTCCGGAAAGTTGGGGGAAATGAAAATGAAGTTCATAATAGGTATGTTATTTGGTGGATACTATTGTTTGCAGTATTCAAGGTGCAGGGTGTGCCTTGACAATTTTTCTGCGTTTTTAGGTCTCAGCAGTGCAAAAATAAGGGTTTTATTTGAAAAATCCAAATAAATGCAATATCTTTGCCCAATATATGTTCACTCTGTTTCTCACCAGTAGTCCATGTGGGCACGATGGAGCCATATTTGAAAAAAACGGCTTCCGTGAAGAACTTCTCCGTCAGTTGAAGGGGGAGGTCCGTGGATTATATATAACTTCTTCTCCAGACGATTTTTATGGAAGCGAGTGTGCCTCGGAGGGTATCCGTAAGGCAATGGAGGAATCGGGGGTGAATATAGTCAATTGGACCTTGCTGGACAGGAGGAATATCCTGCAGGCCCATTCCCTTGTACGTGAGTCGGATTTGATAATCCTGGGCGGAGGGCATGTTCCCACACAGTACCGCTTCTTCCAGGAAATGTCGTTAGGCGAGGCACTGCATGCCTATGAGGGTGTGCTGGTGACCATCAGTGCAGGCAGCATGAATTGTGCCGATGAGGTGTACTCCATTCCTGAACTGCCTGGCGAGATACGCGACCCCAACTACAAGCGCTTTTTCCGTGGCATGGGACTGACCAGCATACAGATTCTGCCTCATTATTATGAATGGAAGGACTTTGTGCTGGATGGCATGAAGGTGTACAACGAGGTGGCTGCCAAGGACAGTATGGGCAAACGTTTCTATGTCTTCCCCGACGGGACATACCTATATAGTATGTATGGTTACGAGGAAATCCGTGGCGAGGCCTTCCTTATGGAAAATGGCATCTTCCGCAAGATATGCGAGGATGGGCAGAGGGTACTGTTGCCGATAATCTGATTTCAGGGGGGGCTAGTATTTCTAGTCTTTCTAGTCATACTAGTCTTTTTAGATATACTAGAGATACTAGTTCATCTAGATAATCTTTTCAATTTACCTCATCTAAAAAACTTTCCTATCACAGGCAAATTGCGCAAGGGCAAATCGTGGTATATTATATGTCCCACGAAGGCTATGACCAGGACTGTATTTATTCCCATTCTCAGTATTGCAGGCCATTCCTGTGGGAGTGCTTGCATGATGCCGAAGAAAAGGCAGGTGATGGCTACATACGCCGCCATGCTTTTCATGGGATAGTTGATGGGGTTCTTCTTCTGGCCTACGATGTAACTGAGCACCATAGCCGTACCATACCCGGCAAATCCGCCCCAGGCGCATGCCATGTAACTGTATTGGGGGATGAAGATAATGTTCACGGCAAACAGTACGGCACAACCAGCCAGTGAGAACCATGCTCCGTAGATGGTCTTATCTATAAGTTTGTACCAGAAGGACAGGTTGAAATATATGCCCATCATTATTTCTGCCGCCATCACTATGGGGATAACCTTCAGACCTTCCCAATAGTCGCTTCCCACCATGTATTTCAGCAGGGGGAGGTATGCCACTACGCAAAGGAAAGCCAGCAGGGTGAAGATGAGGAAATACTTCATGCCAATGGCATAGGTTTCGTTCTTGTCCTTATCCTTGCTTTGTGCGAAGACAAAAGGTTCGTAGGCATAGCGGAACGCCTGCGTAATCATGGCCATGATCATAGCAACCTTCACGCAGGCACCGTACACGCCCAGTTCCACCACTCCCTGTGCACGGTCGGGATAGATGAGCGGGAAAATCATCTTGTCGGCGGCCTGGTTCAGGATGCCTGCTATGCCCAGAATGAGGATGGGCCATGAGTAGGAGAGCATGCGGCGTAGCAACCCTAGGTCTACCTTCCATTTTATTCTCAGCATTTCAGGCAGGAAGAAGAATGTTATTATGCCGGTACATACCAGGTTCAGCGTGAAGACATAAAGAACATCGCTCTTGCCCAACCATACAAAATACAGAAGGTTAAGACCGATGTTGAGCACGATGAAGAGAAGTTTGAGCGAGGCAAACTTGATGGCCTTCTTCTTGTATCTAAGGTAACTGAACGGTATGGCTTGCAGGGCATCCAATGCTACTACGGTTGCCATAACCATAATGTACTCCGGATGCTCGGCATAACCCAGCAGTTCGCTTATAGGTGTGGTGAAACCGAAGATTCCTGCAAGGAACACGCATGCCAGCGAGGCAATTACCGCCAGCGAAGTGGAGAATACCGTGTCCGGATCCTCGTCCTCTTTATTGGCAAAGCGGAAGAAGGTTGTCTCCATGCCGAAGGTAAGCAGTACGAGCAACAGGGCAACATAGGCGTAGAGGTTGGTCACTATGCCATAACCGCCGTTCTCCGCACTGATTACGTGAGTGTAGAGGGGAACGAGCAGATAGTTCAAAAACCTGCCAACTATGCTCGACAGGCCATATATTGCCGTATCCTTGGCAAGGGCTTTCAGATTTGCCATGTGGGTAGATTGTTTTTGTAGTTAAGGACCCCCTCAATCCCCCTTAGGGGGGCAGTATGCTGGCGCGATATTGCTAACAGTTTTCCGTTTTTCGTTTTCACCTTTCCGTTTAAAACAGTCCGTAGAGTCTTTGGTCTATTTCTTCCGTCACCATGCGGAAATCCTCGGGATTGTCGCCGAACTTGCATGTGTCTCCGTCGATAATCAGTAACTGTCCGGGGTAGTTCTTAATCCATTCCTCGTAGCGGTCGTTCAGGCCTTTCAGGTAATCAATGCGTATGCTTTGCTCGTATTCACGTCCGCGCTTGCTGATTTGGGCTATGAGGTTGGGGATAGTGCTTCGGATATATATCATCAGGTCAGGCAAACCAACAAGGGACATCATCAGGTCGAAGAGGTCGGTGTAGTTCTCAAAGTCGCGGTCGGACATGTACCCCTGTTCGTGCAGGTTGGGTGCGAAGATACGTGCATCCTCAAAGATGGTGCGGTCCTGGATGATGGTACGGTCCGTTGCCTTGCTTATTTCCACTACGTCCTTGAAACGCTTGTTCAGGAAATATATCTGCAGGTTGAAACTCCATCGTGCCATGTCTTTGTAGAAGTCTTCCAGATAAGGATTCACGTCCACTGGTTCGAAACGTGCTTCCCAGCCATATCTCTTTGCCAGCATCTTGGTAAGGGTGGTCTTGCCACAACCAATGTTTCCTGCTATCGCTATGTGCATATCGGTATTGTATTACTTAGAGGTTGATATTATTTGTCATTTTCTTCGGGGAAGAGGCTATAGAATATGCGGTCTATCTTGTCCGTTATGAGCATGAAGTCGTCGGGGTTGTGCAGAAAGTCCATATTGTCCACTTCTATGGTCAGCACCTTGCCTTCGTACTTATTATAGATGAAATCCTCGTAGCGGTTGTTCAGATTCTGCAGATAGTCAATGGGGATGCTCTGCTCGTATCCGCGTCCGCGCTTCTGGATGTTTGCCACCAGGTGCGGGATGGAGGCACGCAGGTATATCATCAGGTCGGGTGTGCGTGCCACGCTGGTCATCTGCTGGAAGAGTTCCATGAAGGTGGTATAGTCGCGCTGCTCCATGTTGCCCATTGCCTGGTTGTTGGCGGCAAAGACGTGCACACCCTCAAAGATGCTGCGGTCCTGTATTACATCCCTGTCGGTCTGCGATATGGCAAGAAGGTCGCGGAAACGTTCCTTCAGGAAGTAGGTTTCCAGGCAGAAACTCCATCGGTGTATGTCCTTATAATAGTCCTCCATGTAGGGGTTGGTGGCCACAGCCTCGAACTTAGGCTCCCAGCCATAGTGCTTGGCCAGAAGTTCTGTAAGTGTGGTCTTTCCTGCTCCTATGTTTCCTGCTACTGCTATGAACACGGTGTTATGCTTGTTTTAAGTGTTGTTTATCCGAAGAAAGCGTATGCTATGAATATTGCCGCCACCACGCCGATGAGGTCGGTGATGAGGCCTGCCGCCACGGCATGGCGTGTGTGGCGTATGCCCACGCTTCCGAAATATACGGCCAATATGTAGAAGGTTGTGTCTGTTGCTCCCTGGAAGATGCAACTTAGTCGTCCAACGAAACTGTCTGCTCCGTAGGTAGTCATGGCATCCACCATCATGCCTCTGGCACCCGAACCGCTCAGCGGTTTCATTATTGCCGTGGGCAGGGCGGGTACAAAGTCGGCATTCATGCCCATGGATGCTACCAGCCATTTCGTGCCGGAGATGATGACATCCATCGCGCCAGAAGCACGGAACACTCCGATTGCCACCAGTATTGCCACCAGATAAGGGATTATGCGCACGGCAGTCTCAAAACCGCCCTTTGCTCCCTCTACAAAAGCCTCGTAGACATTTATCTTGCGTTTCACGCCTGCCACGATGAAACCTATGATTATGGTAAACAGCAATACGTTAGCTATGGTAGTGCTCCATAGGTTCATGGTATCCCTGTCCACTTGTGTGCCCAACCATACCACTCCGCTTATGAGCAGGCAGATTCCCAGCATGGTGCCCAAGATGGCACGGTTCAGCAGGTTTATCTTCTGGTAGAGGCTCGTAACGATTATGCCCCCCAGTGTGGCAATGGTTGTGGCCAGTAAGATAGGTATGAAGATGTCCGTAGGTTGTGCCGCTCCCATCTGTGCACGGTACACCAGTATGCTGACCGGTATGAGCGTGAGGCCCGAGGTGTTCAGCACCAGGAACATTATCATGGGATTGGAGGCGGTGGTGTTCAGTTTCTCGGTTTCTTCACGAGATAGCCCCAGTTCCCTGGCCTTTCTCTCGTTCTGTACCTTGTTCTCCTCCTGCATGGATTCCATAGCCTTCAGTCCCAATGGTGTTGCGGCATTGTCCAATCCCAGCATATTGGCACTGATGTTCATGAACATGTGTCCGTATGCAGGATGTCCTTTGGGAAGGTCGGGGAAGAGCCGGCAAAACAGTGGTGATAGCAAGCGGCTCAATGCGCTTACCAGTCCGCCTTTTTCACCAATCTGCATGATACCCATCCATAGGGACAAGACACCGGTAAGAGCCAGTGAAATCTCGAATGCCGTCTTGGCAGAAGAAAAGGTGCTGTCCATTATGGCAGGAAACACCGAGGTGTCGCCCATGAACACCAGTCTGAAGATTGCAATAGCAAAAGCTATGAGGAAGAATCCAATCCAAATATAATTTAATACCATTTCGGGGTAGCCTAATTGTTGTTCTCCTTTAACGTCTTTCTTTTCGTTCGTCGCTCACCGCTCGCCGCTCATCCGCTCACCGTTAATTATCAGAAACGAACGAGACTCTGCTGCCTGTTTGCGGCAAGTGGTGTGCCCCCCAGGTGCTGGTATGCCAGTTCGGTCACCTCTCTGCCTCGTGGTGTGCGCTTTATGAAGCCTTCCTTTATCAGGAATGGTTCGTACACCTCTTCCACCGTGCCTCCGTCCTCGCCTATGGCGGTGGCAATGGTGTTGATGCCCACAGGGCCACCCTTGAACTTGTCTATGATGGTGAGCAGTATCTTGTTGTCTATCTCGTCCAGGCCATAGCGGTCAATGTTCAGAGCCTCCAGGGCATAGCGTGCAATGCTCACGTCTATCTTGCCGTTGCCTTTTACCTGTGCAAAGTCGCGCACTCGGCGAAGCAGAGCATTTGCTATACGTGGTGTGCCACGACTACGGCTCGCTATCTCGGCAGCGGCCTTGCCTTCAATGGGGACGCCCAGGATGCTGGCACTTCGTAGGATAATCTTCTGCAATGTGGTACTGTCGTAGTATTCCAGATGCAGGTTTATGCCGAAACGGGCACGCAACGGGGCGGTTAGCAGACCGCTTCGTGTGGTAGCGCCCACCAGAGTGAATGGTGCCAGGTCTATCTGTATGGAGCGTGCCGAGGGTCCCTTGTCAATCATTATGTCTATCCTGTAGTCCTCCATGGCAGAATAAAGGTATTCCTCCACCACGGGACTCAGTCGGTGAATCTCGTCTATGAAGAGCACATCGTTGGGCTCCAGCGATGTCAGTATGCCGGCCAGGTCGCCAGGTTTGTCCAGCACAGGACCAGAGGTCAGTTTGAATCCCACACCCAGTTCGTTGGCTATGATGTTGCTCAACGTGGTCTTGCCCAGACCTGGAGGTCCGTGCAACAGGGTATGGTCCAAGGGCTCGCTACGGTATTTGGCGGCCTCAACGAAGATGCTCAGGTTCTCCACCACCTTCTTCTGACCGCTGAAGTCCTGGAACTTCAGTGGTCTCAAGGCATTCTCGTAGTCCTTCTCGCGAACCTGCCCTTCGTGTCTTATATCGAAATCTTCCATAATAGACCGCAAATATAGCAAAATTAAGCCAATCTTCGGGGGTGTAGGTACATAAAAATGGCGGTAAGGGTAATTATACCTTAAATATGTGATACTTGAAGTTGGGCAAGTCGGTGCTTATTCGTACTTTTGTCAATCGATGACAAACGAAGAATTTATAAAGCTGCACCGTCATGATGATGTCCGTACCCTTGCCTTGCGTAGGGCAGAGGAGGGTGTGGATGTCAAGTGGTGTCTGCAACAGATAGAGGGTTGGCAGAAGGCCTGTGAGAAACTTCCTCGCTGGTCGCAGGTGGATGGTTTGTGGTATCCGCCAGCCTTGTCCATGGAGCAGTGTTCCAGCGAACTGACCGCCAGGTACAAGGCCACAATTGTCTCACGCCTTCTTCCGGAGTGTTCGGAGCGTGGGTGCTTTACCGACCTTACAGGTGGCTATGGCATCGACTTCAGTTACATGGCGTCTCTCTTTGCCACGTCTGTCTATGTGGAGCGCAATGCTGAACTTTGCCGCATAGCTGAGCACAACTTTTCCTTGCTCAAATTAGCTAGTTCAAGCGTTGTTTGTGCCGATTCCACCGAGTTTTTGCATCAACGCATCGCTCCGTGCAATCTCATCTATCTTGACCCTGCACGTAGGGACGGTGTGGGCAGGAAAACCGTTGCCATAGCCGATTGCACACCAGACGTTGTCCAGTTGCAGGACAGGCTGATAGAGGTTGGCAGATACGTAATGGTAAAGTTGTCTCCCATGCTGGACATCAGTGCAGCTTTGTCCGTGCTGAGGCATGTCAGCGAAGTACATGTGGTAAGCGTAAAGGGCGAGTGCAAGGAACTGCTCTTCGTCCTGGACAGTCTCTATGAAGGCAATCCGGTGTACTATGCCGTAAACCTCGGGCTTTCCGACCAGGTTTTCACATGTACACACGAGGAGAAGAATCGCGCCCTGTTGCGAGTGGCATCGGAACACGAGGCGAGTGCCTGCGCAACGTATATCTACGAGCCTCACGCCAGTATCCTGAAGGCCGGACTTCAGGACGTGCTTTGTGAAAGGTATGCGGTAGAGAAACTTCATCCCATGAGCAACCTCTTTGTTTCTTCATCCCCCGTACAGGATTTCCCGGGACGTGGTTTTGAAATTGTTGCTTCGTGCGGTTTTGGTAAAAAGGAATTGCGTGCCATGCTTGCCGGGGTTGCAAAGGCAAACATTACGGTAAGAAACTTCCCCACCAGTGTGGCGGAACTAAGAAAAAAACTTCGCTTGGCTGAAGGTGGCGATGTGTATTTGTTTGCAACCACCATGGCAGACGGGTCACACCGTCTTATCCGTTGCATCAAACATGGCTGATGCCTGCTTGATATCTCTCTGAATTTGCGCCCTCAGTTCGTCAAGGGAGGCGAACTTCCTCTCCTCGCGTATGCGCTCTATAAAGGAAAGGTGCAGTTCCTTGCCATAAAGGTTGCCCTCGTAGTTCATTATGTGTACCTCTATGGAAAGGTTCGTGCCGTTGTTCAGCGTGGGGCGTCGGCCAATGTTCATTATTCCTGCTCCCAGTTCAGTCATCACCGCATAGACACCAGTGGCAGGAATCAGTTTCTCTTGCGATATGCGCAGATTGGCAGTAGGGAAACCCAGTGTGCGTCCCACCTGATGACCGCTCTCCACCGTTCCCGTCAGCACGTATGGATGGCAAAGCAGTTTGGCTGCCTCTGCCACATTGCCCTCGGTCAGTTGCCGCCTTATCTCGCTGCTGCTGGCATAGTGGTTCTTGAGCTGTTGTGCTAAGGCCACCTTTATGCCGCACTGCTGCCCCCATTTGATGTAGTCCTCGTGAGTTCCTCCGCCATGTCCGAACCTATGGTCATATCCCATTACCAAGGTGCTAACATCCAGTCGCTTGCGCAGGACTTCCTTCATGAACGTGCGTGCGTCCATCTCCGCCATCTTGCGGTCAAACTCCAGCACCTCCACATGTTCTATGCCGCTTTCCCTCAGCAGAGCCATCCTTTCCTCGGTGGTAGTAAGCAGGCATGGCACATAATCCGTTGCCACTATGGTCTTCGGGTGCCTGTCCATGGTAATGGCCATGGAACGCAGACCCTCCTTGCGTGCCTGTTCCATAACTTGTGATATCAGGAACCTGTGCCCGCAATGCACACCGTCAAAAAAGCCTATCGTTGCAACAAACATAGTGCGAAGGTACAAAAAAAACTTGAATATTGCTTGCAGTATCGGAAAAATGTTATACCTTTGCACTCGCTAAGGAGAAATCCCGACGCTCGGACTTGTAGCTCAGTTGGTTAGAGCAACAGACTCATAATCTGGAGGTCCCTGGTTCAAGCCCAGGCTGGTCCACACAAAAGAATCGCCCAAATGGCGGTTCTTTTTTGTTATAGTATGTGCTTTCACCAGCTGGTTATCTCCTGAAAAAAAGGTAACGTGGACAAAAAGTAGGATGAATTCATCATTAAATTCCCTTATAGGACAAAAAGTAGGATAGATTCCCTTGGCAGGGCCTGCCAAGGGAATCTGCGTTTAATAATGTCTCATTATGTATTCATCCAATAGTTTTTTTCTGTTATCTTTGTTAATGCCGCGATGTTCCCTTAGTTTGCTTTTGATGTCAGAGAATACGCCCTCAAGAGCATTGTTTGTATTTGGCAAGCCAGTATCGGGGAGGTCGTAAAAAGTCCATAACAGGGGCATGTTACGTTTAAGACTATGGTATGCACTGCGTAACCGTGGACGCATATAAGGCGGAGTTTGCCGTTTTAATCTTTTGTCGCTAACACGTTCGTTGAGGATGTCCTTGTACTTATCGTGCCATTCTTCAAAGGCGCCTATAAAACTTTCCTTGTCCATCTTTGTTATGGCCTTTACAAGATTTAAAAGTTCGTTAGAAGCTTCAAGTGCTGGTTCTTGGGTCAAATATCTCCGAGTTATCAGTATTTGGTGAAATTGGCACATTTGTACCGGGATTGGGTATAATGCCTGAGCCAAACCACGCATTCCGTCTATTACAGCACCATATATTTTGAAACCCTGAGATTTGAGCCAGGAAACACCCTCCATATACTGACCTATGGTTTCATGGCTTACATATTTGTGCCATAAGATCTTATTGCGAAGAGCATCCTTGATGACCATCAAACCAAATGTTCTACCCCAATAGGTAGTGTCAAGTTGAATTGTAACATTTTTATGCTTGGCTATCTTATAGACAAAGCGCATACTACACAGATCGCGACGAATGGTACGCTCGGATACCTTATAACGCAAGGCTAGCTGGCATAGAGTTTGTTTACCCTCTATATAATCTGTTATTACTTGCGACTTGGAGCGTCTTTGACCACCAATGAATTGCTTGCCACAATCCTTACATTTATACATTTGTCTTCGGCCTCGGACTCCATTCCT
>JAZRII010000075.1:0-16368 GCA_045645225.1 Bacteroidaceae bacterium | reverse complement strand
AATATGGCGCTTGTACTACAATTTCTGTCTACGAAAATCTTTCAAAGAACTCTTTCTTTTATTGCGTAGGAAAACCAACTCCGCCAACTAGCAGGAGTCGTTCCCGTTTTGCGAGTGCAAAGGTAAGACTTTTCCGCAAACCGGCAAAGAAACACGAAAGAAAATTTAAGAAAATAACAAAGAATGGGTGTAAAAGGGACAATAAAGAGACGGAAAAGGGGAGATACACCTTATTAATATAATATAGACGATAACGATGACGATAACGAAAACGAGGACGAAGACGGAGGCTGTTTAGAGTTTAGGGTTTAGAGTACACTTAACACGAGCGTCAGCGACTACACTAAACAAAAAGCGCAGCGCCTCACTAAACTATAAACAAAACGAAAACGATGACAATGTCGCCCACAGATGACACAGATTGGACTGATTATCACAGATTTAGTTGTTATATCAACGGATTACCCCCCACACACTAAACACACTAAACACTAAACCCTAAACTCTAAACTCTAAACCCTAAACCCTAAACAAAAGCGAAGAATGCCCCTCCACAAAAACTCAATCCGCAGACACTTGCCATCACTGGGGGTGCCTGCGGATTGTGCGTTATATTATTAAGATGTTCTTGGCAGAGGTTTAATCAACCATCACTTTCTTGCCGTTTTGGATGTAGATGCCTTTCTGGGCATTCTGGATGCGGCGGCCGGAGAGGTCGTAGGTGGCGGCAGGGGCATTGGTTTCTGCTTCCTGAAGGATGTCGCCGATGGAAGTCTCGTTGGTGGACTTGATGGGAATGAAGGGAGCGTCCTCGGTGAACTTGTACTTGCCACCGCTGGCCCATTCCAGAGAGAAGCGGACGAAGCGCATGGTGTAACCACCGAAGACACCGTTCTCCTCGAAGTAGACGCCCAGGGTTCCGTCGGGCAGTACCACGGCAGCACTATATGCCGAACCGCGAGGACAGATAGTCTTGGGAGTGAGAAACGTGCTGCCTTCGTCGGTTGACAAGGCTATGCTGACGTTCTGACGGCCAGCGTTGTTGGGGAGTGTCTGGAAAGCAATGTCCCAGGGATTGCCCTCGAGAGTGGAGCACCATACCATGTACTCGCCATCGCAAGCATTGCCTGAGATACCGGAGGTGAAGCGTGTGCGAGGAGCAAGGTGCCATGTCTTGCCATCGTTGGAGGTGTAGTTGTGATAGTTGTAACCGCTGGAGCGTACGCTGATGGCAAGGTCGCCATTGTTGCGCTCGAGAGTCTTGGGCTCGTCGGCACCATCAGTACCGCTATTTCCGCTCACATACCAGTTCTTGCCGCCATCCTTACTCATGAAGAAGTAGAAATGCTGGCTATCGTCCGCCTGGCGGTTTACGAAACTTGAAACCAGAGTACCGTCACGCTTCTGCAAGGCAGCACCCGAACCAGAGAAGCCGCTCTTCCAGGTCTTGGTCTTGGGGTTGGAGCACTTGGCACCGAAGAGGTCGTCGGTATGGTCCACGGGAGCATCCCATGTCAAGCCGCCATCGCGGCTGGTGATAGTCTTCCAGCGTGGAGGCTGGGCAGCAGTACCGGCAAAGAAGCCGTGACCATAGGTGCCGGCGCTGGTCATGATGCCCACGATCTCGCCATTGTCGCGGTTGGTAACGATAGAAGCATCGCCATGACCGTAGTTGCCACCTGTGGTGGCGGTACCAGCCACGGTCTGAGGATCGCTCCATGTCTTGCCATTGTCCTCGGAATACTGAGCAACGAGATAGCAGTGCGAAGGAAGGTCGGCATTGTGGCCCTTGCGGTCGTCGGTAAGAGTAACCAGGCGCTTGCCATCCTTGGTGACGGTAATGGAAGGAATACGGTAGTAGAGCGAACCCTTGTCCATAGGCATGAGCACGGCACTCTCGGACAGGAAGATAGTTGCCAGATGGGCGGGATGACCGTTGCTCTCCTTCACTTCCTCGCCATTGAAGGTATAGTTCATGACACGAGCATCAACCTTGTTGCCCTCCTTGGCAGAGTCGGAAATGTCGTATGCTATCCACAGATAGTGCACACCAGGGGTGAGATCCTTCTTGCCGGTGATGGTGAAGGTGCGGTCGGAATTGAATTCTGTGGTCTCGCCATAGAGTTCGCCGTTCTGCTCGCGCCAGGGCATGGCGTTCTCCTCGTCGATGAAGAGTTCGCGCTCGTTGGTGGCAAAGTAGGCACGCACACGGGTGACATCGCTGATGTTCGTGCCGGCAAAGAGGCACTTGATGCCCTCGAAGGAGACGCTGCCTGTCAAACCGCCGACACGGATGGCGGCACGCACCATGGGCTGGTTCTTGTTGCCGATGGCGGTGGTAACCTTACCCTGAACCACGGTGGTGCTTGCTATCTTGGCATCAGCATCGCTGACGTCGACAGGCTCCATCTTCCAGAGAGATGCACCACCCTCTTCGGCAGCCCAACGAACGATTCTCTGTCCGCTCTCCTGGGCATGCAGTTCCACACCGCTATCCTTGATGGTGTATGCGCCGAAGGCCTTCTGTATGGTGTAGATGTAGTTGGGAGTGCTGACCACACCAAATGCCGTACTACCTCCCGTACCTCCGGGAGCAGTGCCGAAATACTCACCCTTGTAGTTCTTTATTGCCAGTTTGCCGTCCTTCTCCCAGAAGCTCCAGATGCCGTCGGCACTGAAAGCCTTGTCGCCAAAGCGAAGGTAGCCCGAGGCAGAGTCGTAGTAGATGGTCTTGCCCTTGCAATAGCCCTTGGTGGAGGCGCTGGTGATGTAGTACCAGTGCACGTTGCCCTCGGTGCTGACCTCATAGGCCTTGTCGGAGGCAGTCTCGGTACCTACCTTTACCACGAAATCGCTGAGGACGACACCATTGCCGTTATTGCCTGCCAAGGTGAAGGAAACGCTATAGGCGTTAAGGCCAGAGGCACTGATGGTCTGAGGAGTGGATGATGTGGTGTACTCCTTGCCGTCGTCCATGGTGAGGGTGAGAGCGGTGGAGTGGCCGTTGTTGGCAAAGTTGAAGGTGTACTCCTTGATGACATAGCCGTCGGGAGCGGTCAGCGTATATGTGGAACTCTTAGCAGTGCCGGTCATGAGCTGCACATTGTTGTCCGCCCAGTTCATGTTGTTCACGCCGCATCCAAACTGCAATTGCGGAGTGGCATTGCTCTTCCAGGTGCTGTTCCACGTGGAGTTGGCCTCGTTGCCACGGTAGAGATTGCCGTTGGCCTTGTCGACAGTGTAGTCGATAGTGCTGGCCCACGACCATAGCACGCTGACGCATGCCAGTAACATAAGTAGACTTCTCTTCATAAAGTTCTGTTTGTTTTAGGTTTTGTTTTATGATTATATCCGTTGCAAATATACAAATAAGGCAGATAATACCGACATGCCCTGCACTTAAAAAATGTTATGGCTACAAAACTGACATGTGCAGAAAGGCAGAATGCCGCCCCACTGACATTGTGGAACGGCATTCGCGTTATAACTTTCGGCCCCCGGGGGGGGAAATGCCCTACATGCCGATTGTGTCTGTCTTTACGGAATCAGGAGTTTCCAGCACCCTCTCGCCCATGGTCTTGTAGGTGGAATCCATGCGGAGGCTGTCCTGCTCGGCGGCTATCTCCCTTTGGATATATGCCTCGGCCTCTACGGTATGAGGCACTCCGTCGCCCCAGACGAGTTCATAGTAGCCACGGTCGATGGGACGGTGCTTGCCATCGTAGAGGAAGGCAAAGACATACATGAATCCGCCGTCGGCATTGCCGCCAAACTTAGAGTACTCGTTGTCCAGATGCAGCAGTGCGTATGACACCTCGCCCTGCAGGGCCTTCTCGTTGATGCGGACAAAGAAGAAGCGGTTGTTCTTCTCGGCATAGGCATTGGTAACGACTATAGAGGAATCCTGCTGGTTGACACGGAACTCCAGGTTGGTGCCCTTCTCGCCGAACCAGTCCTTGGCAATGAAGGTGCTGTCGTCCATCATGGTCAGTTCTATCTGCTGGTTCTGGGGCATGTTGCACAAGGAGCCGTTGGTCTGCACACTCCATACCGGAGCGGGAGCAAACAGGGTGCTGATGTACATGATGAGTACATACACCCAGTGGGCAAAGATACCGGCGCAGATACCGCCCAGAAACGAACTGAGGAAAGCCTTGGGAACCAAGGGACGGTAACCCAGAGAGTCAAGCGTGGCGGCATCGGTGCTCAGGTAGCCGCTCCAGCACATGCCCATGGCGGTGCACACGGCTATGGCATTGCCGTCTATGATGCCCTTGGCGGTGAACTCGGGAATCAGACCCAGGGCAGCACCCACGGCACCCAGTGCGGTGATGGGGAATGCCACCAGTTCGGGGGCAGAGAAGCCGAAGAGCCACTCAAACACGAAACTTATCTTGCCAGCCAGCCAGGGCAACAGCTGTGTGCCCTGGAAGGCACCGCCAGTGTAAACGATAATCTCGTTGCCCATCTCGTCCACACCCTCGGCAGTTCCGCCAAAGGTGAGCATCATCACCAGGGTGCTTATGATGAGCACACCAGGAATGATGGCCATACCGATGGTAACACCATCCTTACCGCCATCGAGCATAGCGTTGAGCACACGCACGAAAAGGCTGGTGTCCTGCTTCTTCTCTGCACCTTCCTGAGCGAAGCTAACGTCGGGCAGAGCCTCGCCACCGGTGTAGTTGGTTACGGCCACGGCATCCTCATGCCTGTAGTTGGGGTACATCTTCAGGGTGAAGTGCTGCATCAGTCGTGTTGCCACAACGCAACCGAACAGTGCACCGCCAAGTCCCACAAAGGGAGCGAGGAAATAGCCCTGACCTATCATGAACACCAGTACCAGCAAGCCCATGCCAAAGGCAGTGCCGAAGTTGACCAGCGACACGTGCTGGTACTTCTTGAAGTAGCGTGCAAAGCCCTTGTCCTGACTCAGGGCAATGATGGCAGGATTGTCGCTGAGGAAGGTGAGCACCGCCGCCAGCGAAGCCACACCGGGCATGTTGAACACGGGGCGCATGATGGGGCGCAGAAGACGCTGAAGCAGGTCCACCACACCGAACTCCACGAAGATCTTGCCCAGCGCACCGGTGATGACACACATGCCCATGAGGTAGAACACGGTGTTGAGCAACAGGTCGTGTGCCGTGTGCATGATGGTGTTGAGCATGTTGGTCAGTCCCATCACACTGCCCATGTAGCCAAACAGGGCAACGATGATAATTAGGCACGGAATGCCATTTGGAATCTTTTTAAGCATATTTTTTCTTTTAGTTATATTCTGTAGAGTTTAGGGGTTAGGGTTTAGAGTTTAGAGTTTAGAGTTTAGAGTTTAGGGTTTAGGGTTTAGGGTTTAGTGGTTAGGGTTTAGAGTTTAGAGTTTAGGGTTTAGAGTTTAGGGTTTAGAGTTTAGGGTTTAGGGTTTTATGTTAGAGTTTAGGGGTTAGACTACACTAAACAAGAGCGACAGCGACCTCACTAAACACTAAACAAGAGCGACAGCGACCTCACTAAACACTAAACAAGAGCGACAGCGACCTCACTAAACACTAAACAAAAGCGTAGCGCCTCACTAAACACTAAACAAGGCGAAAGTTTTACTTTCAACGTTAAACGTTAAACCTTCAACGTTCTCTTCTACCAGAGCGTCATCTTCTCCTTGTTTATCGCCCACTTTAGGCCCTTGAGGAGGTCGAGGTGAATCTTGGCGCCGATGTTCAGGCGTATCTGTCCGTCCAGCATGACACCATTTGGGGTGCTGTTCACGCCCCATGAGTAGCCGCACGAACCAAACAGGCGCAGCACCTCGGGGTGCTTCTTGAAGGGCTCATACTCTATGCCTCCGCTCACGCCGTGCATCTCTGTGCCCGACATCACGTACAGGTCGGCATCCGTGCCGGTGTTGTTCACATCGTAGGTGTACTTGCCAAACAGGCGCACGGTGCTGTGGGGCTTGCCGCTCATCTCGGCTATCACGCTGCAGTCCTCAAACAAGAAGGTCTGATGGCTGCTGGCACGGTTCACATAGTCCAGTTCCAGCCACAGGCGCTGGGGTAGGAAGTTGAACTTGTTGCCCAGGGCTATGTAGTTCATCCATCTGCCTCCCGTGCACTGGAAGGCGTTCACCGACCAGATTGTCTCCCACATGCCATGGCTTCCGTTCCACATCAGCGACAGACCGTAGTTGTTGTTATTGCCAATATCCGTGCGGAAGGGACTGTTGCTGAACTGGAAGGTCAGCCTGTCGTCCTTGCTGAAGTTGTATGCCACGCTGGCGCCAAACTGATAGCACCCTATGTGGTTCCAGTACTCGCTGTTGCTGTTGTATATGTCTATGGGCGGACGGTCATACTCGTATCCGCCAATTGCCACCACCTGCTTGCCGGCAGAGATGAGCCAGTCCTTGTTGGGAGCATAGTTCAGCACCATCCAGTCGGTGGAGTTCCAGAAGTTGCGCTCGCTGGTGATGTTCAGGCGCTGGCGCCACGAGAAACTCAGGCCCTTGTAGAGCCTTGCATCCAGGCGCAGGTTGAAGAACTCGCCACGGAACCCCGTACGGTCATCTTCTGTCACACCAGAGGTGCGGAACATCTGCCAGCCAAAACGTCCCTCCACGGAGAACTTCGTCACCTCGGGACCAACATATTGAACCACCTTTCTCGCCTCACGAGAAACCGGTTCCTCTGCATGTACGCCCATCGTAGCGGCGCACAGTGTAAGTAAAGATATAAGTAACTTTTTCATAAAAACGCGAACAAAGGTACGAAGATTAAGGCACTTGGGCAAAAGAACAGCAACACATTTTTGCAATTACATTAAAATAATGTAACTTTGCAACGATGAAAAATCGCTCAAATCATGAGCGGCGAACTGTGAACTATTAGGTAGGTTCTATAATTAAATACTATATATGAAGATACTTGTTACCGGAGCCAACGGCCAGTTGGGTTCCGAAATGCGTCTGCTTGCCAAGGACAGTGCAGACGAATATATTTTCACCGACGTCAACCAGGTGGAGGGACAGGAAACCACCTTCCTGGACATCACCGACCGCCAGGCTGTCATGGACATGGTGCAGGAACAGGGCATTGATGCCATCGTGAACTGTGCCGCATGGACCAATGTGGATGCTTGCGAAACCGATCCTGCACTTGCCGCCCTGGCACAGCGCCTCAATGCCGATGCCCCCGAGAACCTTGCCCTTGCCATGAAGGCCGTGGGAGGACTGCTCGTACACATCTCCACCGACTACGTCTTCGGCACCGAGCCTTACAACACCCCCTGCCGCGAAGACCAGCAGGGCACACCCACCGGCGTCTACGGCCGCACCAAGAAGGAGGGCGAGGAGCGCATCCTTGCCACCGGGTGCCAGCACGTCATCATACGCACGGCATGGCTCTATTCCGAGTTCGGCAAGAACTTCTGCCGCACCATGCTCCAGCTCACCGCCGAGCGCCCCACCCTACAGGTCGTCTACGACCAGTGCGGCACTCCCACCTATGCCCTGGACCTCGCCCGCGCCATCTGCACCATACTCCAGGACTATGGACAAACGGAAAACGGAAAGGTGAAAACGGAAAACTGCTCCGCTCACCGCTCACCGCTAACCGCTAACAACTGTCCCCCTGAGACAGGGGGACGAGCCCAAAGGGCGGAGGGGGTGGATAAAACCCCGCTCACCGCTACCTCCTACCCCAAAACCGGCATCTACCACTACTCCAACCTCGGTGTCTGCTCCTGGTACGACTTCACCCAGATGATACAGCACACCGCCAACACCCTCTCTGCCGAGCAGCGCCATTGCAACATCCGTCCCTGCCTCAGCAGCCAGTACCCCTCGCCCGTCAAGCGCCCCTCCTACTCCGTTCTGGACAAGACCAAGATACAGGAAACCTTCGGCCTGGACATCCCCTACTGGACAGACTCCCTCAGGCAGTGCATCGCAAACCTGATTCGAACGGAAAAGTGAACGATAACGAAGACGATGACGATGACGAAAAACGGAAAACTGCGAGTAAGCAAAATTTGCGATTAAGCGAAAACAGAATTACAACCGACTCGTAGCCACATCGGAAGTACATTATACTCCTCATCCCCCGGTACTATATACTCCCCGCCCTATAGGGAGGGGCAAGGGGGAGGGTCCAACCCCTTAACCGCTCACCTCTAACCTCTAACCTTTAACCTATTAACCCTTTAACAAAATCCCTACCTCCGAGCAGTATATACTCCCCTCCATACAGGGAGGGGCAAGGGGGTGGGTCCCCTCTAAAATTATGAACCTCATACCCTCTTTCCAAGTTGACCACCGCAACCTCATGCCCGGTATCTACATCTCCCGTCAGGACACCATGGGCGAGTACACCATCACCACCTACGACATCCGCATGACCGCCCCCAACCAGGAGCCTTCTCTGCACATTGCCGCCATCCACACCATAGAGCACATCGTTGCCACCTTCCTGCGCAACGATCCCGAGTGGAAGGACCGCATCGTCTACTGGGGCCCCATGGGATGCCTCACCGGCAACTACCTCATCATGAAGGGAGAGTGGTCGTGCCACGAAGTGCGCACCCTCATGCTCCGCGCCTTCCAGTATGTTGTCGACTACACCGATGAAGTTCCCGGCACCACCGCCGCCACCTGTGGCAACTATCTCCTCCACGACCTCCCCATGGCCCAGTGGGAAGCCAAGCGCTACATCCATCGCCTCACCACCGACTTCCACCACGAATACCCCGGCATAGAACGCCCCGAAGACGCTGGAGGCATGGTGTTCCACGATGCGTGAAGAAATATAGATTACATAGCATAACATCTCTAATTGGAATACTACACCTAAATGAAACTAAATGTACTTAGGAATTTCTCCTTGCGAGGATTCCTTTTCCTGCTATTGTGCATAGCGGGAATGGGGAATGTATCGGGAGAGAAGTACCAACTCATCACTTCCACAAACGAACTTGTTGCTGGATGCAGATACATCATCGCATCCATGAAGGACGGAAGCGGTGCCGTCATGAAAAACTATGTTTCTGGCGAAAACAATTGGAAGCAAGTAGTAGCCGATGCAAGCAACTCCTGCATCACATACAAAAGCGGAATGGCACGACTTACACTCGGAGGCTCTTCTGGAAGTTGGACATTACACAATGGGACATATTATTTAAACGCCACAAGCACAGACAACAACAACAATCTTAAAGGAAGTACTAGTACTGATGAGTATGCCAAATTCAGCATTTCGTTAAATAGTAATGGAACCGCAGTTATTACATGCAAAGGCAAAAAAACGCGAAATATACTCCAGTATAACTCTGACTCAGGACTTTTTTCATGCTACAATAATGGGAGTCAAGAAGTTGTATACCTGTACAAAGAGGCCCCCATCTCCTCCCTTTCCATTTCCGGCAATCTAACCAAGAAAGAATATTATGTAGGAGACACCCCTTCTGCAGAAGGACTGACAGTTACCGCCAAATATAGTGACAACTCTACCGAGGATGTGACTGCATCCACTAAATGGACATTTGACCCTCCTACCATAGGAACTGATACAAAAAGTATCGAAGCAAAGGCATCGTATAATGGACGGTCTGCTACAACAGAATATCCCATCACACTATTAAGTATCGCAAATACAGAAGAGCAGCCCTATACCATAAGTCAGGCATGTTCCCTTATCAATAAAGGGAAAG
Organism: Bacteroidaceae bacterium; assembly: GCA_045645225.1. Taxonomy (GTDB): domain Bacteria; phylum Bacteroidota; class Bacteroidia; order Bacteroidales; family Bacteroidaceae; genus Physcousia. The sequence goes on along the minus strand of JAZRII010000075.1, from coordinate 6,669 downwards.
GCTTACATGAAGAGGTTTATGTCAAGGGTATCATTTCCAACATAGGCGACTTCCAGAACGGAAACATAACCTATTACATCTCAAATGGGGGTACTCAAAGCACACAACAGTTTGTATGCTATATGGGTAAAAACACCAATACGGCAGATTTCACATCAACCGATGATTTGAAAATAGGTTCTTCTGTCATTGTCAAAGGACTTTTAGAGAAAAACGGTGAAACTTATGGTTTCAAGGAGAACAACACTCTTATCAAACAAAACACACTCACGTCTATAAGCATTAGCGGAGCAGCAACACAAACGAAGTATATTGCGGGTGATACACCAAATGCCGATGGACTGACCGTTAATGCAACATATTCCGATGGCAGCAACAAGGATGTCACTGGATATGTGGCATGGAGTTTCAATCCGGAAGTCATCAATAAAGAAAACGAGTCAATCACTGCCACTGCAAACTATCTGGGCATGACTGCGTCGTACTCCATCCCTATCAGCGTTGATAATATTGTTTATAATCTGACACCAGTTGAAGGAGGAACCTCTGCTTATGACGGCGCTGGCGCTACTGGTATACTGATTAATGGTGTTAATTGGTTTGCGGAAGGAAACACAGAAACACGACCATGGAAAATTGGAGGCAAGAGCATTGATAAGGAGAATAGAGATATCATGACATCTACCCCCATATATGGAACTGTAGAAAAAGTTGTTGTCAATGTGGGAGGAACCAGTGGTGACATAACGCTAAATAGCATTAAGCTTTCTGTCGCCAATAATGCTTCGTTCACCAATTCCACAAACTATGACATAACTGACAATTTAAAGGCGAACAAGGATTATGTTTTCCAAATTACACCAACAGAGAATGCATATTATAGAATAACATATAATCTAACTGTTAGTGGTAGTAATAACAAATACTACGAATTGAAAGGAGCACAGTTCCTTGGGACTTCAGCTTCATACACCTTAAATGTCAGTGATGCAGGATTTGCTACTTTATGCCTGCCATATAATGCTGTAGTACCAAAAGGAGTTGTCGCATACTCCGCTTCTGAAAATGGAGAATACATAAGACTTACAGCCATTCCAGACAACAGGATTGCCGCCAACGAGGGTGTGGTGCTGCAAGCGTCTTGTGGCGAATACTCCTTCACGTCCACTTACAAGCAGGCTACAGAAATTACTGATAACCTGCTAATTGGTGTAACAAAGGAGACTACTCTGACTGCAGAAAGCAATGCATACATGCTGACACGCAAGAAGGAGGACGGTTCAGTTGCCTTCCGTCTGCTGAACACAGACTACACCCTTGATGCAAACAAGGCATACCTGAAACTGCCAGGTGAAACTAAAGCACGCGATATTCTATCCGTACAATGGGACGAGAACGAGACTGACATCATGGAAACCATGCACAGGGAAAACGACAAAGATGCCGCCATCTACAACCTGTCAGGGCAAAGAATGAGACAGACACAGAAGGGCATAAATATCATCAACGGCAAACTGGTGATAAGATAAGATACACCTTATATATATATATTATAGAAGATACCAGTTAAGAATGAAAAGAAGATATATAATCCCATCAATGCGTGTTCTCTGTCCCGACAACTCAGAGATAATTGCACAGTCCGTTCTTCTCAGCAATGAGACAATCGACAACGACGCCGAGTATGATTTTCTGGGAAGGGACGACAAATCATCAAAAAAAGATAACAACATCTGGGATTCCGGATGGTAAATATACAACACTATGCAAACCTACCTCCCCAATGAAGAGCGGTACACCAACGGAATGCAATTCCGCAGATGTGGAAAGAGTGGAATACTGCTGCCCAGTGTGAGCCTGGGATGGTGGCACAACTTCGGTGCCGAGAACGATTACAACCATTGCCGAGAGATCGTGAGATATGCCTTTGACCATGGGATAACACACATGGATCTGGCTAACAACTACGGTCCGCCTCCAGGACATGCGGAGGAGATGATGGGACGTATGATGCAGGATGACCTGCGTCCGTACCGCGATGAACTGTTCATCGCTTCAAAGGCGGGATACGTGATGTGGCCGGGGCCTTATGGCAACTGGGGCTCGAGGAAGTCGCTGATGGCAAGCCTGGACCAAAGTCTGAAGCGCATGAAACTGGATTACGTGGACTTGTTCTATACTCACCGCTACGACCCAGAGACTCCTCTGGAGGAGACGTTGCAGGCGCTGGTGGACATAGTGCGCCAGGGAAAGGCTCTGTATGTGGGTATCTCGCGTTGGCCCTTGCATGCGCTGAAGGTGGCAATAAAGTATCTGAACGAGCGCGATGTGCCGCCTCTGATATACCAGGGTCGTCTGAACATGCTGGACAGGGCTCCGCTGGAGGAGGGCATACTGGAGGAGTGCTACAACAATGGCTTGGGCTTCATATCCTTCTCGCCCTTGGCACAGGGATTGCTGACGGACCGCTATCTGCAGGGCAGCGTGCCACAGAATAGCCGCATGAGCCAGGGACGCTTCCTGAAAGAGGAGATGCTGACACCCGAACTGCTGGCCTACCTGAACGAGCAGAATGCCATTGCGCAGGCAAAGGGACAGACGCTGGCGGAACATGCCTTGCGCTGGATCCTGGAACAGAAGGGAGTTACCTCTGTGCTGGTGGGCGCAAGCAGCGTGGAACAGCTGAAGAAGAATATCAAGGCGGGGGTGTGAACGGATGAGCGTGGAGCGGATGAGCGATAAGATTTCAGATTTCCGTTCGTTTGGCTGGCACAGTGAAACGAGTGCCATTTCTGTGGATTCCAGCGAAAGCGTGAACTAACGACTCGAGGACTGGTAATTCTGTGTGTTCTGCGGATTATTATTCGCCTGCGCTCATCAAGCTAAAGCAGTCTGAACGAGAAAAATAATCAGTGTGAGAACAGAAATATATTTCACACAGAATCCACAGAATTCACAGAAACCTTTTTAAATAGAAGAATAAATAACCCGAATATGGAGCAAATAGAATCCACGGAATTTGTCGCAGACTTCGTCACGACGGCTGGCGCAATGTGAACGTAAAACCATTACCGCTAACACCGCGCAGCCCGTCGCAGGGCTTTAGCCCCAAGCGACAATTCTGTGGATTCCAGCGAAAGCGTGAACTAACGACTCGAGGACTGGTAATTCTGTGTGTTCTGCGGATTCTGTGAGAGACAAAAAACAAGGACGGGAACGGAAACGGTTAATGCACCTGCGGTGCGGTTAATAGCGCTTTAGCGCTGGTTAATAGCGACTGAGTCGCTGGTTAATGTGGCAGGGCCACGGTTAATTGTCGCGGGGCGACAGGGAGAAAACGATGTAAAGAGCAGAGGTGCAGGACCGGGGGATGGTTCTACACCTCTGGTTATAAGGGGGGAGTCGGAAGGGTCTGAGTAATCGGATTTCGTTAAACGTTAAACGTTAAACTCTCACCGCTCACCGTTAAACTCTCACCGTTCCAGCAGGAACTGCTTGAAGACTTGGAAGTCGTTGGGCATGGGGATGGATTGCTTCTGGCCTTGCATGAAGGCGGCGAGGCGGGCGGGGATTTCCACGTCGGTGTGGCAGATGTCGTCCACTACCTGCTTGAACTTGGCGGGGTGTGCGGTTTCCAGGAAGAAGCCTACCTCGCCAGGGCGAAGTCCGTCCTGCAATGCCTGATATCCGCAGGCGCCGTGGGGGTCAAGCTGGTAGCCCGTCTCGCTGAGGCACTGGCGCATGGTGGAGGCAATCTGCTCGTCGGTGTATGTGGCGCCGGAGATGTGCTCGGTGATGGCCTCGTGGCTATGGCCGTAGAGGTCCAGGATGCGGGCAAAGTTGCTGGGGTCGCCCACGTCCATGGCATTGGCTATGGTGGCGGTGGAAGGACGGGGATTGTAGCGGCCTGTCTGCAGGTAGTTGTAGAAGATGTCGTTGGCATTGTTTGCGGCGATGAAGCGGTCGATGGGCAAGCCCATGCGGCGGCCAAAGAGAGCGCTGCAGATGTTGCCGAAGTTGCCCGAGGGCACACAAGCCACCAGTTTGGGAGCCACGGCAGAGGGAGCGCCATTTACGGCAATGCCCTGCTTCTTCAGTTGGGCGTAGGCCCAGAAGTAGTAGAAACTCTGGGGGAGGAAGCGTGCCACGTTGATGGAGTTGGCAGAGGTGAGTTTCATGTGGAGGTTGAGTTCCTCGTCCATGAAGGCGCTCTTTACCATTGCCTGGCAATCGTCGAAGACGCCGTCCACCTCGATGGCGGTGATGTTCTGTCCCAGGGTGGTGAACTGGCACTCCTGGATGGGAGAAACCTTGCCCTGGGGGTAGAGCACGTAGACGTGGATGCCGGGGACGCCAAGGAAACCGTTGGCCACGGCAGAACCGGTGTCGCCGGAGGTGGCAACAAGAACGTTGACCATACGGTCTCCACCCTGCTTCTTGTTGAAATATCCCAGCAGGCGGGCCATGAAGCGTGCGCCCACGTCCTTGAAGGCCAGTGTGGGACCGTGGAAGAGTTCCAGGGAGTAGATATTGTCCGTTACCTTTACGGCAGGGATGGGGAACGACATGGTGTCGTAGACTATCTGGCGCAGGTCGTCGGCAGGGATGTCCTCGCCGAAGAAGCACTCTGCCACACGGAAGGAGATTTCCTGAAGCGACATGTCCTGGATGTTGTCGAAGAACTCCTGCGGCAGGGGACGGATACTGGTGGGCATATAAAGGCCACGGTCGGCGGCAAGACCCTTGACAACGGCGGTTTCAAGGCTCTCGCGAGTGGTGGGGGTGTTGGTTGAGTAGTATTGCATGTTTTAATAAAGGTGAAAGGTGAAAGGTGAAAACGGAAAACTGGGAGTAGTCGGAGGAATCGGAGTAATATGAGTAATCAGAGTAATCTGATTTCAGTTTTCCGATTTAATCCACCCCCTCCCCCCTTACGGGGTACTCACCCCTGTCTCAGGGGGAGAAAGTGGGTGATAGCGTTAACTGTTGTAACTACTCCCTCCCATACAGGGGAGGGATGGGGAGGGGTCTGTCCCTGTTTGATTAGTATATTTCTGATTGGTATGTTTGTATTTCTGTTTCTTTATCCTGCATGAAGGCGTGGATGAACTGGTCGCCTTCGAGAAGACCGTAACTGCCCTGGCGCGCGGCATCCTCGTCGAAAGTCTCCACGGCATCGGGGGTGATACCCGGGTACCAGATGGCGAAGGGGACGGGCTCGGCGGTGTGCGTGCGCAGGTCGATGGGCGTGGGATGGTCGGGCAGGAAGGCTATGGAGAGGGGTTCGGCGGACATCTCTGCCGCCTGCATGATGGGGCCGAGGATGTACTTGTCGATATTCTCTATGCACTGGATTTTCAGTGCCAGGTCGCCATCGTGGCCAGCCTCGTCGGCAGCCTCGACATGAAGGTAGACGAAATCGTCGGTGCGCAGAGCCTCGAGTGCGGCATGCGCCTTGCCGGCATAGTTGGTATCCCACAAGCCTGTGGCACCAAGCACGTCTATGGTGCGAAGTCCTGCATAGTGGCCAATGCCACGGATGAGGTCTACGGCCGTGATTACCGAGCCACGCTGTATCTGCGAAGCGAAGGTATGGGTGAGAGGAGCCATCTGAGGGCGGTATCCCCCACCCCACGGCCAGATGCTGCTGACGGGATCCATGCCCTGCTCGGCACGCTGGGCATTGAGGGGATGATACTTCAGGAGAACCTGACTCTTGTAGATGAGTTCGGTGAGCAGCTGTGCCGTCTCCTCGGCCTCGGGAGTCTCGGCACGGAGCATGTACTCGCGCCAGGGCTTGCCGGGGATGTCGTGCGGAGGGGTGCAGTGCAGGTGCTTGTTGCCACCCTTGATGACAAGCAGGTGGCGGTACTGTACGCCGGTGTAGAAATGCACGCGGTCGTTGCCAAGTTCCTCCTGCAGGTACTTTATGAGTATGTCGGCATCCTCCGTCTCCAGACGGCCGCAGGAATGGTTGCGCAGGAGGTTGCCATCCAGGGATATGAGGTTGCAGCGCAGGGCAAGGTCGTCGTCGGCCAGTTCCACACCTATGCTTGCCGCCTCCAGAGGGCCACGGCCCTCGTAGACAACATGCTGGTCGTAACCCAGGATGCTGCTATTGGCAACCTCGCTACCCGGGTGGAAGCCATCGGCCACGGTGCGGAGAAGTCCGCATCGGCCCATGCGTGCCAGGCGGTCGGCATTGGGAGTGTGGGCATGCTGGAGGAGGGTCTTGCCACCCAGAGCCTCGTTGTGCCAGTCGGCCATGCCATCGCCAAGGATAATGATATGTTTCATGTTTCGTTTATCACGCCAGTGACATTATATCTGCAAAGACACCGGCGGCGGTAACGGAAGCACCGGCACCATAGCCCTGGATGAGCATGGGGTACTCGTTGTAGCGCTCGGTGGTGAGAAGGACGATGTTGTTGCTTCCCTCCAACTGATAGAAGGGATGTCCCTGCTCTATCTCCTGAAGAGAGATGCTGGCATGGCCGTCCTCGTACTTTGCCACAAAGCGCCAAACCCTGTTCTGGCTCTCGAGCATCTGGCGGCGTGCCTCCCAATCGGCATCGAGCGAGGGGAGGTTCTGCCAGAACTCCTCCATGGTGCCATCGAAGAAGGACTGGGGCACGAAGAGTTTGGCCTCGACATCCTCCTGATTGATGC
>JAZRII010000074.1:0-28312 GCA_045645225.1 Bacteroidaceae bacterium | reverse complement strand
GAGCAACGAGGAAATCTGGCACGGTATCTACAATGTTAGCGACGACGAGGTATGGAAGACCCGTATGGAGTTGAAGACCAAGCTGGTTAACTACATCCGTGAGCAGTTCCGCGACAGCTGGCTGAAGAACCAGGGTGATCCCTCTCGCGTAGTAAGCCTGATGGACAAGATCAACCCCAACGCTCTGTTGATTGGTTTCGGTCGTCGTTTCGCTACCTACAAGCGTGCTCACTTGTTGTTCACCGACCTGGAGCGTCTTGAGAAGATCGTAAACAACCCCAACTATCCCGTACAGTTCCTGTACACTGGTAAGGCTCACCCCGCCGATGGTGCAGGTCAGGGCTTGATCAAGCGTATTTACGAGATCAGCCAGATGCCTCAGTTCCTGGGCAAGATTATCTTCCTGGAGAACTACGACATGCAGTTGGCTCGCCCCCTGATTTCTGGTGTTGATATCTGGATGAACACTCCCACACGTCCTCTCGAGGCAAGTGGTACATCTGGCGAGAAGGCTCTGATGAACGGTGTTGTAAACCTGTCTGTACTTGACGGCTGGTGGCTCGAGGGTTACCGCGAGGGTGCCGGTTGGGCTCTTACCGAGAAGCGCACCTACCAGAACCAGGCTCATCAGGACCAGCTCGATGCTGCTACCATCTACAGCCTGCTGGAGAACGAGATCATGCCTCTCTACTATGCTCGCAACTCTAAGGGTTACAGCACTGGCTGGGTGAAGGTTATCAAGAACTCTATCGCTACCATCGCTCCTCACTACACCATGAAGCGTCAGTTGGACGACTACTATAGCAAGTTCTACAACAAGCTGCGCGACCGTGGCAACGCTCTGCGTGCTAACGGCAACAAGCTGGCCAAGGAGATCGCTGCATGGAAGGAAGAGGTTGCTACCAAGTGGAACGACATCAAGGTTCTCAAGGTTGACGCTTGCGAGGCTCTGATGAACGGCCAGGTAGAGGCTGGTAAGGAATACAACGTTAAGGTTGTTCTGGACGAGGCTGGCTTGAACGATGCTGTTGGTATCGAGATCGTTACCGTACACACCGACAAGGATGGCGTTGAGAGCATCTACAGCGTTGAGCCCATGAAGATGACTGGCAAGAACGGCAACGAGTTCACCTTCGAGGGTACTCACGTCCTGGACAACGCTGGCAGCTACAAGTCTGCTCTGCGTATGTTCCCCAAGAACGAGAACCTGCCTCACCGTCAGGACTTCTGCTACGTAACTTGGTTCTAATCCATTCATGTAGATAGGATAGGGCAATTTCCTTGAAATTGTCGCAACATAATGGAGGTAAGTGTCCCTTTCGGGTGCTTGCCTCCTTTGTTTTTGCATGTTTGTGACCATTTTTGCACAATACGTCTGCATTTGTTTGGGTATGTCAAATTAAAACATTACTTTTACTTTCGGAAAAATGTATTATTAATATTATTTACTAACTAAAATTACTATGAAGAAGACATTTATCAGTTTTGCTGCCTTTCTGGCGGCAGGTTGTATGTTCTTTTCCTGTACAGGCAATGTGAAGCATGCCGACTACAATGTCATCCCGGCTCCGCTGGAGGTGACTATGGGGCAGGAGGGTGCTTTTGTGCTGACTGACGGCACAAAGATTTTCTTCCCCGAAGGCAATGAGAAGATGCAGCGCAATGCTGAATTCCTGGCTGAGTATATGCTTGAGCAGACAGGCAAGACTCTGGTGCCCCAGGCTGGTGCCGAGGGTAATGGTATCGTTTTGCAGGTGGTTGCCAACGAAGAGCAGCCCGAGGGCTATAACCTGAAGGTGACACCTTCTCAAGTTGTCATCACCGGTGGTTCCGAGGCAGGCGTGTTCTATGGTATCCAGACCTTGCGCAAGTCCGTTGGCGATGCCAATGGTTCATCTGTAATGCTTCCCGCGGTGGAGGTTAACGATGCACCACGTTTTGCCTACCGTGGCAATATGCTGGACGTGTCACGCCACATCTTTACTATGGATTCTCTGAAGCGTCATATCGACATGTTGGCTCTGCACAACATCAATCGCTTCCACTGGCATTTGTCTGAGGACCAGGGTTGGCGTATTGAGATTAAGAGCCGTCCTCTGCTCACCGAGAAGGGTTCTATGCGTAAGGAGACCGTAATCGGCCGTAATTCAGGCAAGTATGATGGTATCCCCTATGGTGGCTTCTACACCCAGGAGGAGGCCAAGGAACTGGTCAAGTATGCTGCCGAGCGCTACATTACCATCATTCCCGAGATAGACATGCCCGGCCACATGATGGGTGCCCTGCATGCTTATCCCGAGTTGGGTTGCACCGGTGGTCCTTATGACGTGTGGACCATGTGGGGTGTTTCCGACGAGGTTCTCTGTGCCGGTAACGATGCCACTTTGCGCTTCATCGAGGATGTGCTGACCGAGATTGTTGAGATTTTCCCCTCTGAGTACATCCACATTGGTGGCGACGAGTGCCCCAAGACCCGTTGGAAGGAGTGTCCCAAGTGCCAGGCACGTATCAAGAAGTTGGGCATAAAGGGTGACGGCAAGCACACTGCCGAGGAGTATCTGCAGAGCTATTTCATCAGCTATGCCGAGAAGTTCCTCAACGAGAAGGGTCGCCAGATTATCGGTTGGGATGAGATTCTGGAGGGTGGTCTTGCCCCCAATGCCACAGTTATGGCATGGCGTGGCGAGAATCATGCCTACGAGGCTGCCCGTCAGGGTCACGACGCTATCATGGCTCCCACTTCCTTCTTCTATTTCGACTACTACCAGACAAAGGATACTGAGGGCGAACCCTTGGCCATCGGCGGTTATGTGCCTGTGGAAAAGGTGTACAGCTTCAATCCCCAGCCCGACCACCTCAGTCCCGAGGAGCAGAAGCACATCATCGGTGTGCAGGCCAACCTGTGGACAGAGTACGTTCCCACCTACAGCCACGTGGAATACATGCTCATGCCCCGTATGGCTGCCCTTTGCGAGGTTCAGTGGAGCGCTGCCAGCAAGAAGGACTACGAGAACTTCCTCACCCGTCTGCCCCAGTTGGTTGACATCTACGACCTGAAGCAGTACAACTATGCCACCCACGTCTTCGACATTACTGCCAAGATGACTCCCGACACTGAGGAGGAGGTGCTGAAGGTTGCCTTCAAGACCATTGATAACAGTCCCATCTACTACACTCTGGACGGCACAGAGCCTACTGCTCAGTCTGCCAAGTATACTGATACTCTGAAAATTAACCAGGCATGTACCATCAAGGCCATTGCCATCCGTCCCACCGGCAGCAGCCGTGTGTTCCAGGAGGAGATAAAGATTCACAAGGCCAGCTTCAAGCCCATCACCATGCTCCAGCCCATCAACCGCCAGTATGCTTTCGACGGTGCCGGCACTCTGCTGGATGGCTTGAAGGGTAACCACAACTACAAGACCGGCCGCTGGATTGCCTTCTTCAAGAACGACATGGAAGCTGTCATCGACATGAAGCAGCCCACCGAGATCAGCAGCGTTTCCATTTCCACACTGGTGGAGAAGGGCGACTGGGTGTTCGACGCACGCCGCTTTGCCGTGTACACATCCGAGGATGGCGAAAACTTCATCGAGGTGGCTGCCGAGGATTATCCTTTCCTGACTCTGGACAATCCCAACCAGATCTACGAGCACACCCTTTCCTTCGAACCCGTTTCAGCCCGTTATATCAAGGTGTATGTACAGCCTGAGCACAGCCTGCCAGAGTGGCATGGTGGCAAGGGTCATCCCTCTTTCGTGTTCCTGGACGAGATAACCATCAACTAACACAAGTCACATACCATTTTCAGGGTGATTATGCCCTGTAATGCACACATTTAATGCATTGACAGTCCCTATTCCTGGGATTGTCAATGTTTTTTATATGCTTTTTATATCCATGTATTGATAAAGTTTCAGAAACATTCGTGAATTTTCTTAATAAAAGTTATCTTTGCAATGGATTATACAAACAATTATTTACGAAGTTTGTGAATTGCATACATTATTTATATATGTATATATCATTTTAAGTATTATACCATGTTAAGAAAACTGAGAATTGGCCTGGCATCGGCATTCTTCCTGCTTGTTACGGCCTTGTTTCTGGACTTTACCGGCACTGTCCATCAGTGGTTTGGGTGGATGGCAAAGGTTCAGTTCCTGCCAGCGGTTCTGGCTGTGAACACTGTTGTGGTTGCACTGCTTGTGGTGCTGACGCTGCTTTTTGGGCGCGTGTACTGTTCTGTAATCTGCCCTCTTGGTGTCATGCAGGACATATTTGCATGGTTGGGCAAGAAGTCCAGGAAGAACCGCTACACATACTCTTCTGCCAAGAACTGGCTGCGCTACACCGTGCTGGTGCTGTTTGTGGCTTCCCTGGCATTGGGAGGCGGAGTCCTGGCTAAACTGATTGCACCCTATAGTGCATACGGACGCATTGCCGGCAACTTACTTGCACCCGTGTGGCAATGGGGCAACAATGCCCTGGCGTATCTGGCAGAGAGGGCCAACAGTTATGCCTTCTATGAAACGGAGGTTTGGCTCAAGAGCGGGCTTACACTGGCGATAGCCGCGCTGACGCTGCTGGTTCTGGCTGTCTTGGCATGGCGTGGCGGACGCACCTATTGCAATACCATCTGCCCCGTAGGTACAGTCCTGGGATTCCTGTCGCGTTTCTCATGGCTCCGTCCTGTGATTGATACTGGCAAATGTGTGGACTGCGGACTTTGTTCCAAGAACTGCAAGTCTTCATGCATAGATCTGTCTGCCCATAGCATTGACTATAGCCGTTGTGTGGCATGCATGGATTGCATAGAGAAGTGCAGAAAGGGTGCCATAAAGTATGCCTTTGCACCTGGCCAGTGCTCTTCGTGCCAGCCGAAGGATGAGAAGGTCTCTGCTTCGCGCAGGGCATTCCTGGCAGGCAGTGCTGCCTTTGTGGCCACAACTGCGGTAAAGGCGCAGAAGATGAAGGTGGATGGCGGTTTGGCTGCCATAGAGGACAAGGTGGCTCCCCAGCGCGAGCACCACATACTGCCCTCTGGCGCATTGAGCGCACGCCAGTTTGCACAGCACTGCACCTCGTGCCAGTTGTGCGTGTCTGCCTGTCCCAACGGAGTCCTCAGGCCTTCATCAGACCTTTCCCGCCTCATGCAACCGGAAATGTCCTACGAGCGTGGCTATTGCCGTCCCGAGTGTACACGTTGTGCCGACGTATGCCCCACTGGTGCCATACGCCCCATTACACGCGAGGAGAAGTCATCGGTGCAGATAGGCCATGCAGTATGGGTAAGGAAGAACTGCATCCCCGTGCGCGACGGTCAGTCGTGCGGCAACTGCGAACGTCATTGCCCCACAGGTGCCATACAGATGGTGCCCCTGGAGGAGGGCGGAAAGAAAAGGCTCAAGATACCTGTGGTCAACACCGAACGCTGCATAGGATGCGGTGCTTGCGAGAACCTATGCCCGGCACGTCCCTTCAGTGCCATTTATGTTGAGGGACACGACACTCACAGGATAATTTAATGAAAGGATAGAACACACTATGGATAGACGTGAATTTCTGAAGATAATGGGTCTGACCACTGCTTCTGCCGCTTTGGCAGGATGCAATGCAGGAACAGAACAGGAGAGTAGGGCAGGGGAACTTGGACCGGTTCCCACAGACGATATGACCTATCGCAGTTTTCCGGCTCTGGGCAAGGACAAGGTATCTCTGCTCGGCTATGGCTGCATGCGCTGGCCCACAATCCCCAATCCAGAGGGAAAGGGGGATATCATAGACCAGGACAGGGTGAACGAACTGGTGGATTACGCCATTGGGCATGGTGTCAACTTCTTTGACACATCGCCAGTGTACGTCCAGGGCATGTCGGAGCGTGCCACGGGCATAGCGCTGAAGCGACATCCGCGCGAGTCATACTATGTGTCAACCAAACTGTCCAACTTCTCTGATTCTTCGCGCGAGAACTCCCTGGCCATGTATCACCGGTCCTTCCGCGAACTGCAGGTGGACTACATCGACTATTACCTGCTTCATTCCCTGGGCGGCGGCGGTATGGACAACTTCCGCAAACGCTATGTGGACAATGGCATGCTGGATTTCCTCCAGGAGGAGCGCAAGGCTGGGCGCATACGCCATCTTGGATGGTCGTTCCACGGTTCCAAGGAAGTATTCGACGAGATCATCGCCCTGAACGACACCTACCATTGGGATTTTGTGCTCCTTCAGATGAATTACGTGGACTGGCACATAGCCAAGGGCAGCGGCATAGGGTGCGAATATCTCTACACGGAGTGTGCCAAGCGCAACATCCCCGTCATGGTGATGGAACCCCTGCTTGGCGGACGCCTGTCCAAACTGCCCGACCACATCGTGGGCATATTGAAGCAGCGCAGCCCCGAGCGCAGCGTTGCCTCATGGGCATTCCGCTTCCTCGGCACACAGCCCAATGTGTTCACGGTGCTGAGCGGCATGACCTACATGGAGCACCTGCAGGACAACATACGTTCGTTCTCGCCGCTTGTGCCACTGACGGACGACGAAACCCAGTTTCTCTTCGATACAGCAAAGCTCATAGAGCAGTATCCAACTGTTCCCTGCAACGATTGCAAGTATTGCATGCCCTGCCCCTATGGCATAGACATTCCTGCCATCCTGCTGCACTACAACAAGTGTGTGAACGAGGGCAATGTGCCTGAAAGCCGCCAGGACGAGAACTACCGCAAGGCACGCCGTGCCTTCCTGGTGGGATACGACCGCAGTGTACCCAAATTGCGCCAGGCCGACCACTGCATCGGGTGCAGACAGTGCAACCATCACTGCCCGCAGAGGATAGACATCCCCAAGGAACTTCGCAAGATAGATGCCTTTATCGAGAAACTGAAACAGGATACCCTGTAGTAAGATTACAGATTACAGATGCTGGAGAGGGTGTGGGCTTGGCTGGCTTGCTTGAAATACTCAAAAAGGCTTCTCTTGCCCCCTCACCTCCTCAGATAACAATAGGATATAAAAACACTGAAAAAAAAATGTTTGGAATAGGATTTCAAGAGATCGTTGTCATAGCGCTGGTGGTGCTGCTGCTCTTCGGGGGCAAGAAGATACCCGAACTGATGAAGGGACTGGGCAAGGGAGTGCGCAGTTTCAAGGACGGCATGAACGACAAGGACGATACTTCAGAAACAGCACAGGACAGGAAGTGAGCGATAGCCAGACTTTTTGGGAGCATCTTGATGAATTGCGCGACATACTCATACGGGTGATTGCCGCACTGCTTCTTTGCAGTGTGGCTGCCTTTTGTTTCAAGGGTTTTATCTTCAATATCATACTGGCTCCCCAGGACGGTGGGTTCGTTACCTACCGTCTCTTGGAGCAGGCGGCATCCCTGTTCGGTTCCACAGGCAGCAGCGGCATAGCGGACGGCATGTCCGTAAGGCTCATCAACACAGGTCTGGCACACCAGTTCCTTATCCATGTCAAGACCTCATTGTATGTAGGGTTTATGGTCTCCTCGCCATATATCCTTTACCAGCTGTTCCGCTTCGTTTCGCCAGCGCTATATCATAGGGAAAAGCGCTATGCCCAATGGCTGGCGGTGTGCGGTTTCCTCATGTTTCTCCTTGGCATCCTGCTCGCCTACTTTCTCATTTTCCCGCTCACGTTCCGTTTTCTGGGCACGTACCAGGTAAGCCAGGCCATAGAGAACACCGTAACTATAGCCTCCTATCTGGATACGCTCATAACCATAAGCCTGTGCATGGGCCTGGTTTTCGAGATACCAGTTGTATGCTGGATAATGGGCAGACTGGGAATAGTCAATGCCGGTATGATGAAGAAGTACCGCCGCCATGTCGTAGTGCTCCTGCTTGTACTTGGCGCCATCATCACCCCCACGGCGGATGTCTTCACGCTGATGCTTGTGTCCCTGCCCATGTGGCTGCTCTATGAACTGAGTATCCATATTGTGGGCAAATCATGTGCAAAGCATTAGTTGGAGTGGTATCTGGTATAGGCGTATTGGCAATAATCACAATGGACGAAGTTGGACGAAGGAATATACTGTAAATACCATTGCCGATGGCAGACGCGTAAAATACTAATGACAAAATTATGCCTGAAACAATGGTGTACAGGCATCAAAAAAGGTGGCAATCTTCCTTGGGGGAGATTGCCACTGAAATAATCTGCAAAAGTTCGGGTTAAAAGAGTCTATAGGAAAGACGTAGGTTCAGCACGGGGAAAATCTTCAGGTGCTCGATGACGTCAACATAGTCGCCCACCTTGCCCTTTACATTCTCTACATCGTGAATAAGGTCGGTACCGTCGTGTGTTACCAGAGATGGAGCACCTCCCCACATCATTATACCGCAATCGAATGAGATGTGTGCACGATCGTTGTTCTTGATGAGTCTGCCTCCATAACCGAAACCTACATATGGCTTGAACATGTTCACCTTCATCTGGGCCTTTACCATACTGTTCTCGCCAGGAGTCATTATGTATCTGTCGCCCTTCTTGTGAACGAGTTCCCCGTTTTCGTTGTATATATCTCTTTTATATGTACCCATGTTCATACCCATGCGGCCATATCCTTCCATCATTTCTTTTATGCCATCTCCAATGCTTGGATCAAGGAAGACATCGTCATAGATGGGTTCTTCCCAATACTTTTCTCCAGCAAAATAGTCGTAGAATCTATTGTACATTCCCACTGCCAGCAGCGATGGCATATCCTCTGTTGTGTTATAGGAATATGCAATGGTTGAGGGACCCAGATAGAAACCTGCGGTAAAGTGCCAGTGCTTGTTGTTCTTGAATGGGCGCACATCAACCAGCACGCTCCAGTTGTAGAAGTTGGGGTCTCCAATCATGTCGATGCTGTTGTCCACATCATAGCCTACCAGTTTGGACAGGGCAGATGACATCTGTTCGAATTTTGACTGGCTTTCCTGTGGATTGTCGCCTATCTCTATTCCGAAGTTCATCTTCGGACGGAACTCAGGCATATAGGAAAAACCTGTGCGCAACTGTACCATATTGCCGATGGGGGAGGCCAGTTCAATGCCTATGCCGGACGAACCTGCTGTGAGCGCTATGTCCAGGTGGTTGAAGTACTTGTTGTCGGTGTACTTGCTTTCTTGGGCAAAACTGGTAATGGAGGTAGCCATGAGTGTGGCCAAAATGATGTTCTTTACAAATTTCATACCTAAAGTCTGTGTCTTAATATTATATGTATATATAGTTTAAATTATGTGTCGGATATGTATTCGTTTGCAAAGTTACAAATAAATTAAATAAAGAGGAAAAAAGAGTCCCAAATGTTTCCTTTATCGGGAAAAAAGTTATAATTTTGTGGCGATAAAAAGGAACCCTCCATGTTCGGACGAAAGAAGTCGTATATAGGATATCTCCTCCCAGAGGAAAGAGAATAGCACAGGAAAAGCCATTCTATCCGGTGAATCACCGCCGGTTAGAGTGGCTTTTCTTTTATAAATCCTTGATACTCCATCGGACGGCAGAGACAGGCGAATAAAAACATAACAACGATATAAAGATGAAAAAGCAACTCAAGAAAGTTCTCGTATTGGGAAGTGGCGCTTTGAAGATTGGTCAGGCCGGCGAGTTTGACTATAGTGGTTCACAGGCATTGAAGGCTCTGCGCGAGGAGGGCATCTATTCTGTGCTCATCAACCCCAACGTGGCTACCATCCAAACCAGTGAAGGCATTGCCGACAAGGTGTATTTCCAGCCCGTTGATGCACACTTCGTTACCGAGGTTATCAAGAAGGAACGCCCCGATGGCATCCTGCTCGCCTTCGGTGGTCAGACTGCCCTGAACTGCGGTACTGAACTCTATCTGAACGGCACTCTCAAGGAGTACGGCGTAGAAGTTCTTGGCACTAGCGTGGAGGCCATCATGAACACCGAGGATCGCGACCTTTTCGTTAAGGAACTGAACAAGATAAACATGAAGTCGCCCGTAAGCAAGGCTTGCGAGAATATCGAGGATGCCATTGCCACGGCTCGCGAGATTGGCTATCCCGTCATGATCCGCAGCGCATACGCCCTTGGTGGTCTTGGCAGCGGTGTCTGCAAGGACGAGGAGATGTTCAAGGAGATTGCCGAGAGTGCCTTCACCTTCGCTCCCCAGGTGCTCGTAGAGGAGAGCCTGAAGGGCTGGAAGGAGATTGAGTTCGAGGTTATCCGCGATGCCAACGACCACTGCTTCACCGTGGCAGGCATGGAGAACTTCGACCCCCTGGGCATCCACACCGGCGAGAGCATCGTAGTGGCATCTACCTGCACCCTGCGCGAGGATCAGGTTGCCATGCTTCAGGACATCGCCGTTAAGTGCGTACGCCACCTCAACATCGTGGGTGAGTGTAACATCCAGTATGCTTTCAATGCCGAGACAAACGACTATCGTATCATCGAGATCAATGCTCGTCTGAGCCGTTCTTCTGCTCTTGCTTCAAAGGCTACAGGTTATCCCTTGGCTTTCGTTGCTGCCAAGATTGCCCTGGGGTACACCCTCGACCAGATTGGCGAGATGGGCACCACAAACAGTGCATACGTAGCACCCCAACTTGATTACATCATTGCCAAGATACCCCGTTGGGACCTCACCAAGTTTGCCGGTGTCAGCCGCAAGATTGGTTCCAGCATGAAGTCCGTGGGCGAGATCATGAGCATTGGCCGCTCCTTCGAGGAAATCATCCAGAAGGGTCTCCGCATGATTGGCCAGGGTATGCACGGTTTCGTTTGCAACGACAATGTTCACTTCGATGACCTCGACGAGGAACTTGCCAACCCCACCGACATGCGCATCTTTGCCATAGCACAGGCATTGGAGGACGGTTACACCGTGGAGCGCATTGAGGAGCTCACAAAGATTGATCCCTGGTTCCTGTCACGCCTGAAGAACATCGTGGACATGAAGCACAACCTGCAGAGCTACAACTCTGTGGAGGAGGTTCCCGTTGACGAACTCCGCAAGGCAAAGGCAATGGGTTTCAGCGACTTCCAGATAGCACGCTGCGTGTTTAAGGGCAGCGAGGGTGGCATGGAGCGCCAGGTGCTCAAGGTGCGTGACTTCCGCAAGAAGGTTGGCATTCTGCCTGCCGTGAAGCGCATCCCCACCGTGGCAAGCGAGCATCCCGACCTCACTAACTACCTCTATATGACATATGCTTGCGAGGGCTATGATGTAAACTACTACAAGAACTCAAAGAGCGTAATCGTCCTTGGTTCAGGTGCTTACCGTATCGGTTCCAGTGTGGAATTCGACTGGTGTTCTGTTAACGCCATACAGACAGCACGCAAGCTCGGCTACAAGAGCATCATGATAAACTACAACCCCGAGACCGTATCCACCGACTATGACATGTGCGACCGCCTCTACTTTGATGAGTTGAGTTTCGAACGCGTTCTTGATGTCATCGATCTGGAAAGCCCCAGCGGTGTTATTGTCAGCGTGGGCGGACAGATTCCCAACAACCTGGCCATGAAACTCTTCCGCCAGGCAGTTCCCGTTCTGGGCACTAACCCCGTCAGCATTGACCGTGCCGAGAACCGTGGCAAGTTCAGCGCCATGCTCGACCAGCTTGGTATTGACCAGCCCCGTTGGAGCGCTCTCACCAGCATGGACGACGTTAAGAAGTTCATCGACGAGGTAGGTTACCCCGTGCTCGTCCGTCCCTCTTACGTCCTCTCTGGTGCTGCCATGAACGTGTGCCACAACGACGAGGAACTGGAGCGCTTCCTTGCCGAGGCCGCCCAGGTGAGCAAGGAGTTCCCTGTGGTTATCTCCGAGTTCATGACCGAGACCAACGAGATAGAGTTCGACGGTGTTGCACAGAACGGCGAGATTGTAGAGTACGCTATCTCCGAGCACGTAGAGTTCGCCGGTGTACATAGCGGTGACGCCACCATGTGCTTCCCTGCCCAGCAGATTTCATTTGCCACCACACGCCAGATCAAGCGCATCTCACGTGCCATTGCCAAGGAACTGAACATCTCTGGTCCCTTCAATATCCAGTATCTTGCCAAGGGTCGCGATGTGAAGGTTATCGAGTGTAACCTCCGTGCCAGCCGTTCGTTCCCCTTCGTCAGCAAGGTGCTCAAGCGCAACTTCATCGAGACCGCCACACGCATCATGCTCGACGCACCCTACCGCAAGCCAGATAGCAGCGTATTCGACATTGACCGCATCGGTGTGAAGGCTAGCCAGTTCTCCTTCAACCGTCTTGCTCCTGCCGACCCAATCCTGGGCGTGGACATGAGTTCTACCGGTGAGGTAGGTTGTCTTGGCGACAGCTTCGAGGAGGCTCTGCTCAATGCCATGATCTCAACTGGCTACAAGATTCCTTCTAAGGACAAGGGCGTTATGCTCTCCAGCGGCGGTACCAAGGAGAAGGCCTCTCTGCTCGATGCTGCACAGGCTCTCTGCAAGGCTGGTTACACCATCTATGCCACCGAGGGTACCGCACGCTTCCTCAATGAGAACAATGCCAAGGCCATCCCCGTATGCTATCCCGACGAGGTGGGTACAAAGACCGATGTTCTCAATATCATGGACCTTATTGCCCAGCACAAGTTCGACCTCATCGTCAACGTGCCCAAGGACCACACCAAGCGCGAGAAGACCAACGGCTATCGTATCCGTCGTGGTGCCATCGACCACAACATCCCCCTCATCACCAACGCCCGTCTGGCAAGTGCCTTCATCGAAGCATTCTGCCGTCTGCCCCTGGCCGACATCCAGACAAAGGCTTGGCAGGAGTATGAGTAAACTCAGGTATCGCCGATTGGCGTCCAGCGCCATAATATAAACCACAATCCGCAACACCCCAAGAGACAAGGTGTTGCGGATTTTTTTGGGGGATGGCCACGGACCCCAATTGCGGTCCGTGGCAGGGGGTGGATAGTTTTCACTTTTCACCTTTCCGTTTACCCGCTCACCGCTCACCAACGCTCGCCTGGCAAGTGCCTTCATCGAGGTGTTCTGTTGTCTGCCCTTGATCGACATCCAGGCAAAGGCTTGGCAGGAGTACGAGTAGGCCAGAAAGATAAAGTTTATGATAGTTTGATAGCCTGCCATCAAACTCAAACAGAGATATTTTTTATTCAATAATAGGCAGAAACGAAACACCAATTTATTCTATGGCATTCAAAATACTCGATATGGATATGGTGTTGTTCTGTAAAATCTAAATGTATAAAAGATTATCTACCACCAGTAATAATGCTCGTAAAGCGGGGAAGATATTTTTGCATCATTATAAAAATACTAAATCCTAGCCCAACGATGAAAAGGGGTATGAGTATATATCCCAATATCATTGTTAATTCTGTTGTTGGTTGTATAAACTTGATCCATAATTTAACAACTATAGCAAGAGGCATTGAATGGAAAGCATAAATAAAGAAAGAACTTTGTGATAATGATGCATTGCATTTCAAAATATTATTCTGTATGGCATGAGCAGTCCATGTAACAACCATAATTAGTCCTATGGCAATGCCCATATGGCGAATAAAGGCTAATCCTTCTATTTGTTTGTACCATAAAAACGTAGCAACAATGATGATTAATGTATAGAGAAAAGTAAATGGTAGTCGCAGAGGCTTAAATGCACTTATAAAATTGTGTTGATTAATAGCAAACCAGGCGCCAAATGAAAAAAAGAAGAATGCTGCACTACTGAAACCTGTTATATGAAGACTCATACCAAGACACCAGAATAATCCCAAGGTTATGATTCCAATTAATTTAAAGTATCGGACAAACAAATAGATTATTGGTGAGCAAAGTACAACGACCATTAAATCGCGAATAAACCAAAATTGGTAGCATATAGGCATACCATCTCTGTGATTCCAAAATATTCCTAACCAATCAGATAATGTATAATTTACGATTTGTTTATTTATACCAGAAGTCATAGAAGATAGACATGTTTGAGTCAAAAAGAATAAGCCGAAAACTGCTATGTTCCAAAACAAATAAGGTATTAGCAATGAATGTATACGTCTTTTTATTTTGTTTCTATATGTGAGATAGGAAAAATTATTATGTGCAAAAAAAGAAAACCAGATATGAAGTAAAATAGGGGAACAGCAATGCTGGCAAATTCGTTAGATATTAGATGTTGTAGTATGTCATGTAGAGGAAAGTCCCCTTGTTTAACTAAAACACTTTGTCCGATATTTACACCAGTTAAAATGGTGTGTATAAAAACGACTCCAACAATAAGTGGAAATCTTAAAAAGTTAATGGTCTCTGAGAGTATTTTGTCGTTAGATAACATTTTTCAAGCAATTTGAACTATACACCATAATTTAACACAATGCAAAGATAGTAAAAAATCAAATGTTATAATATTATTTTATACTTTTCTGAAAAAATTAACAAGTAATGCATACCTTTGCATAAACGATTTGTTATCTAATTTCTCTAATTCACCATGCAACAATGTCAAAAACGTATAGAGTCCTTGGACATACTCCGTGGTCTCGACCTTTTCCTGCTTGTCTTCTTCCAACCAGTGCTGATGCAGATATGTGCCCATGTGGATTCTCCATGGCTGAAGACCGTTGGCCAGTGGTTTTCTCACGCAGATTGGGAGGGCTTGCATCTGTGGGACATGGTCATGCCTCTGTTCCTCTTCATGGCAGGTGCTTCCATGCCTTTTGCATTCTCAAAGTACAAGGCGGCAGAGAGCAGGTGGCCAATATACAAAAAGATACTGAAACGCTTTGTCTTCCTTTTCATTCTTGGCATGGTGGTGCAAGGTAATCTCCTTGGCCTTGACCCTCGGCATTTCTGTTTCTATAGCAACACGCTTCAGGCGATAGCATCTGGCTATTTCATTGCCTCCATGCTAATGTTGCATCTCAGAATGCGTGCACAGATCATTGCCACCTGTCTGCTCATGTTCGTATATTGGGTTCCTATGAACTTCTGTGGTGACTATACAGCAGAAGGCAACTTTGCTGAGATGGTGGACAGGGCAGTGCTTGGGCGTTGGCGTGATGGTGTGTATTGGGACGAACAGGGTCTGTGGCACTTTGCTCCATGGTATCACTACACTTGGATATGGAGCAGCCTTACTTTCGGTGTGACCGTGATGCTTGGCGCTTTTGCCGGGCAGGTTATCAAGGCAGGCAGTGCATATCGCCGGCATACGGCCCTGCGCCTTGCCGTAATTGCGGTTGTCTTGCTTCTCCTTGGCTATGTACATAGTATGCATACCCCAGTCAACAAGCACCTGTGGACAACCAGCATGACCCTTATATCTGGAGGCTGGTGCTGGGTACTGATGGCCCTGTTCTATTGGCTTATAGACGTGAATGGATGGAGTAGGGGACTTGCTTGGCTCAAGATTTATGGCACAAACTCCATTGTGGCATATATGCTTGGCGAGGTGGTGAATTTCCGCAGCGTGGTGCAATCGCTCAGTTATGGCTTGCAACCCTATTTGGGCGACTGGTACAATGTGTGGATAACATTTGGAAACTACCTTGTCATCTTCCTTATCCTTAGGGGGATGTACAAGGCTCGTATGTTTGTGAAAATCTAAAAAAAACAACTATGAAGAAGATACTGATTTCCTGTTTGATATGCATCTGCCTGTTGGTAGTGTTGCTGGCAGGTGCATCGTTCTATATGGTGGATTATGCCCTGGCACGCAGGCACACCAATTGGACGGAGGAGAAGGCCTGGCAGAGGGTGGAGGAATACTATCCCTGGACAAAGGAGTGGATAGATTCCATCCGTACCGGCGGGGTGCTTAGGGACACCTTCATTGTGGCAGAGGATGGCCGTCGCCTGCATGCCTATTATCTTCCCCGTCATCCCAAGCATGATACCTTTAGTGTTGCCCGCACAGCAATGTTGATACATGGCTATCGCAATTGTGCCGTTGACATGATGCACCTTGGCTACATGTACCACCACTCCATGGGATGCAACATCGTGTTGCCCGACCTCCATGCGCATGGACAGAGCGATGGCGAGAGCATACAGATGGGGTGGAAGGACCGCCTTGATGCCTTGCGATGGTGCCAGGTGGCTGACACGCTCTTCCATACACCTATGGTGGTGCACGGCATTTCCATGGGTGCGGCTACCACTATGATGCTTTCGGGCGAGGAGAACCTGCCCGCGAACATAACCCACTTTGTGGAGGATTGCGGCTACACTAGTGCATGGGATGAGTTCAAGGGTGAACTTGCCTGTCAGTTCTCGCTACCTGTCTTCCCCTTGCTGCATCTCACATCCCTGCTTTGCGACGCCATGTATGGCTGGAACTTTACCGAGGCAAGCGCCCTCAGGCAAGTGGCAAAGTGTCGCAGACCCATGCTCTTCATCCATGGCGATGCCGACGATTTCGTACCCACATGGATGGTGCACCCTTTGCACGAGGCACACAAAGGGCAGAAGCAGCTCTGGCTCACCGAGGGAGTGGATCACGCCCATTCCTATCGCTATTATCCCGACGAGTACACCGAGAGGGTGAGGAGGTTCTTGCTTCCGTGATGTCGTTCCCTATAGTAAATTAATGCTGGCATATAGACGAGTCAGACGTCAGTAAAAGAATATTATTATATAATGAATTGAAGAATCCAATATTTATCCGTATATTTGTACAGGATTAAGCACGTAAATTTGTAATTAGAGACACAGAAATGGACACATGTCCTCTGTATAAGGATAGTAATATAATATTGATATAATGATATGGTTGCCGTGATGAATTCTGGCAATGTAAAGATACGGAAATAAACACATAATACAGAGCTTCGCTCTTGTTCTCTATTCTGAAAACCGCCAAATTGAAGATAACCGAGAACGAGTTAGTGAATGGCTCACGTCCCGATTGGGGCGTGACCTTTCATCCATACTTGTTTTGGTTAAGGGCGCTTGGCGGTGCCTCAGAATAGAAATGAGTTGACGGAGAAGGGTTACGTCCCTTCTTTATTTAATTATGGTAATATATAAGGAGGTTGGATATGAAACGTGAATTACAAAAAAGGAATACCCTGATAAGCAGATTGATCCGGGACTATACGAACAAGGAGAGCGGAAGGGTTTCTGAAAGCAAGCAGGAAATCAAGAGACGTTTTGAGCATTTGGACTGGAAAGACCAAAAGAGGATTGTATCTGCTTTTCTTGCTTCATGTCGCTCCGACAGAGAATGGATGTACGTCAGACTTCTGGATTTGTGGGACGATTGTTTCGCACCAAGGATTGCTGAACTGTGGGAACAGCACCACGAGGAGAGGTGTGCTTGGGTTGTTATCCGTCATCTGCCAGAGGACTATATCATATCACAGATTGACAGTTTCTCTAACGAGAGAGACTATTATTTTGTGTGTAGAAGACTTGCCCACAGGAGTGATTTCTGTATAGATAGGGAACGTTTGTCTCCAGTAGACTACTTGTCAGTATTGGTACATGCTGGACGTACTTTTTCAAAGACAATGGCTTTGGATTTGCTCTATGAACTGGTTAATGAAGAGTGCAACAATGATTTCTTCCATACAAATTACTGGAAGCCCAAGGATAATAGCGACGTATTTCATGCCATGCACATCCCCAATATATCTAAGGCTGTCTATTATCTAAAAAAGGTAAATTTCTATGACATTGTTGAAGAGTTTGAGCGGTGGAATGATCGGGTTACGGAGAAAATTTTGAATTCCTCTGAATATCGTGATGTAACATCCATGAACCTATCTGAGTATGATTATTTCTCAAGACTATGGTCTATTGGAAGATATTACCTATATCAAGAATTGGACAGCAGGTACAAGACGACGAGTTTATATAAAAACACGGAATCCATAACGACGGTAGAACATAGGATGGATATGCTTAAGAGCATGCGAAAACAAAATACATCTTTGGATAAATTAGTGGAAAAACTATCGATGGAACTACTGAATTAGCTTCATAGATAATCCTGCGAAGTGTAATAATTAACCTAGATATATTATTATGGAAAAGGTGAACAAGGAAGGTTGGCCTATCTCTTTCAAGCAGTTATTGACAGCCACAAAGGAGTATGTAGGATGTGGTAATCCTAATGCGAGTATTCTTATAATTGCAAGCGAACCGGCAATTGACTTAAAAGAAGAACCTAAAACTGAACGTGAAAAACGGGAGAAAGAACGTCACAAATGGGAGATAATTGAAAACAACAAGAAGTGGCACGACTGGTTGAATGAAGGCGTGGCCGAAACCATCGTCCATGATGGCGTGATATATGATATTTCCAAATTCTCACCAAGATTTCCATATAAGGGACAGAAATATTCTGTCAGGTCAGAAGTTAAGAAGGGTGATGTGACCCGCATCCGTTCAGTATCAGGAACAAGCAGGACATGGTATAATTACCAGAAGTTAATGGACAAGGTGCGTGGACTCAAAAGGAGCAAGGAGGACTTGCTGGACTTCCATGACGTGTGTTTCACATCCGAATTAAGTACCATCTGTGCCAAGAAGAGCAATGAGGTTGATGAAGAGGAGCGTAAAGACTCTATTTCAAGGCGTGCAGGAAAGTCAAACAGATTTTTCTCCTCAGATTTCTTTCAGGCTTTCCCCATAGTGATAGTAGCATCCAAGAACTATATAAGCAGATATAGAGGGGTGTTTTCAGTGGAAGATTTGTTCGGATTGCCTGCTGATAGCAAAAGGTTGCATGATGGTTTCTATACCTATTCCAGGCAGGGTGACTCACCTAAGTTGCTAATCTGTTGTCGCCATTTTGCAAGTCACCTGTCTGATTCTTATATAGATGAAATAGCATCGGCAATAAGGGAGTTTAAAAATAAAAATAATATACAAGTATGAAGCAGACAGAGAGGTTGATGGCAATGACTACTTATGACAACGGTATGTCTTTTGAAAAGGCAACATTTGCCCATCTATATATGAATAGGGAGTTCTTGTCACAGGAGTTTGCATGTGGCAGAATGGTCTTTGGAGAACTTGTATGCGTTTTCAATTCAGAGACGGAAGGCAAGTTCATTACAGAACTAATAACAGCCATTAGGACCTCTGCCAGTGAAGAGGAGGCGAGGCATAAGGTATGTTGCGAATATGGCCTATGTTCTGATACAGCAGCCTATTTGCTTGCGCTTCCCCTTGATGAACTCACATCACTATCCCAGCAAAAATGCCAGGAGGTATTATCATATTTTGAGGTAATGTCTTCAGTGTCTATGTCTGAATAGTTATTCCTAATTACATTATTTACCCTTCTTAGCCGAGAGGGCAAGCAGTACACCCAGGGCTATGCCTAAGAGGGCGGCAAAGAGTACGCGTTGCTCGGATGGGAGCAGGAAGGTGACGGTGTGTGCTGGGTACCAGAAGAAGGGGATGGTCTTCTTGAACACGAATCCCCATTGTGCCTCCCAGTTTATGCCAGCAAAGCGTTGTGCCATGGGTATGGGTGTGAGAAGCGCCTTGAGGCTTCCGCCATTGGCGGCGATGTGTGCATCGGTGATCTTGTGCAGGGTCATGAACACAGGTGCAAAGATGGTGTTCATTGCCACGGACACGGCAAGTGCCACCCAAAGCTTGTCTATAGAGAAGGCTTCTGCCGCAAAACTTTCCGCTGCACTAGTCATGCCCATGTATTCCATGAACATTGGCGTACCCTTGGAGAAGATTATCATGGCCATGTTTATTCCCATGCCCAGCACTCCCCACACCACCATGCGAGGCATAACACCGAAGGTGGGGGTAACGTAGCGGCCCGTGGAAATTCTGCATCCCAGCATCTCGCCCATGGTGGAGAGGATAGCGAACTTCAGGAAACTCATCACCATGCCGTGTGCGGCATTGAAAGCCTTGTACCATTCATAGAGAGGTGTACACAGGGCAAAGGGCAGGAATATGGCGAGGATAGCCAGTGCAAAGTATAGGTCGGTTCGTTTCATTGCGTTTTATTTTGATTGTGCGATTCAATTGCAAATGTACGACATTATTCTGTAAATACCATACTACTGAGCTTTGTTAACAAATAATCCGGCAACCGTAGCGTTATACCCCGGTTGCCGGATTTCTAATTATATGATACCTAATTATTATTTATTTATCTTCTTGTCTGTTCTGGTTAGTATAAAATCAGTGGCAGAAACCCAATCGCAATCAGGGTTCACACCGGTTATGCTAGGGTCGGTGGTTATGCCATATGTGATGGTTTCACCTTTTTTCACCTTTATGCCCTCTATGCTCATTACTGCCCATCCGAAACCGTTGCCGTCGTTTGCCATAGCAATGAGATTGCGTATACTGTCGTTGGCAAGGTGAGTATAGATGTTCTTTGCTTCTGGTAAGGTGCCGTTGCCGCACGCCCATTTCCACAGATTGCCACCTTTGTTGCCGTATGCAGGGATGTGCTGTATGTACTCAGTATATCCCACTTTGGCAAGAAGGAATGCTCCGTCATCCTCAGCCCTTACCAGTGCCGAAAGGGTGTATATGCCTGGAGCGACGGTGTCTGTTCTTTCGGTTGTGAATATCAGTTCATCGTAATCGCATGCATCCAGATAGCGCTTTTCTTTATCGCCAGTGGGGTAGTCTCCTGCCCATGTGCAACGGTTGCAGGTGTTGGTGATTATGCTAAATCCCGTTTCGTCCAGATGCGGAATGTCCAAATGTGGCTGAGGCTTGAAGATAGAATTGTTAATGCTGTAGCTGTTTCGATTTATTCTGGGTCTGTTCACCATACCATGAGCTATTTCAATGCATCTTGTTATGGAGCGGGAGATGGAGAATACGCCCCAAATCAGACAACCCAGCATCAGTAGTGCGATGAGGGTCTTAAACCAACCTGCCATTGGTTTGCCAGAACCGAAAATCCACCTCAGTAACAGGAAGAACAGTACAACCAGGATAACAAGCACGCACACGATGCCAGAAGTGGCAAGCACACCTGTTGATTCCGTAATGTTGTTTGCCAACTGTGCTTCAGTGTTCGAGAGTATTATACTGCCCATTCCTCCAATTACACCAAACCAGCCGGTAATCAGTGCTATGGCTGCAAGAATGAATGCACCCAAAGGACCGAGGATAAGCAGGGCGAACAACACCTTTAGACAACCGGAACCGTTGTTGCGGTTGCTGGAACCTGTGCATGTGTCTTGTGTGCTATGATCCTGGATGATTTGTTCGTTAATATTGTTAGGAGTCAGTTGTTTACCCTTCATCATGAGTTTGTCTTCAGGTGTACGTGCCAGGGGAATTATTATCCAAAGAATCAGGTAGGTGATAAGACCTACACCCTCTACGAAGAACAGTGCCAGCAGGAGCAAGCGCCATAGGATGGGGTCGCCAAAACCAATATAGTTGGCTACACCCGAGCACACGCCTCCCAGCAACTGATTGTCGGGGTCGCGGAATAGACGACGGTTCTTGAAGTGATGACGTATGCGCTCCCACAGGGATGCAGTGCTGGGGTCGAAGTTGTCCTCTTCGGTGTATGTGTTACCGCTTTTTACGCTCTGCCCACCGTTTTCTGTTTTTCGTTCTTCGTTTTCCGTTTCCTCCTCTCCGGCAATCTCCTCGGCATTGCCTATCTTGCCTATGATTTCTTTTATAATCTCTATGCTGATAGCATCCAAGCCTTGTTCTTTCTTCTCCCACAGGAGTTCTGCCACACGGTGTTCTATGTCGTCGGCTATTTCTTCGCCGCCGTCCTTGGTGCCGAAGTAGCGTTTCATGCTCTGTAGATAGTTGTCCAGCAGTTGATATGCATCCTCGTCTATATTATATAAGGTGCCGAACAGGTTTATGGTAATGTTCTTTTTCATTGTAGCAAGTTTTTATTGGTTTGTTTTCCGTTTTGACTTAGGTCCCTCCGGACGTTGATTTTCGGTTTTGTTTTCAGTTTACTTTGTCCCCTGAGACAGGGGCGAATAAGGCCTTTAGAAAAATGACTCAATGTCATTTTGTGCCTTATGAGAGTTAAACTCCCAAGTTTAACGTCGAGCTTGAAGATACGAGCATAGCGGAGGGGGGCAATAAATATCGTTTTCCGTTTTCAGTTATCCGTTCTCAGTTTATTTACCGTTCCGGCTAGTTCGTTCCAACTCTGGTTCAGTTGCCTTAGAGCCTCTTCGCCGTCCATCGTTAGGGAATAGTACTTTCTGGGCGGTCCTTGTGTGCTCTCCTGCCATTCGTACTTCAGGATTTTGTCCTTAAGCAGGCGGTTCAGCAGGGGGTATAGTGTGCCTTCTACCACAATCATGTCCGCCTCCTTCAGTTGCAAAATGATGTCGTTTGCATAGCACGGCCTGTTTCTCAGCAATAGCATGATGCAGTATTCCAGCATGCCCTTGCGCATTTGTGCCTTAGTGTTTTCTACGTTCATACGTTCTTGGGTTTAGGTGTAAATGCCAGTTAATTTTTTTTCTTGATGCAAAGGTATGCATAATATTAGTACTATGCAATACAAGGTACTATAATTAACATATATTTAACACATGTTTCCTTGTCCATGAATACTGAAAACCTTATCTTTGCATCGGGAATATTTATATACTTAGATGTTATGGAATATGTATGGCTTTGTTTGGCTATTGTATGTGCACTTGTAGGATTGGCTGGTGCCTTGTTGCCCGTGTTGCCAGGTCCTCCCATCAGTTACCTGACATTGTGGATGATGTATCTGTACGACGGGGACTCTGTCTCGTCTGCTACCTTATGGGTTATGGGTGCATTGATGTTGGTGCTTACCGTAATTGATTATCTTGCCCCCGTCTGGTTGACAAAAATAGGTGGCGGTTCCAAAAATGCTATGCGAGGCGCAACGATAGGTCTGCTTGTAGGCCTGTTCTATGCACCGATAGGATTGATTGTCGGACCTTTTTTAGGAGCTTTGATAGGAGAGTTACTTACTAAATCTCCATTTCTTAAATCCCTTAAGGTTGCTTCTTTGTCCTTCCTTGCATTTATACTTACTACAGGATTGAAGTTTTTCTACGGAATAGGGGTGATATGCATAATGGTTGGAGCTTTGCTTTAGCAGGTCTGACATAGACGCCCCATGTTCTTTTCATCATTATTATTAAGTGTCAATATATTTCAATATTGTGCAGGCGGGGTTTCCGGCATGTTGGAAATATAGGTTTAAGAGACAAGCAGGTCGGAACAGCTTCTCTCTTATTGTTTTCGTGTTTGTGTGTCGTGTATGTATCGCATTGTAATTCAGCGAAATAGCTCGGTGTGTATTGGGGCCTGCTGATTCGTTTTTACTCTTGAAGTAATGCCTTAAAAGATGCGCCCTAATCTCCGGCTTCACACAAAGCATTCTTAGAGGCGGAAGATTGTAATCTTATGGCCATAAGAAAGCATTCTTCGGGGCAGAAGATTAGGGCACGTTTTTAATGTCTAGGTGATGAAGGTTCGGTGTAACTATTTTTCTACAAACACATCGTTCCATTTTATTGTCGATAATATGTAAAAGAAAAGATGCGTTCACTCATATGAGTAAACGCACCCTTTAGGTATTTGTAGGTATAGCTATATACCAGAATTTGTTGTGTCGCTATTAGTTTTCAGCACCACCACCGAGTGCAAGATAGAGCTCTATGGTTGCATTTATGATATCCATACGGTTGCCAATCTGTGTCATCTGTGCCTGTATAAGATTGTTGTGAGCGGTGATGACATTTAGATAGTTGGCACTGCTGCCGGCAAAAAGTTTGCGGGTTGCATTGTATGCTCTTTCTTGTGCCTGAACCTGGTTGTCAATGAATATGCTTTCGTCCTTGGCTGACTGAACCAACTTCATTGCAAGGTTTACCTCATTTCCTGCTGTAATAACGGTGTTGGTGAAGTCGTTGGCAGCCTTCTCCATTTCTGCCTTGCTAACCTTGAGTGTAGCTACCAGACGTCCGTTCTGGAAGATTGGCTGTGCCAATCCTGCTATAGCCTGTCCAATGAATGCGCCGGGGTTGATGTTGGCGGCATTGCCGTTTGTAAACGAACCTGTGGCACTAAGTGTTAGCGAAGGGTAGAACGCTGATTTGGCGGTGTTTACGTCGTAGAATGCAGAAGCCAGCTTCATTTCAGACATACGCACATCGGGACGTCTTGACAAGATACTGATAGGTGCACCGGTTGTAACAATGGCAGGTGCCTTGAAGCTTGCCAAGGATGTACGCTCAATTTTCTGAGACGGTTCTACAAGTAGGGTAGAGAGCTGATTCTCGACGATGATGATGTTGTCCTCTACGGCATCAATGCTCTGGCATATGCTCCAATATGTAGCCTCGATGCTTGCAACGGCTGCTTCGTTAGCCTGTCCTGCCTCCATCAAGAGCTTCTGCATTCTCAGATACTCTGCCCAGTTTGCCTTTGTCTGCTTTAGAAGTATCAGTTGCTCGTCAAGTTGCAAAAGAGTATAATATAGGATAGCAGTATTGGAAACGAGCGATGCCTGTACCGCCTGCTTGGCAGAACGTGCTTGCTCAAGGCTCATTTCTGTACTCTTCTGCTGATTGCGCAATTGCAAGAGATTTACCTGCTGCCATCCCATTGTCATTCCAATGGCGTAAGGCTTGCTGCTTGGAGTATTTGAATAGTCACTTCTGCTATAGGGATCCCACATCTTGCTGACAGAACCATTTGCTGACAAACTGATGCTTGGAGCATATGCCCATTTTGCAGCCTTGAGTGCATAGTTGACTTGCTGGATAGAAAGGTCGGCATTCTTTATGTTTGTGTTTTGCGCCAATACTTTCTCTATGAGGGATTGAAGTACTGGGTCAGTGAAAAGCTCGCGCCATTTCAGATCGCCTAATCCCAATGAATCACCGCTGAGTTCGTCACCATAAATCTTTTCCACATCAATGGGTTGAGCCACTTTCTCGCGGTTGTAGTTTTTCAGTACCCCGCAGCCTGTCATTGACAGGGCTGCAAGGCATAGTATAATGATGTTTTTCTTCATCTTATGTATTCTTATTGTATTACATTAGATATACTATCAATCACATGGATCAATACTTTGGTTTGTGATGACTCTCGCGTTCGGCTCTTTCCTGGCGAATGCGCTCACGCTCCTGCAAGACTTGCTCGTCGGGTTCTTCAACCAAAACTGGACGAATCTTTTCCTGAACCCACTCAAAGAATATGAAGAAGACGGGTACTGTGAGCAGAATGGCCAGTGTTCCGATAAACAAGCCGCCGATAACGGCAATGCCTATGGTGCGGTTACCATTGGCACCTGCACCTGTCATGATAACAAGAGGTATCATACCAATAATCATTGTTGCTACGGTCATGATGATGGGGCGCAGACGGGCTTCGGCTGCAGCATATGCAGCCTCGACTATACCAAGTCCTTTACGACGACGCTCGAGAGCGTACTCGGTGATAAGGATAGCTGTCTTGGCCAACAAACCGATAAGCATGATAACGGCAGTTTGCATATAGATGTTATTCTCGATCTTGCCAAGGAAGATAATGGGCAATGCAGCATATCCTTGATTCCACAACCAGGCAAAACCATAGGCACCCATCAAACCTGCGGGTACAGAAAGAAGTACCGCCCAGGGAATTAGGAAGCTCTCGTAAAGCATGCTCAGGATAAGGAAGATGAGAACACAACATACCGCATAGATGAGATATGATGCAATGCTACCCATCTGCTCGTACTCCTCACGGCTCATACCACCATATTCGTATGCATAACCTGCGGGGAAGATTTTAGAGAACTCTTCTTCGACAGCAGCCATAACATCGGTGCTGGCATAACCTACATTGGGTGTGAGGTTACACATGATAGAGCTGAACAGGTTGAAGCGGGTATCAATCTCAGGACCGAGAACTGGTGTCAACTTGATGAACTGTGACAATGGAGCCATCTGTGCACCATTGCGGATGAACATATTGCCAAGATCTTCTTGTGTAAGACGAGCTTGTTCGTTGGCTGCCATCATTACGCGATACACCTTTCCGAACTGGTTCATGTTGCTAACATATGCACCACCGCAATAACTTCCTAATGCGCTTAAAACATCGGAGGGAGAAACTCCGGCACGCTTGCATTGAGCAGCATCTACCTCAACTTGAATTTGAGGGAAATTACGTGCATAAGATGTCATGGCGCGAGCTATCTCGGGGCGTGAACTGAGAGAGTTAAGAAGTTGTTGAGTATAGTCAAAGAAAATGCCTTTGTCACCACCAGTCTTGTCCTGAAGGTTCAACTCAATAGAACCTGTACCATAACCAGGAATCATACCTGGCTCGAAGGCAAAGCATTGTGCTTCTGGTATCTCCTGCATCATGCGAAGGTTTAACTTTGCATTAGCAACCATGGTACTTGTAGACAAGAAGTTCTGGACTGGACTAAGTGCGCCATAATTACGCTCGCTCCAGTGCTTAAGACGGATGATGGCCATACCGTATGACACACCCTGACCGGCCATAAAGCTGTAACCATTTACACGGATGTAGTCCTTGATTTCTGGTGTCTCCTTCATGATCTTCTCTACCTTGTCCATTGTTTTGCTGGCTGTGCCAAGGTTAGTGCCAGGAGGTGTGTTCATCACCATCATAACGGTACCCTGGTCTTCAGCAGGAACAAGACCAACAGAGATGTTGGACGCAAAGAATGCCATACCAGCAAAGGCGATGATGATGCTTGTGGGAGCAATCCAACGATTCTTGGCACGAATGAGAGCTGCCAGAATGTTGCTATACTTGTGAAGCATGGCATTGTATGAGGCCTCATAAGCTCTTTTGGTATGGTAATTGATGCTACCGAAGAAACCCTTGCGACGCTCGTTAGAGGCTGGTTTCATAAGCATAGCACATAGTGCAGGACAGAGGGTGAGGGCGCATACGCAACTCAAACCTACTGATGTTGCCAGAGTAACACCGAACTGTGTGTAGAACATACCTGATGTACCTGGCATGAAACTTACAGGAATAAATACCGCCATGAAGACGAAGGTACAAGAGATAACGGCCATGGTAACATCGCTCAAGGCATCCTTTGTGGCTTCATAGGGGCTCTTGTAACCTGCATCAAACTTTGCCTGGACGGCCTCAACCACAACGATGGCATCGTCCACAACAGTACCGATGGCAAGCACCAACGCAAACAGGGTAAGAAGGTTTAGTGAGAAACCAGCAACCGCCATACATGCAAATGTACCAACCAAGGATACAATAATAGAGATGGCGGGAATGAAGGTGGCCTTGAAGTCTTGCAAGAAGAAGTATACCACAAGGATAACCAACAGAATGGCTATTACCAAAGTCTCCTCCACGTTGTAGATTGATGCATTAAGGAAGTCGTTGGATGACATTACATTAACGAATTCCAAACCTGCAGGAAGATTCTTGCTCAACTCTGCTAACTTGGCATCAATGGCATCATTGGCTTCTTTAGAGTTTGTGCCTGCCATCTGGAAAACGATAAATGTTGTTGCAGGATTACCATTACAGGTACCAAAGAAACCATAACTGTTTGAACCCAACTCAATGTCAGCCACATCGCTCAAACGTAGGATGTTGCCATCAGGGAGAGCCTTCAAGACAATGTTCTCAAACTGAGAAATTTCCTGCAAACGGCCAGTGTATTTGAGAGTGTACTGATACACATTGTCAATACCTTCGCCACGACCGCCAGTGACAGGGCGCTCACCCAATTGGCCAGCAGGCGACTCAAGGTTCTGCTCAGCTAAGGCATAGGTAATGTCGTTGGGAACAAGATTGTGTTGAGCCATCAATTCAGGCTTAAGCCAAATACGAAGTGAGTACTGGCCACCCATCATCATAACGTCACCCACACCCTTGGTACGTTTGATCTCAGGTATGATGTT
This sequence comes from Bacteroidaceae bacterium, assembly GCA_045645225.1. Lineage (GTDB taxonomy): Bacteria > Bacteroidota > Bacteroidia > Bacteroidales > Bacteroidaceae > Physcousia. Next base: position 463 of record JAZRII010000074.1, on the reverse strand, counting down.
GATGTCTAGGTAGTTGGAAATGAAATCCTGGTTATACTCTCCGTTTGTACAAGCTAAGGCTGTAGCCTGAAGGAATGAGGTCTGGCGCTTCTGTGTGGTCACACCGATCTTTGTTACCTCCTGAGGCAGAAGGCCCTGTGCCTTTGACACACGGTTCTGCACGTTTACGGCTGCCATGTCGGGGTCGGTGCCTTGCTTGAAGTAGACGGTAATTGTTGCCGAACCAGAGTTGGTGGATGTAGATGTCATGTACATCATGTTCTCTACACCGTTGATACTTTCCTCAAGTGGCTGGATTACGGCATTAGTTACCGCATCGGCATTGGCACCGGTGTAGTATGCGCTTAGGGAAATAGTGGGAGGAGCAATGTCGGGGAACTGCTCCATGGGCAGTGTGAAGAAGCTGATGGCACCCACTATCAGAATCAAAGTCGGATCGTAGCCATGTCGTTCTGTGAGCCAA
>JAZRII010000073.1:0-43244 GCA_045645225.1 Bacteroidaceae bacterium | reverse complement strand
CACAGAACGACATGGCTACGATCCGACTTAATTCATTTTATAAATCTAACATAATTACGCTATGAAAAAATCTAATCAATTTGCTGTGCTTGTTTGTGCGCTGTCTTTTGTGGCCGCAGGCATTTTCTATTTGTCAACCCGCGGTATGGATGCGACAAAATTCCAGACAATTCGCGCTTTGTTTTCAAGTTTCTACATGTTTTTACCATTGATAAGCAGCCTTGTGTTGATGAAAATCAACGATAAGAAAATCACTTCGAAGGCTTTGGCCGCTTCTTTCAAAATCAATTGGGCTTGGATTTTTGCCTGGCTGTCGCCAATTGTGATGGTGTTTGCCACATTGCTTAGCTCGAAATATATATTGGGCATGGATCTGTACGAAAATATGAACGCCGCTTTGTTCGGAATGGTGGGCGATAATCCTCAGGCTATGGCGCAATTGCAGGCGCAGATGAATGCCATGCCGCTGCCTTATTTCTGGATTACGCTTATTTCGGGTCTGTTCGCCGGACTTACCATCAATGCGGTGTTAGCTTTCGGCGAAGAAGCCGGATGGCGCGGTTATCTGTTCAATCAATTTAAATCGCAGGCATTCTGGAAACCAACACTTTATATCGGAGTTTTGTGGGGATTTTGGCATGCGCCTCTTATTCTGATGGGACACAATTATCCGCAGCATCCTGTGGCCGGCGTTTTCATGATGATGCTTTTTTGCTTGATGCTTTCGCCCATTTGCAATTATATCCGCATCAAAGCCAAATCGAGCATCGCGGTGGCTGTTTTCCATGGAACCTTCAACGCACTTGCCGGCATCGCCACGATGATGGTGATGAATTCCAACGATTTGCTCAGAGGTTTGCCCGGACTTTCCGGCATTATTGCCCTTTTGTTGCTGAATGTGCTTTTGTTCCTCTACGACAACTATATTTCCAAGGATAAAATCTTCACTTCCAAAATCGAATTCTGATGAATATTCGCATTATCAATATCGGCGACGAATTGCTGATAGGACAAGTAATCAACAGCAACGCAGCGGTGATGAGCCGTTATTTGCTGGCGCAAGGTTTTTATGTGGATAAAACCGTGGTAATCGGCGACAAGGGTGATGCCATTCTTCGTGAAATTTCCGATGCTTTTCAGCAAGTGGATGCCGTCATCCTCACCGGCGGGCTGGGCCCCACCAAAGACGATATTACCAAAAAAGTGATTTGCGAGTATTTTCATACACAACTTGTCCTTCATCAGCCGACGCTCGATTTTGTGAGCGGATGGTTGGCCGGACGCGGTGTACAGATGAGCGATACCAATCGTGAACAAGCTATGGTGCCCGCTTCGGCAGTGGTGCTTCCCAATCGTTGCGGAACAGCGCCCGGACTTTGGTTGGAACAAGATGGCAAAGTGTTGATATCCTTGCCCGGCGTGCCTTACGAAATGGACGAATTGATGCGATTGGAAGTGCTTCCGCGTTTGTCGGCCCATTTTCATCCGGGCGAACATTATCTCTGTAAAACGGTGCAAACCATCGGTATAGGCGAAAGTACGCTTTCCGATTTGCTGGAAGATTGGGAACTTTCTTTGCCCGAACACATCGGCTTGGCTTATTTGCCCGACAGCGGCATCGTGCGACTTCGCCTCAGCGGTAAGGGAAACGATTTGCAAAAGCTTGAAAAAGAAATGGATGCAGAAGTGGAAAAACTCTGCGCCTTGGCCGGAGCTTATGTCTTTGCCAAAGAAGATCTTCCCATGCACGAAATTGTGTTCAAACTTTTGTGTCAGCAAGGAAAAACCATGGCGACGGCCGAAAGTTGCACCGGCGGCTATTTAGCCCATCTGATAACGTCTATTCCCGGCAGTTCTTCTGTTTTCAAAGGTTCTGTGGTATCGTACGCCAACGAAGTGAAAGAGCAAGTCCTGCACGTGTCTTCAGACGATTTGCAAACCTATGGCGCCGTAAGTCAACAGGTGGTGGAAGCGATGGCCGTCAATGTGCGAGAGCTTATGCAGACAGATGTTGCTTTGGCCACTTCCGGTATTGCCGGACCCGATGGCGGAAGCGCCGAAAAGCCTGTCGGAACGGTGTGGATAGCGGTGGCTACGCCCGATGGTGTTCGTAGTGAATGTTTCCATTTCGGCAATGCCGGCGGACGTTTGCGCGTGGTGTATCGCAGCGCAGTCAGGGCCTATAATATGCTGCGTCAGTACCTTCAAAATCGATAACATTTTTTAGGATAAAAATCTCGGAAAACAAGTATCGTTTCCTTGATTAATTCGCTACTTTTAGCCTCGTCAACGGCAATAGAAAAATCTTAAAATACGAACCAATGAAAACCTCAAAATCACTCTTTTATCTCTGCTTCGCTTGGGCACTGATGCTTTGTTCTTGCCAGGAACATATCGAATTGGAAGGAAGTTTATTAAAAGGCGAAATCGACGAACATCCTTACGCCGTATTCCTGGAAGCTATGGATGTCGACGAGGATGGCGCTACCTCTTTTTCGGGACATTATCTCGATTTGTCGTCCTTTAGTGCCGACACGGTACCATTCAACATTTTTATCAACAAAAAGACGATTCGTGTGCAAGCCGAAGATGCCCGTGAACAATCTTCGGTGAAAGACCGCAGTTTGTCGATGTTGAATAAAAACTTGCGTCTGTCGTCTTTTCATTACGACGATAAAAAAATTGAAGGAAAAATCGGTGTCGGTCTGTTTGTTCCAAAGCTGCCTTTCCGTTTCGATATTTGTCAGGTGCAGCCATTTGTGCAATATTCCAACAAACGTTACCGCAAGCCCTGTTATCGTGTGTCGGTGGAAAAAGATGTGCCTTATGGCCATGTGAAAGGTTATTGGGCCGAAATTCCCGAAGGCGAAGACAAAGGTTTCGATCTGATTAGAAAATTGCGCGAAGTGGGCGAGGAGCAAGATTTGGAACTCACGATGGACATATATAAGCCTCAGCACGACGCGCTGAAATATCGTCCTTTGATTATGATGATACACGGTGGTGCGTTTTATTTGGGCGCGAAAGACAGTCCGAATTACGTTAAATGGTGCGAACATCTTTCTTCTTTGGGTTATGTGGTGGCTTCCATCAATTATCGTTTAGGCTTCAAATTGAACCTGTCGGCCATTGAACGTTCGGCTTATTGTGCGGTGCAGGATGCGCATGCCGCGATGCGATTTTTGGTGGAAGAACGCGAAACCTACGGCATTGATACTTCGATGATTTTTGTGGGTGGCAGCAGCGCCGGCGCCATTACCTCGCTCAATTTGGCTTACATGACCGAAGCCTATCGTCCGGTAACTTCTTTCGACGACGAAGAGCGCGAATTGCCCGACTTGGGTCCCATCAACAAAAGTGGCAACAGGTGTAAAGCAGATTTTGATATCAAAGGCGTGGTGAATATGTGGGGCGCGGTTTCCAATCTGGAAATGTTCGATGCGAAGAAAGTGCCCATCCTGTCTTTCCATGGCGACAAAGACGATATTGTTCCTTACAAATACGATTATCCTTTCAAGGCGGTAGGTGCGTTCAAAAAGACTTTGTTCAACAAAATGTATGGTTCGTACAATATTCAGCAGCGTGCTGAGGCCAACCATATTCCGGCAGAATTGCACACTTTCAAAGGTTGGAAGCACGAGCCTCAGGTGGACAAAAACGATTCTATCAACGACAATTTCTACCTGATTCAAGATAAGATGGATGTCTTTTTCCGCGATATTGTTGCTCCGGTAAAGCCGGCTATCGTGGCTTCGAAAGAGGAAGAAGGTTGTTATTATGTGCGTCCGGCCAATGCAGAATCTGTCAGCTGGGAAGTGGAAGGCGGTTTTGTTACCGAACAGAATGGCAACGAAATCAAAGTGGTTTGGATAAGCAATGCGCCGCGCCGTTATCTGCGCGTTTCAGGTAAATTGCCTTACGATTATGGTTTTGTGGAACGAAGAAATATCACCCTGAAGAAAAACGACTAAGCTTATTTCTTCCAGAAAACAGCGGTGATATCGCTCATGTTGCCATCGGGCTCGATACGATACAGACGCTGGTTGGTAGTGCGAACATTCAAAGGTCCTTGCTCCGAAAGGTAAGGGCCTATTTTTATGTACTGAAAATGCTCGATGGGGAAATTTTCGGGTAGGGCAGCTTTGCCTGAATACCAAGCGGTTTTAAGCGAAGGATGCTCTTGATGCAGCCATTGGGCCAAGCGGGCCACCTCGAAAGGCTCGCGGTCGCCGCCCATGAAAGATACACAGGTGATACCTTTGCCGTATCTTGAAAGCAACGACGAGAGCGAAGTCTCGTTGAGAACTTCGCCCACGTCGTCCATAAGGTACGCACTGTGACATCCCGGACAGTGGTTGGGACAGTGCGAAATGTTGATTGCCAAGCTTACTTCGCCCGGAATCTCTTGAAAGACAATATCGTAGTCTGCAAATTTCATTGGGTTTCAGCCTTAGGCTTTCACACAATCACCATTGGCATAGAAACGACGACCAGCTTCTTCCTGACGGGCTTGTGAGAAGTTGCTGATGCGTTTCATATAACCGATGATACGAGTCAGATAATCGATATCCTTGCTGCCGCATTCGGGACATTCTTTCAAGTAACGCTTGTCGATGTGACCACACTTGTTGCAAACCGTATTAGGAATGTTGAAGGTGAAGTAGTTGCAACCTTCTTCGGCAGCTACGCGCAACAATTGACGATATTGTTCCTTGCTGAGATGTTCTTCCAAGTTCATGTGCAAAGCCGATCCACCGGTAAGATGTTCCACGTAGTCGCGGCCGTGCAGACGGAATTTGTCGAGCACATTCAACGAAGTATCTTCCACAATGTAGAAATAGCTGTTGTAGCAATCGCGAGGCACGAAATAATGGTCTTCGCGGTCCCATTTGGCGTGTTTTACACCCACGTTTTCGGCAGGAATCATTTCGCAGTTGAACAACACTTCTTTGCTGCGATATTTCTTGTTGTATTCTTCTACCAAACCAAGAACGGTCTGAACAAATTCAAGATATTTGGGATTGTCGTTGATTTCGATACCCAAGAATTCGGCAGCTTCTACCAAACCGTTTACACCGATGGTCAGATATTGACGGCTGATGTTGATGAAGCCGGAATCGAACAAGGGTAACATACCTTTGCGTTGCAAATCCTTGAGGTTTTCGTTGTAACCCAATTGTACCTTGTGTGCAATGTCGATGATTTCGCGCAAGAAAGTCTGGTAAGGCATACCCATCTTCACGGCATGTTGGATACAACGGTTCAAGTTGATGGTGAGCACACTCTTCGAACCGGTAGAAACACCGCCGGCACCCAAAGTGTAGCTAAAGCCATTGTCCTGAATTTCGTTACGCAGACGGCAGCAAGAAGCCAAAGAGTCGGCGTTGTCGCTCATGTAGGTGAAGAAAGAGTGACCTTCGCTGTACATTTCGGCGGTGAAATCGCCATATTCCTTATCCATTACATCACCATCTTTCGACAGCAAAGCCATGGTTTCCACGGGGAATGTAAGCACGGCGCGGGTACGTTCTTTGTTGAACCATTTCATGAAGCGTTTCTGCAACCAAGACAAAGATTCCCAGTGAGGTTTGCTTCCGTTGGGGAATACGAATTCGCTGAACAAGCTTTCGAAATAGAACTTGTCGTAGTAAGAAATATTCCAGAACACAGCTTGGAAGTTGCGAGCACCGGTGGGCTGGTTGATAGAATAAACGATCTGTTCGAAATAGTCGCAGATAATCTTGTCGATGCTACGACGCTTGTTAGAAAGGTCAACCACATCGTCGGCACGCAGATAATAATCTTCGCCAAATTCCAAACCGATGAAATAGTTCATGTACATCAAGAATTCGGGCGTAGCGCAGGCACCGCTCAACATGCTCGAAACGATGAACACCATGTTGATAAAGCCGCCGCAGAACGACTTCAAGTTTGATGGAGGCGCAGAGTTACCGCCGATGGCCTTGGTACCGTTGATCAACCAGGGATACATGGTGATACTGGCGCAATAGTTGGCCAAGCTGGTTTCGTCGTTTTTGTAAAGGAAGTGGCTTTTCAGCAATTCCATGTATCTGTCTGACAATTCGTTGCCGTACATTTCTTTCAGACGGTCGGTAAGCAGACGACGATTCAGACGGATAAAGTTCGATTTGGGAAGTTCGCCGATAAGGGTAGCGATGTTCTTTTTGTCCACATTGGCATTGGCATCGTACTTACTTCCGGTAGCAGCATTCAAAGCGTTGCAATAGTTCATCAGGAATTCCAATTTGTCGCGGGTTTCGCGATCTTCGGTGTGTTTCTGACGATACAACATGAACGATTTGGCAACAGAGTAGTAGCGTTCTTGCATCAAGGCAATTTCTACTTGGTTCTGCACATCTTCCACCGAAATGCCATTGTAAATGTTCAAATGGCTGAGGATAGATGTCATGATTTCCTGGGTGGCGAAACAATTCACCGAGAGGAATGCTTTAGCGATGGCGTTCTTGATTTTTTCAATCGAAAAAGGCACTTCTTTGCCATCACGTTTGACGATAAAAATTTCTGCGGAGCTCATAATTTTGGCTAACGACTTTAAATGAATGAGTTATATATTTTTTGATTGTTTTCTATCCCTTTTGTGCGGTGTTTGCAAAGGTAAAGCTTGCGCAGATATTTATCAATAGTTGACAAAAAATATATTCAAGAAATTTTGAAAGTTTTCCAAAAAAAATTACAACACTCTGAAAATGAGCATTGTAATTTTTTCAAAAGTTCAAAAAGTTTTCCGTTTTGTAAACGAACAACTAAACTTGGTGTTCAAAAAACATCTATTCGGAAGCCAAACAATTGTCTAACAAATGGATAAGATGATGTTTGTCGAGATGCTTGCCGATAAAGACGATTTTTTGCATTCTGTCGCCATATTTTTCGTCCCAATCGTCGCGGGCTTTAGGGTCTTGTGCCACAATTTCCATCCATTCCTGCGGAGGCGCTGCGGCGTACCAATATCCACCTTCTGTAAGCTGTTTTTGTTCGCCTGCCTGTTCAAAAATGCAAGACATATCGGGATTGTCTTCGAACCAGCAAAGACCTTTCGCGCGCAGAATTTCCTTAGGCCATTGCTTGGTGACGAAATAGTCGAACTTGTTCATGTCGAAAGGCCCACGACGGTAATACAAGAAAGTTTCAATGCCGAAAGGCGCTTCGTGATGATTTTCGTGGTGATGCTCGTGGCAGTGGCAATCGTGATGGTGATGCTCATGCTTGTGTTCGTGTTCGTGGCAGTGGCAATCGTGATGCTCATGTTCGTGGCAGTCGCAATGCTCTTCGTGTGCGTGATGGCTGCCGTCGCAATCGCAGTCGTGATGATGGTGATGCTCGTGATGATGCTCTTTTTCTGCGCGGCAGTAGGGACAATCTTCGTCGTGATGATGCTGATGATGCTCGTGGTGTTCGGCCTCGCTGCGCTCGGCCTCACTCAGCGGCCGCTCCATTTCCCGAATCCAAGCCGCCGAAGTGGCCACCTTGTCGAAACGGAACAGATGCGTGTCGAGAATTTTATCCAACTCGATGTCGGCGTGCGAAGTTTCAATAATTTCCGCCTGAGCTTGCAACGCGCGGATGTAGGCTTTGGTTTCAGCCAATTGCTCGGCGCTAACCAAATCGGCCTTGTTCAGCAGCACGATGTTGCAAAATTCAATCTGTTCCACCACCAAAGCTTGCAAATCTTCTTCCAAAGGACTTTGCAGACGCAAAGCATCCACCATGGTAACAATGCAATCGAGGTAAGGATAACTTTGTCCGGGCGCCTGCATCTGCGGAATGCTGCAAATATTTTGCGCGATCGGAGCAGGTATACCCAACCCGCTGGCTTCCAAAACGATGTAATCGAATTGCTGTGCGTGTAATTCGTTCAACTGATTAATCAGGTCCATCTGCAAAGAACAACAAACACAACCATTTTCCAGCGTCACCAGATTGCCCTGTTCCTGATTCACCACGCCGCCTTTCTGTATCAGGTCGGCATCGATATTCACCTCGCCGATGTCGTTGACGATAACGGCAAAGCGTATACCTTTTCTATTATTAAGGATACGGTTGAGCAAGGTAGTCTTGCCACTGCCCAGGTATCCAGTGATGAGTAATACTTTAGTTTCTTTCATCTTACCAGAACTTGTTGGTGTCGGGGTTGTATTCCATACCTATGCTGCCCAGTGTGGTGGTGAGGACTTCCTTCTCAATGTTCATGTCTTCGCACAGAGCGTCCAGAGTGGGGTAGTAGTCCCTGAGCTTCATGTTGATGATGCTCATTAGCATGAAAGGGTCGTGTGGAAGGTCTTTCATTCTATTTCTTGCTTGCAGGGTCGCAGGTCAGCGAAATACCCAGTTTCTTCAGTATCTTCTGGTCGACCTGGCTGAGCATGACGGTGGCATGTGCCTGCAGACCGTTCAGTTCGGGCAGCATGGCCAGGGCACGGCGGCAATTGACGTCGTTCAGCGAGAGAACCGACAATGCCACGAGCACTTCGTCCATGTGCAGACGGGGATTGTTGCCACCGAGGTAGTCCACCTTGGTCTTCTGTATGGGTTCGATGAAGTCCTGTGAAATGAGTTTTACCGAATGGTCTATACCTGCCAGATGCTTGATGGAATTGAGCAAAAGACTTGCACAGGTGCCCAGCAGAGGACTGCTGCCGGCAGTAATCATGGTGCCGTCGCTCAACTGGATAGCAGAAGACTCGTCTCCACTCTCCTGAGCACGATTTTTAGCCGCTACGGTTGTGGGTCTGTCATCGGTGGAGATGTTCGCCTGCTTCATCAGAAGGCGTATCTTGTTCACCTCTGTCTCGTTCATTGCCCCCATGGCCATCTTGTTGACAGCAGTGTAGTAGCGGCGGATAATTTCCTGCTTGGATGCTTCGCGGCAAACTTCGTCATCGGTAATGCAGAAACCGAGCATGTTCACGCCCATGTCCGTAGGACTCTTGTAGGGACATGTTCCGTAGATGCCGTCAAAGATGCTGGTGAGAACAGGGAAAATCTCCACGTCGCGGTTGTAGCTGATAGCAACCTCGTTGTAGGCCTCCATGTGGAAGGGGTCTATCTCGTTGACATCGTTCAGGTCGGCAGTAGCAGCCTCGTAGGCGATGTTTACGGGGTGCTTCAGGGGAAGGTTCCATACGGGGAAGGTCTCGAACTTGGCATAACCGGCACAGACGCCACGCTTGTGCTCGTTGTATAGCTGTGACAGGCATACTGCCATCTTGCCAGAACCGGGACCGGGAGCAGTGACAATGACCAGGGGACGTTCTGTCTCTACATAGTCGTTCTTGCCGAATCCTTCGTCGGAGTCGATGAGGGCAACGTTGTTAGGGTAGCCTTCGATGGTGTAGTGGTAGTAGGTCTTGATGCCAAGCGATTCCAGTCGGCGGCGGTATGTTGCCGCAGAACTTTGGCCATTGAAATGTGTTATCACCACACTGCCAACCATGAATCCGCAGTTCTGGAACTCGTTTCTCAGGCGCAGCACGTCTTCATTGTAAGTTATGCCGAGGTCCTGACGAACCTTGTTCTTCTCAATATCTACGGCACTGATTACAATGACTATCTCTGCCTGGGAAGACAGCTGTGATAGCATCCTGAGCTTTGAATCAGGTTGGAAACCAGGAAGAACGCGGCTGGCATGATGGTCGTCAAAGAGTTTTCCACCCAGTTCCAGGTAGAGCTTGCCCTGAAACTGTGCTATCCTTTCCCTGATGTGCTGACTTTGGATGCGGATATATTTATCGTTGTCAAATCCGTATTTCATAGAATTGTCTCGATTATTTCCTTTGAATGAACATGCAAAGGTACGATTAAGTGAGCGAAATACCAAATTTATTTGGGTATTTCCGAACGTTAGTACCTTCGACCGCAGGTCAGAGGGCGATTAAGTGAGCGAAATACCAAATTTGCGATTAAGAGAGAGCAGAAAAAGTTTACTTTTTATGCCGAACGAGAGCAAATTAAACCCAAAGGGTTAAATAAATTCATTTTAATTTCGAACGGCAGAACTTTTCTCTTTCCTTTGATAACGTTAACCGCCCTGTCCTGGGAAAGGGACAGGGCGGTTTGATAAGGGGGGGATTACCATTTCACTTCTACGGCATGCTTGAAATTGCGCATGGGGTCGCCCCAAAGTTCATGCGCCAGTTTCTGGTTCTTCTTGGAACCCTTCACCTTGCCGTTGAACACTTCCTTGCCATTGATGCGTACAGTAACCTTTTTCTTCAGGTCAACGAGCTGGTCGGACAGGAATATGCGCAGATGTCCATGCTGGGCAGGTGTGAACTCTTTGCTGAATAGCATGTTTATGCCCCAGCGGGGATCCTTCCAGGTGGGATTGTACTTGACAGCATCCACCTTTATGTCTATGCTGTTGTCTGCATTGGCGGTGAATTCGTATTTTGTGCGGAATTCATCTTCCTCTTCCAGAACCTGCAGGTTGTAGAAAGCGTTGCGCTTCAGACCGTCCATCTCAAAGTTTTCCCAGAGGAAGTGACGGGGCTGTGCATTGCGCTTGTGCTGTGCAAGCCATGGGGTAGTGGGAGTGTAGTCGATGGAGTGGCCGTAGCCTTCGAGCAGTTTTACGCGGTGTACATATTCGTTTGGGTGGATGCGTTGCATACTGTCCAGTTTCTCTCCTGTGGTCTTGGTGAGCAGGTGACGGTAGAACATGAAGTCGCGGTCGCCTGTCAGGAAACTGAGGGGAACGTGTGCGAGGTTTTCCACAGGTGCGTTGATCAGTGGTTCACCGCCAGCCATCGGACCAGCAGCAGCCCAGTAGTCGGCATAGAACGATGCCAGTCGCTGGCTTCCATAACCGCCCTCAGATATACCGAATACATAGATTCTGTTCTTGTCAACTTCAGGCATTGACAATATGATGCGCAAAACCTTCTCCCAGGTCCACTGCTTGCTGCGCTGCCACCATCTGTACCATTCTCCCTCCTGTGGAATCTGGGGCACGATGTACATGGAAGGACCGTCATTGAAGTGCTTGGCCAGTTTCAGACCGGTTGCCCATTCGTTTGCTCTTGGTCCGGAACCGTGGAGGTAAAGGAATACGGGATAGCCATCCTTGGGCATGTCGCCCTTCACACCCAGATAGAAGTTCATCTTGGCATTCGGCTCCAGGGAGTCGGGCAATGTCCAGGTGGTGACATTTGCCTTGGAAAGTGAATCGGTGAGAAGTTCGCGGAATGCCTTTACGTCATTCGTGTCTTCTGTCTTCTCGGCGAAAGTGTTGCCACAAACGATAAATGCAGATACTGCAAGCAGCAGATTCTTGATTTTCATGTCTAAAGATTAATTATGTGTTTGATTGTTTCAGGAAAACTGTCAGTTCCTGCTTCTTCCCAGGAACATGAGGATGTAGTAGACAAGTGTTGCCAGAGAGCCAAGTGCGGCGGCAACGTATGTGTAGGCCGCACTGCGAAGGGCCTCGCTTGCCATGGGTTGTGTCTCGTAGGTAGTAATGCCAGCATTCTTCAGCCACGACACCGCTCTCATGCTGGCATTGATTTCTACCGGCAGGGTGATGAAGGCAAACAGTGTTGTCATCGCAAACAGGATTATGCCACCAAGCATGATCTGGGGGAATATCTCAATTGTAATGATACCGATGAGCAGTACCCATTGCATCCAGCTGGAGGCAAAACTTACAACTGGTACCAGCGAACTGCGCATTTTCAGAGGAGCATAGGCGGTGGCATGCTGCAGGGCATGGCCACATTCATGTGCTGCCACGGCGGCTGCTGCTACAGAGCAGTCGTTGTAGACATCCTCGCTGAGGTTTACGGTCTTGTCCACAGGGTTGTAGTGGTCGGTCAGCTGGCCGGGCGTACTTATGACGCGAACGTCGTAGATGCCATTGTCATGAAGCATCTTGATGGCAATGTCCTTGCCGGTCAATCGGTTGGGGAGCAATACCTTGCCGTACTTCTCAAACTTGTTCTTCAGGTTCCATTGAACCAGAAAGCTTACCAGGGCTATACCGCCGAATAGAATCCAATACATAATTTCTTTTTACCTTAATATTAAATAATAATGTAATTTCGTCACGAAGTTACCGCTTATTAGCGTATCAGGGCAAAAATATTGTGTTAAAAACATGTAAAGGTGTCAAAAGAAGAACCTCATAATGTCATTGCTGAAGGCAAGGATCATCAAACCGAAGAGAATGAAGAGACCAATTCTCTCGATGAACTCCATCACCTTGGGAGAAGGCTGCTTGCGCATAATGCCCTCATAGAGGAGCAGGGCGATATGACCTCCGTCCAGTCCGGGGATAGGCAGGATATTCATCACGGCGAGTATGATGCTGATGAATGCCGTCAATCCCCAGAAATCATGCCAGTCCCATGCAGAGGGGAAGAGACTGCCTATGGTGAGGAATGAACCAACCTGTTTTACGCCATCCTTGTTGAACAGGTATTTCAGTGAAACTACATAGTCGCTCAATGTCTCCCATGCATATTTGCAACCAGCAGGGATGCTCTGCAGGAAGGTGAAGTTCTGATGTTCTGTAGGGATGGAGGTCAGCTGGGTGTTGTCCCACAGCACGCCCAGTGTCGTGTCGTTGCCGAGTGTCAGGCTGATAGTGTCTGCGGTCTCTGCATCCTTGGGCAGAACCACAACAGACAGACGGAGGGCGCGGATGCTGTCTTCGGGCGTACAGCCAGCTGCACTGATGATGTCCTGTCTGCGTGCCAGTTCAAGGGTGACGTCGCTTATGTCTGGGGTGGGGATGCCATCAATTTCAAGTATCAGGTCTCCGGCTTTAATGCCATAATGTTCTGCAGGCATACCTTTAGCAACCTCTCCGACGATGGGCTTTATGGGAATAGAGAAGAACTGTGGAGCTTTCTGCATTTCCAGAAGCGAAACACCTTCTGAAGGCATATCAATGTCCACCTCCTTGCCGTCGCGCAACACTGTTACCGTTGACGCTTCGGATATGTCCATCATCAAGGCTCTGCTATATCCTTCTATCTCCACACCGTCTATGCGGATGGGTGTGTCGCCATTGCGGAAACCAATCTCGTGGGCAGTCTGATTGTAGTTCAGACCATTTGGCAGATTACGCATAGGGATGATTTCACGTCCCCAGGTGTACATGATTGCCGAATATATCACGAGTGCGGCAATAAGGTTGAACAGCACGCCTCCAAACATAATGAGGAAGCGGCGCCATACGGGTTTCTGGTTGAAGTCGCTGGCTTCTGGTGCTCTTGCAGCTATGTCCTCGGCACTTTTGCTCTCATCTACCATACCGGCAATGCTGACATAGCCTCCTAAGGGCAACCAACCGATACCGTATTCAGTTTCATTGTCCTTGAAGTAGGGGAACAGGCGTGTGAACCACTTGTCCCTGGTGGAGAACAGGTGGAAGTATGGGTTGAAGAACAGGTAGAATTTCTCTACTTTAACGCCAGAGAACTTGGCGAAAAGGAAGTGACCTCCCTCATGTATGAACACCAACAGGCTGAGGCAGCATATGAGTTGTAGTGCTTTAATTAGTACTATTTCCATTGGGCTAACAATCTATTTTATGGTTTTACAATAATCCGGCTGCCACTTCTCTTGCCAAGCGGTCAGTCTCCAGATAGTCCTCTAAAGAGGGTTCCTTGATATAGGGTACACGGGCAAGTGTTTCTGCAATTACTTCCGCCATCTGTAGGAACCCGCACTTTTCCTGGCGGAAGGCAAGGTTGACCACTTCGTTGGCGGCATTCACCACACAGGCGGCATTACCGCCACGGCGTATTGCTTCGTATGCCATAGCCAGACAGGGGAAACGCTCCATGTCGGGGCGTTCGAAGGTAAGGTCCTGCATGTCCCACCAGTCGATGCGCGGGAAACTGCTCTCCAGCCTTACTGGGTATGACATGGCCAGCTGTATGGGCACTCGCATGTCGGGCGCACCGAGCTGCGCCTTCACCGCACCGTCCTGGAACTGCACAGCGCTGTGAACTATGCTCTGAGGGTGTACAACTACCTGTATCTTGTCGGCATCTACATCAAAGAGCCATTTTGCCTCGATTACCTCAAAGCCCTTGTTCATCATGCTGGCTGAATCAATGGTAATCTTGGCTCCCATATCCCAGTTGGGGTGCTTCAGCGCCTGTGCTGCGGTTACGTTCTTCATCTCGTCCAGAGAGAACTTGCGGAAGGGGCCGCCCGAAGCGGTGAGGATGAGTTTCTCTATGGGGCTTTCTTCACCCATCAGGCTCTGGAATATGGCAGAGTGCTCGCTGTCCACGGGAAGCATGGGCACGTTGTACTCCTTGCACAGGGCGGTGATGAGTTCGCCAGCCACCACCAGTGTCTCCTTGTTGGCCAGAGCGATGGGCTTTCTTGCCTTGATGGCAGAGATGGTGGGGCGGAGGCCGCTGAAGCCCACCAGTGCGGTCAGTACCATGTCCACGGGTTCCATTGCCACCACCTGACAGAGCGCCTCACTGCCGGCATACACCTGTATGGGAAGTCCGGAGAGCGCTTCGCTGACATAGGCATATTTGCTCTCGTCGGCTATTACCACAGCGCAGGGCAGGAACTTGCGTGCCTGCTCTATCAGCAGGTCGGCGTTGTTGCCGGCTGTAAGTACGTATGCTTCAAACAAGTCACTGTGTTCCTCTATAACCTGTAGGGCCTGTGTGCCGATGCTGCCGGTCGAGCCCAGGATACATATTTTTCTTTTCATAGTTGTGTTACAAGTCTAAAAGCCCATCGGGCAGGTTCATATATATAGTACGCTCCTTGGCGTCTATTCTCTCAATGAAGTCTTCTGTAGCCGGGACGAGTTTTCCTTCTATGCAGAAGATGGTGTTGGCGGTGGAGTCCTCCACGTAGTCTATCTCGCCCAATGCCCCGCACACGGAGTCCACAACCTGCCAGCCGGTGAAATGCTTCCATGTGTACTCGTCATCTTCGTCTGGTTCCGGAGTGAGGTCATGGGGGAAGTACACATCAGCCCCAACGTATTCGTTGGCATCTTCCGAAGAGTCTATGTCCTGAAACTTCAGCAAAGCAACGGAATCGCTTCGGAATCTCCATCCCTCCAGGAAGAACGGCACCTGTATGCCGTCCACCTCCAGGAACACATAGTCGGCATCGGCCCTGTCCCAGACGTCGTCGGTAAAGTTCATGGACAATTCGCCACCTATGCCATGTGTGCGTGTCAGTGTGCCTATTTTGTATGTATCTATCATTCCACTCGTGTTATGTTTGCACCTAATCTGTTGAGTCGTTCCTCTATGTTCTCATAACCGCGGTCTATCTGTCCGATGTTGTCTATGCGGCTTGTGCCCGATGCACTCATGGCGGCGATGAGCATGGCGATGCCGGCACGTATGTCGGGCGATGTCATTTTGCCGCCTTTAAGCTGGAATTGCCTGTCATGTCCGATTACCACGGCGCGGTGAGGGTCGCACAAAATGATCTGCGCTCCCATTTCTATGAGTTTGTCCACGAAGAACAGACGGCTCTCAAACATCTTCTGGTGTATCAGCACACTGCCTTTAGCCTGTGTGGCCACTACCAGCAGGATGCTCAGCAGGTCGGGGGTAAGGCCAGGCCATGGCGCATCGGCGATGGTCATGATGCTTCCGTCCAGGAAGGACTCTATTTCGTAGTGCTCCTGCTTGGGGATGTATATGTCATCGCCCTGTCGCTCCATTTTCACGCCAAGGCGCTGGAACACGGTGGGGATGATGCCCAACTGGTCGTAGTGCACGTTGCATATTCTTACACCTTCGCCGCACATTGCCGCCATACCTATGAAGGAGCCCACTTCGATCATGTCCGGGAGTATGGTATGTGAGGCACCGTGCAGTTCTGTCACGCCCGTTATGGTGAGCAGGTTCGAGCCTATGCCTTCTATCCTTGCCCCCATGCCGCAGAGTAGGCTGCACAGCTGTTGCAGGTAAGGTTCGCACGCGGCATTATAGATAGTGGTGGTGCCTTCAGCCAGGACCGACGCCATCAGTATGTTTGCCGTGCCCGTTACCGAAGCCTCTTCCAGGAGCATGTATGCACCTTTCAGCTTTTTTGCACTGATGTCAAAGACGCCTCTTTCTTCATCGTAGGAGAATGCAGCCCCCAGTTTCTGTATTCCGAGGAAATGCGTGTCCAGGCGCCTCCTGCCTATTTTGTCGCCACCTGGCTTGCTGACCATGGCATGTCCGAACCTTGCCACCAGCGGACCAACAAACATGACACTGCCTCTCAGACGCGAGCATCGGTCAAGGAACTCGTCGCTTTGCAGGTAGCTGATATCGACATTGTCGGCCTGGAATGTCATGTCGCCCTGCCCGTGGCGGGTGACGCGCACACCGATATCCTGCAACAGGCGTATCTGGTTGTTGACGTCGGCTATGTCCGGCAGGTTGCTAATTCTTATAGGCTCGCTCGTAAGCAGTGTGGCGCAAAGCACCTGCAATGCCTCGTTCTTCGCCCCCTGAGGCGTTATCTCGCCCTTCAGGGGTCGTCCTCCTTCGATAATGAATGCTGACATTATTTCTTCTTCTTTCTTTTCAAAAAGTTGGTAGGTAAGGTGTGAAGCGTTGCAAACTGATGTCCTTCCAGAGCCACACTGAGTTTCTGTCCCTTGGCATACTGGTCGATGTCGTTGGCAACCTTCTCTTCGCTCATCACATCGGGGTTCCACGTAAACAGGTTCTGTTTCATCCTGTCGGCAGTCTGTTGTATGAGTGCATTGCGCTCTTCCCCGTCGGGCATTTCCTGTAGTTTGGCCAATGCCTCCTCGATGATGCGACCGTAGTGCCTGTGCCTGATCTTTCCTTGTGGCAGGGACATTGCAGAAGGGCGCATAGTTGCCTCTGCCTTTGGTATTATCTCCACGGGATAGTCTATGTCCAGGTTGAAATCGCTTATCAGTGCCAGATGGTTCCAAAGTTTGCTTTGGACTTCAGGATTGGCAAGTTTCTCTTGCCCGAGGCTTGCCATTGCCGAGATGATGGATTTAGCACACAGGAGGCGTTCCTGCCTGTCCTCGATAGTCATGCAATGGTTGGCCATGTCCTGTACTACTCGTCCGTATTCCGACATTAGAAGTCCGTCCTTCTCCGTATTGTACTGTATCTTGCTCATAACAGGTTCTTGGGTTTGGTGGCCTGGAATTCCTTCAGGTAGAATGGTTCGAAGTAGGCTGTCGATGCGGTCTCGCCTCGTCTCAGCCTCTGTTCTGCCAGTGGAGCAGCATTGCAGGCCAGTGGATGTATGTTGTCAATGAAGATGGCATTGGGGTGAGAAATCACTTGCTTGCACTTGCTGCTTCCGTTGCCGAAGAACACCACAGGTCCCTGCTCCAGATATTCCAGGTATGAGTTCTCGTCAACGATGTCGGCCTGTATGCCGCGTATCTCTTTTAGGCTACGGTCGTATATGGCGGAATATACCTCCATTCGTCTGGCATCTATCATGGGCACCAGCAGGGAGTTTTCGGGAATCTCCTCGTGATACAGGAGTACTGGAACGCAAATCAGCTGCAGGGTGGGGATGGAGACAAGCGGCACGTTGCGGCCGTAGGCCACGCCCTTTGCCATGCTTACGCCAATGCGCAGGCCAGTGTAGCTGCCCGGTCCTTCGCTTACCGCCACTGCATCCAGCGGGATGGCATGGCTTTCGGCAAAGGAAAGGGCCTCCTCTACGAACAACCCGCATTGCACTGCATGCGACGGACCTTCAAAGTCCTCTTTGCGGAAGATCACATGGTTGTCCTCGGCTACTGCCACCGAACAGACGTTGGTGCTGGTTTCTATGCTAAGTATTGTTGCCAATTCTATTGTATGTTTAGGAAGTTGCGGATTGTTTTCAAGGTCTCGGCCTTTGCTGTATCCAGGTCGTCGTTTACGATGATCTGGTCGAACTGAGGCGCAAACGACATCTCGTATTCAGCCTTTGCCAGGCGCTCCTCAATCTGCTCGGCGCTGTCAGTGGCGCGTCCTACGAGACGTTTTCTCAGTTCCTCCACGCTGGGAGGCTGTATGAACAGGGACAGGGCCCTGTCGCCGAAGAACTTCTTCACGTTGATGCCGCCTTTGATGTCTATGTCGAAGATTACGTTCTTGCCGCTCTCCAACTGCTCCTCCACCTGGCTCTTCAGTGTGCCGTAGTATCTGTCGGTGTACACTTCTTCATATTCCAGGAACTCGTTGGCGTCTATCTTGGCCTTGAACTCTTCCGGAGTGAGGAAGAAGTATTCCACTCCGTGCTGTTCTGTGCCTCGCGGAGGGCGTGATGTGGCGCTGATGCTGAACACCAGGTTCAGTTCTGGGTGTTCCTTGGTCAGCCATTGTACGATGGTGCTTTTGCCGCTGCCGCTTGGGGCGCTGAATATAAGACAATTGCCTTTCATACTGATATTGCTTTGGTGTTAATGGGGATAAAGGGTTGATGGCTTAGAGTACATTGAGCACCTGCTCTTTTATCTGCTCCAGCTCGTCCTTCATCATTACTACGATGTTCTGCATTTCTGCCTGATTGGACTTTGAACCGGTAGTGTTTATCTCGCGTCCCATCTCCTGGGCGATGAATCCCAGTTTCTTGCCCTGGCCATATTCTCCGCTTAGTGTCTCGCGGAAATATCCGAGATGATGGAACAGCCTTTGCTTCTCCTCGTTGATATCCAGTTTCTCAATGTAGAAAATCATCTCCTGCTCCAGTCGGCCTCTGTCATACTCCACTTCGGGAATGGCAGCAAGTGCGTCAGTCAGTCGTTGGCGTATTTTCTCCGTGCGTGACTTTTCGTATGGCTCGATACTCTTCATCAGGGATTCAATGTTATCCGCCTTCTCGCGGAACTTCTGCTCCAGAGCCTTTCCCTCCTGGGTGCGGAAATCCATCAGTTGGCCTACGGCCTGTTCCGCTACACTGCGTGCCACGGTCCACTCCTCTTCGGTAAGTTCCTCAATGGTGTCAGTCTTGCTTACGGCATCCGGCATTCTCAGCACTACCTCGGTGAGATTTTGCGGAATGGGGATATTGTACTGTTCGTTGGCTTCCTGGAACTGCTGGATGTATTTCTGCATGAGGGGGATGTTCAGTTTTGCTGTCTGTTCCGCCTCGTCGCGTTCTATCCACAGAGAGAACTCCACCTTGCCGCGGAGCAGTTTCTCGCCTATCATGGTTCGCAACTCCATTTCCTTCTCACGGTAGCATGCGGCTATGCGCACTGTAAGGTCCAGTGCCTTGCTGTTCAGGGATTTTATCTCGGCAGTGATCTTCTTGTCACCATAGGTGCCCGATGCTTTGCCATATCCTGTCATTGAAAGTATCATACCTTATTATATAGTAATTTTGTCCGCAAAAATAGCAAAAATTCGGCAGAAAAGACTAACTTTGTCATCGAAATGTGTAAGTCCGAACCAAAAAAGACAGTTACCGGAGTGTATGGGGGAAGTTATAATCCCATACATCTGGGTCACACGTCCATGGCGAGTGCAATCGTTGCCCAGGGACTGGTGGACGAGATGTGGCTTGTTGTCAGCCCTCAGAATCCGTTGAAGGATGGTGGCTTGTGGGACGATGCTTTTCGCCTCGAACTTGCCAGGATTGCTGTTCGTGACATAGAGTCTGTGGAAGTGTCTGACGTCGAGTTCGGGTTGCCTAAGCCCAATTACATGGTCCGTACATTGGCCACGCTCTCCAGCAGATTTCCGGATAGGGAGTTTGTATTGGTAATTGGCCAGGACAACTGGGAATGTTTTCACCGCTGGTACAAATGGGAAGAGATACTTGCCGGGTACCGCATAATAGTATTGCCAAGAGAGTCGGGCGAAACCCCGGCAAATGTTTCTCTGCCTCCTAAAGAAGACGGGAATGCTCATGTTCTGTTTGCTGATCTTCCATTGGTGAACATAAGCAGCACGTGGGTTCGTGCAGAAATCAAGGATAACCCCTTGTATGACGGCGAGTGGCTGGCTCCCGAAGTGTGGGAAAGAATAAAATCAGAAAAGCACTAATTCTATCTGATAAAAAGATTTAATAATTTATAGAAGCTACCTGTATAGTATGGTAAATATCTCGCTTATAGGTCTAGGTCAGCGTGGACAGGCAACTTTGGAACGCTTGGCTCGTTTGCCAAATGCCAATGTGCTTGTCAAGTGCGATGTGGAAAGCGACTGGCGCGATGCTGCCACTCATCCCAAGGTGGACCTGGTGTGGATATGCACTCCATGGGAGTGGCACATGCGTATGGCCGTTACCGCCATGCAGGCAGGCAAGGATGTTGCCTTGGAGGTTCCCGCGGCAATGACCGTTGCTGATTGCGAAAGGCTCGTTTCCGTGGCAAGGGAAACTGGCAGGCATTGCGTGATGCTTGAGAACTGCTGCTACGATACCTGGCATCTTGGCGTTCGCGAGATGGTGCGCCGTGGTATGCTGGGGCGCATAAAGCATCTTGAAGGGGCTTATGCCCATACCGTTCCCGAAGGCTGGATGCGTGCCCATGGCCGCAGGCAGGGAGGCAATCCGTACCCCACGCACGCCCTGGGACCAATGTGCCAGCTTCTGCCAGAAGGCGACACCCTGGATTACCTCGTCTCCCTGTCGTCTCCCATCCCCGGCGACCATACAAATACCTCGCTGATCCGCTCAGTGTCAGGTGTGAGTATGCTTCTGCATTACGACATTTCCACACCTCGCCCCTATAGCCGTATGCAGACGGTATGCGGTACGCTGGGTTTCTTGCAGAAATACCCCCTTCCTACCGTGCATATAGAGACTAAGCAAGGCGCGGTGGAACTTGTTGGTGACGAGGCTGTTGCATATGTAGAGGGCTTTATTCCGCCTGTGTTCCAGACGATGATATCCGAGGGCAATGCAATCGGTGTTCCCAACGTGATGAACTATATGATGGACCGTCGTTTGCTGGAATCGCTGGAGAGGGTCCGCGAGGCGCGCGCTGCCGGCCGTGATGAACCGTTCGTCCTGGATATGGATGTTTACGATGCTGCTCTGTGGTCGTCGGTCATCGAACTTACGGAACTGTCGGCGCGCCAAGGCTCTGTGCCGGTGATGTTCCCGAGATTCTGAATCATACACGGTGGCATATTGCCATGCCCTGTGCTTGAATAAAACAAAATGCAGAGACGTTGCGGTGTCTCTGCATTTTTTTTCTGTATATGTTTGTTTGGGATTATCCCAAGTATGAGCGAAGTATGCTTGTCTTGTTGGCAACGCGGAGTTTGCGTATTGCCTTCTCCCTGATCTGGCGCACACGTTCTCTTGTCAGTCCGAAGCGGTCGCCTATTTCCTCCAGGGTCATCTCGGGCTGTGCAATGCCGAAGCTCATCTCAATGATGTCGCGTTCGCGTTCGTTGAGGATGTCCAGGGCACGTGATATTTCCAGTTGCAGGCTTTCGCTTATAAGGGAATGGTCGGCAGCAGGTGCATCGGTGTTCTCCATTACGTCAAGCGGACTGTTGTCCTCGCCCTCCACAAAGGGAGCGTCCACGCTGACGTGGCGGCCGCTGGCACGCAGGCTGTCGTTGATCTTCTCGGGCATTTCGTTTACCAGTTCTGCCAGTTCCTCTGCACTGGGCTTGCGCTCGAACTCCTGCTCAAACTTGGTGATGGCCTTGCTTATCTTGTTCACGGCGCTTACCTGATTCAGGGGCAGGCGCACGATGCGGCTCTGCTCTGCCAGTGCCTGCAGGATAGTCTGGCGAATCCACCACACAGCATAGCTGATGAACTTGAAGCCTCGGGTCTCGTCAAACTTCTCTGCAGCCTTGATGAGGCCAACGTTACCCTCGTTGATGAGGTCGGGCAGGCTGAGACCCTGGTTCTGGTACTGTTTTGCTACTGATACCACGAAACGCAGATTGCTCTTTACCAAAATGTCCAAAGCCTGGCGGTCGCCCTTGCGGATTCGCTGGCTGAGTTCCACTTCCTCTTCTACGGTCAAAAGCTGCTCGCGGCCTATTTCCTGAAGGTACTTGTCCAGTGACTGGCTGTCGCGGCTGGTAATGCTCTTGGTGATTTTTAGTTGTCTCATTTATGTATCTTTCGTTTTTTATTATCCTGCAAAAACTCCTCAAATGCCAAAAAGGCATATTACAGCCCACAAAGCTACGCTTTTTTATCTGAACTGCCAAATTATTCGGTATGAATTGTGTCGATGGGGCTGATATTGTCCAGTTTTTTTGTGTCTCAGCTCCATAAATATAGCATAAAATCGTAACTTTGCGCGAAAAATCAGAACAAAACAATGGCACAACAAGAAGACGTTTTCAAGAAAATTATTTCTCATTGCAAGGAATACGGTTTTGTGTTCCCCTCAAGTGACATATACGATGGCCTGGGCGCAGTTTACGACTATGGCCAGAATGGTGTGGAACTGAAGAACAACATCAAGCAGTACTGGTGGCAGTCTATGGTGCTTCTCCACGAAAACATCGTGGGCATTGACGCTGCTATCTTCATGCACCCCACCGTATGGAAGGCCAGCGGACACGTTGACGCTTTCAACGATCCCCTCATCGACAACAAGGACAGCAAGAAGCGCTACCGTGCCGACGTGCTGATCGAGGACCAGCTGGCAAAGTACGACGAGAAGATCGACAAGGAAATCCAGAAGGCTGCCAAGAAGTATGGCGAGGCATTCAACGAGGCCGAGTTCCGTGCCACCAATGCCCGCGTAATGGAGAACCAGCAGAAGCGCGATGCTCTGCACGAGCGTTTTGCCAAGGCCCTGAATGATGGCGACCTGGCAGAACTGCGCCAGATTATCCTTGACGAGGAAATCGCTTGTCCCATCAGCGGCACTCGCAACTGGACCGAGGTACGTCAGTTCAACCTGATGTTCTCCACCGAGATGGGTTCTACGGCCGATGGGGCAAACAAGGTGTACCTCCGTCCCGAGACTGCCCAGGGTATCTTCGTAAACTACCTGAACGTGCAGAAGACCGGCCGCATGAAGCTCCCCTTCGGTATAGCACAGATAGGCAAGGCATTCCGCAACGAGATCGTTGCCCGCCAGTTCATCTTCCGCATGCGCGAGTTCGAGCAGATGGAAATGCAGTTCTTCGTGAAGCCAGGCACCGAGTTGGATTGGTTCTCACAGTGGAAGCAGACTCGTATGGCATGGCACCAGGCTCTTGGTTTCGGTGCTGACAACTACCGTTTCCACGACCACGACAAACTGGCTCACTATGCAAATGCCGCTACCGACATCGAGTTCCATATGCCTTTCGGCTTCAAAGAGGTGGAGGGTATCCACTCTCGTACCAACTTCGACCTTTCCAGCCATGCCAAGTATAGCGGCAAGAAGATTGAGTACTTCGATCCCGAGAGCAACGAGTCATACACTCCCTATGTTATCGAGACCTCTATCGGCGTAGACCGTATGTTCCTCTCCATCATGTGCCACAGCTACGAAGAGCAGCAGCTGCCCGACGGACAGACACGTACCGTCCTGCACCTGCCTGCTGCCCTGGCTCCCGTCAAGTTGGCTGTGTTCCCCCTTACCAAGAAGGACGGCATGCCCGAGAAGGCTCAGGAGATTATGAACGACCTGCGCTTCCATTTCAACTGCAAGTACGAGGAGAAGGACCAGATCGGCAAGCGCTACCGTCGTATGGACGCGATCGGTTGTCCCTTCTGTGTTACCGTAGACCAGCAGACTCTGGAGGATAATACCGTAACTCTGCGCGAGCGCGACAGCATGGAGCAGCGCCGTGTGCATGTTTCCGAACTTCGTGGCATCATCGAGGACCAGGTAAGCATCACCAGCCTGCTGAAGAAACTGCTCTAATCCCCCTGTAGCATACCCCCCATTAAAGCGAATCGGATAATTGATGAAAAAATATCTCTATATACTGTTTGTGGCAGTCCTGGGTCTTGCCTCATGTAGCGAGACAGACAATACCTACGACCCTTACGAGAATTGGCAGAGCCGTAATGCCAAGTGGTTTGAGGACACTGTCCAAGTAGCCCGTCTTGCCATAGCGCAGGCTAAGTCCGAGCATGGCGAGGCATGGGAGGACCATTGCCAGTGGAGGATGTACAAGTCGTTGCTGAAGACATCAAGTTCTTCTGGTCCTGTTACCGACAGTATATGTGTTCGTATAATTGAACGTGGAGCGGATATTGCCGCCAAGGGAAGCCCTGCCTACAACGACACAGTACATGTGAACTACAGAGGCTGGCTCATGCCCACCTATAACTATATAGGTACCGGAACAGAGATGGGCATAGTTCAGGATATGTTTGATACCAGTTATTATGGCGACTTCAATCCTGCAACGGCAGCTCCCACCTTGATGGGCATGCGTAATCTCATTGAAGGTTTCAGCACTGCCATGCAGTACATGGTGGAAGGCGACGACTGGATGGTCTTCATCCCCTATAATCTGGCCTATGGCAGTGCCGGAAGCGGAAAGATTCCCGGTTACTCCACCCTGCAGTTCCGTGTGAATCTGGTTCGCTGGTACGAGAGCGGAAGCGGCGCCCCCTCAACGTGGGAATAGCACACTATACGCTCAGTTCCTCGCCACATCCTGTGGGAGGCAGATACAAACAAAAAAGCATCCGCAATGCTCACTCACGAGAGATTGCGGATGCTTTTTTTGTTTGTTTGACCAGTCTTAACTGTTGAACTTGGGGTCGTTCTGGATGATCCATTCGGCTATCTGTACGGCATTGAGGGCGGCGCCCTTCTTGATCTGGTCGCTTACGAGCCAGAAGGTAAGGCCGTTGGGGTTGGCGATGTCCTTGCGGATACGGCCCACATAAACATCGTCGCAACCTTCCAGGAAGAGAGGCATGGGGTAGTCCTTCTTCTCGGGGTCGTCCTGAAGGCGCAGACCGTTGCCGTTCTTTACTGCCTCCTTGAACTCCTCCACGCTTACGGGACGCTCGGTCTCTGCCCAGATGGCCTCGGAGTGGCAACGGAGCGAAGGCACGCGAACGCACATTGCAGAGCAGTCGGCATCGGTGTGCATAATCTTCTTTGTCTCGTGGAACATCTTCATCTCCTCCTTGGTGTAACCGTTGTCGGTGAACACATCAATCTGGGGGATTACGTTGAAGGCCAGCTGATATGCGAACTTCTCTACTGTGGGCTTCTCGCCTGCCAATACCTGACGGTACTGCTCGAACAGTTCCGCCATGGCAGCAGCACCGGCACCGCTGGCTGCCTGATAACTGGCCACGTGGATACGGCGGATGTGGCTGATGTTCTCCAGAGCCTGCAGGGCAACGACCATCATGATAGTGGTACAGTTGGGGTTGGCAATGATGCCACGGGGACGCTCCAGAGCATCCTTGGCGTTACACTCGGGAACTACAAGGGGCACGTTCTCATCCATGCGGAAGGCGCTGGAGTTGTCAATCATCACTGCACCGTGCTTGGTGATGGTCTCGGCAAACTCCTTGCTTGTACCGCCACCGGCGCTGGTGAAGGCGATGTCCACGCCCTTGAAGTCATCGTTGTGCTGGAGAAGCCTCACCTCTATCTCCTTGCCACGGAAAGTGTATTTTGTTCCGGCGCTACGCTGGCTGCCGAAAAGCAGAAGTTCGTCAATGGGGAAGTTGCGTTCGTCCAGAACGCGCAGGAATTCCTGGCCTACGGCGCCACTGGCACCTACAATTGCTACTCTCATCGTTTATGTTTTGTCTTTGTTGGTTACTACGTTTGATAAATTCGGCACAAAATTACGGAAAATATTATAAATAAGGTGTGTTCTTGCCCATAAATAGCACAAAATGCTTTATCTTTGCACGAAATTATTCACATTGGACATGCTTCAGATACCGACATTCATACAAATGCCCCTGGCTTTGGTTACCGACCCAACTTGGGTGTTTTTTGTCGTACTGATGATAATCCTTTTTTCCCCCATCCTCCTTCGCCGTCTCCGTACACCCCATATCATAGGCCTGATACTGGCAGGTGTGATGATAGGCCAGCATGGTTTCAATATCATAGAGAGGGACAGGAGTTTTGAGATATTCGGGCAGGTAGGCATCTACTTCATCATGTTCCTTGCCGCACTGGAGATGAACATGAGCAGTGTGCGGCAGTATGGGCGCCGGGGACTTCTCTTTGGTGTCGTCACCTATGTGATACCCTTTGCCATGGGTTTCCTTGCTGCACACCATCTTCTGGGCTTTAGCGCCACCAGTTCCGTTCTGCTCAGCTGCATATTGGCATCGCACACGCTGATTACGTATCCCATCGTGGGGCGTTTCGGCCTTACCCGTCACCCCGTGGTGATAGTCTCCGTGGTGGCCACAGCAGTGGCGCTTTTCGTTGCCCTGTTGGTGCTGGCCATTACCGTTGGCGCACTTCAGGACACCAACTGGATGTACTGGGTGCTCTTTGCCTTCAAGTGTATGCTGTATGGCGGCTTTGTCATCTATGCCTATCCCAGAATAGGCCGCTGGTTCCTGCGCAGATACGATGAGCCCATCATGCAGTTCATCTTCATCCTGTCGCTGGTTTTCCTCAGTGCCGCACTGGCTGAACTGGCAGGTTTGGAGGGATTGCTGGGCGCGTTCCTGGCAGGCCTTTCGGTTAACCGGCTCATACCCCGTACCTCGCCTCTTATGTCCTATATCCAGTTCGTGGGCAATGCCCTGTTCATACCTTATTTCCTGATAGGTGTGGGCATGCTCATTGACTTGAAGGTCCTCTTTGGCGACCTGCACACAATATGGATTGTTGTAGTGATGGTGCTGGTGGGCACTTCATCCAAGTGGATTGCCTCCTATCTGATGAGTCTCCTGTCCAAGGAGCTGAAGGGTGGTTCCCTGTTGATGTTCGGCCTCACCAACGCGCATGCTGCCGGTGCTCTGGCAATAGTGATGATAGGCACCGACCCCAAGGTGAATCTCATGGATGCTTCGGTGCTGAACGGTACGGTCATGCTCATTCTCTTCTCGTGCATAATAAGCAGTTTTGCCACCAGCGAGGGAGCACGCCGCATAGCCCTGATGGACACCGATACCGAGGAGAACCAGGGTGCATGGCATGGCAAGTGCCTTGTTACGTATAGCCAGCCGGACAGCGTGGGACTCCTGACTCAGTTGGCGCTGATAATCCGCAACACCAGCATCCCCGACAGCCTTATGGGTCTTACCGTCACCCTGAACGACTATAACGGCGAGGCCGAGGGCTATCGCGAAGCCCAGCGCATGCTGGAGGATGCCACCTCCGTGGCTTCTGCAGCACAGGTGGACATGAAGACCCTCTCGCGCCTCAGTACCAATGTGGCTGGTGGTATCCTTCATACAATCCGCGAATACGATTGCGGTGAGGTGATGGTATGCCTTACCGACCGCACCACTGGTATGCCCAAGTCCAGCCTTGGCCCCATCATCGACCACGTCCTGGAGGGTACCAACCGCGAGATAATGGCCGTGCGCCTTATCGTCCCCCCCGGCACTCTGCACAGAGTCATTGTTGCCGTACCGCAGAAGGCAGAGTACGAGGCGGGTTTCTACAAATGGCTGGAACACGTCTGCCGTATGGGCGAACAACTGGATTGCATGCTCGAGTTCCATGCCCACCCCGACACCATGCCGCACATCAAGAGCTATATGTGGCGCTATCACGTCTCTCTGCATGCCGACTACATAGAGATGGGACTGTGGACCAAGATAATTTCCCTCTCGCAGAGGGCAGGAACGGACGACATGGTTGTCTTCATCAGTGCACGTCCTGGCTTCATCTCCTACAAGGGAGCTTTTGCTGGTCTGCCACTGATGATACACAGATATTTCAATCACACCAGCGTAATGCTGCTATACCCCGACCAATGGTCATGATCAAGATAGAGGGAATAAAGAAGAGTTTCGGCAATCTGCAGGTGCTCAAGGGCATCGACCTGCAGGTGGGCAAAGGCGAGGTGGTCAGCATCGTGGGTTCCAGCGGTGCGGGCAAGACCACGCTGTTGCAGATTATAGGCACTTTGGACAGAGCCGACGAAGGCCGTGTCATCATAGCAGGCGAGGATGTTACCAACCTTTCCTCCGACCGCATGGCACGTTTCCGCAACCGCCACATCGGTTTCGTATTCCAGTTTCACCAGCTTTTGCCCGAGTTCACTGCCCTGGAAAATGTGATGATGCCGGCCTTCATAGCAGGCACCTCGCACAAGGAGGCTAAGAAGCGTGCCATGGAACTGCTGGACTTTATGGGTCTTACCGAGCGTGCCGACCACAAGCCAAACGAACTCTCCGGTGGCGAGAAGCAGCGTGTGGCTGTAGCACGTGCCTTGATGAACAATCCCGAACTGGTCCTTGCTGATGAACCCTCGGGAAGCCTTGATACTAAAAATAAGGAGGAACTCCACCGCCTATTCTTCGACCTTAGGGACCGCTTCGGCCAGACCTTCGTCATCGTCACTCACGATGAGACCCTCGCATCCCTCACCGACCGCACCATCCGCATGAAGGACGGGGTGATAGTGGACTGACCCTCCAACGGGCCCAGCGGATCCAGCGGACCCCTCCCCAACCCTCCCCTGTATGGGAGGGAGTAGTTACAACCAACAATGAATATAAACCTTTAACAAAATCCTCATTCCCCAGTACTATATACTCCCTCCCTTTGTGGAAAGGAACGGACCCCTCCCCAGCCTGTCCGCGCGCCGCACTGGGGAGTGCTCCCCTCCCAAGGCACAGAAGCACATTTTGTGCTTCTTCTGAGGACCTTGCTCGCCCACAAGGTGATGGAGTGCTAACAACCGATTTGTGCCCACACCAACAGAACATTATACTCCCCTCCCTTGTGGAGGGGCGGGGGGAGGGTCCGTTGGTTCGGGGAGGGGTCCGATAAATATGAACATAAAATTAGGACAGACAAACACCCTCAGGGTGGTAAAGCAGGTTCCCTTCGGATATTATCTGGATGGCGGACGCATACATGGCGAGATACTCTTGCCACAGAACGAGGTAGAGGGCGATGTTGCTCTGGACGAGGAAGTGGAGGTTTTCCTTTATCTCGACCAGGAGGAACGCCTCATTGCCACCATGCGCAAACCCTTGGCACAGGTGGGCGACTTTGCCTTCTTGGAGGTGGCATGGGTAAACAACTTCGGTGCCTTCCTGAACTGGGGACTGATGAAAGACCTCTTCGTTCCCTTCCGTGAGCAGAAGATGAAGATGGCAAAGGGCCAGAGCTATATCGTGCACATTCATCTGGACGAGGAGAGCAGCCGCATTATGGCCAGTGCCAAGGTGGAGCGCTATCTCGACTCCGGTATTCCTCCCTATCGCCGTGGCGACGAGGTGGAGATTCTTATTTGGCAGAAGACCGACCTCGGGTTCAAGGTTATCGTGGACAACCAATGGGGCGGACTCCTCTACGACTCTCAGGTGTTCCGCGACCTTCGCACAGGCATGCGCACGCGTGCATATATAAGAAAGGTACGCGAGGATGGCAAGATAGACCTCACCCTCACCCGCCAGGGCCAGGAGGGCGTGGCAGACTTCAGCGACATCCTGCTGGCATACCTTCAGGACAACGGCGGCTATTGCCCTCTGGGCGACAAGAGTCCTGCCGAGGACATTGCCCAGACCTTCAACGTCAGCAAGAAAGTATATAAGAAAGCCATCGGCGACCTCTACAAGCGCCGCCTGATAACAATTTCCGACGATGGCTTGAGGCTTGTATAAAGACCATGTCTAAGGTGGCGAAAAAGTCGTTTTAGACCACTATCGTGTAATAGCATGTCTACATGTAATATGTTTACTGTTAACTCATAAAGAGGGTGTGCCAGTTTTGAGACACCCTTCTGCTTTATATATGTAACACCCTTGGTTATTCATATGGATGCCATTCAATCTTAGAATTGGTATTGTAATACAATTGGAAATTCTCATCGAATGTGGATACCTTTCCGAAAGGAACAATGCATCTGTATATGAAAACCTCTTCTTTCACAGGCACCTCAGTAAGATATTCTCTGTAGAACTTTTTACGATATTCGCAGGTTGCTGGCATCTTGATGGTAAAGGCAACATGGTCATACTGTTCTTCAGGAATGTCAGCTAACCATAGAGCAACTTCTTCCTGCAGCCATGTGTCTTTGGCAAAGAACTGTTTGGCGTTCAGTCTTGGTTGCTTCTGACCATAATTGAAAATCATACTGAAATTATCCAATGTGCCTTGTGGAAGGCATGCGTTCTCTCCCCTTACGAGAAAATGCTCGCTAAGGTCTGTTCCAGGCGCTTTACCAAAAAGGGTTTTGTCCGCAGTAATGCTAATATTGCCAGTGTGTCGTGCGATGTTAAATCTGCACCAGGAATAACCTTGCAGAAATAAGGAGTCCTTGGCTGTCGCGCCTGGAGCAAATTGGTGTGAACTCCGTTTTTCTTCTGGGGTATAGGTTAGTTCGGAGCACGCCTTGTCAACAAATTTTGCAAATTGGCTTTGGGCCCAATGGTCTTTTTGTAATTCAGAGGCTACATTTGTGCCCGTTCTTGGTTGGCAAAGCAGTATGCAAAGGTTGCCATAATTCAAAGGGGCGTGTTCCGCGGTACTGTCAATGTGACTATAATCATAACTATGGTACATATTCGAAGGGTCACGAAAGTAGTATGTGCCATAATTCACCAATATTTGAAAATCCGTAGTGTCCAAAACATAGCAAAATGTCCCACCAAGGTTTTCTGAATCATCTAAGATGGATTTCGGAGGTATAGGGCGTGAATTTTCGGGTGCATCTCCGTCGCAAGACAGCATAGCAACAAATATGAAAAGACACGTTACAACAAATGATAACTTTTTCATAATTCTTATATTTATATATGTTTGCATCGTATTTAAATACAACAAAGTTATGGAAAAATTTCTATCTATCCGCACTCCTGTTTTTTTTTTTGATTTTTTAACGATTAGTCAATGACCTTGAAATCATATATCATTTTTTGTTCCAATGGTGAGCAGAATAGTAATGTCATTAAAAGACAGATTAGATAATAAATAGTTTTCATGATTTTTTTAGTTAGGTGTTTTATATTTCTGCGGCAAATCTCGTCGTTTTGACGCAAACCGCCAAATAATGTAACATTTAGTAATTTGTTTGCTTGAAGTTAAATGCGCATTTTGTAAGCACTTCTCTTGTATTGCTTGCGAAATGATAGGAGTGTACAGAGAAAAGCGTCATAGTGAAGTTTAAATCTCTTGGTTTGTTGTATATTTCTTTTTTTTTAGAATTGTTGCAACAATCAAACATACGTACACAAAAAAAGCACAACAACAGCAAAATGTTGATGTGCTTTTATGTTAGTTCAGTGCGGGTTACTTTGACTCCTTCTTATAGTCAAAGCGCTTAAGTAATTTTTGTATTAGTTTAGTTTGTGCGTTTCCTATAGTATCTAAGGCCGCGCGTGCCCTAGATTTTGCCATTCTAAAGTTTTTAGGCTCATAGTGCAGTTTTTGAATTATTTCTTCGTCGGTAAAATGTTCGTGATATAGGATACAGATGATTGTACTGGTGGGGGTCAAATCCTTTGCATAAAATTTAAGTTGCTGAATAAATTCGTTTCTGTTGTCATCATGGGAGGCGTATGCTTTGATGATATATTCCATTTGTGCTTTAGTCAACTTATCATCCAAACATTCATTTTTGTTTAAGAACTTTTGGATGGCAAGGTCGCTTTGCTCCAAAGCATTGTGCTCAGCCCTTTCCTTCTCCCGATTAACTTTAGCAAGCATGGAGTTTTTCTTAGCAATGTTAGTAGTGTAACTTTCAATCTTACGTGTAGCCTTTAGAAGGGTGTCTTGGGTTATTGC
The DNA here is from genome assembly GCA_045645225.1 of Bacteroidaceae bacterium. GTDB lineage: Bacteria > Bacteroidota > Bacteroidia > Bacteroidales > Bacteroidaceae > Physcousia. The sequence goes on along the minus strand of JAZRII010000073.1, from coordinate 11,455 downwards.
CAACTCTTTCTCTATATGTTGCTTTTTTTCGATTGTCTCTGCAATCATTTTATTCTGATTCTTTAACTGGGTCTGGAGATTGTTTTTTTGCTGTGATAAATGGAATATTTTAGATTCATGTTCTTTGTTTCGTTTCTTGGCTCTTTTAATTGTGAAGTGATGTCCTAAACCTAATATTATTATAGTACTGACAATGACTAATAATGCACCTGTGATTATATATAGTTTTTGACGAGAAGAGCGTTTTTCGGAATAATCGTAATTTTGTTGGTGGTAGATGTTAAGAATAGATTGTGTGTTTCTTTTATTTGCTAACTCGGCATTTGTCGTTTCATACAGTTTTAAGTATTTATAGGCGGAATCGGTCAAATCTTTTTTATTATAATAATCGGCAAGAAAATTGTATAGTACAAGACATGCGATGTCGTTTTCTCCCTCAGTCACCCTTGTGTGGTATTGTTTCGCTGAATCCATGATCCCATTTGAATAGTAAAATTGCGCAAATAGAGCATCAGTGATTAAGGAAACTCGTGGATTTATTTTGAATGATTTTGAGAGTTTGAGATTATTTAGTATTTGATTGTCTTGTGAAGTAGCTATCTTGCGTTGGATGTTTGCCAGATTATGATAAACGGCAGCCAAAATTGTCGAATCCACTTCTTTTTCATGTTTCAATATGTTTGTTGCATAAAATAGGGCTGAGTCTAACTGGTTGTTAACATGGTAATATGTGGATATATGACTATACGCATAGGTAATAGATTTTATATCTTTCATGTCTTCTGCACGATGTAATACCCGGAAGAAATGTTCTTTGGATTTTTCCATCACACGAGAATTTAGATATATAATACCCAGATAATCGTCTACAACACATTTCCAATATGGATGAATATTTGCATCCAATTCTTTGCTGCAAGAGTTGAACGAGGCAAAGGCTTCTTCCATTTTCTTGCTCTTGAACATATGTATGCCGCAAAGTATCCTTTTCATCAGATACAGTTCTTGTCCATAAGATTGGTCAATATATGCAAGTGCACTGTCTGCAGAAATTGTGGGCACCTTATGTTTGATGTAGTACGAGGCTTCGTATGATATGTCGTACAAGGCTTTTTCTTTTGGCGAAGCATCGGCCATGTGTGGCTTGATGGATTGCAGTATGGCCAGCGCACTATCTGGCTGGGTTGCGCATAGTGAGTATGCTGTGTGTAGTTCATCGTTGATGTGCGATGAACATGAACAGAATGTTATGGCGCACCACAAAACGACAAATATAATTTTGTGGAACCTATACTTTGTTCGGATTTTATTGGGCATCGTATTTGATTTTGTATCTTCAGTAGTCAAAAATAGTTATTATTCGCGAAAGAAACCGGAATGTAACAGATATCGCCTGTTTATATAGGCCAGTCTGGCTTCTGTGCTGTCAGCGAAACAAATCGTCCATTGTCAGTTCATTGCGGACACAATCGCTATACATGTTCTTCTTTACTCCGAAAGTGGTTATGAAGGTGAGATGAAGTCCTCCACGGGTTTGAGTCTCTTCTTGAAAACAGCCAATTCGGTTGCGAAGCCGAGTCTCTTCTGTTTTGCTGATGCTATATGGAAACTCGCTGTACTTTACCTCGCAGACATTAACCAGGTTGTCGGCTCGTTCAATTATCAGGTCTATCTGTGCGGCAGGCTGGCTATGTTTGCTTCGCCAGGAATAGTACTCTGTGTGTATTCGGTCAATGCCAAGTGTTGACTTGATTTGTGGTATATGTAGCAGGCACACGCGCTCAAAGGCCAGTCCCAACCATGAATTCATTCGGTTGGTTCCAATCATATTTGACCAATAGTGTTCGTCTGTCGTTGTCTTTTGTGCAAAGGTGTAATGGAATAGTGTAAAGAGGTCGGTGAGCTGGTAAAATTGTGCATTGGCCTTGATTTTCTTCTCCTTTACGTTGAAACTTCGTATGAAGTCACAATTTTTCAGATTGGTGAGCATTTTGCTCAGCCGTCCGTTGTTGGATAATTTTGCTTTGTTTGCTATTTCATCTCTGGATAAGCCTTGTTTGTTTTCCGATAAAACCTTAATAATGGATAGGTAGGAATCGGGTGATGCAAACAAGGACTTGAATAGACGGTCGTGTTCGCGACGCATTTCCCCGTCCTCCCCAAAAAACAGACGGTCGATGTTTTGTGCAAGGCTGCTTTTCTTGTCAAGCAGACTATAGTAATATGGTACGCCTCCTAATACCATGTATGTTTGCAGTATGGACAAACGGTTCCATTCAAACCCGTATTCTTTGAAATAATTCTCTGTTTCTGCCAATGTAAATGGACGGAGGTGCATCTCGTGAGTAATGCGGTTGTGTAGTCCGCCGTGATTGTCAATGATGTTGTCTACCATCCACGAGGTGGCTGAACCGCAGACTATCAGCTTTATATTGCTGTGATGAGCGGCCCAACCATTCCAGAAATGGTCAAATGCTCTGATGAAGTCAGATTTGGTGGTGTCAAAGCATGGCAGTTCGTCTATAAAGATAATGCATCGTTGACATTCAACTTTGTCTTCAAGCATTTGTTGCAGTATTCCGAAGGCCTGGTTCCAATCTGTGGGTATGTCTGTTCTGTCATATCCGTATCTGCGCAATGCTTGTATGAAGTTGAACATTTGTTCGCTCTTCTTGCCATTGATGGTTCCCGATACTTCGAAGGTGAATTCATTGCCTAATAGTTCGCGAATTAGGAAAGTCTTTCCTACTCGGCGTCTGCCATAAACGGCTATGAATTCAGCCTTGCCAGAACTCATATATTCTTGCAGGGCTTTTATTTCTTTATCGCGTCCGATGATGTTGCTCATACCTTTTTTGACTTTTGTTCATCGCAAAGATATGTATTATTTTTAGATACTGCGTCTAAAGTGATGAAAAAATCATCGTTTTAGACCACTTATCGTGTGATACCATGTCTAAAGTGATGAAAAATCCGTCGTTTTAGACCACCTATCGTGTGATACTATGTCTAAAGTGCCGAAAAAATCGCCGTTTTAGACCACCTATCGTGTTATCCTATGTCTAAAGCACCAAAACTTTTGCCCCAAAGCCGTTAACCCTAAATTAGACATAAGAGCGTGCCAGTTTCCTTGTAGGGAAACTGCAGTTCTCTCACAGGGAAACTCGAGTTTCCTTATAGGAAAACTCATGTGTCAATACTATCAGTAGGAGAGGGTACAATATTCTTTCCATCCTGTTTGTATGTATTTCGCTTAAGTAGTTTAACTTAGTATTATTTCTTCCTGTTTTCTATATTCAAACGTGCCGTTAACAAAACGCTAATAGGACGAATGTTATATAGATTGACGTATTCTACCAAATCGGTATTAGATTGAGATAGGTATGTGCGAGTATTGGTGATATTGTTAACTTCTAAGATAAAGTCGTGTTTCTTCTTGGTCTTAAGTGTTAACGACGAATTTAAGAACACATAATTCTTCTTGTCTGGATTACTCTTGTTGTAAGAATGATTGGCAGTAAGCGATATGAAGAAATGCTTGGGAATAATGCTCAGGTACATGTTGGCACTTTGTTCCAGAGTGTGGATAGTTTGTGTGTAATCTTCTGAACGGGAATTTAGCGAGTTCCAATTGAGGTTGTAGCTGAGACGTAACCGAGATACGACATCACCACTACATTTTAGTTGCGCAGTAAAGGAATTGGACTTTAAGTTGCTGACTACCGATTGGCGTAGTACTGTATTGACAGAATGTGTGTAATTTGCATTGGCTACCAATTGTATATTGTGCCATTCTATATCTTTGCTCACATTGCCTATGCATGAAAAGGTCTTCTGGTGATTAGGCATATCAACAGCCTGTATGATGGTGTGCGCATCTTGGTCTATATAAGAACCATATACCACATCAGACCACGAAAAAGATGCCTTGCCCTCTATGTAAGCAAAGATTTCGTTCATAATATCCTTAAAATTCAGCTTAAGGTTCAGTCCTGTCATCTGTGTTTCTGATATGGTAGGTTTGTATCGATTGATGGTTCGGTAATTTCCCATGATGTATGCAGATACCAGTTGGTTCCATGGTGTTTGACTGACGCCATAACTGCCTCCACCAGACAAAGTCCAAAAATCATTTGCTTTCCACAATATGCTGACACTTGGTCTCAGACGTAGTCTCAACGCATCCATTTCACTGAGCACCGTGGTATAGGATAATGATAGTGGCAGACGGAATGTCATTCTAAAATCATTATTCACATATCTGGCAACTGCTCCAACATTGGCATCAAAGTGCAGATAATCCATTGTGGCAGCATCATTTACTTGGGCCTGCAATGAAGAGTTCAAACCTACGTAATCAATATTTATTGAGGCTGTGGGAACAATGCTCCAGTGTCTACGACGTAAATCCTTTAACATGGAGAATGTATTCTTAGAACTAATTCGTGTGATGTCAACCTCTTGGCTGGCTGTCATATTACCTGAAACGGAAAGACGTTGAGGCGAGGTATTATAAGAATTGTTACTCCTTACTTCTATACCATTACCATTGTCTGTACGATGTATGTAGTGGGTCTTGTTCTCTATGCCTAAATTCCGATTATAGGCCTTCTGCATGATATCTTCATTGTTGGATAATACACTACCTTTAGCACTATTCCATACACCATTGGCATAAAAGTCGTTACGAAAATATTTCTTATCAGCATTCTTTTCGTACACCAACTGAAGAAGAGCCTCGTTGGATGTATTCACGGAGCTAATATCTTCCGTTAATACACGTACATCAGCCTGTGGCAATATATAGGTTTGTTTCTGATAGGCACTACGCAGCCTTCTGTCGTGATTGTACGAGAAGTTGTAGTGCAGCGTAGTGCTATCATTCAGTTTATTCAGATTATTAATCGTAACCAAGTGCTGATTGTTGAAGAGCGATGTTCCAACTGGAGACGCACCAGGTTCCAACACACTTGTTAGAATTGCTGCATTGTTTGCAACTCTACCTTTGGGATGATTACCTGTATTATCATTACCATAATAAATGAAGTGCTGTCGCTTCTTACCAAAAAACATCAGGTTAGCATCGTTACTCCACAATACCTTATCACCATAGCCCAAACCCAATGTCAGTGATTTGGTCCATATGCCTTTTGCTTCCTTCTTAAGTTTAAGATTGATCGCTGCATTGTCTGGTGGAACCTGGTCTTTGAGAGCCTTAATGTGTTCGTGGTTTTCCAGAACCTGAACAGTAGCGACATCCTTTGCTTTCAATGATTCCGTAAGAATACCATAGCTACCCTGCATCAAGTCCATATTCTCAATATATAGATGGCTAATGGGTAATCCCTGATATTTGATTTTACCATTGTCTATTGTTATACCTGGTAGTTTCTTAAGTATATCGGCTATACTATTGTCATGATCCTTGGTATATGCAGCCACAAGATAATTGAGCGTGTCTCTGCTACCCCACAATTTCTGAGCCTTAATTTGAACTTCATGTAGGAGCGTACTCTCTTCTATAGCATAAAAGTCCAAGGTTTGCGACTTGGCATCAATACGCTTTATCTCCTTTTTTATATTAAAGCCAGAAAAACGAACTAGCAGTTCCTTGGCAGAGGTAGCCAGCATCAATCTATAGGTACCACTTTCATCTGGACGACAATAGGCTACTATCGTCGAATCTGGCACTTGCATTATAGTCACGATAATGTCCTCTACAAAGACTTTATCATTTCCAGTGATAGTGCCCGAGATACATATACTATCATTGCTAGCCTTGGATGTTGACCATGCAATAATACAGAGAATTATGGAAATGACATATTTTATCATATTGCCTTATTGCAATTCAATAGGAATGTATGGAACTGGCATATGCTCAAATCCTCCCTCCATTCTAAATGTGACTCCGTAATCTGCAGCAAAGGCGCCATGGTCTTTATGCAGCATTTTCTCCATTTTGAGCGCCCGATTTCTCTTTATGTCACGAATAGGCTCTGCATAGAACTGTATTTTCTTGTCGTTCTTGCCCTTTTCTATCCCTACTGCAGTAAAGTGATATTCACCCTTTGAATCCTTGGCTTCGAGAATTAATCCTGGCAACCCCTGCAACTTCCAAGGTCCATAGCTCAAAGGAATATCGGTGGTAAACCACACCTCATATTGGCGACCTCTGAAAGTACATGATGCCTGCTGACAATTATATCCAAGAATATCTTTCTGTCCGGCTTCCATCTTCCATTTAATCTTAGGTATGGACTCTGTATACTTATATACACCAGCTGCATCCAAATCAACAACTTGCATCAGCTTACCTTTCTTGGGATAACCAATGTATGTTTCTCCTACCAAGGCATGCAACTGAAACATCTCTATTTTCCAACGATTCTTTTGGGCAAACATCTGGAATTGGCCAAATAATTTATTCCTCTCCCTTACCACATAGCTATGAGCTACACCTTGCCCAATCTCCAGCATCAATGTTTCTTTTACACGCCATTCATTGGGATTGTTGTCGCTCGCAGGCGAGCAAAGTTGGTTCATCTCATAACTTACTACCAGATTAATCATCTCTACGTCTGTCATTCCTACTGTTTGTGCATAAGTGAATGAACTCACTATGCTACAAATTAAAGCAGTAAATAAATTCCTTAAGTTCTTCATAGTTTATGTCCCTATTTTATAATTTTATTAATTCAAGCTTCTGAAGTTGCGTATCCTTCATATCCATCTAAGATACACGCACCAGAACATAGTTCATGCGTTTTATGAGCACATCCCTCTAAAATTAAATCTCCTCCAACAATTTCTTTTTGTTCATTTGTAGAGAGCAACTGAACATCGCGTTAGCTATAGGCAATACATTGCCCGAAGGGAACAGACTCTCACTGGTGGCAAAGGCACTGAGTGCCAGAGTTGCCATAGGAATGATGTACAGCACCTTGCTGCGCATCCACACACTGGATTTTGATTTCTGCATCATTGTGATACGCTTTAAAGTTAAACTATGGTCAAAGTTGTTGGCAAAAGTGTAGGAGCTGGCACCAACAAATTCTTACTTATATATGTGTGTGAAACAATATTGATTTATGTTTCGCCAATGCAAAGTAAGACAATGCCCCTTAATGTTGCAATAGCCAGATATCGTCATTTTACGATAATGCACCGTATTTAACTTTTATTCGTAGTAATAGAAAGTCGAAATCGTATATCTCCAGTCTCGACTCTAAATTAAACACAAATCGGCCATTAGCGTGTCACAGTCTAATGGCCGATTTGGGATAAACAACAGTTTTATCGTTACAAGAAAATGTTTACATCACCACCTCGTCCACCACACACCCGTCGAAGAGGTTGACTATGCGGTCGGAATAGGCGGCATCTCGTGCCGAGTGTGTCACCATCACTATTGTTGTACCTTCGCGATGCAATTCGCGCAATAGCCCCATCACCTCCAGGCCATTCTTTGAGTCGAGGTTTCCCGTAGGCTCGTCGGCAAGGATTATCTTAGGCTGCATCACCACGGCACGTGCTATGGCAACACGCTGCTGCTGACCGCCCGACAGTTGCGAGGGGAAATGCTTGGCACGATGTGTTATGCCCATGCGTGCCATTGCATCAGTGATTCGTCTTTTGCGCTCTGCTGCTGGCACCTTCATATATAGCAAGGGCAGTTCTATGTTCTCTTCTACCGTAAGTTCGTCGATAAGATTGAAACTCTGGAAAACAAATCCCAGCATCCCACGGCGGAAAACATTGCGTTCCTTCTCGGTCAGTGCGCTCATGTCCTTGCCATCAAGGATGTACTGACCATTGGTAGGTCTGTCCAGCAAACCAAGTATATTCAGTAGCGTAGACTTGCCGCAACCCGAAGGTCCCATAACTGCCACAAACTCGCCCTTCTTCACCTCAAGGGATACATTTACCAACGCATGAGTTTCTACTTCTTCTGTACGAAACACCTTTGAAATACAATCGGTCTTAATCATAATATTATCTCGTTAAATTTTCTAATCTATTATCTATGCTCGCTCCTCTGTACTCTGCACTCTGTACTCTGTACTCTGTACTCTGTGCTCTTTCCTCTACGCCTTAATCACCTCTGCTGGTTTCTCCCTGAAGCACTGGCGCACCTTCCATGCCACCATGGATGCTACCAGTATGCCTATGCCAAGTACAATGCACACGGGCTGTTGCCATCCCAGTGTGATGTAGGAACTAAAGGTTTGCAACCACAATGTCATCAGGTAATAGCCCGTACAGATGCCAATCGTGGCGCCTATGAGCACAATGAACATATAGGTGCGGAGAGTGGTGCGAAGACACACCCCATAGTTTGCACCGAAGATGCGACGGATTGCAAGGGAGCGGCGCTGGCGCTGAAGGTCGGCACTGACGAGAGTGAGCAAGCCGAAGAATGCTATGCCAAAGCCTACGACAGAAAGTATGGAATATAGCCACAGATAGTTCTGCTCCTTCTCGTAGGTATCAGATATCATATCTCCAAAGTTGACCACACGGACAAGTCCAGCATCCACATTCATGTCCCTACGACGCAACAGATCCTCCACAGCCGCTATACCTTCTTTCTCCTTGCCGGGATGGAAACAGAAGTAGGCAACATTTGTGTTCCAGTTATTATGATAATGGCTATAGGCAACCAAGAAGGGTTCTTGATGCATATTTATTGTACAAATATCCAGGATACCTACTGCTTCCAAACCATTTGGCAGAGAGGGATTCTCTGGTGTGATGCCAAAATACTTCGCGGTATTTGTGGCGAGTAAAATCTGGCCCATTTTCATTTCAAACTCCCCATCTACATCTTTCCATAGATTTGGCTTGATTTCGAATAGACGCATTGCAGCAGGAGTCAATTGCAAGGTCCACATATTCTTGTCAAATCCCTCAAAGGGCGTGACAGTATTTGAGCTAACATCATAAAACGGTGCTTGTACGATACAGGTGTCTACTGCTGCTATTGATGCAACCTCATGTGCAAATTCGATGGAACTGACCAAGGCCTGGTCTTTTGCATCAGTAGTTTTTATAGTGTAGACTTTGTGTGCATTAAATCCTAAGCCATCGTGGCTGACATACCTCAATTGTCTGCCACCATTCCACACCAGAAAGAGCAATAATACGCTGACGCTTATCTGCGTTGTTACAAAGATATGGTTCAGGAACGAGGATTTGCCTTGCGGTGCGCCAAGGATGGCTTTCTTGTATTTTTTGTGTTGCAGATATACTGGTATTGTGCACAGAAAAATCAAGAGCACCACTATTGCGAACCATACTGTCACGAGCCATTGCATCACATCGCATTCCGGCATCTGCATATACTCCAGAAAACCTTTGTAACCCAGTTCCTGTATTATGCACGCACAAAATCCAACGGCAAGAAGTACCAATAGCACCTCGGCATAGATGCGTCGCAAGGTGTCAGTACCTGCACCGAAACTCAATCTTAGGCGATGCTCTGTCCAACGGCTTTCGGCATTTGTATTAAGCAGTGCCAAGTATGAGAATGAAGCAGATATGAGCAACAAGGCAGATAGTATAAGGAATATTCCAGGATAAAAGGCTGCCTTCCAGAAACTGCTATTGTCCCACAATAGGTTAAACATTCTTACTGGTACCAGTTTTAATGCTGCTTCCCTGTCCTCCATATTCTCATTGTTCTGTTCTATCAATGTCATCAAGGCCTTGCTATCTGTGGTCCTTGTAACAATCAATGCGGTATTAGTTTTACATGAGTATTTTGTAAGCCATGTCACATTCTCTATCTTACGATATAAAAACGCCTGAGCACCTGTAATCAAGCTTCCTTCTTCCCCTTTGACTATACCACACACTTTTGCCTGTATGCTTTTGTTATGGTCTTCTTCTAAAGTTATCTCCACAATAGTACCCACTAAATCGGTTGTGCCATACAGAACCTGTGCGGCTTGTTCGGAGACGACTACTTCACCCTCTTCTTGTACAGGTCGCCCGTAGATAAAGTCCGCTTGTACCACATCAAAGAATTCGGGAGTGACCAATAGCATATGCTTAATCTGATAGGATGCACTATCTGTCCTTCCTTTTAATTTATTGCCACTTAGTGATGCCATAGTAGCAATCATACCTTCAGGCATATTCTTTATCAGTTCGCGTGCTTTTTTTACCGTAAAGAAATAATTGGATTGTTTGAGTCCTTCTGGTGTGTATGCTTGTAAAGCATATACATCGGCATCGTCACCGATGCCATGTTCTTCGTGCGTTATTTCCCAGATACCAGCAGCGGAGAATACAAAGGCAGCCATGGCAAACGACAATATGCCCACTATGAGGCAGGTCTGTAGCCTGTTGCGCCTGATGTGGCGCAGAGCCTGAACGAAATTGATGAATAGTAGTTTCATCGCTATAATTTTGCTCTTTAATTTATAGAATCAACCTTAATTAGCAATCACATTTGCAGGTTTCTCTCTAAAGCACTGGCGCACCTTCCATGACACCAGGGAAGTCACCAGCACGGCAATACCCAAGGCAATACATAGGGGTTGCTCCCATCCCAGGGTGATGCTGGTGGTATATGTCTCCAGCCACATGGTCATCAGATAAAAACCGATGCAGAGGCCTATGACCGTGCCCAGCGTGGTGACTATCGAATACAAGCGCAATGTTTGGCGCAGACACACCCCATAGGTGGCGCCAAAGATGCGGCGGATGGCCAATGAGCGGCGCTGGCGCTGAAGGTCGGCACTAACCAGAGTGAGCAAGCCGAAGAACGCTATGCCAAAGCCCACGATAGCCAGTATGGTGTACAGAGTAAGGTAGTTTTGCTCCTTCTCGTAGGTGTCAGATATCAAATCTCCACAGTTGACCACGCGCACAAGTCCTGCATCCACGTTGATATCTCTTCTGCGCAAGAGGTCTTCCACAGCTGCTATGCCTTCCTTCTCTTTGCCGGGGAGGAATCGGAAATAGGGCACGTTCTCTCTACCAAGACGATCAATGTATCTGGTGCTGTATGCAAAGTATTGTGGCTCTTTGTGCAAATCCTCTATGCTGATATCAATTGTGCCCACAACTTCAATTGTGCCATCAGGCATATATGGTTTTTCGGGAGTAACACCAAAGTACTCTATACAATTGACGCTGACCAGTGCTTGCTGTTTCGTAAGTTCTGTATCTTCATCCACAGGTTTCCACCAATTAGGTTTGATGTCAAACATACGCATGCCTGCCTGGGTCATGTTTATGAAGTGGAGAAAGTTGATATAACCATCAAAGCGCGCCACATAGGCTTTTTGCGCGTTGAAAAATGGTTTAAGCATTATACAAGTATCTACGGCTGCTATCTGCGACATTTCATAGGCAAACTCGTTTTCTCGGAGCAATGCTTTGTCCTCGTCTCGTTCAACACTGAGAGTGTATACATCCTTTGCATTGAATCCCAGGGCATCATTAC
>JAZRII010000072.1:0-4608 GCA_045645225.1 Bacteroidaceae bacterium | reverse complement strand
TCCTGCATACTCCACTTTTCCCAGCTTTTTGGCTTCTTCAAACTTAGAACTGGGTACATCGTAACAATAAAAGGTTGCTATGCCATGGTCAAACACATTAAAGTATATGTTGCGTGCATAGTTTGACACAAACAGCACGGTGATGGCAAAGCACACCACACCCACGGCAAGGCAGGCAATGGAAATGGCGTTCTGCACTTTGTATTTGAGCAGATTGCGCCAAGCGGAGGCGAGGGAGTTGGCAAGGAGTCCTCCCCAGCGGACCCACCCCCAACCCCTCCCTGTATGGAGGGGAGAAGAATGTACTGGGGATTGGGATTGATTATGATTTTGCATATTTGTGATGATTTGTGTTTTATGCTAATAACGTGATTGGATGTTATTTTGTTACTTTTATGAACGGAAAAGTGAGGACTTTTGACATACCCCCTCCGGAGCTTCGCTCCTCGTCCCCCTAACTTAGAGGGACAGTTGGCTAGCGCGGTCTTGATAGGGTGGTACTCTATTGTAACTGACTGTCCCTCTGAGTCAGGGGGACGAGCGCGAAGCGCGGAGGGGGTATGTAAATTATTGTTCATACATTGACTGGTATCATCCATCGGTCAGTTGTAACTACTCCCCTCCATACAGGGAGGGGCAGGGGGGAGGGTCCTTTTCACTCTTTCTTCACCACCTCTGCCGGATGAATCTTGCTTACCTTCCATATCTTGTGGCTGATGGTGAGGAGGGTGACGGCCACAACGAGGAGGATGGAGAGGAAGAGGTAGAAGAGTATCATCATCCAGTCCTTGCTCTCTATGCCATCCAAGGCAAAAGTAGCGAATATGGTGATGAAGGCGATGGAGAGTATGCCGACAATGATTCCGCTGATTAGAAGCAGGCGCAGGTAATACTTGCCGAACAGACGCATGATGTCCCACGAGTGGGCTCCATGAATCTTGCGCAGAGCCACTTCCTTCTGTCGGCCACGTGATTCAAGAGAGATTGCCGAGTAGACACTTGCTACGATGCAAAGGATGGAGACGATAACAAGTAGGAAACACAATTCGCGCATCAGTTCCAGCATGCGTATGCCCTTGAACCACTCTTCGTACAGGTTGTCTACAGGTACGTCGTTCATGTTGCCTGGCTGTGCCTCTCGCCACAGGTCGGTTAACGCATCTTCGACCTTGCCATACTTGCCGTCTTTGGGGAAGATGAGGTAGTTGGCATCGGGGGTATAGGCACGAAGTTCTTTCAGGTTGTCCTTGTCCTGCCATGTAATGTCCGGTTCTATCATCCAGAACGACGGTGTGCTATGCGAACCTGGACGATAGCCGATTAGGGCAGGTGCATAGCCAATGAGAGTGTAGGAGCGGTCCTTGTAAAGCCGGCGTGTCTGCACATCGCGACTTATGGGCAAGTCCCATTTCTCGCGCAGACGCTCCACTTCCTCGGTACGAACGTATATGGCACTGATATGCTTCTGCTGATTCTCGTCCTTGGGCTTGTCTTCGCTGATTTCTATGTCGAGCAGGTCGAAGAGTTCTTCATCGGTGACGAGGAAACTATAAGCATGACTTTTGATGCTTCTGTCGGAGTTCTTGTACTTGAGCGTATGCGTTATCAGTCCTTCGTCCACCTCGGGACCTTCGGATTCGCAACAGAAGTAGATGCACTTGGATATGTGCTCTACATCCTTGTTCTGTGCTATCTTGTTGACAAAGTCGGGTACTCCAATGTCCATTGTCCTCATGCTTGCCATAAGAGTCTTGCGGTATGGCGCCTTGTTCTCTGTATAGTTTCCGTATTCCTGTTCGGCAATTACGTTAAGGACATAGAAGGCACCCAATACCGCAAAGGTGAGCATCATGCTTATGGCAAACTGAGTGCCCAACATCACGCTCTGTCCCTTGGTGCGAGGATGTCCGCTACGGCCTACTCGCATGCCCACGGGACTGTGCAACTGGCGGTACAGGGAAATGAAAGCCACCACCAAGGAGCAAAGCAGAGTGGCAAGGCAAATCCACATGCCGGTCTCCACAATCACTCCAACGTCGAAGAGGATTCCATCATTCAGCCTTTGTATAGTGGACAGGGCATAACGCGACAGTTGTACGGTGATCAACAACGTGGCTATGGCCGTAAAGGCGAACATGATTGCCATTTCCGTTACGAGGAGCATGAACAGGTGTCGGGGTTTTGCTCCCATTGTTCGGCGCAGAGCCATCTCACGGGCACGGAGCGAGAAGAGTTGCAACTGCATCTTCAGGAATCCCACGGCACCTATGAGCAGCACACTGCTTCCAAGCAAAAGCCCAACACCTATTATCGTCAGATAGAACAGACCTTCGTCCGTCCAATCCCATGCGTTCCATTGCAGAGCCACATAGTATTCGGGCAAGGCACCCGCCAGTTGTTCGCGCAACTGCTGTGCCGTGTAGCCCTCAGCCAGTTCTATCTGCAGGCTATTGATGCGGTTGTACTGCGTTTCAGCGGTGTAGTTCTTCTGGCAATAGATAATAGCATCGTTGTAAAAATCCTCCATGCGTTCGGATATGTTCACCACATCACGTATGGTACGCTGGCTACCGTCTATTTCGGTAAGTATTCTGAATCCACGAGGGTCCACTCCCTTGCCAAAGACCTTGTCGCGGAGGTCGTCCGTTATAATCACATCGCCTTCGTTCAGTTCTGCTATCCTTTCACCCGTGATGGCCGAACGGTATCCGAGGTAATTGTATCTTCGTGGCGAGCACTTGGCAAAGGTGGCAAGGTATGTCTTGGGTTGCAGTGTGTTGTCATCGAACTCAAAGTCTGATCTCATGATGAGAACAATACCATGAATCTCCTTCATGGCAGGCAGTTTCATGCTATACAGCCTGTCAATGAATGCTTTGGTGATGTTCACCATGGGCAATTGTCTGTCTGCTCCGTTGGCATCATGTTTGGCGGTGTTCTTGAATTCCTCTTCGCTCATCTCGTAGATAGTGAACACCGGCCTGCCTTGGTCAATAGAACTGTAATATAAGTTACGTGCAAAGTTGAACATAATATGCACGGTGATGGCAAAGCATACCACACCCACCGCCAGGCAGGCAATGGAAATGGTGTTCTGCACTTTATATTTCAGCAGATTGCGCCATGCGGTGGCGAATGAGTTGGCAAGGAGTCCTCCCCATACCCAGCGGACCCTCCCCCAGCCCCTCCCTGTATGGAGGGGAGTATGATGTACTGGGGATTGTGATTGATTGTGATTTTTCATATTTGTGATGATTTGTGTTTTATGGTAATAACGGGATTGGAGGGTGTTTTGTTACATGGTCGTGCTTCTTTTCCTTGCCCTCCATCAAAACTGGAGGGCAAGGGCGTCTTCTAACCTAATTTATAACCTTTTTCAACATCTCTTAATTATTGGTTTAGGGGGTGTTTTGTGGAGTCAAGATTATCATACCCCCTCCCCACTTCGTGGTACTCCCCCTGTCTCAGAGGGAGAAAGTTGGATGCTATTGTAACCACTCCCTCCCCTTGTGGGAGGGTTGGGGAGGGGTCCGCCAGTTCTCCTAGTCCACCACCACCTCCTCTACATCTCCCAATCTGTCATAGCCGCTTACGATTACTTGGTCGCCGGGGTTGAGACCATCGATAACCTCGTATTGCTCGGGATTCTGGCGACCTATCTTTATGTCCACACGGCGTGCCACATTGCTGCCTTCCTCCATACGGTATATCCACTTGCCACCGGTCTTCTGGTAGAAGTCGCCACGGGGTATGATGATGGCAGGCTCGGGTTGGCCCAGTTCTATCTTCACACGGTAACTCTTGCCCAGACGTATGTTCTCGGGGATGGAGGAGGTGAAGAGCAGGTCGGTGTCGAACTTGCGGTCCTTGACCTCGGGAATAACACGGCTGATGCGCAAGGGGAAGGTGTCCTGCTTCTGGATGATGGTGGCAGGCAGGCCGGCACTGATGCGCTCAACGTAGTATTCGCTCAACTGGGTGTGCACCTTGTACTGGTTCATTATCTTCAGTTCTCCTATCATGGCACCGCCGCCGACGGACTGACCAATGGTAAGGTTGATGTGTCCCAACTGTCCGTCCTGAGGTGCACGGACGATGAGGCCGTCTATGCGCTCCTGGGCTTTCTCCAGTTTGCGTGCCGCCGCCTGACGGTCGGAAACAATCATTTCGCGACGCAGGATAGCAGTAACGGAATCGTGGCGAAGGCTCTCCATCTGCAAGAGCAGTTTCTGGTGCTCGTGCTTGTAGTCCTCCTCGGCAATGGTAAGTTCGGCACGACTCTTTATGCCCATGGAGAACTCCTCGCGGCTCTGGGTGAGCTTACGCTCAAGGCTGGCCAACTGATGGCGCTGCTCCAGAGCCTGCATATTTAGCGAGATGCTCTTCTGCTCCATCTGTATCTCCTGCTCGCGGAGGTTGCGCTGGGTCTTCTCCCATTGTTCGCGCTCTTCCTGAATGGTGCGCATAAGTTCGGGATTGTTGAGGACAAGGATGGTGTCGCCACGGCGTACCATGGCACCCTCTTCGCGGACAATCTGTTCGACGAAGCCTTTCTCCAGGGCATTGATCTGTATGGTCATGATGGGGTGCACTATGCCTTCGGTTTCA
>JAZRII010000071.1:0-11983 GCA_045645225.1 Bacteroidaceae bacterium | reverse complement strand
TTCTTGTTGTTATCGGTATCGGTGGCTCCTATCTTGGCGCGAGAGCTGCAATTGAGTTCGTGAAGAGCCCCCTCTACAACGATCTCTGCAAGGATACCCCCAAGATTTATTTTGCAGGCAATAATATTTCTCCCACAGCACTTACCGAGCTTCTTTCTATCTGCGAGGGCAAGGATATTTCCGTAAACGTTATTTCCAAGTCCGGTACCACTACCGAGCCTGCAATTGCGTTCAGAGTATTCAAGGCGCTTCTTACCGAGAAGTACGGTGTTGAGGGTGCGAGAGAGAGAATCTTCGTTACAACCGACAAGGCTCGCGGAACACTTAAGCATTTCTCCGACGAGGCAGGCTTCGAGACCTTCGTTGTGCCTGATGACGTTGGCGGTAGATATTCTGTGCTTACTGCAGTTGGTCTTCTTCCCATTGCATGTGCAGGTGTTGATATTGACGCACTTATGTCGGGTGCTGCACAGGCTATGGTAGATTTCAGAAGCTGTGATACAAGTAGCAACATTGCTATGAGATATGCTATGATCCGTAACGCACTTCTTAACAAGGGCAAGACAACCGAGATTCTCGTTGGCTACGAGCCCTATCTCCTTATGCTCAACGAGTGGTGGAAGCAGCTCTTCGGTGAGAGCGAGGGTAAGGAAGGCAAGGGTATTTTCCCCGCATCCGTTATCTTCTCCACCGACCTTCATTCTCTCGGTCAGTACGTTCAGGAGGGTCAGCGTAATCTTTTCGAGACCGTTATTTCCGTAAAGAATCCCGGCGCTAGCTTCATTATCCCTGAGGACGCTGCAAACGTTGACGGTCTTAACTTCATCGCAGGTCGCGAGCTTGATTTTGTTAACAAGACCGCTATGACAGCAACACTCCTTGCACACAATGACGGTAACGTTCCCAACATCCTTGTTGAGGTTGAGGATAGAACCGCAAGTGCCCTCGGTTACCTCATTTATTTCTTTGAATTTGCATGCGCAATCTCCGGTTATCTCCTCGAGGTTAACCCCTTCGACCAGCCCGGTGTGGAGGCTTACAAGAAGAACATGTTCGCTCTCCTTGGCAAACCCGGCTACGAGGCAGAGACAGAGGCTATCAAGGCTCGTCTGTAATACATGATTATAAAGCCCTTCCTCTACCACGGCAAATGCCGGGGAGCAAGGAAACTGGCAATATACCCACCAACAATAAAGGCACAGACACCTGTGCCTTTATTTGATGATTAAACGTATGACAAAGAAAGACATTCGTGCCATCCTCTTCGATATGGACGGTGTTCTCTTCGATAGCATGAAGAACCATGCCGAGGCGTGGGTGCGTGCTATGAAGGAGAACAACCTTTCGATGACACACGAGGATGTGTACATGAACGAGGGACGCACCGGCGGAGGTACCATCGACCTCTTTGCTCAGGTGCAATGGGGGCGCAACGCCACCGACGAGGAAAAGGAATATATATATAAGGTAAAGAGCGAGATCTTCAACACCTTGCCACATGTAGAACCTGTGATTGGCGCATGGGAGGTACTGAATGCCGTAAAGCAGATGGGGCTTCAGCGCGTTATCGTAACAGGTAGCGGACAGAAGAGCCTCCTGGAACGCCTTGAAAAGAACTTCCCCGGCATATTCAGCGCCGACCTTATGGTTACAGCCTTTGATGTGAAGCACGGCAAGCCTCATCCCGAACCCTATCTGATGGGATTGGAAAAGGCCGGCATCACCGCAGGGCAAGCCATGGTGGTGGAAAACGCCCCCTTAGGCGTGCAATCTGCCAAGGAAGCAGGCATCTATACCATTGCCGTAAACACCGGTCCTTTGGCCGATGAGGTGCTGTACAATGCCGGAGCAGACATTGTCTTCCCCGACCATGCCGCCCTGCTGAAAGCCTTGCCGGAACTTATCAGATAAGGCTCGGTGAGGTTCATGGAAGCATTGCTTTACATAACGACGACACGAGAGAAACTCTCGAAATAATAAATGCAGACAATCATGAAAGAGGTAAATCCCAAAGAAACGACCCGTGCATACGCCTTTGACATGTGGATGAAAGCTCCCATGCCTATGGTAACATTCTTCAAGACACTTGATGTTTCGCATCTCTTGAAAATCAGCCGTAGGAAGGAGATGAAGTTCAATATGCTTATGTGCTATTGCATAGGGCGAGCGGCAAGCGCAATCAAGGAGTTCTACCTTCTCCCCGTGGACGGCAAACTGATGCAATACGACACGATTGCCGTAAACACCATCGTTGCCAACAGCGCCGGGGAGGTAAGTTCATGCGACATACCCTTCAACAAGGATTTGCAAAAGTTCAACAATGACTATCTGCATCTTACAAGACAGGTAGCAGGAAGCTGCATTGACCACGATCTCTCGAAAGAAAGCATGGTCATAGGCACCTCTGCTCTTGCACATTACGAGATAGACGGCGCCGTTGGCATGTATAGTGGCATCTTCAACAATCCCTTCATCATTTGGGGCAAGTACAAACGCTCGTGGTTGAAAACCACCCTTACCCTTTCGTTCCAGTTCCACCACACGCAGATGGACGGTGCACATGCCGCACACTTCCTTGACACATTGCAACGGACGATAAAGGAACTATAAAAACAAAGTGGCGCATGCTGGAAACACCTTCCTTGCATGCGCCACAATATTTTATTGCATCATCCTCAGTCGTTAGAACTATCTATATTATACTCCTCCTCCATATCGTCATTCTTCACAATCATGTAGCTTCCATCTGGACCTATATTCAATTTGAATGGACAAGACATGTCACTATCCGGATAACTAACGGCCAAGGAGAAAGTCACCATGCCTTCGTGCACTTGAATAAATCTACATCCATCAAGAATACTATGCTGGGCAAACTCAGAATCCAAGAAATGTATAAAATCCGATTTTTTAAAAGTTTTATTGAATAGGATCGAGCCGTTCTTCTTAATGTAAATCTTTAACAGATTGTCATAATACCGATAACCTAACTCGTCAGTAACTATACCTAACGAGTCACATGACTCACGATTTACCATTATGACATAGACATTGCTGCCAGAAGTTACGGTATCCTCTACATGCATTACCGGCAATCTGTGTACTATATCCTGTACTTCAGTACGTGTCTCTGTAATTGTATCAGAAACTTCTTTCGTCTCTTGAACTTTCTTATTGCAAGCGCACAAGACGAAAGATAGTATCAGCAAGGATATGAGTTGCTTCTTCATAGTATCCGATTACTACTTTATTGATTCCGTTTTAGATGCATGCCTATTCTGCACTTTGGGCAGGCGCTACTTCTTCTTCTGTAGCAGGAGCCTTGTCTATCAACTCCAGGAACTGGTCAAGCTTGGGAGTGATTATAATCTGTGTGCGACGGTTCTTGGCACGACCCTCGGGGGTGTCATTGTCAGCAACAGTGTTATACTCACCACGACCTGCGGCGGACAGGCGACTGGGATTTACTCCATACTTGGTCTGTAACTCTTGTACTACGCTACTTGCACGCAGGGCAGAGAGGTCCCAGTTGTTACGGATGTTAGTGCGGCTGATGGGCACATTGTCTGTGTTACCCTCTACCAGCACCTCATAGTCGTCATAGTCGGTGATAATCTTTGCAATCTTGCTCAGAGTCTCGCCTGCCTTGGGACTGATTTCGTACGAACCACTCTTGTAGAGCATGTTGTCGTTCAGTGAGATGTACACAACACCCTTCAGCACCTGGATGTCCACGTCCTTCAGCTCCTCACGGGAGAGGCTGCGAGTCAAGTTGTTGGTCAGTGCTACGTTCAATGAGTCGCTCTTGCTCTTTGCCTCCACCAACTGCTGGATATACTTGTTGCTTGAGTTAATCTCGTCCACCAGCTTGCTGATATTTGCACCGCCCTGATAGATGCTCTGGTCAAGAGTCTTCTGCATAATCTGCATTGCCTCGTTCTTCTCCTTCAACTGAGCATTCTTGTCCTCAATCTGTGCCTGAAGGTTCTCGTTCTTTGTCTTATACTCTGTCAACTGAAGCTGTGCCTCATAGTACTTCTGACCGAGAGACTTACCCTTATCCTGACATTCCTGCAACTGCTGCTGAGCAGCAACAAGCTCCTTTTTACTTACACAACTGCCCAATACCATTGTGGCAGCAACAGCTAATACCATGTACTTCATTGTCTTCATAATCTATTTATTAATTCATTCTATTCTACAAAGGCACAACTAAGCAAGCGATTTACCCTAAATGATAAAATCCGAACACGAGCACCTTAAACTTGAGGTCAAAGGTACAAAAAAGATACGAAGTACATACCAATATAATAGTAGAAAATGCCATTTCTTCTATTCTATTAACAGACAACATGCTGACATTAACAAACATCGCCTTCTTTTTAACATCTAACATATTGTTTCCCGTTTTGTACCAGCAACATCTCTCATGTAATTATTTTCCAAGAATTATTGTGCACTGTTAATTTATTTTCGTAACTTTGCCGTCAAATTGACACTTAAGGTAGATTCTTTAAATTAGCTTTGAGTTATATGATGTCTATTAGGCAGCAGATTTTTTATTTGAGCGAACTTGCATAGTGGTCTATGTGAGTAAGTGAAAAAATGGAAAAGATGCAAGTAAGAGACATTATAGAATCGAAGCAATCGGAATTCTACCATACAAAAGATACACTAATTTATAGAAGCTACCTTAATACATGAGCAGTCTAATAATACCTAAGGAGTACAAGGCAGCCCTCGACCTGAAGCAGACCGAATTAGCCATCAAGCAGATAAAAGACTTCTTCCTACGCAGCTTTTCAACTGAGTTGCGTCTGCGCCGTGTTACCGCACCCTTGTTCGTACTCCGTGGTCTTGGCTTGAACGACGACCTCAACGGCATAGAGCGTCCCGTTTCCTTCCCCATCAAGGATATGAACGAATCCATGGCAGAAGTGGTTCACTCTCTGGCAAAGTGGAAGCGCGTAACCTTGGCTGAATATCAGGTGGAACCCGGCTACGGCATCATCACCGACATGAATGCCATACGTGCTGATGAAGAACTGGACAATCTGCACTCACTATACGTTGACCAGTGGGACTGGGAACGCACCATGACGGCAGAACAGCGCAACATCGATTTCCTGAAGGACATCGTGCGCCGCATCTATAACACCATCCTGCGTGCCGAGTTCTATATCTGCGAGACCTACCCCCAGTTGCGTCCCTATCTGCCCGAGGAGATTCACTTCATACATAGCGAGGAACTCCTGCAGATGTACCCCGACAAAACCGCCAAGGAGCGCGAAGACCTCATCTGCCAGAAGTATGGTGCGGTTTTTATCATTGGCATCGGAGGCAAACTATCCAACGGCGAGCCTCACGACAACCGTGCTCCCGACTATGACGACTGGAGCACCCCCAACGGCGACGGCTTCATGGGCTTGAACGGCGACCTGCTCATCTGGTACCCCATCTTGGGAAGAAGCATAGAATTGTCATCCATGGGCATCCGTGTGGACAAGGACGCACTCATGCACCAATTGGAACTCCAGGGCAAGACCGACCGCAAGGAACTCTACTTCCACCGTCGTCTGCTCGAAGGCACACTCCCCCTCAGCATCGGTGGAGGTATAGGCCAGAGCCGCCTGTGCATGATACTTCTGCAAAAGGGCCACGTGGGTGAGACACAATCCAGCATCTGGCCCGACGACATGCGACAGAAGTGCAAGGAAATGGGAATGAACCTGATTTAACTCAAATCCTATTTGGATCTAATCCCCCGCATGTACTTCATAGAGAAAGAAGTCCCCTCTCAGTAACGGAATTGAGAGGGGACTTCTTTTTTCTTATGGCAAGGAAACTTACTTGTAAAGACCGATACCGATCTTCAAACCAGCACTTGTACCGTTCTTGAAGTCATTCAGTGCGAAATCGGCATACAGGGCCGGTTCCAATGAAATGCTCTTACCCAGGAAGAAGGTATAGCCCACCTGAGGGCACAGCTGGATATAATTGCGGCCTGTTCCAGCATGTTCAAACTGCAAGCCTGCGCCAAGGTTCAATCCGTTTGAATCAAACGAATAGCGGAACTGGGGCTTGATCTGGAGACTATTATAGCCACCCGAATGGGTATATCCCAAAAGGCCGCCAACCATCCAATTATCCTTTATGAAATAGCCATATTCGCCACTAAGGCCAAAGGAGAATTCTCCCTTTTCAAAACCTATGCCGAATCCAGACAATGAGGCGTTGACATGATGTGTTCCCTTTTCAAATTGTGCATGCGCACCCAATGTTGCGAGTGCCATAAATGCCATGAGAATGATTTTCTTCATAATATAATATGTATTTATTAGTTTGTCTTGAATATTGACATCGAAGCCGGTTCTTGGGACTTTTGTGTATTTCTATTTACAAAAATACAACTTTTTTTCATACCTTTGCGCACATGAAATATATTTTCACATTGTTTATGATTATTTGGTGTATGGCCGCTGGCGCCATGCCCAAACACGAGGTGCGTGCCGTATGGCTTACCACCATAATGGGACTTGACTGGCCCAAGACAAGGGCGGTGTCCGAGGAAAGCCGCAAAAAGCAGCAGGAAGAACTTTGCAACATCCTGGACCGCTTGCAGGAGGATGGCATCAATACCGTGTACCTTCAGACGCGCACCCGTGGTGCCGTTATCTATCCCTCTGCCATTGAACCCTGGGATGGTGCACTGACCGGCAAGTACGACAAGCACCCTGGCTACGACCCTCTGGCCTTTGCCATCGACGAGTGTCACAAGCGTGGCATGGAGTGCCATGCATGGCTGGTAACGATTCCCGCCTTCAAGATTCCCGATGCCAAGGCTTTGGGCAAGAAGTCGCTATACTACACCCACCCCAAACTGCTCTACAAGAAGAACGGTTCCTACTACATGGACCCCTCCATGCAGGGCACAGCCGACTATCTCGAGCGCCTCTGCCGCGAGATAGTAAATCGATACGACATCGACGGAATCCACTTCGACTATATCCGCTATCCCGAGAAGACAGAGAAGACCAAGCAGGACTGGCGACGCGACAACATCACACGCATCGTGCGCCAGCTCTACAATGCCATCAAGGAGGAGAAGCCCTGGGTTCGCGTTTCCTCAAGTCCCGTGGGCAAGTACCGTGATGTCTCACGCTATTCCGCCAAGGGTTGGAATGCCTACAATGCCGTATTCCAGGATGCCGTCCTGTGGATGAAGGAGGGCATCATGGACATGATTTCACCCATGATGTACTTCAAGGGCGACAACTTCTTCCCCTTCGCCGCCGACTGGCAGGAGCAGAGCCACGGCAAGGTGGTGGCACCTGGTTTGGGCATCTACTTCCTTGACCCCAGGGAGAAGGACTGGCACTTGCACGAGGTAACTCGCGAACTTCAGTTCATCCGCCAGATGAACATGGGCGGTGCGGCATATTTCCGTGCACAGTTCCTTTTGGACAATGTGAAGGGCTTGGAAACATGGGTGCGCAACCACTACTATACCTCCCCTGCCCTCCTGCCTCCTCTGAAGAACACCAAGGAGTACAAGACCTCTGCCAAACGCACACCACGCTATGTGCTCTACGCTTCGGACACCTATCCCGTGGATACCAACAACCCCGAGAATATCGTGCGCATCTTCTGGGGCAAGCCTCAGTACAACACACTCATGGCACGCCTCTTCAACAAGCACCTTGCCATCACACAATTAGACGACTTCGGCAATGAATCAGAACCAATGGAGATTGAAAGGTAAAAACGGGAAACGGTGCAAGTAGGGACGCTGCGTGCAGCGTCCGAAAACATCAACCCTATCCATAAGCGGACGCAGCACGCTGCGTCCCTACATACGAGTAAGAGCCATTCTAAACCTCTAAACTCAAACTCTATGCATACCTCACATCACATCATAAACCTTATCATAGCACTGCTCGTGGGCAGTGCTTTTTTCAATGCCTCGCATGCGCAAGACCTTCTGCCTCGTTCCACTCCCGAAGCACAGGGAATATCCTCCGCGCACATACAAGAGTTCATGGACACGCTGATGCAAGACCCTCGCACCGAGATACATTCGTGCATTGTCATGAGACATGGACATGTTGTTGCCGAGATGTACCCCCAGCCTTGGCAGAAGGATTACCGCCACACCATGTATTCCGTCTCCAAGACCTTCACTTCCGTTGCCGTGGGCATGTGCATACAGGACAGCCTCATCGCCCTCGGTGATACCATCGGCAAGTATATCAGCCTACCGTCCTCTGCCAACAGAAACGTGCGTGCCATCACCGTGCGCGACCTGCTCACCATGCAAAGCGGCATACCCGTGGACACAAAGATGAGGATACACGAAACCGAGTGGCTCCGTGCCTACCTTTCCAAGAAACCTACCGCCGTGCCTGGCACCCGCTGGGCATACGACAGCATCATGTCCTACATACTTTCCGCCATAGTGCAGAAGGCAACGGGGCAGACGCTGATGGACTTCCTTCAGGAAAGGTTGTTCCATCCCCTTGGCATTACCGATGCCTTGTGGGAAGAGAGTCCCGAAGGCATTACCTGTGGAGGATGGGGACTTTACATCCGTCCCGAGGCAATGGCAGCCTTCGGTCAGTTCCTGCTCAACAAGGGCCAATGGCATGGCAAGCAGTTGCTCGCCTCCTCGTGGGTAGAGGAGATGATGAAACCGCAAAGCGTAAACGGGCGCTACAGTTACCACATCTGGCAAACCCAATACCCCGGTTGGGCGGAGGCAAACGGTGCCAACGGTCAGTTCATCTTCATTATTCCGGAAAGCGACATGGTAGTAAGCATCACCCAATGCACCAGCAAAAGCGCACCCATACCAGGATGGATAAAGACCATGCTCGTGGACAATAGCCAGGCAGAGGCATTGGCACCACACGACTACTCCGTTTCCTTCGAGGACTACACCCTGCCCCTTGCCCAAGGCCAGGCATACTGTTCCGACTCCATTCCCTCGCATGGCACAGAAGTGAATATCGCTATTCCTCTCGTACTTGACGACAATCCCTTGCGATGGAAAAGCATGGGCATTTCTCAAACCAACGACACTCTGCTATTGGACATACTCGACAGCGATGGATGCAAGTACATCATCACCCTTGGTCACGGCAAGTGGATAGAATCCAAGTTCAATGCCCTGCCCTACTACAACCCTCCCTTCCAAGGCAACTTCAGCAACCTTCCCGCCACATGGCACGTGGCAGGCTCCTACGGATGGCAAGGCAACGACACCCTGAACATAGAGCTCCACTGGATCGACTGGCTCACAAGCGCCAGCATCCAAATAAAATTTTCTGATGACGTAGCACATTTCATAGTTTCTACTCACGAAACAACCAGCAAACACATCCAACCTGCGCCCATAGTAACCGGAACTCACCGTAACCACATGTACAACCTTTCTGGACATAAACTAAAGTCTGCCAGTAAAGGACAGATTGTTATAGTTGGACATAAGAAATTGGCGTACTAATAAAGTTACACCCCTCCTAAATTTTCCATTTCGTGCACTGAAACAACCAACACAACACCGCCACACATGGAATGACTTGTCCAAGTGTGGCGGATAGCAATTAACTAAACATTTACAGATATGGCTCTCTATCTCTTGGAGAGTTTACTTCTCCGTCTTAGTCACCGTGGCCTTGCGGGTGTTCACCTTCCATGTGCCCAGGGGGGTGGTAAAGGTGTAGGTGTAGGAATTGTGCTGCTTCACGCCAACGGTCATGCCCAGCACCTCGTAGGTGTTCTTGGCGGTCTTCTTCACTTCAAAGGTCTTGATGGGAGTCTTCACCACGAAACTGCCGTCCTTCTTGGAGGTAACGCCATAGGTGGTGCCTACGGGGTCTTGCTTCAAGATTCCGAACCACTTATCAAAATCGGTTGCGGCACTTGCATTGAGACATACACAGGTGAGGATGGCACAAAATAACTTCTTCATAACTTAAACTTTTTATAGGGTTAAACTTAATCTTTTTGCTCCTTCGTTTGTTTTACGATGCAAAGATATGCCGCTTTAACCACATGAAAAAGTATTCCGAAGCACGTTGTATGAAATGCCCCCTTTTATGTATGAAACGAAAAAAGGCATCCCAGCCGCATGTCATTCTGCAACTGGTATGCCCTTTATAATATTCCTCTAAGTATCTGGGATGAGTGTTCTCTAATACACCACTTTCCTACCGCCGATGATGACTATCTGTCCCTTGCGGGCGGAGCGGAGGAGGCGGCCGGTGAGGTCGTACATCCTTTCGCTATCTGTACCCACGGACGCACCTGGGATGTCGTCTATGCCGGTACCTACTTCATCCATGCGCACGGCAATGTCGTCGATGGCAACATAGGTGGGAGTATTGACACCATAGGCGCCCTTCTGGTCATCGGAAACGGAGAAGTTGAACTTCACCGAACTTACCTTGCCCAGCACGGAAAGGTCGAACCATGTCCACCCCTGCACATGACGCAAACCGTCCACCAGACGCAATGTGGCAGTGCCCGTCTTCTGTCCCTTTGCGTCAAAACCCTCTGCCAGAAGGTCCACAAACGTCTCCTCGGTAGCAGCCGTGCAGAAGGAACTGCCATTTACTATATTGCTGAGGAAATACGTTGTCAGTGCCACATAGGCATGATCTATGGTCCTTGCCTGTCCGTCGCCAAAGGTTAGCACGGCACGAGTGTCCGTTCCACCGCTGGCAAAGGTATTGTCCACACCGTTTATCACGGCAAAACGCTCCGAAGCGGCATGTCCGCCCTCACCACGTCCGCCCTCCGCTCCCTTGCGGAAGACGGCAAGCTGGTCGGTATATGGCACGTTGTCGATGTTGGAGTCAACATAATCCGACACGGCAATGCCGCCATTCCAGTATGCCCACGAGCCCCAACTGTTGTTCAGCATGGACGAAAGGAAGGTGTTCCCCTCGTCGTACCAGCGGTATGCCTCCGCCTCGTCGTACACACCCGTACCACTCTCGCCGTAGAGCAGTTTGCCGCCATACTGCCGGTCGTCTACCAGAGAAGACCAGTAATCGGATTCTCCCCCCTTGTAGTCCTCGTCCTCGAACGTCAGCACCCTCACGTCCTCACCCACGGAAGGAGCGGCGCCACCGGCAAGGTGCAGGTCCACGGCACCAGTCACCTCTGTACTGCTCTCCCCTATCCAACCGTTGCTCTGCAGCACGGCCGTCTGCACCTTGACGAAGTGTGCGCCCGGCAGGTTGGCAGGATTGCCATCCTCGTCCACAGCCCACGCAAGGTCCAGTTTGCTCGAGATGCTATCGTTTGGCTGGTTGTCGGCATATCCCCAGGCATAGGTATTCTGCACGAAATAAGAACCGTCGCCGTTCTTGTCCACGGTATTCGGTGCAAGGCGCACACCAGTGAAGTTCAAGGTCTGCTCCCCCTTCTGCCACTGGGGCCAGTAGTTCTGACGATGGTAGGCATTCATTGCCAGATAGCCCTCTCCACCCTCGCTGTCCGTCCAGCGAATGTAGGTATCGTCCGTCACGGGAGAGTTGGGAACGGGAGTTGGCGTATGCCCCTGCGGAGTCATGTGGTATGTTACCGTATAGTCTCTCCATGTGCCCGTCTTGCCATACTCGCTTCCAGCCAGTTCATACCACTTGTCGTCGGGCACACCGTTGCCATTGTCGTCATGGCTCACAAACACCAGTGCCGGTTCGCTCGAACCGCCCTGCCTTGCATCCCCGCCATCGGCAAGGTAGGAGTTGCCCAATATCTGCAGGTCATAGAGCCCCGCACGGTTCTCCACCATGTGGTCGAAACCGAACACCACATAACCGCCAAAAGCACCCAGTGACACCGTTCCGCCCTCGCGCAACAGTTCCTCTGCCTTCTTGCAGATGGTTTCCCTGGTATCGCCCTCTTCGTATTCGGGCATAGTGTTCAGGAACTGCCCCGGAGCAGGACAATACTCGTAGACACGATGTATCGTGGC
>JAZRII010000070.1:0-4552 GCA_045645225.1 Bacteroidaceae bacterium | reverse complement strand
GCGGAGAGAGAGGGATTCGAACCCCCGGCACCTCTCAGTGCGGCAGTTTTCAAGACTGCTGTAATCGACCACTCTACCATCTCTCCAGACGTCCGTTGTGGGCGGCTTTCCTTTCAAAAGCGATGCAAAGGTATGGCTTTTTCCCGAAACGTGCAAGCATTTCGGTAAAAAAGTTTAAAAATTCTTGCAAAATAACCGTTTTTACTGCAAAAACCATAACTTTGCATGCATGAAAGCACTGATAGTTACACTTTGCTGTCTGTTGTGCATGGGCAATGCAAAAGCACAATCGGACTCTGTGAGCATAATGTGGGGCAGCCGCACCCAGATGACTCTGCCCGTAGACATGAAAATAAGCAATAGGCAGTTCAACATGAACCGTCTGCACCACTCCCTCAGCCTGGCAGTACCTGTAGCGGCCGTAGGCTTTGCCATGATGCCTGCCGACCATGCCATTAGCAGAAGAGTAAGCGAAGGCATGCCCAACTTTGAGACAAGTGCCGACGACTACCTCAGATTCGTGCCCTTGGCCACACAACTGACCATGAGCCTAAGCGGAGTGAAGGGACGAAGCAGCAGCCGATGGCAGGTGCTAGCAACAGATGCCATGGCAACAGTAATGATGGGAGCGATGGTGTATGGAATGAAGTACACCGTGGACAGGACACGCCCCAATGGGGAGAGGGGAAGTTTCCCGTCCGGACATACCGCCACAGCTTTCATGGGCGCTACCCTACTGGCTCATGAGTACGGACACAAGAGCGTGTGGATTCCCATTGCCGGCTATTCCGTTGCTACGGCTACGGGTGTATTGCGCATACTAAACAACAAACACTATGCCAGCGACGTGCTCGTGGGAGCAGCCATAGGCATAGTGTCTGCAGAGTTGGCCTACTGGGCAACGGATGCTATTTTCAACGACAGGAAACTGTTCAAGTCGCGCCGTGCACGCATCCATTACGAGGCGCTAAAAAACTACTGAACCTCAGTATACTTGCACCACAGAAGCAGACGACGCAGATATTCCACTTCCTTAGCGTCCTCGATGTGCAGAGTGAAAGTCTTGCCCGTACCATCCAGTGCATAGAGAACACGATCCAGAAGGCGCTGGATATTGCCTTCCGGTTGAAGATAGATGTCCAGATGCGATGCTGAGGTGACGATGGGGATGCAGCGCTGTGCATCGTCCTCGTAGGTAATGCACTTCTTCACTCGGCGGCAAGCAAGACAACCACGGCACTTGCCTATTTCCTTTTCGCTCACGACAATCAGTTCCTCCTCCGATACCTGGGGGATGGAATCATCCCTTCGTGTACATATTATAAGTTTATCCATTGTACTTTTTCTTTAATTCTTGAAACACACACACGGGCTTCCAATGCCCGTTGCTATGCAAATTTACACCTTATTATTTGATTTATCAAGAAAAGACAACCTTACAATGCACACTAAGGCCCCATTTTTATCATAATTTAGATTTTGATTAACATATCTTTACGCTCGAGGCATGTTATAAGAAAAAAATTGTATCTTTGTAGCCGAATATCTAATAACACAACACTACGAAATGATAAATATCACTTTTCCCGATGGCTCTGTGCGCCAGTACGAAGCAGGAGTCACCGGTCTTCAGATTGCAGAAAGCATCAGCAGCCGTCTGGCTCAGGATGTGCTTGCATGCGGTGTGAACGGAGAAACCGTGGAACTGAACCGCCCCATCAACGAGGATGCAAGCATACAGCTCTTCAAGTGGGACGACAAGGAGGGCAAGCATGCCTTCTGGCACACCAGCGCCCACCTGATGGCAGAGGCATTGCAGGAACTCTACCCCGGCACTCAGTTCGGCATAGGTCCTGCAATTGAAAACGGTTTCTACTACGACATTATGCCCGCCGAGGGCGTGGTTATCCGCGAGGCCGTGTTTGCCGACATTGAGAAGAAGTTTATGGAACTGGCCCAGCGCAAGGAGCAGCTGGTTCGCGAGGACATAAGCAAGGCAGATGCCCTGAAGTTCTTCGGCGACCGTGGCCAGACATACAAGAACGAGTTGATTGAAGACCTGGAGGATGGCCATATCACCACCTACACACAGGGTGCGTTTACCGACCTGTGCCGTGGTCCTCACCTGCTCTCCACCGCGCCCATCAAGGCATTCAAGGTGCTGAGCACCAGTTCTGCATACTGGCGTGGCGACGAGAAGCGCCCCCAGATGACACGTATCTATGCCATCTCATTCCCCAAGCAGAAGATGCTCACCGAGCACCTGCAGCTGCTGGAGGAGGCCAAGAAGCGTGACCACCGCCGCATAGGCAAGGAGATGGAACTGTTCATGTTCTCCGACCTCGTGGGCAAGGGCCTGCCCATCTGGCTGCCCAAGGGTACTGCCCTGCGTCTGCGCCTGGAGGACTTCCTGAAGAAGATTCAGCGCCGCTATGGCTATGAGCAGGTTATGTGCCCCCACATCGGCGGCAAGGGCCTGTATGTAACTTCTGGTCACTGGGATCACTATGGCAAGGACAGTTTCCAGCCCATCCAGACACCCGAGGAGGGCGAGGAGTACCTGCTGAAGCCCATGAACTGCCCCCACCATTGCCAGATTTTCGCTTGCAAACCCCGTTCATACAAGGAGTTGCCTTTCCGTTGTGCAGAGTTCGGTACCGTATACCGTTACGAGCAGAGCGGCGAGCTGCACGGCCTCACACGTGTGCGTTCATTTACTCAGGACGATGCGCACATCTTCTGCCGTCCCGACCAGGTGAAGCAGGAGTTCATCCGTGTGATGGAGATTATACAGATTATCTTCAAGGCTCTCGACTTTGACAACTTCGAGGCACAGATTTCTTTGCGCGACCCCTCAAACACCGAGAAGTACATCGGTTCGGACGAGGTATGGAATGCCGCAGAGAGCGCCATCATCGAGGCTTGTGCCGAGAAGGGCATGAAGACCACCACCGAACTGGGCGAGGCTGCCTTCTATGGTCCCAAGCTGGACTTCATGGTGAAGGATGCACTGGGCAGACGCTGGCAGCTGGGCACCATCCAGGTTGACTACAACCTGCCCGAGCGTTTCAACCTGGAGTACACCGGCGAGGACGGCAAGAAGCACCGCCCCGTAATGATTCACCGTGCTCCCTTCGGTTCTATGGAGCGCTTTACCGCCGTGCTCATCGAGCACACCGCAGGTCGCTTCCCCCTCTGGCTCGTACCCGACCAGGTGGCCATCCTGCCCGTCAGCGAGAAGTACCAGGAGTATGCCGAGAAGCTGCGCGACTATTTCGACACACAGGACGTACGCTGCTACATCGACGACCGCTCGGAGAAGATCGGCCGCAAGATTCGCGATAACGAGCTGAAACACACTCCCTACCTGCTTGTCGTAGGCGAAAAGGAGCAGGCAGAAGGCACCGTAAGTTTCCGCAGACAAGGCGGTGGCGAACAAGGATGTATGAAATTCGAGGATTTTGCAAAGAAAATCAACGAAGAAGTACGTAATATGACAGAAAATTACTAACTTTGCACCCCGAAACACATAGTTAATGAAGAAGGACAACAAGCTCAAAGTAACCTACCGCGTAAACGGACAGATCAGAGTTCCCGAAGTGCGCATCGTTGGCGACAACATTGAAAGCCAGGTACTATCAATTGGCCGTGCCCGCCAGATGGCAGAGGACATGGGTGTTGACCTCGTGGAAATAAGCCCCAATGCCGAACCTCCCGTGTGCCGACTCATCGAGTTCTCCAAGTTCATCTACTTGCAGAAGAAGCATGCCAAGGAAGTGAAGGCCAAGCAGGTCAAGATTGAAGTCAAGGAAATCCGTTTCGGACCTCAGACAGACGATCACGACTATGAGTTCAAACTGAAGCACGCCAAGGGTTTCCTGTCAGATGGCGACAAGGTGAAGGCATACGTGTTCTTCAAGGGTCGTTCAATCCTGTTTAAGGAACAGGGCGAAGTTCTTCTCCTGCGTTTTGCCCAGGATCTGGAAGAATACGGCAAAGTGGAGTCAATGCCCACTCTGGAAGGCAAGCGCATGACAATGTTCATCGCACCCAAGAAGGTTGTGGCAAAGCCCATGAAGACAGCCGAGGAACTTGAAAACGAGAAAGCTCCCGAGGAGGTAATCGTAAAGAAGCAGCCTCAGCAGAAAGCCCGCAAGGAATACACCGGTCCTAAGGTGGAAGGCGAGGATTTCGACGACTAAACGACAACAAAAGAGGTCTTCCCCACCCCATATATATAAATAAGGTACAGAAGACCTTGATGAAAAAGAAAATCTGTGCGCCGTGTCTTTTGGATGCGCGGCCACGATTATTAATAACAATTTAATTATTTAACAAAATGCCAAAAGTAAAGACCAATTCCGGTGCTAAGAAGCGTTTCACACTCACCGGAACCGGCAAGGTAAAGCGCAAGCACGCTTTCCACAGCCACATTCTGACCAAAAAGACCAAGAAGCAGAAGCGTAACTTGGTTCACACAGGTCTTGTAGTAACATCAGACATGAAGCAGGTTCGCGACCTGTTGTGCATGCGCTAAACATTAACCCCTAAA
>JAZRII010000069.1:0-3668 GCA_045645225.1 Bacteroidaceae bacterium | reverse complement strand
ACACATCCATTCTGCTTGATTTCTTCAGAAGCCGTAAGAACCTCGTGTTGTCTGTATATAAGATTCTGCTTGAGGCAGAACGCAACAACGAAGTCTATGAAGAGAAACTGAAAACCTACCGTAAACTGACCAAACAATAACAAGCCAATTCGTTTAAGGCAACTTATGAGATTACCTCTTTCCGATTACGTATCCAATACGAGAGACGAGCGCAAGCACATCCTCTTTCTGGGCGACCTGTTTACGGGCACCGAGGACCTGCTTCTCACATCCCTTGTGAAAATTTTGGGTGAAGAATACCATTGCATGTACTACCCCCTTCCCAAGGGGCCGCGCAACGCAGTGGACCATGTCGCACATATGTGCATGATTGATAATCTCAGGCCCGACCTGATAGTGGCATGCGGCACGGTAGCCACCATAGCCTGCTTCAAAAGCGCTAAACATAACTATAGCATCGACACTCCCATAGATGTCAGAGCTCTTTCAGATGCCATGCATGCCAGAGATATAGGCAAGATAAAGAAGGTGCTCATAACCCCCTATTTCAGCACCAGCACCATGATTGCCAACATGTTGCCCCCTAAACAGTTCAAGACGCGCATTGAACTGCCCAATTTTGGTAAGCCAGAATATCTCACCCTCACACGCCAGATGCAGACGGAATACCGGCAGATGGAGGACGAGATCTACCGCCAGGGCATACGGAATGCTGAGACCCTGTTTTTCAGTGCAGATGTTGATTCGTCCACCTATGCTGACTATGTCAACAACTTCGGCCCAGCAAACATCATGCCAGCCGAGAACTCCTTCTCGCCCGATGCCCCCGAGTGTGTGGCCAAGTTCATCAGGGAAGTTATCTCTGCTGAACAGGTAGAGCCGATGTCCTCAGAGGAAGAACTCGTTAATGACTCCCTGCCTGAAAATAGACCCAAAGACGAACTTGAGCGAATGGAAGAGATTCACAAAACTCTGCTCTCGAAGTATAGGGCCGGTGAACTGGAAAGGCCAAGCAGCAAAATAAGGAAACTTGTAATAACTAAAAGTGTCACACCGCGACGTGAATTAGATAACAAAGAAAACATACATCATAATACAGAAGACATGAATGCATTTAACATTATTGAATACCTGAAGAAAGAACCATTCGATATTGATGAATACCTGCAGATATTTGACAGGGCCTGGTTGCTCTCACGCGAAAAGGAACAGGCTTTGGTGGAAAAGGCACAGCAGGGCGATGAAGAGGCAATGAACCTGTTGTTGTGGGCAAATGCCCGCTTCGTCATCAGTTTGGCAAACCAATACAAGCACAAGGGTGCCAGCATACAGGAACTGCTCAATGTGGCCATGCCTGTACTGCAGAAAGCAGTGTTGGAATATGATGTGCACAACGAGGAATCGCTCATCAAGTGTTCCGTGCCAAAGATGAGAGAGGCATTGGAAAAATAGCGGGTCTGCCAATCCCGCAACTCATCTACATTTCCTGCTGCTCGGAGTCTTCTGCGGGGAGGGGTGTAATGCTTACGAAGGTGCTCCAGGGCATTGTTGCCTTGTAGTTTTCTACGGATGCGCCAGGGACATGGAGGCTGGTGCTCCTGCTGGCGTTCTTGTCAAAAGTCTGGGAATTTGCCTTGGGGGCGCTGGCGGCATGGCAGAAGACATCCTTGAGCCTGGGACAATGTGCAAAGGCCTGTGTGCCGATTTCTTTGGCGGAACAGCCTATGGCAACCGAACTTAATGCCGTGCAGCCGTAGAAGGCATTGTGCGAGATGGTGGTGACGCAGTTGGGGATGACTACTGAATGAAGTCCCTCGCAATTCATGAAAGCTCCTCTGCCTATTGTTGTCACACTGTCGGGAATGTCGATAGTCCTTAATGCGGAGCAGCCTCTGAATGTCTCCTCCTCTATGCATTTGACACTGTTGGGGATGGCTACAGAACTGAGGCTGGTGCAGTAGTAGAAAGCCCATCCTTCGATGTTTGTTACCGTATTGGGTATGACCACCGAAACGAGTTCCGTACACCCAGAGAAGGCGCCGTTGCCGATGGCCGTGACGCGGTAGGTGACGGCATTATGCTCTATGGTTTCGGGGATAGCTATTTCTCGTGCGTACTGCCCATGTCTTTTTGCCACCACCTTTGCTTCGTGCGATGTTGATGCAAGTTCGTAGTTTATACCTTCAATCTCCACCGCTTTTGAAAATACCGGCAGAGACAGGAGTACGGCCAGGACAAGGAGCAATGCCCGTATGGAATTGCGTAGATAGTCTTTCATATGTATACTAAGTCATTGTGTTACACTCTTTGGCGTGAACCACCCATCGTTGGGGCGAGGGTGCATTTCGGGGTGCGAAGGTAAGACAATTTATCGGGACGGCAAAATATTAGCAGGTTATTTCTTCACCTATCACTGCTCACCGTTCACCGCTCACCGTTCACCGTTCACCGCTCACCTCTCACCGCTCAACTTCCCCTCCAGGGGGACTGAGGGGTCTTCACATCTCACACCCCTTTCAAAGTCCGCAATAATACCCCAGTTTGTAGAGTTGGAACAGTTGGAGCGATACGAAGCGTGAGCACAGTATCCTGCGGGTTACAGGCAGCAGGAAGATGTGCATGAGGGCAAAGATTCGGTGCAGGCGGTATTTGCAGAGCAGGCGGTGCATCTCCGTCATGCGCGTCTTGGGGCGGATGTCATGGGGTAGGGAGTGCAGGGTACGAAGCGCCTCGCGTGTCTTGGCAAGGAAGGAGCGGTTGGTGTCTATGTCCAGATGCACGAGTCGGTTCTCCAGGTGGCAGACGCTCTTGCCCAGGCGCTCGAGGTTGGCAAAGAGCAGCGTGTCCTCGTAGCCGTATTGCCTTATATTCTCGTCGAACCCCGTCTGCACGAAGGCATCACGCCTTATCATGAAGTTCTGTGTGGTGAGCGAGTCGAAGGGATGTGCCTGGCGGTAAGGCACGGTGAGGCGCTGGGCGGCCACCGTCTCGTAGGTCCACCTGAGTTCGCACCCCTTGGGGCATTCCGTGGTGTTCTTCATGCCGCCGTAGTAGACGTCGGCAGGATGCTCCTTTGTGGCATTGAGATAGTTGCTGATGAAGAGAGGGCTGTCCACCTGCGTGTCGCTATCTATGAAGAGAATCCACTCGCCCGAGGAGAGTTCGAAGAGCCTGTTGCGGATGCGCGAGCGCCCCAGGTTCTCGCTGGGCTCGAATACACGGCACTGCTTCATGCCGGCTATTCGCTGGAATGCCCTTATGGCATCCTCCGAGGTGCTCTTGTCGTTGCCCACGATTATTTCTGCATCCTGTGGAATCTGCTCCAGAAGGTCGCACACGAGGCTGGTGCAATCCCAGTTGTATGAAGGTATCAGTATGGATAAGGTCATTCGTGCGTGTGTCTGCTACGTTTGGAATAAAGGTTTATCAAGGCAAATTTAGTAAAAATAGCGCAAAACACGCACTAAATAGGCATGTATATGTTGCATTTTCCCTGCAAGTGGTCAAATTCTTGTGCCGTGTGCCCCTAATATGTCCTAATTTTGCTATCTTTGTAACCACTATGCAACCATTGGCAGAAAGAATGCGTCCCCGCACTTTGGAGGACTACATAGGACAGCAGCATCTTGTTGGCCCCAATGGTGTGTTGCGCAGGATGATAACCAGCG
>JAZRII010000068.1:0-12207 GCA_045645225.1 Bacteroidaceae bacterium | reverse complement strand
GAGTTATACACAAACAGAACCTTGGAGCGGTTTTGCCAATATTGTTGCTCTTTCAACAGAGGTTGATGGTGTAAATTATGACTTTAATGCTGAGACAAAACAGGCCACTGTTATAGCGAAGAGCAGTGGCAAGTATTCAGGTGAAATCGTTATTCCAGAGTCTGTTGAGTATGGTGGTACTACTTATAGTGTGACGAGTATAGTGGATAATGCTTTCTCTGGTTGCTCCGGTATGACCTCGGTTACTATCCCCAATAGTGTGACGAGTATAGTGGATAATGCTTTCTCTGGTTGCTCTGGTTTGACCTCGGTTACTATCCCCAATAGTGTGACTAGCATAGGGGATAATGCTTTCTGGTATTGCTCTGGTTTGACCTCGGTTACTATCGGCAATAGTGTGAAGAGCATTGGGGAGGAGGCTTTCTATAATTGCTCTCGTTTGACCTCGGTTACTATCCCCATTTGTGTGACGAACATAGGGGAGGCTGCTTTCAGTGGTTGCTCAGTTTTGACCTCGGTGACCATCCCCAATAGTGTGAAGAGCATAGGGAATAGCGCTTTTCAGAATTGCTTTGGTTTGACCTCGGTGACTATCGGCAATAGTGTGACGAGCATAGGGTATGCGACTTTCTATGGTTGCTCCAGTATGACCTCGGTGACTATCCCCAATAGTGTGACGAGCATAGGGAATAGTGCTTTCTCAGGTTGCTCTGGCTTGACCTCGGTTACTATCCCCAATAGTGTGACGAGCATAGGGAGTTCTGCTTTCTCAGGTTGCTCTGGTTTGACCTCGGTTACTATCCCCAATAGTGTGACGAACATAGGGGATTATGCTTTCTCGGGTTGCTCTGGTTTGACCTCGGTGACTATCGGCAATAGTGTGACGAGCATAGTGGATGGGGCTTTCTATGATTGCTCTGGTTTGACCTCGGTTACTATCCCCAATAGTGTGGAGAGCATAGGGATGTATGCTTTCTCTGGTTGCTCTGGTTTGACCTCGGTTACTATCCCCAATAGTGTGGAGAGCATAGGGAATTATGCTTTCTGGGGTTGCTCTGGTTTGACCTCGGTTACTATCCCCAATAGTGTGACGAGCATAGGGAATAGTGCTTTTCGGGATTGCTCTGGTTTGACCTCGGTTACTATCCCCAATAGTGTGAAGAGCATAGAGAATTATGCTTTCGCTGGTTGCTCTGGTTTGACCTCGGTTACTATCCCCAATAGTGTGAAGAGCATAAGGGATTATACTTTCTGTGATTGCTCTGGTTTGACCTCGGTTACTATCGGCAATAGTGTGACGAGCATAGGGGATTATGCTTTCCGTAATTGCTCCAAGCTCCTTGATGTATATTGCTATGCCGAGTATGAGCCTTCAGCATGGAACGACGTATTTGATGGTATAGACTGGGAAAATGCCACCCTGCATGTTCCTGCTGGTTCCATTGATTTTTATAACTCAACAGAGCCTTGGAGCAGTTTCGGCGAGATTGTTGCCCTTCCACCTTTTTCTGATGAGGTCGAGATTGATGGGATAAATTATGGACTTAATGGAGAGACGAAGCAGGCAACTGTTATCAAGAAGAGCAGTGGTTCTTATTCTGGTAATGTTGTCATTCCAGAGTCAGTGGAGCATGAGGGCGCTACTTATAGTGTGACGAGCATAGGGAATTATGCTTTCGTTAATTGCTCAGGTTTGACCTCGGTTACTATCCCCAATAGTGTGACGAGCATAGGGGAGGGTGCTTTCGGTGAATGTGATGATTTGACCTCGGTTACTATCGGCAATAGTGTAACGAGCATAGGGGAATTTGCTTTCGCTCTTTGCTCTGGTTTGACCTCGGTTACTATCCCCAATAGTGTGAAGAGCATAGGGGAATTGGCTTTCGCTTATTGCTCCAAACTCCTTAGTGTCTATTGCTATGCAGAGAATGTACCTTCTACAGAGAGCAATGCATTTGAATCTTCCCCCATAGGAAATGCCACCCTGCATGTTCCTGCTGGTTCTGTTGATAGTTATGAGGCAACTGCGCCTTGGAGCCGTTTCGGGACGGTTACTCCCCTTCAGGACTTAACCTTGACAGATGGCGAGGAGTTTGAAAACAATACGGAACAGACATTTAGAACTCTAACCTACACCCGCACCCTGCCCAACCTCAAATGGAACGCCCTGTATGTTCCCTTTGAGATTCCTGTGTCCGAGATAATTGATAAGTACGAAGTGGCATATGTCAATAATGTCAACTCATACGACCATAATGATGACGGCACAATAGACGACATGAGAATGGAGG
Source organism: Bacteroidaceae bacterium (assembly GCA_045645225.1). Lineage (GTDB taxonomy): Bacteria > Bacteroidota > Bacteroidia > Bacteroidales > Bacteroidaceae > Physcousia. Next base: position 9,916 of record JAZRII010000068.1, on the reverse strand, counting down.
TAATCAAGATAAAGTCTGGCACATTGAATGCCAACTATCCATACCTGATCAAGGCAAGAAACGATGAAGCAAGAAGCATGACTATCACTCTGGAGAATACAACCTTGTTCCAATCTGTTGAAACCACAATAGACTGCTCTTCGGTCTTTGCAAAGCACGACATAACAGGTATCTACAATAAGAGATACGAGAATGAATTGCCTGATGGTGCCATGGCCATATCAATGGCTGGTGCATGGCAACCCATTGCCAGCGGTTCATATCTGAATCCCTTCCGTCTGTACATGACCATTACTGCACGAGATGGTTCGCCTGTTAAGGTAGAACCAGCCGCCATGTCTCGCATCAGAATCAGCGTACTCGGCGAGGATGTGGAAACAGACATTGAGGAAACGAGAAGCGAAACTAAAAACATCATCCTTGACCTGAGTGGTCGTAGCGTACTGAATCCAGTAAAGGGTGGAGTATATATAGTTAATGGTAAGAAGGTTATATTCTAATGGAAAACGAAATGATGGGTAAGAAGAAAAGTATATATATCACTCCCAAGTGTGTGTCTGCAGAGATGAAAGAAGACCTACTGCTGACAACCTCTTCAGACGAAGTTCCTGTTCTTCCCGACGAACCTGCCATTCCAGCAGCAAGAGAGGAACATAGGAGGGATATTAACATCTGGGACCAAGGATGGTAATATAGTATATGAAAAGTGGTGGGTACGTCCACCACTTTTTGTATCTATATTAGTAGGCTCATTTGGAACATCAGTACACCCCTGTACTCAGATAACGCTCTCCCGTATCGGGCAATACGGCAACGATGCACTTGCCTTGGGCTTCTGGGGTGAGAGCCAGTTGGAGGGCAGCATGGATGGCAGCACCAGAGGATATACCGACGATGAGGCCTTCGTAGTGGGAGAGTTCGCGAGCAACACACATGGCTTGCTCCGTGCTTACCTGTATGATGTGATCAACAACAGTGGGGTCGTAGTTCCGAGGTACGAAGTTAGCACCTATGCCCTGTATGCCATGCGGAGAGGCTTTGCCTCCACTAAGCAGGGGAGACTCTGCTGGTTCTACGGCAATGGATTGCAGGCGAGGGTTGAGAGTCTTCAACTGGCGGGAAGTTCCGCACAGAGTGCCACCAGTACCCACACCTGCCACGAGGTAGTCAACCTGTCCGTCCGTATCGTCCCATATCTCCTGTGCCGTGGTGAGCGAGTGCGCTTCGGGGTTGGCTGGATTTGAGAACTGGCCAAGGATGACGGAGTTGGGAGTGCTATCGTGCAGGCGCTCTGCCTCGGCAATGGCACCCGCCATGCCCTCTGTACCAGAGGTAAGCACAACCTGCGCACCGGCGGCACGAAGCAATTGCTGGCGTTCCTGGCTCATAGTATCGGGCATGACGATAATAGCCTGGTATCCACGCACACGACTTATCCATGCAAGCCCAACACCGGTGTTGCCACTGGTAGGTTCTATGATAGTACCTCCAGGTTTAAGTACACCACGGCGCTCAACATCCAGAATCATGTTCAATGCCACACGGTCCTTCACGCTTCCGCCCGGGTTAAAGTATTCCAGTTTTGCCAGCACACGGGTATTCTCATCTATGCCATAATGAGCAGAGAGCCGGGCAAGGTGGAGTAGGGGAGTGCCACCCACAAGTTGGGTGAGATTATTGAATATTCGTGCCATTTGTATATATACCTTTCTGTTGTGCAGAGCAAAGGTAAGGATTTATTGAGAATATGCACACTACGAACATTAAAGAAATGCTAAAACAGGCACCTTTTTGATAAACAAATGTAACGATAGTATAATTATTGTGAACGGCACGAATTATCTTGCCCGGAAATGATTGCCCAACACAGGAAACGTCGTAAATTTGCATCGGATTCAAAGAGGAATCCATAACAAGAATAGCAAGAACTAAAAACAAAGAAGATTATGGCAACCAAGTTTTATAAGTGTGCCCATTGCGGCAACGTTATCGTAAAGGTTGTTGACAGCAATGTCCCCGTGGTTTGTTGCGGGCAAAAGATGGAAGAACTGGTCCCCAACACCGTGGATGCCAGTCAGGAGAAGCACGTTCCAGTGGTTACCCAACTGGAAGGTGGCAGACTCCGCATAGAGGTGGGCAGTGTGCTTCACCCCATGTCGCCCGAGCATCATATAGCCTTCATATACGTAGAAACAGAGAACGGAGGTATTCTCGTTGACCTGAAAGACGAACCCGTAGCAGAGATATGCACCTGCGGAGCAAGACCTGTTGCGGTGTACGAATACTGCAACCTGCACGGCCTTTGGAAGAAGGACATCGACATAGAGTGCTGCCCCAAGAAGGAAAAGGGTTCATACACAAGCCCATTCTACCCCTGCGGCACCTGACACAAGGAAGAACGATGCCTTCTTTGCCCAAGACCAGCATAAAAGGCACGAAAGAACCCAAGTAAATGTAAAAGTTTGTTAAAAATTTCATCTGTAATGGAGTTATAGTACATCATCGCGCGCATATATAGGGGAATTTCCTTATCTTTGCACACAGAATAAACCACGATAGAGTGAGGGGCCAAGAAGGTTCCTCACTTTTCGTTAAAAGAAGCAGTAATAATCTTGCATTAAGCATTATTCAGAAGATGATCAGTAAGAGTGCCGTAGAACAAGCCGTAAGTGAATGGCTGGAAGGAAAAGAGTATTTCCTGGTAGAAGTAAACATCAGTGCAGACGACCGCATCGAGGTTCTTATAGACCATGCCGAAGGCGTGTGGATTGAGGATTGTGCCGACCTGAGCCGTCACATCGAATCAAGAATCAACCGCGAGGACGAGGACTACGAACTGGAAGTGGGCAGTGCCGGACTGGGCTACCCCTTCAAGGTGCGCCGCCAGTGGGAGATACATCTGGAGAAACCCGTAGAGACACAACTGAAGGACGGACACAAGTACCGCGGCATACTGACCGCCGTGGAGGAGGAGACCTTTACCATCACCTGCGAGGAGAAGGTAAAGCGCGAGGGAGAGAAGCGCCCCAAGATGGAGCAGGTGCCACACACCTTCACCTACGAAGAGGCAGCATACACTAAATACTGGATGAAATAAACAACAACATAAATGGCAACAACAAAGAAGAACAACACACTGAATTCCATGGACTTGATTGAGTCATTCTCAGAGTTCAAGGAAACAAAGAACATTGACCGTGCCACACTGGTGGGTGTGCTGGAAGAGTGCTTCCGCAGCGTCATCGCCAAGATTCACGGTACCGACGAGAACTATGACGTAATCGTGAACCCCGACAAGGGCGACCTTGAGATCTACCACACCCGCGTGGTAGTGGCTGACGGTGAGGTGGAGAACCCCAACATGGAAATCAGCCTGAGCGAGGCACGCAAGATTGACGATGACTATGAGGAGGGCGAAGAAGTGAGCCAGCGCGTGGAGTTTGCCGACTTCGGACGCCGTGCCATCCTGACACTTCGCCAGACCCTGGCAAGCCGCATTCTGGAACTGGAGCACGACACCCTGTACAACAAGTTCAAGGACCGTGTGGGCGAGGTTGTGAATGGCGAGGTTTACCAGAGCTGGAAGCGCGAGACACTGGTTACCGACGACGAGGGCAACGAAATGATCCTGCCCAAGACAGAGCAGGTGCCCGGCGACTTCTTCCGCAAGGGCGAAACACTGCGTGCCGTTATCAGCAAGGTGGACAATGCCAACGGTAACCCCAAGATTATCATCTCACGTACCGACCCCATGTTCCTCCAGCGCATGATGGAAACCGAGGTACCCGAGATTCACGACGGTCTGATTGCCATCCGCAAGGTGGCACGCATCCCCGGCGAGCGCGCCAAGGTTGCCGTAGAAAGCTTTGACGAGCGCATCGACCCCGTAGGTGCCTGTGTGGGTGTGAAGGGTAACCGCGTTCATGGTATCGTACGCGAACTGCACGGCGAGAACATCGACGTTCTGCCCTGGACATCAAACGCACAGCTCATGATTACCCGTGCACTCAGCCCTGCCACAGTGAACAGCGTGAACATGAACGAAGAGGAGAAGAGAGCAGAGGTGCTCCTGGACAGCGACCAGATCTCTCTGGCCATCGGTAAGGGCGGTGCCAATATCAAGCTGGCCAGCATGCTCACAGGCTACACCATCGACGTATACCGCGAGATTGACGAGGAGATTGACGAAGACGACATCAGCCTGGATCAGTTCAGCGACGACATCGAGGACTGGATCATCGACATCCTGAAGAAGCAGGGCTACACCACTGCACGCCAGGTGCTGGGCACCAACCGCGAGGAACTGGCACAGAAGGCCGACCTCGAGGAGGAAACCGTCGACGAGATTATCCGCATACTGAGCGCAGAATTCGAGAAGTAATAACAACACACATACACTAACAGGATAATACCCCGGGAGGGATACACATAATGAGTATAAGATTAAGCAAAGCCATAAAGGAGTGCAACGTAGGTTTGCAGACCGCCGTTGACTTCCTGAACAAGAAGGGAATCGGCGAGGTGGAGGCAAACCTCAACGCCAAGATTTCAGACGAGCAGTACGACCTGCTCCTTAAGGAGTTCAAACCTGACAGTGTACTGAAGGACGCTGCCAACCACATGCTCCAGCAGCAGAAGGAGGAGAAGGAGCGCAAGGAAAAGGAAAAGGCCGAAGCTAAGGCCAAGGCTAAGGCTGAAGAAGAGGCTAAGGCAAAGGCAGAAGAAGAGGCCAAGGCAAAGAAGCAGGCGCTGAAGGTAGTTGGCCATATCGACCTGGATGCTCCCAAGAAGAAGGCAGAACCTGCCGCCGAGGAGAAGAAGCAGGCAGAAAAGCCCGCCAAAGCACCCGCCGAAGCACCTGTGGCAAAACCCGCAGAGGAGGCAAAGCCCGCCGCCAACGAACCCCAGATCATTACCGATGGCAAGGTAACCGGCACTCTGGAGAACGGTGTCTTCCGCCTGAACGCTCCCCAGCAGCCCAGCAACGGCCTGAAGGTACAGGGCCACATAGACCTGTCTGCCTTGAACCAGAGCACACGTCCAAAGAAGAAATCTAAGGACGAGCGCAAGCGCGAGCGCGAGGAAAAGCAGCAGCAGGCCCAGGCCGACCGCAAGAAGCAGCGCATGCGCGGCGGCAAGGAGAAGGTGGACGTAAATGCCGTGGTTTCCCAGCAGAAGCAGCAGGGCCAGGGCAAGAACCAGCAGGGTCAGGGCAATAAGAACAACAACAATGCCGCCAACCAGCAGCAGGGTCAGGGCAAGAAGGCCAAGAACAAGCAGAAGAACCAGCCCAAGCAGCAGCCACAACCCGTGGAGGTTAGCGAAGAGGAGGTTGCAAAGCAGGTTCGCGAAACTCTGGCCCGCCTGACCGCCAAGGGCAGCAAGATGGGCAAGGGTGCCAAGTATCGCCGCGAGAAGCGCGAGGCATTCCGCGAGCAGATGGAAGAGGAGATGATGAACGAGATGGCAGAGAACAAGGTGCTGAAACTCACCGAGTTCGTAACTGCCAACGAACTGGCCACCATGATGAACGTGCCCGTTACCAGCATTATCGGTACCTGCATGAGCATCGGTATTATGGTCAGCATCAACCAGCGTCTGGATGCCGAGACAATCAACATCGTTGCAGAGGAATACGGTTTCAAGACAGAATACGTCAGTGCCGAGGTTAGCGAGGCTGTGATTGAGGAGGAGGACGACGAGTCAGATCTCGTTCCACGCGCCCCCATCGTAACCGTGATGGGTCACGTTGACCACGGTAAGACCTCTCTGCTCGACTACATCCGTCAGGCCAATGTTATCGCCGGTGAGGCAGGTGGCATTACCCAGCACATCGGTGCATACAACGTGACACTGAAGGACGGACGCCATGTCACCTTCCTCGACACTCCTGGTCACGAGGCGTTCACCGCCATGCGTGCCCGTGGTGCTCAGGTTACCGACATCGCCATCATCATCATTGCCGCCGACGACAGCATCATGCCTCAGACCAAGGAGGCCATTGCTCATGCCACGGCAGCCAATGTACCCATAGTATTTGCAATCAACAAGATAGACAAGCCTACCGCCAACCCCGAGAAGATCAAGGAGGGCCTGGCAGCCATGAACTTCCTCGTTGAGGACTGGGGCGGCAAGTACCAGAGCCAGGACATCAGTGCCAAGGCTGGTATCGGTGTTGAGGAACTGCTGGAGAAGGTGCTTCTCGAGGCAGAGATGCTCGACCTGAAGGCAAACCCCAACCGCAAGGCAACTGGTTCCATCATCGAATCATCACTCGACAAGGGCCGCGGCTATGTTGCCACCGTGCTGGTAAGCAACGGTACTCTGCGTGTAGGCGATGTGATGCTGGCTGGTACCAACTACGGTCGCGTGAAGGCCATGTTCGACGAGCGCGGCCGCCGTATCAACGAGATCGGTCCCTCTCAGGCAGCAACCATCCTGGGCTTGAACGGTGCTCCCACCGCCGGTGACACCTTCCACATCATGGAGAACGACCAGGAGGCACGCGAGATTGCCAACAAGCGTGAGCAGCTGGCACGCGAGCAGGGCCTGCGTACAATGAAGCGTGTGGACCTGACCGAAATTGGCCGTCGTATCGCACTTGGCGACTTCCAGGAACTGAACCTTTTGGTAAAGGGCGACGTGGACGGTTCTATCGAGGCATTGAAGGACTCCTTCGAGCGCCTCTCTACCGAGAAGATCAAGGTCAACGTCATCTACAAGGCCGTGGGTCAGATCAGCGAGAGCGATGTCACACTGGCCGCCGCATCGGATGCCATCATCATAGCGTTCCAGGTACGTCCCAGTGCCCAGGCCCGCCGTTTGGCAGAGCAGGAGGGTGTGGACATCCGTCAGTACAGCGTCATCTACGATGCCATCGAGGAGGTCTAGGACGCCATGGAGGGTATGCTCTCTCCCGAAATCAAGGAAGAGATCACCGCTCAGGTGGAGGTTCGCCAGGTTTACCACATCTCCAAGGTTGGTACCGTGGCAGGTGCCTACGTTATTGACGGTAAGGTCAGCCGCACCAACAAGGCTCGCGTCATCCGCGACGGTATCGTTGTCTACACAGGCGAGATCAATGCCCTGAAGCGCTTCAAGGACGATGTCAAGGAGGTTACCACCAACTTCGAGTGCGGTATCTCTCTGGTCAACTACAACGACCTGCGCGAGGGCGATATCCTGGAGACATTTGCCGAGATCGAGATCAAGGCAAAGCTGTAACACAACATAGAGATGGAATTTATTCAGCAGCTCGGCAAATACGTCGAGATGATACCTCTGAATACAACAGAAATAGTAGCCCTGGCAATACTGCTCTACGGAGCAGTCATGGGGCTTAAGAACGGATTCTTGAAGGAACTGGCCAGCATGACCGGTTTCTTCATAGGTCTGTATCTGGCATGGAAGTATTACGAGCAGATAGGGGGTGGCGCCATAGCCTTCATAGGCATATGGGTAGTCACCCCTATTGCATTGGGCATACTGGCTTCTCTGGCCACCAAACTACTGGACTGGACTCTGGTGGGCGGGCTGATGAACCGTCTGCTGGGGTGCATCCTCGGAGTCACCAAATGGGCAGTGCTTATTGTCTGCGTGGCGGTGATGACGGGGCAGATGGAATACCTGGACAAGTACGTGGACAGGGACTCCGTGCCGGGTGTAAATTATATTGAAGAGAAATGGAAGACATTACGAGAGAGTTTGTAAACAAGGATTACGAATATGGCTTCCACACTGACGTCCACACCGAGATAATAGAGAAGGGACTCAACGAGGACGTTGTCCGCCTTATCTCGGCTAAGAAGGGCGAACCGGATTGGTTGCTGGAATTCAGGTTGCAAGCCTTCCGATACTGGCAGACACAGGAGCAACCCTCGTGGGCCCACCTGGACATGCCACAGATAGACTATCAGGACATATCATACTATGCCGACCCTACGGCAAGCAGCAAGAAGGACGGTCCCAAGGAGATTGACCCGGAACTGATGAAGACCTTCGACAAGCTGGGCATTCCCCTGGAGGAGCGCATGGCACTGGCTGGTGTGGCGGTGGATGCCGTCATGGACAGCGTGTCGGTCAAGACCACCTTCCAGGAGAAACTGAAGGAGAAAGGCATTATCTTCTGCAGCATCTCCGAGGCGGTGAAGAACCATCCCGACCTGGTGCGCGAATATCTTGGCTCTGTGGTGCCGTATCGCGACAACTATTTCGCTGCACTGAACTCGGCCGTATTCTCCGACGGAAGTTTTGTCTACATCCCCAAGGGCGTCCGATGCCCCATGGAACTGAGCACCTACTTCCGCATCAATGCCATGGGCACGGGCCAGTTCGAGCGCACCTTGATAGTGTGCGACGATGATGCCTATGTTTCCTATCTGGAAGGTTGTACCGCTCCCATGCGCGACGAGAACCAGCTGCATGCCGCCATCGTGGAGATAGTGGTAAAGGACAGGGCAGAGGTAAAGTACTCTACCGTTCAGAACTGGTATCCCGGCGACAAGGACGGCAAGGGTGGTGTGCTGAACCTCGTTACCAAGCGCGGTCACCTGCGTGGCGTGGACAGCCGTTTGTCGTGGACACAGGTGGAGACGGGCAGTGCCATCACCTGGAAATACCCCTCCTGCATCCTCTCCGGCGACGGTTCGCAAGCCGAGTTCTACTCCGTAGCCGTTACCAACAACCACCAGCAGGCAGATACCGGCACCAAGATGATACACATAGGCAAGAACACCAAGAGCACCATCATCAGCAAGGGTATCAGTGCCGGCAAGAGCCAGAACTCCTACCGTGGCCTGGTCAAGGTGGGTGCCAATGCCGAGGGTGCAAGAAACTACTCTTCCTGCGACTCCCTGCTACTGGGCAGCAATTGCGGTGCGCACACGTTCCCCTATATGGACATACACAACGACACCGCCATAGTGGAGCACGAAGCCACCACGAGCAAGATTTCCGAGGAACAGCTCTTCTATTGCCAGCAGAGAGGCATATCTTCGGAAGATGCCGTAAGCCTCATCGTCAACGGCTATGCCAAGGACGTCATCAACAAGCTCCCCATGGAGTTTGCCGTAGAGGCACAGAAACTCCTGGGCGTAAGCCTTGAAGGCTCGGTGGGATAAGGGGAGGACCCCTCCCCGGCCCTCCCCTGTATGGGAGGGAGTAGTTACAACTGGTGGATGAAAACGAAGACGAAGACGATAAGTCAAGTCAAAACGAGAAACTGATTAACGCCATCACCCACTTTCTCCACCTGAGACAGGGGGAGTACCCCGAAGGGGGGAGGGGGTGGATAAAACTGAAATATAGGACGAGGACGAGGACGATAAATAGTTAAACGCTCACCACTCACCCGCTCCTCCCCCTACAGGGGGATTGAGGGGGGCTTAAACGTTAAACAACTATGTTAGAAATACGCAACTTACATGCCAGTATCAATGGCAAAGAAATATTGAAGGGCATAAACCTCACTATCAACGATGGCGAGATTCATGCCGTAATGGGTATCAACGGTGCAGGCAAGTCCACACTGAGCAATGTCATCGTGGGCAACCCTGCCTACGAGGTTACCGAGGGCGAAATCATCTTCAACGGGCAGAACATTCTTGAGATGAGCACCGAGGAAAGGGCAAATGCAGGCATATTCCTGTCTTTCCAGCATCCTGTGGAGATTCCCGGCGTGTCCATGACCAACTTCATGCGTGCCGCCGTGAATGCACGCTACAAGGCTCAAGGACGCGAACCTCTTTCTGCTGGAGACTTTCTCAAACTCATGCGCGAAAAGCGCAAGATAGTGGAACTGGACAACAAGCTCACCAGCCGTTCCGTCAACGAAGGTTTCTCTGGTGGCGAGAAGAAGCGCAACGAGATCTTCCAGATGGCCATGCTCGAGCCCACCTTCTGCATCCTGGACGAGACC
>JAZRII010000067.1:0-9424 GCA_045645225.1 Bacteroidaceae bacterium | reverse complement strand
CACTGAGAGGTGCCGGGGGTTCGAATCCCTCTCTCTCCGCTGAAATAAACCTACAAGATATTGATTTTCAATCTTGTAGGTTTTTTCTTTGTCCAAAAAAATGCACCAAAAATGCACCGAACCTCGGGTCAGCGGATATTTTGATAAAACGGAAAGGTGACTGCTTTAGCTTGATGAACCAAGGGTGAATAATAAAGGTGAAAACTATTAAGGATGCTGCACGCAGCGTCCCTACTATAATCAGTGTTCAACGTTATTATTCGTTACGCTTATATAGGTTAAAGCAGTCAACTTTCAACTTTGAGCGTTATTCGTTCAACAATCAACGTTAAACGCTCACCGCTCACCGCTCACCGTTCTTTACCAATCCTAATGTACCATCTTCAATCCTATCACTGAGGCGATGAGAGTGAAGATGAAGAGCATGCGCCATAGGGTGACTGGTTCCTTGAACACCAGTATGCCTATGAGTACAGTGCCTACTGCCCCGATGCCTGTCCAGATGGGGTAGGCGGTGCCAATGGGAATTGACTTTATTGCCTTGGCCAGGAAAACCATGCTGAGGATATAGAAGAGTACAAAGGCTGCATACCACAGCATCTGCACCTTGCCTGCGGCAATGTTTGCCTTGCCCAGACAGAAGGTAAAGCTGCATTCAAATATTCCTGCCAAAATGAGGATAAGCCAGTGCATTGGAGCGTTTTGCCGATATTTTTATAAGGTAGGTACCTATCTTAAAAAACTATGGTATTGGGGTTAATTTCCACAACTTCTCCGTGTGGACATGCTATCAGTGTGAAACCATCTTTCTTGGCTCTGCTTACCAGACGTTGCTGGGCCAGGATGATGCCGCTTTCTATGGTCATGCGCAGGTGGCGTATTTCCTCCTCGTTGGGGTAACCCTCAAACCCCATGCGTGCCTTTTCTCGTTCTGCAGGCGATACGAGTTCGCGTATTTCCTGAATGATATTCTTATTCATGTGATTCGGTCTTTTGGGGTTCCTCCTTGGCGGGTTCGCCATACATTTTCTTCAATAGCGCAAACTTGGAAGCCTCGCTTATTTCAATGCGTTCTCCCTTTCTCCAGCCGCTGGCTATGCGTTCGGTGGGGCAGGTGTTGTTGTCGTACAGTGACCAGAAGTCTACAACGGGCATATACAGTTGGAAGAAGTTCTTCAGTCCTGCCTCGTAACGGCGGTAGATGACATCAAGAGGGATGTTGTGTCCGCCCTGGCTGACGCGGCGTGCCACGCGCTGAACTGCCTGCTCGGGTGTGGGCAGGGAGAAGAACAGCAGGGTGACGAAGTAGCCAACGCTTTGAGCCTTCTTGATGAGTTTGATGTAGGAGCGTGTGGCAAGTGTTGTCTCGAAGGCAAAGTCCTGTCCGTCCTTCATGAGTTGCAGCACACGCTCAATCATGAGTCGGCCTGCCTGAATGGCAGAGCCTTCGGGGTTGAAGGGGGAGAGTCCGCGTGCTATTTCGTCGGCATTGACAAATTCGCGGCATCCCAGCATTTCAGGCAGGACGGTATAGCTGGCCGTTGTCTTGCCGGCACCGTTGCATCCTGCAATGATATAAAGGTTTTTCATAGGTTGAGGTGGTTTGGGTATTAAATTTATTGGTTATTTGCTTTTCTTTGCCTTTGTTTTCCCGCTTGTTCCCAGCAGGTCGGGGCGTCGTTCCTTGGTTCGCTTGAGTGACTGTTCCAGTTCCCATTCCTTTATCTTTGCCTCGTGGCCTGAAAGGAGAATGTCGGGAACTGCTCCCCAGTCCTTATACTCGCGAGGGCGGGTGTAGACGGGAGCCTCCAGCAGGTTGTCCTGGAACGAGTCGGACAGGGCTGACTGCTCGTCGCCTATGACTCCGGGGATTATGCGCACGATGGCATCGGTCATAACGGCAGCCGCCAGTTCTCCGCCCGTCAGCACATAGTCGCCAATGGACACCTCTCGGGTGATGAGACGCTCGCGTATACGATAGTCAATGCCCTTGTAGTGTCCGCACAGGATGATGATGTTCTCCTTCAGCGATAGTTCGTTGGCCATGGGCTGGTCAAACTGCTCGCCGTCGGGGGCGGTGAAGATGATCTCGTCGTAGTGACGCTCGCTCATCAGTTTGGAGATGCACAGGTCCACGGGTTCGCACTGGATGACCATACCAGCCGAACCGCCAAACGGATAGTCGTCCACACGACGCCAGCGGTTGGTAGAGTAGTCGCGCAGATTGTGGACATGTATTTCCACAAGTCCTTTTTTCTGCCCACGACCCACGATGCTCTCCTCGGTGAAGGGAAGCACCAGTTCGGGGCACACGGTAATGATGTCTATTCTCATAGTTGAGCACAAAGTTACGAATAAGCGAGCGAAAAAGCAAAAGAATTTTGATTTTTCCGAGTGAAAGTAACTTAGAAACGCAGTTTCAGGGTTACGAATAAGCGAGCGAAGTACAAAATAAAGATGCTTTAATTTTGGATTTCCGAGTGAAAGTAACTTAGAAACGTTGTTTCAAGGTGACGCAATTATAGGATAAAAGCAAGAAAAAGTCCTTTCTAATGACGGAAAACGGCAGTTTTGCCTTGTGTCGTGCATTTTTTTACTACCTTTGCAATATGTTCAAGCAAAGGATAGCCATAGTTGGAGCCGGTGCGGCAGGATGCTTTTCGGCACAGAGGATACAGGAATTGTGTCCGGATGTAGAAGTTGTTCTTTTCGAGGCACAGGACCGTCCGCTCAAGAAGGTGGCGATAACGGGTGGAGGAAGGTGCAACCTGACAAATTCATTCCAGTTAGTGAATGACTTGCGCGAGGTTTACCCACGAGGCCATCAGCTGATGAAGCGCCTCATGCACTCGTGGTGCCATTGGGACACTATGTCGTGGTTTGAGGAACATGGCGTGCGCCTTGTTACTCAGGAAGACGAGTGTGTCTTTCCCCAAAGTCAAAGGGCCATGGAGATAGTAAGCACCTTGCGCCGAGGCCTGGACATACGTTGCGGACAAAGGCCAGGGTTGGACGACTTGCGCGACTATGACGCCGTTGTAGTAACCACTGGCGGCGCCCGCAATTTCTCGTGGCTGGAATCCACGGGAGTAGAGATAGTGCCTCCAGTACCATCGCTCTTTCCCCTGCGTCTGGAACCCAGCGGGCTTGAGCAACTGAGTGGAGCCTTGGTAGAGGACAGTGTTGCCACAATTGCAGGAACCAAGTTCCGTGCCCAGGGTATAACGCTTGTAACGCACAATGGTTTGTCAGGTCCCTGTATCCTGCGCCTTTCCTCCTATGCTGCCCGTCATCTATCGGAACAATCCTACCAGGCGCCTTTAGTGATGAACTGGTTGGGTGACACCTCCGAGGACGAGGCCATGGACCTCTTGCATGCGATGGCCATGGAGAACGCACAGAAACTGGTGTGCAACACACATCCCCAGCAACTAACCTCCCGTCATTGGGAGTTCCTTGTGTCGCGTGCTGGAATTGGGCGCGATGTGCGATGGAGCGGAGTGGGGCGCAAGCAGATGAACCGACTGGCAAGTGTGCTGACTTCCGACCGTTACCAGATAACCGGACGTGTGCCTCACAAGGAGGAGTTCGTTACGGCAGGAGGCGTGAGCCTTCGTAGCGTTGACCCCAACACCTTGGAGTGCAAGACGCGCCCAGGACTTTATTTTGCGGGCGAGGTGCTCGATGTGGATGGCGTTACCGGCGGTTTCAACCTCCAGGCGGCATGGACAATGGCAGATGCCGTGGCCAGGGCCTTGGCATCACGTTTCAATAAATGAATGATACATATACCTATGATAACAAGTATAACTGACATAAATGATTCCAGGGTGCAGGTGTTCAGCCAGCTCACCGAGGCTCAGTTGCGCAACCGTCTGGACCCTTCGCGTGGAATCTTCATAGCCGAGAGTCCCAAGGTGATTCGTGTTGCCCTGGATGCCGGATACCGCCCCCTGTCGCTCCTGTGCGAGGAGAAGCACATCCATGGCGATGCCAGGGATATTGTGGCACGTCTGCAAGAACAAGAGGCAGAGATATATACCGGAGACAGGGAACTTCTGGCAAAACTGACGGGCTACACCCTAACGCGTGGCGTGCTGTGTGCCATGCACCGTCCTTTGGAAACACCTGTGGAGCAGGTTTTGCGCGATGCACGTCGCGTGGTGGTAATAGATGGGGTGGTGGATGCCACCAACATCGGTGCCATCTTCCGTAGCGCCGCAGCTCTGGGCATGGATGCCGTGCTGGTGACAAGAAATTCGTGCGACCCATGGAACCGACGTGCCATACGTGTGTCCATGGGCAGTGTTTTCCTTGTGCCTTGGACATGGCTGGAGGATTATAGCCAACTCAAGGAACTGGGGTTCAGTACCTGTGCCATGGCTCTGGAGGACAGGAGCATAAGCATAGACGACCCTGTCCTGCGTCAGCAGGAACGCCTTGCCATCATTATGGGTACTGAAGGCGAGGGCTTGCCCGATGACACGATAAAGGCTGCCGATTTCGTTGTCAAGATTCCCATGGCATATGGGGTGGACTCACTCAATGTGGCAGCTGCGGCAAGTGTGGCGTTTTGGGAGTTGAGGAAGCGGTGAGAGGATGAGCGGTGAGAGGATGAGCGGTGAGAGGTGAGCGGATGAGCGGTGAGCGGTGAGCGGATGAGAGGTGAGAGGGTAGGGACGCTGCGTGCAGCGTCCGTCCAAAAAGGTCCATTGTTCAATAGAATCTTATCACAAAGTCGTCGCAACCAGTGATTTATCATTCGGACGCTGCACGCAGCGTCCCTACTGTTGACGGTTCCTGTTTGGAATTAACGTCTGTCTCTTTGGATATCGTTTTTGTTTTTAGTTCATTACACTTTGATTGCTTTTTTTACTGGTATGGCAAATGTTTTTCCGTTTCTATTGGCGCTTGATGTCGACGGCACTTTGACAAGACCGGATGGCACTATTTCAGAGAGGACTATAGAGGTGATAAAGCACCTTCAGAAGAAGGGTGCGCGATTGTGCATCGCTTCAGGTCGTCCGCCGTTGGGCATTGCTCCCGTGGCAAAACTCTTGGGAATGGACGAGTTCGGTGGGTATATCATAGGTTTCAATGGCGGTGTGCTCATGGATTATTCCTCTGGCAAGGTGCTCTATACTGCATCATTGCCCGAGGAGGTCTTGCCTGTAATTGCAGAGTGCTCGCGCCGCCCGGGACACACGGTGCTGACATACGTTGGCAATGAGATATGCACAGAGGATGCCACAGACCCTTATGTACACATTTCTCACCAGCGCAACGGTATGCCGGTAAGAGAGGTTGCAGATATCCTTACCGACCTACCCAAGGGAACTTTGCCCAAATGCATCATCACCAGCGACCCATGCGAGATGCCTGCACTTCAGCGCGAGGTTTCAGCACGGCTGTATGGCATAGCAGATGCATATCTCAGCGAGGCATATTTCCTGGAGGTAGTACCTCGTGGTACGGACAAGGCCGATGCGCTCGTGCGATTGCTGGAGCATCTGGGGCTGTCGCACGAGAATCTCATAACCGCAGGCGACGGACACAACGATATGGGGATGATTCGTCTGGCTGCCCTTGGTATAGCCATGGGCAATGCACACCCCGATGTGCGTCAGGTGGCAGATGTCGTTGCTCCCTCCAATGCCGAAGACGGACTTGCCCAGGTGCTGGAACAATGCCTCCCACAGGGCACAGATTTGTCCTTAGTATTGTCGCACCCTTGACAATAGTATTCTCACGCCTTTGAATATAGTATTCTCACGCCCTCGTCCTCGTGAGGGCATTTTTGAGGGGATATATCCTCTTTCCTTGTATAAAAAAGAAAAGGACCGGACTTGCATTCAAAGTCTGGTCCTTTCCTATGAAGGGATGCTTTTATTCCTGATTAATCCAAATTGACTTGAACGTATCACCTACAGTCATACCAAATATTGCCTGGCGCGGAGTTTCCGTGTCGTTCTTCTGAACTTGAATAACAGCGCTATTAGGCTTTCGACACATAGTTACCGTATACCATCCTCCATCAAGTTTTTCGTATGTGTGGCCATCTTCACCTCTGAAAGTCGTGAGCCCTGGGTTATAGCGATCGCTAAACCACCATCTCTTGTAGTTTAGACTGGAAATAGTTTCTTCTCCACCTTCTTTAGGGAAATACAATTTTTCCTTGTTTACTTTGATTGGAGGCCAATCTCCATCTGCTATCTGTTTTTCGCAGGAAATGGAAACGAATGATGCGATAAAAGCCAATAGTACAAAATTCTTTTTCATAATTGGAATGTTAAAGTGAATCTATTTTGCAATGTTGGGCTTCTCCAGGCCGTAGCCTTTCTTGCCATCCTCTGCCTTCAGCCACAGGGCCAGTCCCAGGGCAACAACACCGAACACGGCGAAGATGAGCATGGGGATGGTGTAGTCGTACTGGATAACCTCGTTGCCGTCGCGTACTACGGTGCCAACAATGCAATAATCGCTCAGCACATTGCCGATGAGCAGAGGCACGCTACCCAAACCGATGTTCTGTACCCAGAAGATAAGCGCATAGGCAGAACCCAGAAGGCGCAAGGGGATAATCTTGGGCACTGAGGGCCACATGGCACTGGGCACCAGAGAGAAGGCAACGCCAAGCAATACCATGATCAGGGCAGCAAACCACCAGTAGTTGAGCATGGGCATGGCAAAGAGCAGGTGCACGATGATGAGAAGCACTGAACCTATAACCATGATAGTAGCGCCCTTGCCATACTTGTCATAAATACCACCGAAGATGGGGGTCATGAGCAGATTGCCGAAGGGGAGTATAGAGGGCAGGAAACCAGCCAGGGTGGGGTCTACATTGTACTTGTTGATCATCAGCGAGGTAGCATACTTCAGGAAGGGGAACACGGCAGAGTAGAAGCAGAGACAAAGCAGTGCAATCAGCCAGAATCCCTTGCTCTTGAGGATGATGGTGAGGTCGCCCAACTTGAAGGTCTCGTCGTCGGCATCATCTGCAACGAATGCGCCTTCCTGCTTGTCCAGACGGCTGTCCATCACGCAGAACACGAGGTATGCCAAGAGACCAATAACAAGAAGAACCAATGCCATGAGGAGAGGTGTTGACACCTCGAAGTTCTTGGCGAGGATGGGGCTTACGGCCAGAGCCAGGGCTGTGCCCAAACGTGCTACGGCCACCTGGATACCCATTGCCAGGGCTGTCTCATAGCCACGGAACCAGCGTGCGATTACCTTGGTTACGGTGATACCGCAGTTCTCGGTACCTACGGCAAAGAGTGCATAGCCAAGGCATGCTACCAGTACCTGCTTGTTGAGGCCAAGGAAGATGGCTTCGCCGCCAGGCTGGATGTATTCGATGGCATAGTACTTGATACCAGCACCTGCTACCATGAATAGGCAGGTAACCACACCAGTGAGGCGCACGCCAATCTTGTCCAGAATGATGCCGCCGAAGAGCAGGGCGAAGAAGAACACATTGAACCACATATAGGCCCAGTTGAAGTTGCCGAAGTCGCTGGCACTCCAGCCCATACCGCCTTGTTCAATGGAAATGCCGAGCATGTCCATCAGGGGAGACATGGCATCGGTCAGGAAGTAGCCCCACATCATGGTGAAGCTTACGATGATGAGCGCCGTCCAACGTGCTACCCATGAATCGCGAAGAGTTTGCTTTAATTGTGTTGTCATTTTATGTTAGTTGTTAGTTGATTTTAAGTGGTATATGTTTCTATAATTTATAGGCTTTATAGACTTTCTAGTATATATAGTATATATAGTATATCTAGTATTTCTAGAACATCTAGTATTTCTAGAACATCTAGTACGTATAGATTAATAGATTTCCTATAAAAATATTATTCTGCCTTCAGCCACTTGTCCAGCCAGCGGAAGAAGGTGCGCTGCCAGAGGATGCCGTTCTGGGGTTTGAGCACCCAGTGGTTCTCGTCGGGGAAGAGGAGCAGCTGGGCAGGTATGCCACGCACACGGGCGGCGGTGAAGGCGCTCTCTGCCTGGGTGTACTCGATGCGGAAGTCCTTCTGTCCGTGGATGCAGAGGATGGGAGTGTCCCAACGGTCGACATACAGATGAGGAGAGGTTTCGAACACCTTGGCACGCTTGCCCTGGGCGTCCTTGTACCAGGGAGCCTGACCCATATCCCAGTTGGGGAACCAGAGTTCCTCGGTTTCCATGTACTGCTGCTGGGTATTGAAGATACCGTCGTGAGCAATGAAGGCCTTGAAACGCTTGTCGTGGTTGCCGGCAAGCCAGTAAACGCTATATCCGCCGAAGCTTGCACCCACGGCACCAAGGCGCTCGGCATCAACCCAAGGTTCCTTGGCGATGTCGTCGATGGCAGAAAGGTAGTCATTCATGCACTGACCGGAGTAGTCGCCGCTGATTTGCTCCAACCACTCCATGCCGAAACCGGGAAGACCACGGCGGTTGGGAGCAATGACAACGTATCCCTGAGAAGCCATCACCTGGAAGTTCCAACGGAAACTCCAGAACTGGCTAACGGGCGACTGAGGGCCGCCTTCACAGAAGAGCAGGGTGGGGTATTTCTTTGTCTCGTCGAAATTTGGGGGCAGGATTACCCAAGCCAGCATGTCCTTCTTGTCGGTGGTCTTTATCCAGCGCTCGCGCACCTCGCCGAACTGGAAGTGGGCATAGAAAGGTTCGTTCTCCTTGGTAATCTGCTCAGTCTTGCCGTCGCTGATGTTTACGAAGAACACCTCGTCGGCACGGCTCATGGAGTGGCGCTTGGCAAGGAGTTTCTCACCCTGGGGATGAACTCCGAGCAGAACAAAGTCTGCCACCTCGTCGGTAATTTGCTTTACCTCGCCTGAAAGGTTGGTAGAGTAAAGGTTGGTCTTGCCATGCCATACACCAGAGAAGTACAGGGTGTTGTTGTCGCTTGCCCAGGCAAACTCGTTTACACCGCTTTCAAAACTCTCGGTAACGTATGTCTTCTTGCCTGTAGCAAACTCGTAGATGCAGAGGCGTGTGCGGTCGCTCTCGTATCCGTCGCGCTCCATGCTGCTCCATGCAATGTATTTGCCATCGGGAGAGAACTGGGGATTCTGGTCGTAACCTGCATTTACATCCTCCTGGAACTGGTTCACGGCCTGGTGCTTGAGCGAGCGTGTGGGGTCGCATGCAGGGCGTACATATCCCTCGGGCTTGCAGAGGTTCTTGGTCTCTCCGCTCTCCAGGTCATAAAGGAAGATATCGCTATCGGTGCTGATGGCATAGTCTATGCCAGAGAGCTTGCGGCAGGTGTATGCCAGCTGCTTGCCGTCGGGGCTCCAGGCAAACTGCTCTGTGCCACCAAAGGGAAGCATGGGGCTTTCGTAGGGAGTACCTTCGAGAAGGTCCTTGCCCTCACTAACCTTGTTGCCATCGAACGAAGCAATGAAGG
>JAZRII010000066.1:0-23036 GCA_045645225.1 Bacteroidaceae bacterium | reverse complement strand
CATTGCAATGGAGATTGCGACCCTCACTAGGCACAGATTGACATCCCTGTCAATCTTCCAAGGACCTCGTTCGCCCTACATTGCCCAGCGATAAGGAATAAAAGAGCGCGAAGCGGGATTAAAACGGAAAACTAACCGCTCACCCGCTCATCCGCTCACCTCTAACCTTTCCTCCCCCTCACAGGGGGACAGTAAGTTACTGCTTGCTAATGCTAACAAAGATGGCACCACGCAATGTGATGCCATCTTTATTTTATATACTCTCCGAAGGGGGTGTCCTCAGTGTCCTCAGTCCTCAGTCCGTTTTTTGTTCTCTTTCATACTCCCCCCCAGTCCTTTATTTTTGAACAGATGACAAAAAGAAGGCTTCATTATCACCATAACTGTCTAATCCCCGATTTTGGATAATTGAATGCCAGGTTGCTGGCAGAGGGTGGTCTTCTGGCGGACGCATCTTGATTCGCCGAAATATAATTAAGGTGGCAACCCAAGTGGATGCCACCTTAATTATATATATTCTCTCCTGTATTTTAGAATATGTCTAATTTTACCAGGCAAAGAGGGGATATTCTGCCATCATGGCATTCACTTCTGCGCGAACGCTGGCGATGTTTTCCTCGTTTTCAGGGTCGTTGAGCACGCGCTCGATGAGAGAGGCGATAACGGCCATCATGTCCTCCTTGACACCACGGGTGGTGATGGCAGGTGTGCCAAGGCGTATGCCTGAGGTCTGGAAAGCAGAACGGCTGTCGAAGGGAACCATGTTCTTGTTAGCGGTAATGTCGGCGGCAACGAGGGCCTTCTCGGCAACCTTTCCGGTCAGTTCGGGATATTTGGTGCGCAGGTCAACCAGCATGGAGTGGTTGTCGGTACCGCCACTGACGATATAGAAACCGCGCTTCTGGAGTTCGTCTGCCAGTACGGCGGCATTCTTCTTTACCTGAGCAGCATATTCGCGGAACTTCGGGTCGAGTGCCTCGCCGAAGGCTACTGCCTTGGCAGCTATGACATGCTCCAGAGGACCGCCCTGGGTGCCGGGGAATACGGCGCTGTTGAGAAGAGCGGACATCATTTTTATCTCGCCCTTTGGTGTGCTCTTGCCCCAAGGGTTGGGGAAGTCTTTGCCCATGAGGATGATGCCGCCACGGGGACCGCGCAGGGTCTTGTGAGTGGTAGATGTTACGATATGTGCGTACTTTACGGGATTGTCCAGCAATCCTGCAGCAATGAGGCCTGCGGGGTGTGCCATGTCGATCATGAGGATAGCGCCAACCTTGTCTGCAATCTCGCGCATACGGCGATAATCCCACTCGCGGCTATATGCCGAACCACCGCCCACGATGAGCTTAGGCTTGTGCTCAAGTGCCAGACGCTCCATCTCGTCATAGTCCACGCGGCCAGTTTCCTTGTTGAGATTATATCCCACTGGCTTGTAATTGATACCGGAGGTGTTTACGGCAGAACCGTGAGAGAGGTGGCCTCCGTGATCGAGGTTAAGTCCCATGAATGTATCACCCAGTTCCAGACATGCCAGGAATACGGCAGCATTGGCCTGTGCACCGGAGTGGGGCTGTACGTTGGCATACTCTGCGTCGAACAGCTTGCAGATGCGCTCGATGGCAAGTTCCTCTACCTTGTCCACCACCTGGCAACCGCCATAGTAGCGCTTGCCGGGATAGCCCTCGGCATATTTGTTGGTCAACACACTGCCCATGGCCTGCATAACCTGGTCAGATACAAAATTCTCGCTGGCGATGAGTTCGATGCCTCGCATCTGGCGGGCACGTTCTTCGCTGATTAGTTCAAAGACCGTCTTGTCCATTGTGTATATATGATTTGTTATGTTGTTTTGTTTGTGGTTGATGTTCCCTCTCTTTCCGAGGGAGCATGCATAAGCGTATTTAGAATGCAAAAGTAAGAAAAAACTCATTGCTATATGTTATTGTACCAAGTTTTTTTTCAAGATTCTATTAAATATGTAAAAAATAGATGTCGTTTATTCCATGTTTTACTGTATAAATTCGTACCTTTGGGGTGAAAAAGCGTAATAATTTTACCATGAAGAATAGAAGTCTTGTGACCCTTGCTGGTCATTCCAGAGAAAAAATCGAGTATTTGATTCGCATGGCTCAAGAATTTGAGAAGCACCCTAACCGTAGGATTTTGGCCGGGAAGGTGGTGGCTACCCTGTTCTTTGAACCCTCTACACGCACTCGCCTAAGTTTTGAGACAGCTGCCAATCGTCTGGGGGCAAGAGTCATCGGTTTCGCCGATCCCAAGGTGACCAGCGGCACAAAGGGCGAGACACTGAAGGATACGATAATGATGGTGTCCAGTTATGCCGACGTCATTGTGATGCGTCATTTTCTTGAGGGAGCAGCCCTGTATGCCAGCGAAGTAGCGCCTGTGCCCATTGTCAATGCTGGCGACGGCGCCAACCAGCATCCCTCGCAGACCATGCTTGACCTGTACACGATAAACCAGACACAGGGAACGTTGGATAACTTGAACATCTACATGGTTGGCGACTTGAAGTATGGCCGTACCGTCCACTCCCTGCTGATGGCCATGCGCCACTTTAACCCCACATTCCATTTCATAGCTCCTGATGAACTTGCCATGCCTGCAGTGTACAAGCGCTATTGCGAGGAATATGGCATCAAATATGTGGAACACCAGGACTTTGACGCCGACACCATCAGCGATGCGGACATACTGTACATGACTCGTGTACAGAAGGAGCGTTTTGCCGATCTTGACGAATACGAGCGCGTCAAGGACCGTTATCTGCTGAAGAAGGACATGCTTTGCAAGGCGCGTCCTAACATGAAGATACTGCATCCGCTGCCACGTGTCAACGAGATAGAGTATTCCATCGACGACACGCCTTATGCATATTATTTCCAGCAGGCGCAGAACGGTCTCTATGCCAGACAGGCTCTGATATGCGATGTGCTTGGTATAAGTCTGGACGATGTGATGAACGACACCACTATCCTATAGGGTACGCTGCCGGATTTTCAGAAACTCAGTAATAATTATCCAATTAAGAATACATGAACAAGAAGGAAATGATGGTTGCCGCCATAGAGAACGGTACCGTTTTAGACCATATACCCAGCGAAAGACTCTTTGATGTTGTGAGCATGCTCCACCTTGAGAAGATGGGAAATTCCATTACCATAGGCTTTAATCTCAAGAGTGCAGTAATGGGTACAAAGAGCATTATAAAGATTGCCGACAAATATTTTACAGATGAGGAGCTGAACCAGTTGTCGGCGGTCGCTCCAAACATAACGTTGTGCGTAATAAAGGACTATGAAATCATAGAAAAGCGTACCGTGGTAATGCCAGAGGAACTTGTGGGCATAGTGCAGTGTCCCAATCCCAAGTGCATTACCAACAACGAGCCTATGAGGACGCGTTTCCGTTCAGTTGCACAGGGAAATGATATCCTGCGTTGCTGTTATTGCAACAAGGATGTGGAATTGAGAGATGTGCGTATAGTGGAATAGTCTCTGGTGGCAGACGAGCAAGGTAAAGGTTCTGAGTATGAGGAAAATTCTGTTCATATTTCTGTGGCTGATGCTAATTGGCGGTACGGTTTCTGTGGGATGGGTGTTCTGGTCAATCAGCGAGGGTCGTATAGGCTATATGCCAGACATGGAGCAACTGTCCAACCCGGTAGACAAGTTTGCCAGTCAGCTGCTGACTGTTGACGGCAAACTTATGGGTACTTACAGTTATGGTTCCAACAATCGTATTTTCACAGAATATGACTCCATAGCACCTGCAATGATACAGGCACTGATTGCCACCGAGGATGAACGCTTCCATGAGCATGCTGGTATCGACTTTAAGGCTCTGTTCCGTGCCATTGTGAAACGTGGTCTTCTTGGACAGAAAAGTGCCGGTGGCGGTTCCACGATTACCCAGCAATTGGCAAAGCAGCTGTATAGCGAACGTGCATCCAACACCATGGAGCGACTTTTCCAGAAACCCATTGAGTGGATGATCGCCTTGAAGCTGGAGCGCTTCTATACCAAGGAGGAGATTATCACCATGTACCTGAACTATTTTGATTTCCTTCATAATGCCGTAGGTATAAAGACGGCTTCGCGCACCTATTTCAGCAAGGAGCCGCAACAGTTGTCCGTTGAGGAATGTGCCATGCTGGTGGGTATGTGCAAGAATCCCTCATATTATAATCCTGTGCGTGTGCCCGAAAGGGCAAAGGAGCGCAGAAACGTGGTGTTAGGCCAGATGTTGCGTTCAGGATATCTCACAAAGGAAGAGACGGACAGTATAATGGAACTGCCTCTAAAACTGAATTTCCGCCGATCCGACCACAGGACTGGCACTGGGATGTATGTTAGAGAACGTCTGCGCAGAGTGCTGATGGCAAAACGCCCCGTCCGTGCCAATTACGAAGCATGGCAGTATCAGCAGTATTTTGAGGATTCCCTTGCATGGGAGGAGGATCCCTTGTATGGATGGTGTAACAAGAATGTCAATAAGGAAGGAAGACATTATAATCTGTATACCGATGGCCTGAAGATATATAGCACCATAGACAGCCGTATGCAGCGCTATGCAGAGGAAAGTGTCACTGAGCATGTGGCAAACTACTTGCAGAAGGCATTCGACAAGGAGCAGAAATACAATCCCAGACGTCCTTATTTCCGTGATCTGACTTCGGCTAAGGTTAAGGAAAATCTAAATCGTGCCAAGCGCCAGAGTGCCCGATACGTTACCATGAAGGCTGCTGGCGTGCCTGTGAAGGAAATAGAGGCGTCGTTTGAAAAACCAGTGGAAATGTCAGTGTATTCTCCAGGAGGAGACATTGATACACTGATGACACCGCTTGACTCTCTTAAATACTATAAGGGTTTCCTGCATTCCGGATTGGTGTGTATGGACATGGAGATGGGCGATGTGAAGGCATATGTCGGAGACATCAATTATTCGCACTTTAGGTACGATATGGTAGGTCAGGCACGCAGACAGGTGGGTTCTACGATAAAGCCATTCCTGTATGCTTTGGCTATGGAAAGCGGCTACAGCCCTTACGACCAGGCGCCTAATGAGCAGGTCACTTATCAGGTGGGAGACCAGGAATGGACTCCACGAAATGCAAGTATGAAGAGGTATGGTGAAATGGTAACCCTAAAGTGGGGACTCGCCCAATCCAATAACTGGATTTCCGCCTGGCTCATGAACCAGCTCAGTCCTGAACTTCTTGTAAGCCTGATTCACGAATTTGGTGTGCTTAACCAGGAAATAGAACCGGCGATGTCCTTGTGTCTGGGAGCTTGCGAGATAAGTGTTCTGGAGATGGTTTCTGCGTACACCACCTTTGCCAATGAGGGTATGAGGCGTTCTCCGCGTTTTGTTACAAGAATTGAGGACGCAGAAGGAAACGTCCTGGCATCTTTCTCGCCCCATATCCAACACGTAATAAGCAGAGACGCAGCCTGGAAAATGGTAGAACTGATGCGTGGAGTGATGGATGGCGGTACTGGTTCGCGTATGCGTTTCAAGTACAACATCAAGTCGCCAATGGGAGGAAAGACCGGAACAACTAACGACAACTCCGACGGATGGTTTGTGGGATATACCCCAAGCCTTGCCTTTGGAGCATGGGTGGGAGGTGATGAAAGAGATGTGCATTTCGCATCAATGAACTACGGACAGGGTGCTGCCTCGGCACTGCCGGTTGTGGGTATATTCCTGAACAAGGTGTATGCCGATGAAACTTTGGGTTATGACCGCAATGAAGAATTTGAGTTGCCTCAAGAAATTGCAGCCACATGGCTGGAAGCGCAAGAGGCTGCGGCTGAACCGGATAGTATAGACATTGAGGACATTCCCATGAATCCATAATGAATATTGCTCTCATTTTATGTGATACCATCGCTGTCAACTGGCCGCGATGGTATTTTTAATTACAATTTGTGGCGTGTGTTGGCTAAAAAAGTTGCAAAATGTTTGTATGTTTGGTTTGAAATTCGTAACTTTGTCAGCAAACCTATAATATCTGTTAATATTGCGCCTAATCTGTTTAAATATACAACGTTTTTTTGCTGAAGCACTCCTGCTTTTCCTGCTATGTGGAATGGCTCATGCGCAGGAGTTGCGAATAGGTTCGTATGAATTTCCCGATGGAGCGATTTATCAGGGGGAAATGTTTCGTGGCAAGCCTTATGGGCATGGTGTCACCCGATTCTTAAATGGCGACGTTCATGAAGGAAAGTATGTAAAGGGCAAGCGCCAGGGACAAGGCACGTATATCTTTGCCGACGGAGAGAAATATATAGGTGAATGGTACCAGAACCAGCAGCATGGCCTGGGAACTTATTACTTTATCAATAACAACCGTTATGAAGGCCTTTGGTTTAGAGACCGTCAGCATGGAAAAGGAACGATGTACTATTATAACGGGGATGTCTATGTAGGTAATTGGGAAAATGACATGCGTCAGGGGCAAGGGACCTATACCTATAGCAATGGAGCATCATACGTAGGTACTTGGAAAGATGACCAAAAGGACGGTGAAGGCATTTTTGATTGGGCTGACGGCAATAGGTATGAGGGAGGATGGAAGGAAAACCTCAAGTCGGGTAAGGGCGTGTTCTTGTATGCTACAGGTGACAAGTATGTAGGGGAGTGGCAGAACGACGCTCAACACGGAAGGGGCATCTACGTCTTTGAGGATGGAAACGTCTATGAAGGCTCCTATGTAAAGGGGCAGCGTACGGGCGAGGGCATCTTTACTTTCAAGAACGGAGATAAATATGTAGGGAACTTTTCCGACGGAGACCAAAGCGGTACTGGTACCTTCACATGGAGCAACGGCGATGTATATGTCGGTCAGTGGAAGAGCAATCGCCAGCACGGAAAGGGGAAGTTTACCTCGCATAACGGAGATGTTTACGAGGGGGATTGGGTCAATGGACTTATGGAAGGCCAGGGCATATTGCGACAGGCCGACGGCACAAAATACAAGGGAGAGTTTCGTGCTGGTCTGAAAGATGGCCATGGAATCCAGGAAGATAAGAACGGAAACCGCTTTGAAGGTGAATTCAGGGCCGGCGAGAAGATACTAAGATAATCCATCAGCGAGAAATATAGTTTATAGAAAAATCTAAAACTTTTTTATATATGGCAACCAAGAAATCTGATACCACAAAGGCATCGAAAACCACAAAGAGTACTGCTGCAAAGAAGACAACAGCAAAAAAAACATGTGCCAAAAAGACTGCTGCCAAGAAGGTAGTGGCATCTGAAGAGGTGAAGGAACCATCGGTTCTGCGTCTTATCAAGAACGACAAGTATCTGGCAGAGTATGCAGAGGCTATCAACGGACGCCATCAGTCGGCCCTAAACAAGATCGCCGAACTGACTAATAACGGTGAAAAGACCCTCTCGGAATTTGCAACAGGATATTTGTATTTCGGTCTGCATAAGGATGGCAAGAACTGGGTTATACGCGAATGGGCACCCAATGCTACAGCCATTTATCTTATAGGTGATTTCAATGGCTGGAAGGAAGATGGCCACTATGCTTTCAAGAAGGTGGGTGAATCCGGCAACTGGGAACT
Source organism: Bacteroidaceae bacterium (assembly GCA_045645225.1). Taxonomy (GTDB): domain Bacteria; phylum Bacteroidota; class Bacteroidia; order Bacteroidales; family Bacteroidaceae; genus Physcousia. The sequence continues at coordinate 15,435 of JAZRII010000066.1, read as the reverse complement.
TGTCTTGCCTGAAAAGGCCCTGAAGCATGGCGATCTCTACAAGATGAGCGTCCATTGGGAAGGTGGTCAGGGCGAGCGTATACCAGCATGGGTGCGCCGTGTGGTTCAGGATGATACTACCAAGATATTCTCTGCTCAGGTTTGGGCTCCTGAGCAGAAGTATGAATGGAAGAACACCAAGTTCAAGCCCAATACCAGTCCACTGCTCATCTATGAATGCCACATTGGTATGGGACAAGACGCAGAGAAGGTTGGCACATACGAGGAGTTCCGCTTGAACGTATTGCCTCGTGTGCACAAGGCCGGTTATAACTGCATCCAGATAATGGCCATTCAGGAACATCCTTATTATGGCAGTTTTGGTTATCATGTGAGCAGTTTCTTTGCCGCAAGTAGCCGTTTCGGTACTCCCGAGGAACTGAAGGCCTTGATTGACGAGGCTCATGGATTGGGTATTGCCGTAATTATGGATATAGTTCATAGCCATGCCGTGAAGAATGAGGTAGAAGGTCTTGGCAACATGGCCGGTGATCCTTGCCAGTATTTCTACCAGGGCGATCGTCGTGAGCATCCTGCATGGGACAGCCTCTGTTTCGATTACGGCAAGAATGAGGTGCTGCACTTCCTTCTGAGCAACTGTAAGTATTGGATGGACGAGTTCCATTTCGACGGCTATCGCTTCGATGGCGTTACTTCAATGCTTTATTATAGCCATGGACTTGGCCAGGCATTTGGCGGTTATGGCGACTATTATAATGGTAGCCAGGACGACAATGCAATCGTTTATCTCACCTTGGCTAACTGTCTGATACACCAGGTCAACAAGAAGGCCATCACCATTGCTGAGGAAGTGAGCGGCATGCCAGGCCTGGCTGCTCCGTTCGAGGCTGGCGGTTACGGTTTCAATTACCGTATGGCCATGAATATCCCTGACTACTGGATCAAGATTATCAAGGAATGGCGCGATGAGGACTGGAAGCCCAGCAGCCTTCTTTGGGAGACTACCAACCGCCGTGCTGATGAAAAGACCATCAGTTATTGTGAGAGTCATGACCAGGCTCTCGTGGGCGACAAGACTATAATTTTCCGCCTGGTGGATGCCGACATGTACTGGCACTTCAAGAAGGGTGACGAGAACTTTACCGTTGAGCGCGGTATAGCACTGCACAAGATGATTCGTCTGCTTACCTGCAGCACAATCAATGGCGGCTATCTGAACTTCATGGGCAACGAATTCGGTCATCCCGAATGGATTGACTTCCCACGTGAGGGTAACGGATGGAGTCATAAGTATGCGCGTCGTCAGTGGAATCTGGTTGACAATAAGGAACTCTGCTTCCATTACCTGGGTGATTTTGACCGTGCTATGCTTAAGATCATCAAGAGCGAGAAGGATATCCAGAAGACCAACGTTACCGAAATATGGCATAACGATGGCGATCAGGTGTTTGCATTCCAGCGAGGCGAATTGTTGTTCTTCTTTAACTTCAGTCCTTTCCGCAGCTATACCGACTATGGTTTCATGGTAAAGGCTGGTACATACCAGTATCTGCTCAACACAGACGATGTCAAGTTTGGCGGCAAGGGATTCAATGATGATACACTGAAGCACCTCACCATTTATGACCGTGACTTGGCAAAGGATGGCAAGGGTTGGCTTAAACTGTATCTGCCTGCACGCAGTGCCTGCGTCCTGAAGATTACAAAGGATTAAGATAACTATAGATCTGTAATAGAACTACGTATATAATATAATATCCGCACGGCTCCGCCTACGAGAAATCATAGAAGATAGAGTAGGCCGGCGCCGTGTGGATATGTGAAAAATAGACATGTATGGCAAGGATGAAGTATCACTACAAGGCAACACAGCACAAGGCAAACTTTATTTCTTTAGTTTGCTTCCTTCTGTTTGTCACCTATTCCATCCTGTTGTACATAAAGCACCAGTACGGAGTCGTGGCAATGACCTATTTCGTAGAGTCAGAACTGCTCACGTCCGACTTTTCACCCTCTGCCACATGGATTAGTGCCTTGCTTGGTACTCTCCTTTGTGTTATTCCTGCCATAGTCCTTACATGCACGCTCCATTTTCCTCTGCGCATGAAGGCACTGGCTTTCCTGCCTTCTTATATTATTCTGGGATTTCTTACAGGAATCTCTCCCGCAAGCGTATCTTCGAGTGCCAACGAAGTACATCTTGTCGTTCCCTTGCTGATGCTGCTTGGATCCATTGTCTTGATAATATTTAGTCAAGTATATCACGAGGACCGTGGCGAACATGCTCCTACACTTAACTACCTTAGTGTTAACGTGCTTATCTCATGCATAGGCATGCTTTCATGCATTGCATTAACTAATACCGATCGCGAGTTGCATGTGCAGTTGGCCATGTCAGATGCCTTGCAACGTAACGATTCCCTGCAACTGGAAAGACTTGCCTATGGAGAAACCACTACCAATCGTAATATCACATCCATACAGATAATGGACCTTAGCCGTAGGGAACAGCTTGCCGAACGGCTTTTCTCTATTCACGGACTGTCTGGAAGTCAAAGCATGTTGCCCGATACAATGCCTGCTACTCAGGTTTTCCATACCTCTTCTCTGGTGTATGGCTACTTGGGATCTGATTCTATTGCTTGCGCAACCGATGTGGTTTCATTTCTTGAAGACCTGCTGATAAAGAAGGTTTCTTTCCATGCTGACACCGTTTCCATGACTGACACACTTAGCATCAGGGTCTTGGCAGATTACTATCTTTGCGCCCTGCTGCTTGACAGGGAACTGGGACAGTTCTCTTCTTCATTGCCATTGTATTACGACGGGGAACACGCTCTTCCACATCATTTCCGCGAGGCTATGGCAATAGTTCGCTCGTTTGCAGATGCTCTGCCAGATGTGCATGTCTCCGACTCAGTGGTGGATTCCCGCTATGCAGATTACATGATGCTACGTCAGTCCTGCCAGGACAATCCGGCTCTCCTTCGCAAGGAATGCTCCAGACAATATCCCAATTCGTATTGGAACTACTATTACTTGAAAACAAACTAAAAAATATAATAATCTACATATACCTCAACCATAAATCAGTCAATTTATGCCACAGATATCAGTTCGAGGTCAGGAGATGCCCGAGTCTCCAATTAGAAAACTTGCTCCCTTGGCAGATGATGCCAAGAAGCGTGGTGTACATGTCTATCACCTTAATATTGGTCAGCCAGACCTGCCAACTCCCCAATCGGCTATAGATGCAATCCGTAATATCGACCGCAAGATTTTGGAGTATAGTCCTTCTCAGGGGTATCTCAGTTATCGCAAGAAACTGGTTAATTACTATGCCTCATATAATATCCACCTCTCTGCCGATGACATCATCATAACGAGTGGTGGTTCTGAAGCTGTGCTCTTCTCCTTTCTGGCATGTCTGAACCCAGGCGACGAGATTATTGTGCCAGAACCGGCCTATGCCAACTATATGGCTTTTGCTATTTCGGCAGGTGCACGTATCCGCACCATTTCAACAACAATAGAGGAGGGGTTTTCATTGCCCAAGGTGGAGAAATTCGAGGAACTTATCAATGAGCACACACGTGCCATACTTATATGCAATCCCAACAATCCTACGGGTTATCTGTACACACGCAGAGAGATGAACCAGATTCGCGACCTTGTAAAGAAATATGATCTGTATCTCTTTTCGGATGAGGTGTATCGCGAGTTTATCTATACTGGTTCTCCTTACATTTCTGCCTGTCATCTGGAAGGTATAGAGAATAATGTAGTACTCATTGATTCCGTTTCAAAACGCTATTCCGAGTGCGGCATTCGCATAGGAGCACTTATTACCAAGAACCCAGAGGTGCGCCAGGCCGTGATGAAGTTCTGCCAGGCACGTCTCAGTCCTCCACTCATAGGTCAGATAGCAGCCGAGGCTTCTTTGGATGAACCCGAAGAGTATAGCCGTGAGGTGTATGACGAGTATGTTGAGCGTCGTAAATGTCTCATAGACGGACTCAATAGGATTCCTGGCGTGTATAGTCCCATTCCCATGGGAGCATTCTATACCGTTGCCAAGTTGCCTGTTGATGATGCAGAGAAATTCTGTGCATGGTGCTTGACTGATTTCCAATGGGAGGGCGAGACCATAATGATGGCACCGGCCTCTGGTTTCTATACCACACCAGGAGCTGGATCCAACCAGGTTCGTCTGGCATACGTGCTAAAGAAGGACGATCTTGTACGTGCCCTCTTTGTTCTACGTAAAGCGCTTGAGGCATATCCTGGTCGTACAGAGTAGTTTTAGTATGGATGTTTGAAGTTTTACGTTATGTTTTTTGTAGCCAAGAAGCTATATGATACAGGTGAGGCAGGACGTGTTTCTGCCTCTGCCGTTCGTATAGCCACAGCAGGTGTTGCTGTGGGGATAATGGTTATGATTATAAGCATTTGCGTGACTGTTGGCTTTCAGCGCGAGATTAAGAGTCGCGTCGCATCGCTCGTAGGTCATGTGCAGGTCCTCAACACGCAGAGTTTGTACAGGACGCATTCCACTTCCATCCAGATAACAGACTCTTTGATGGGGGAGTTGAACCGTTTGCCAGGCGTCTCCAATGTTCATCGATTTGTATTGTGTCCCGGCATGCTCAAAACAGAGAATGCCTTTATAGGATTGTTCTTCCGTGGAGTAGAAACTGGTTTTGACAAGTCTTTCATTGCTGAGAATATAGTTTCCGGCCGTGTCCCCTCCTTTTCGTCTGATAGCATTTCAAACGATAGTATACTTGTTTCTGCTTCCACGGCCTCGGCTTTGCAAGTTCGGGCAGGAGACAGAGTCTATGCTTATTTCTTCGACAATAATCTGCGTGCCCGTCGTTTTGTGGTGTCGGGAATTTTTCAGACCAACATGGCAGATTTCGACTCTAAGATGTGCTTTACCTCCATGCGTACCGCCCAACAGTTGAACAGATGGCAGAAGGACCAATTTAGTGGTGGTGAGATAATTCTCAAGGATTTCTCGCATGTTGAAAAAGTTTCAGGACAGGTATCATCTATGCTTTCTCGCAAGCAAGATGACTATGGACAATATTACTCCTCTGTGCGTGTGGACGAGCTCTTTCCGCAGATATTCTCATGGCTCACGCTTTTGGACACTAATGTCGTGGCTATCCTCATCCTTATGATATGTGTGGCTGGTGTCACTATGATAAGTGGGTTGCTTGTCCTTATTCTTGAGCGTACTCGTTTCATTGGAGTAATGAAGGCTATGGGCAGCACAAACTCCCAATTACGTCGCATTTTCCTGTATCTATCTTCAATGATAGTTGTCCGTGGACTTCTGTTGGGCAATGTCTTGGCCTTGTTCCTGATGGCGCTACAGAAGTGGACTGGTCTTGTCACCCTTGATCCCGCCAGTTACTATATATCGTATGTACCTGTACACTTTCCCTGGACAAGTATCCTTATTGTGAATATTGTCACCTTTCTGGTATGTGTGCTATCGCTTGTCGTCCCCACGCTTGTTATTAGTCACATAAGTCCTGCAAAGAGCATTAGATTTGAATAGAAGGGCAGGTAGGGGAGATGCTACAATGGAGTTATCACATTTACACGTTTATTTTTTCCAATGAAGTATTTCGAAGTTATTTTTCATATTAAATCCGTCCAAAAACAGATAGCAGCAGATATTCTCAGTGCTCTGCTTGCTGATGAAGGTTTTGAGGCTTTTGAATCTTCGGACAATGGCCTGCTGTCATGGGTCCAGCAGTCTGTCTACACACAAGAAGGTGTGGATAATGTCATTGCCACTTTCCCATTGCCAGATACCGTTATCACCTATAGTGTTTCCGAAGCTCCCGACCAGAACTGGAACAGTCAGTGGGAGCAGGAGGGATTCCGCCCCATAGTAATTCGCGAATGCGATACCCCGGACTCTCCCGTCATGATAGCCATTCATGACACATCCCATACCGATGTGCCACAAGCGCGTTATGATATCAGCATAAACCCATGTCAGGCCTTTGGAACTGGTTCGCACGAAACCACCCGTATGATTCTGCGTCATCTTCTGTCTATGCCCATGCAAGGACGCATTGTTATTGATGCAGGTACGGGTACGGGTATTCTTGCCATACTTTGCCATATGCTTGGTGCTGCCCAGGTTCTTGCTTACGACATAGACGACTGGAGTGTGCGTAATGCCCAGTCCAATCTTCTCCTTAACGGTATTCATGAGGGCGTCCAGGTATTTCTGGGCGATAGCAGCGTCCTGTACACATGTCTTGAAACCGGTGATTGTAGCGTGGCTCCCACGCTTGTAATAGCAAACATCAATCGCAACATCCTGCTTGCTGACATGAGCAGGTTTGCCTCCGTCCTATCTGTGGGTGGTGAGTTGTTGTTAAGTGGTTTCTACACCCAGGATGTACCCGCGCTGCTTGCGTGTGCGGCAGAGAATGGACTCACGCTTGAATATTCCACCCAGGATGCAGGTTGGGCGCTGGTTTTGCTAAAAAAGGAAAAATCCTATTAAATATAGGGGATTACCCCTTTCCTTTATATTTGAAATCCGTATCTTTGAGATGCAATTTTAAAGTATTTGCCTTATGAAGAATCTTGCAATATTGTTTGGCGCCATTATGTTGGTCACTCCTGCTTTGTTGAATGCACAGGAGGACGATATGTATTTCACCGCCAGGAAGGATAAGAACGGTAACAAGACAGAGAAGACTGCTCGCAGGGTGGAAATAGTCTATGAGACGGAAGAGAACTCTTCGGTTCCAGCATCGCATGTTGCTGCACCCGCTTCAGTTACAGAGAGTCGTGACGTTGATGAATACAACAGACGTGGCAGACGTCCGTCTCCACAGTCTGCCGACACTCTTTTGATGGAAATGCAGACTGAAGATTCTCGTGAATCCCAGACCTATCGTCTCTCTGCCCAGAGTCTTTACGACCTGGGATATAGTGAGGGGTATGAAGAGGGTTTCAGCGATGGCAATAATATAGACTTTTATTATGGTCTCCGCCTGGCACGCTTCCACGGATGTCACCATTACGATCCATGGTACTGGAACCGCGTCTCGTATATTTACGATCCATGGCATTGTGATCCATGGTACTGGGACCCCTGGTATCGTCCGTATTACTATGGCGGATGGTACTCTGTGGGGTGGGGTGTAGGCTATTGTGGTACTTATTGGAATCCCTATTGGTCCGGTTATTATTATGGAGGATATTATCCTTACCATCATTGGTATGGACACCATTCACCAGGTCCTCGCGTCTCCACATCCCGTAACCAAGACTATGGTCGTACGCGTATAGTTGATCGAAGGGGCAGTGCCTATTCTACAAACAGGTCCAATGCGCGTGCCGAACGATACACCGGCACAACAAACCGCACGACACGTCGTTCCTCCGATCGTGCTGCACGCATGAACGAACGCTCGACCGATCGTTATAACCGTGTCACGAACCGTTCCTCCAACCGTACTTCTGAGCGTACTTCTGAGCGTACTTCAAACCGTACATCCGACCGCTCAAGGCGAACAGAGAGTGCTACAACAGATCGTTCTTCCAGTCGTAGTACTAACCGTTCCGCTACAACTTCCCGCTTTGGTGGCAATTCTACCTCCAGAGGCAGTGGTTTCGGTTCTCCAGGCGGAAGTTCACGAAGCGGAAGTTCACGAAGTAGCGGTGGTCGTGGAAGGTAAGGAGGTTAGGGATTAGAGTTAGGGGGCGCTTTCCTTTTGCCTGCCACCAATATCCAAACTCATTAACCGACATCTAACCATCAACTCTTTCCGCATTATAATAACTATTGCACATTATAAAACAATCATGAAGAAGTTTTTCGTTTTGGTCCTTTCTGCCATAAGTCTCAACACAATGGCTCAGGATCCCTATCTCAACAATACAGTCATTAACACCTCCGACCTCTTCGGCACATCGCGCTTTGTGGCCATGGGCGGAGCCATGGGTGCTCTTGGCGCAGACCTCTCTGTCATAAGCAGCAACCCGGCTGGTTTGGGTATGATTAGCAAGAACGAAGTTTCCCTTACCGCTGGTGCCTCGTGGTTGGCCAACAACACTGCCAATGGAATGGTATCCGGAACTTTCGGTCAATTCAACCAGATTGGAGCACTTGCCTCTTTCAAGGGTAACGGAAAAATGCGAAGCCTGAACTTTTCCTTCAACTACCAGAAGAAAGCAGACTACAATACCAGTATCTTTGGAGAAACCTGTACCGCTGCATCGTGGGCTGACCAGCTATACGGATTGGCAGGAGAGGCCTATGACAACAGAAACTTTCTCTATGGCAACTCCGACACATATTTCAACACACTCTACAATCTGGCAGAGACAAGCGGATTATTCGACGAACCTATAGCAAAGTTGCCATCCGACCCCAATAGCACACTCTCCGTGATGCGCGGTTCACTAAATGCATATGAGTTCAACCTCAGTACAAATATAGAAAACCGATACTTTCTTGGTATTACCGTGGGGTTGGACAATGTGGACATGCGTCGTGGCACTGACTATTGGGAGCAGCGCACTGATGTGTCTGGACGTATTCACGACTTTGGCTATATCAACGAGCAGGTTATCACAGGTACAGGCTTCAACCTTAAGATTGGTGCCATTGTACGCCCCTTTGAAAGCAGTCCCTTCCGTGTTGGTTTCACTGTGGAGACGCCCACATGGTACAACTTGAAGTATGTGGACGACCAAAGCCTCACAACCAAGTACTACTGGGACGAAAAGCAGGGCAAGGCCATATACGATCCAACATCAGGGCAGTACCATACCCACTACGTCTACGACCTCTCCAATTCCTATATCAACTACCTGGAGTATCGCATTACCTCGCCATGGAAAGTGCGTGCGCAGATGGGCAGCACCGTTTCTACCTGCTTTGCATGGGGACTGGAGTATGAGTATGCCAACTATTCCGGTACCACCGTCCGCTACCCCTCGCAATATGGAGGCACTAATGTGGACATAGATCTCAAGGACGTCACTGCTACAATGCTTTTGCCTCAGCATACCATGCGAGCCGGTATGGAGTTCAAACCCCTTTCGTGTATGGCTCTGCGTGCAGGTTACAACTACATCACCTCCACCACTGCTCCCGATTCCTATTGGGATCCTTTCTTTGCCGACAATGCTCTGGCATATCCCACGGGTCTTGACTATATGAACATGTCCGATACTCACATTGCTACCTTTGGCATAGGCTATCGTTACAAGTGGTTCTATGCCGACCTGGTCTACAAGTACCGTCATCAGACAGGCAAGTATTATGCCTTCGACTCTTTCTACAGCCAAGTGCCAAACACGGCCGTGAGTGCCGATCTTACTACCCACACCGTCACGGCAACTTTGGGTGTGAGATTCTGATATACACGAAAAGCGCTGGACTTCTGTGGGGAAGGCCAGCGCTAATTTTAGGTGTGTGTTCCTTTACATAGCGATACATGAATCCTCGCTGTTTCAATTACAAACACACAATTATAGTCCTGATATGTATTCGGCAAAAATACGGGCAGCATCCTCTACCTTGCGTGCGCATGGGCGAGTGCTATAGTAATGTGTATCGCGCTTGTCGGGAATATGGGTGTCAGTTGCGGCATGGCAGTTGCTTTGTGCCAGCAGGTCGGCACAAATAACACTGCCGTTTTGCTGTTTAAAGGTCTCCAGCAATTCCTGGACCACCTTGTAGCAGTTGGCTTTGCCTTCGCTGTCGTTACCATCTGTACTTCCGCATTGCAGTCCAGCAAGAGTCACAATGCCAGAGACTGCACCGCATATCATTCTCAGTCGGCCCACACCGCCACCAAAGCCCGCACCTATGCGAAGTGCTGTGTTTTCGTCCATTCCATACAGGTCAGCAAATGCTGCAACTACGCTTTGGCAGCAACCGAATCCTTGCATAAAATAATCTACAGATTTGCGTACTCGCGCTTCCATTTCCGTTGAAAGTTCTTTCATGTTTGTCGTTATGGATTCTTGTTATTATTTATGATGAATGACACATTTTGGAAAATCCCTGTCACATGCAAATCTCCAGTTTCAGAAGGTCTGCAAGTCTTTTGATGTTTGAGTTCTTTTCCACCATTTTCTGGTATAGTGCCGGTTTGCTGGTAATGTGCTGCACTTCGTATGCCTGGGCTATTCGCACACTCATCTTGATGTTTCTATTGCACAAAGCCTTGCGCATTGTGTCCAGGATGCTGTCCTGCATGTTCAAGAGGTATTGGCCTATCTGCGTGTTGTTCGCCACAATCTCGAATGTGTTGGCGTCTATGAGTTTTGGGGTCATGCCCTTCATCCTCATTTTCATTGCCTGTCGTTCTATGGGCATTCGTTCCACATATGAGTGCCACTGATAGGTTATATCTTCTTGTGAAAACTGTTTGTCCTCAACCGATGCTGTTGACTTCCTTTCCACTAAGGGTTCTGTAGGAGCAGAGGAAACTGCCTTGATGCTGGGACCAAGTTGCCCAATCTTCATTTTCATCAAGCGGGCAGTTCCAGTTTCCACCTTGTTTTCTGGCGTTTGGCTTACAGTTCTGTCAGGCGTGTGTGTCTGTCCCTCGTTTTGTTTTACTGGGACTTGTGTCTGTGTGGCTGGCTGTGCCAATGCCGCCAGACTGAATATGGGTTTTAGAATCTTGGCAGGGCCACGCCCCGAGCCTGTACTGTCCGTTCCATCTGTCAGTTGTGCACACTGTATAAGGCAAATTTCCACCTGCAGGCGCTTGTTGTGGCTTTGTCGGTATGCCTGGTCGCAATCGTTGCACAGCTTTATGGCCTGATATATGAACTTTGCATTGCACTTGGCTGCCTGCTGCTGGAACCTTTCTCTGGTTTTGGCAGAGGTCTCAAGCAATGGCAGTGTAGAACTGTCCTTGGCAACCAGAAGCTGGCGCATGTGGTTGGCAAGTCCTGCTATGAAGTTTCCTCCGTCAAATCCCTTGGTCAGTACCTCGTTAAATAGGAGCATGCACTGTGGTACCTCCTGTGCCAGGAAGTGATCTACCAGACGGAAGTAGTACTCTGTGGAAAGAACATTCAGACTGGCGCAAACCTTTTCATAGGTCAGTTCACCGTTGGTAAAGGAAACCATCTGGTCAAAGATGCTCAGTGCATCGCGCATGCCTCCATCTGCTTTCTCGGCAATCAGTTGCAGGGCCTCGTCCTCGGTGGCATACCCCTCCTTTTCGGCTACGTGGCGCAGGTGCGAAATGGTATTCTCCATCGTCATGCGCGCAAAATCGTATACCTGGCATCTTGAAAGGATTGTAGGCAGAATCTTGTGTTTCTCTGTTGTGGCAAGAATAAAAATTACGTATGATGGCGGCTCCTCCAGTGTTTTCAGGAATGCATTGAAAGCAGCCTGCGAGAGCATGTGCACCTCGTCAATGATGAACACCTTATACCGCCCCACCTGAGGCATTATCTGTACTTGTTTGATGAGTTCTCGTATGTCATCTACACTATTGTTGGAGGCAGCATCCAATTCATGTATATTCATTGATCGCCCTTCGTCGAAGGCCTTGCAGCTTTCACACTGGCCACAACTCTCTCCATCGTGTTTTGGCGACAGACAGTTGATGGTCTTGGCGAAAATGCGGGCACAGGTGGTTTTTCCAACACCTCTGGGTCCGCAGAAGAGGTATGCATGAGCCAGTTTGTCCGATGCGATAGCATTCTTAAGTGTTGTAGTCAGTGAAGACTGCCCTACGACGCTGTCAAATGTCATTGGACGGTATTTTCGTGCCGATACGATATATTCCTGCATGTCTGTACTTTGTATCTTTACTTAGACTTATTTTATGCAAATTTAGGAAAAATATTCTATAATTCTACATACGTGTGCCTTTAATTTTATATCTTTGCACCAAATAGAGGAATTTGTTATGAACGCATTGCAAACAATAGCGCATAGGATCAAGGACAGCAAATATACGAAATACGTGGTTACTATTTGCGTAATTGTTCTGGTAGTGGGGTTCCTGGATGAAAACAGCATTGCAAACCGTAAGGAACGCATTGCCGAAATAGAGAGGCTGGAGCAAGAAATATCTCTTCTCAAGGCCAAGTATGAGGCCGACACGCAGAAACTGAATAGTTTGGACGAGTATGACCATGTTGTGCGTCTGGCCAGAGAGAAATATCTCATGAAACGCCCCAATGAAGATATCTTTGTAATCAAGACCTCCCGTTGACGGGGTGATATATAGAAACACATCCTGGGAATTGGAAAATTCTCAGGATGTGTTCTTAGTAGGCACAAGTCACTTTTTTATATAATCAATAGCGGCATCCACCACCTTCTTGTCCGAACTTATGGTAAAGTGCAGTTTAAGTCGGTTGCTGTTTAGCTTCTTTGGGTCGCTGCGGTTGATTGTTTCCAAAACCTTTCCGCTGGCAACGTAGACAAAGCTGTCCCGATTGATGAATTTTCTTGTAATATCCAGTTTATCCTCTATCTGATAATGTAGTCCTATAACATCCTTCTCCCTTTTCTTCATATTCTGTTTTCTGAAACTGTTCAGTTCCTCTTCTACAATGTGTCTGATGACGGATTGGTCGTTACTGCTCACTTCCCTGCGTTTCAGTTCCTCCAGCAACAGATATGCCTCGTTTACGAATATGCCTTCTGGGTATGTGTTGATGTATTTTTCTGTGGCAACTATGGTTTTGGAACGGAAGGTCTTTTTCCACATGGCACTGTCCTCTTGTGCCATGCGCATATGTTCGGCATTGGCCTTCTCATCTTCCTGTATACGTATGGACAGTTCTTCCAGAATAGCCTCCTTGGTCTCTATCTGATACTGGTGGTATTTAAACAGACCGTAGGCAATTCCGGCAATGGTTACGCCCAGTAGCATGAATAGTGCAAACATGAGCAAACAGCTGTTATTCACCTTCTTTTTCGCCTTTATAGGTTTTTCTTTAATCGAAGCAGGAGCAGAATTGCTGTCGTCTTGATTTTGGTCTATGTTAGTGCCGCAGTTCTTACAGCACGTGTTGTTGGTCATCATCCACTCCTTGCAATCAGGGCATTGTCTGATATGTCCTTTTATGCGTATGCCGCAATGAGGGCATGTAAGTGCCATGGACGATATCTGTTCTTTACATTCGGGACATTTGATTATAGCCATACTCGTTGATTGTGAAGGTTTGTAAGACGTGTGTTATACTGCAAAGGTATGGATTTCATCCTTCATGGGCAAGGATTTGCATATAAAAGATTGTATCGGTAATTGCTTGTACTGGAGATATGCACCTTAGGTACTTGTTTTCGTTTGGCAAGTATGGGCATATTTCCCATAAATCGTCTGCGTAATCGCAGCATTTTGTCCTCGGTATTGTCACACCTTTGTCCTCGGTATCTGTTCGGCGAACAAATAGTATTGTCACACCCTTGTCCTCGGTATGGCTTAATCTTGCCCTATATATATAAGAAAGGTGGCAACCTTCCGTTGGAAGATTGCCACCAAAATTATGTGCGTTGAATATATATTATTCCTCAACGGCAGCCTGAGCAGCAGCCAGGCGTGCGATGGGCACACGGAAGGGAGAGCAGCTCACGTAGTTCAGACCTACCTTGTGGCAGAACTTAACAGATGAGGGCTCACCACCATGCTCACCACAAATACCGCACTTCAGTTCGGGACGAACTGAGCGGCCACGCTCTACGGCCATCTCTACCAGCTGGCCAACACCGTTCTGGTCGAGAACCTGGAAGGGGTCTACCTTCAGGATCTTCTTCTCCAGGTATACGGGCAAGAAGCTTGCGATGTCGTCACGAGAGTAACCGAAGGTCATCTGTGTCAAGTCGTTGGTACCGAATGAGAAGTACTCGGCACGAGAAGCGATGCGGTTAGCGGTCAGGGCAGCACGAGGAATCTCGATCATTGTACCTACCTTGAAATCAACCTCAACACCTTCCTCTGCGAACAGAGCAGCAGCGGTCTCGCGGATTACCTTCTCCTGAGCCTCGAACTCGTACAGGATACCAGTCAGAGGAACCATGATTTCGGGATGAGGATCGCCACCTTCCTTCTTGATCTGCACGGCAGCACCCAGGATGGCGCGTGTCTGCATCTCGGTGATCTCGGGATATGTGTTACCCAGACGGCAGCCGCGGTGACCCAGCATGGGGTTAGCCTCGCAAAGGCTCTCAACACGCTGCTGGATGTACTGAACAGTTACGCCCATAGCGTTTGCCATCTCCTCCTGACCCTTCAGATCGTGGGGAACGAACTCGTGCAATGGGGGATCGAGCAGACGAACGTTCACGGGACAGCCGTCCATAGCCTTGAAGATGCCGTAGAAGTCAGCCTTCTGATAGGGCAGCAGCTTAGCAAGAGCAGCCTTGCGGCCTTCAGCGTTCTGGGCAAGGATCATCTCGCGCATAGCAACGATCTTCTCAGCCTCGAAGAACATGTGCTCGGTACGGCAAAGACCGATACCTACAGCACCGAAGTTGCGAGCAACCTGTGCATCGTGAGGAGTATCAGCGTTGGTACGAACTACCAGCTTGGTGTACTTCTCGCAAAGAGCCATCAGGTCGGCGAAGTCGCCGCTCAGCTCAGCAGCCTTGGTCTCAACCTGGCCGTTATAGATCTCACCGGTTGTACCGTTCAGAGAGATGTAGTCGCCTTCCTTCAGCAGGATGCCGTCTACCTCTACGGTGCGAGCCTTGTAGTCGATATTCAGAGCACCAGCACCAGATACGCAGCACTTACCCATACCACGGGCAACAACGGCAGCGTGAGAGGTCATACCGCCACGTGCGGTCAAAATACCCTGGGCAACAGCCATACCGGCAAGGTCCTCGGGAGAGGTCTCAATACGAACCATGATCACCTTCTTGCCATCCTCTGCCCACTTTGCAGCGTCGTCGGCAAAGAATACGATCTGACCTGTAGCAGCACCGGGAGATGCGGGAAGACCACGGGTAAGAACCTTAGCGCTCTTCAGAGCAGCCTTGTCAAATACGGGGTGCAGAAGCTCGTCCAGCTTGTTGGGCTCGCAACGCTTCAAAGCGGTCTTCTCGTCGATAAGACCCTCACGTACGAGGTCCATGGCGATCTTAACCATTGCAGAACCTGTACGCTTACCGTTACGTGTCTGCAAGAACCAGAGCTTGCCTTCCTGTACGGTGAACTCCATATCCTGCATGTCGCGGTAGTGGTTCTCCAACTTGTTCTGGAGCATGTCGAGTTCCTTGTAGATCTCGGGCATAGCCTCTTCCATAGAAGGATACTTTGCTACGCGCTCTTCCTCAGAGATACCAGCACGCTCAGCCCAACGCTGAGAACCGATCTTGGTAATCTGCTGAGGTGTGCGGATACCGGCAACAACGTCCTCGCCCTGTGCATTGATAAGGTACTCACCGTTGAAGAGGTTCTCACC
>JAZRII010000065.1:0-95043 GCA_045645225.1 Bacteroidaceae bacterium | reverse complement strand
TAAGCATTATACAAGTATCTACGGCTGCTATCTGCGACATTTCATAGGCAAACTCGTTTTCTCGGAGCAATGCTTTGTCCTCGTCTCGTTCAACACTGAGAGTGTATACATCCTTTGCATTGAATCCCAGGGCATCATTACAGACATAGTGTAATTGTCTGCCGGCATTCCACACCAGAAAGAGCAACAGGACACTGACCGTCACCTGTGTCAATACAAAGCCATAGTTGAATAGGGATGGCTTGCCCTGCGGAGCACCACTGATGGCTCTGTGGTATTTCCTGTTTTGCAGGTATACAGGTATTGTGCACAATATCATCAGTATTACCAGCATGCCTGTCCACACACCTGCAAACCATTGCATCACATCGCACTCGGGCATCTGCATGTACTTGAGAAAGGAATCATAGCCAAGTTCCAGGATGATACCCGTACACAATCCGATGCACATGAACATTAGCAACACCTCGGCATATATGCGTCGCAAGGTATCACTGCCGGCTCCAAAGCTCAGGCGGAGGCGATGCTCCGTCCATCGGTTCTCTGCATTGTGGGTGAGCAATGCCAGATATGAGGATAGGGCAGAGGCAAGCAGCAGGGCTGATAATATCAAGAACACGCTTGGATAGATGGCTGCTTTCCAGAAGGAACTCTCCTCAAGCATCAGCTTGTACATACCTATGGGCACAAGATTTACCTTCTCGTACACCTTCGTTTCCCCGTTGGTGTTGTTTTCATTCAGCAAAGTCTGTATCTCCTCTGTATCTTCTGTGCGAATAATGATATATGTCCAACCAACAAAATAGCTGAAAGGACCAATCTCTATTAGTGACTCCATCTGGCGATACACATAAGCAGAGTGTTTTACCACCTGGCTCAGTTTGTCTTCCCTGACTATGCCACAAACACGCAATGGTACTGTGCCGGAATTAGATAGCGACATCTCCACCACCGAGCCAACCAGCTCGTCAGTACCAAACATGGCAATGGCTGCCTTGTCGGTAAGCACCACCTCGTCTTCCTTTTCCACGGGACGACCGTAAATAAATTCTGGCTGTATCACATTGAAGAACCCTGGGTCCACCGTAGCTATCGTATGCTCGTACGTGGTGTCTACAGTAGCCATCAGACGGTCCTGCTGTCTGACTGTACTCATCTTGCCCACCATGATATCGGCAGGAATATTCTTTAGCAGAACTTCAGTCTCGTCGATAGTGATAGTGTATTTGCATCTTCCTGTACCATTGCATGCCTGCACAGTATACACATCCTCTGAATTCGGAATCTCGTTAGCCTCGTGTGTCACCTTCCAGATACCGGCGGCTGAGAAAACGAAGGCAGCCATGGCAAAGGAGAGTATGCTCACCACCAGGAGCATCTGCCACTTGTTGCGCCTGATGTGGCGCAGAGCCTGAACGAAATTGATGAATAGTAACTTCATAAAATCTGTTGTTTTGGTTTAACGGTTAATGCTGTTTGTTTCAAGGACACCATAGTGCGGTTGGTCCTATGTATATACTCTTGCAAAAACCGTGCCAAAAATCTTTCTCTCTGATAATGTATCAGTTAGCGTGTTGCATGCATTCGCAAAACCGTGCGCCAGCGCACATCAGGTGTGCGGAATCGCACGAATAGTTTTCCATCCTCATCGCGCTAGCCAACTCTCTCCCTGAGACAGGGAGAGTACCCGCAGGGGGAGAGGGTGGATGAAAGTTTTCCGTTTTCCCCTTTGACTTTAGCCCCTTCGGGCGTCGACCTTCGGTTATTCGTCTCCGCTCATCAAGCTACGCAAGTCCGTTCGTTATAATCCACCCCCTCCGCTTCGCTCGTCCCGCCTGTCTCAGGGGGACAGTTGGCTGGCGCGGTGATAGTTTTCTCCTTTCTCCTTTCTCCTTTCTCCGTTTCCCTAAGGTAGTATTATCGTGAACACGCTGCCATGACCGGGGCGAGACTTGACCAACAAGCGTCCACGATGCTGCTTGACTATCTGCTTGCACAGGCTCAACCCTATGCCAGAACCTTGTGGCTTGGTGGTGAAGAAAGGTACGAAAATACTATCCATGACCTCGGGGAGTATGCCATGGCCATAGTCGCGCACGGAGATTTCAATATTGCCGTCGGCCATTCTGCTTGCATTGAGTTCGATGACGCCATCGCTGGCTTCGGATGCATTCTTGACAAGGTTGACAAGCACTTGCATCAGTTGCCTTGGGTCGGCATTGACCTCAAGAGCGGAGGGGGAGACATTGCAACGAAGCCTGTCGCCATAGAATTGCTCTAAGTCGTTGAAATATTCCTGAACAGGCACGGACTCCATCTGTGGCTGAGGGATGCGTGTAAGTTTGCGGTAATTGTTGACAAACTCCAGCAATCCCTTGCTACGGCGGTGTATCACGGCCAGAGCAGAGTCTGCACGCTCGTCCATCCCATCTGCGGATTCAGACAAGCCGATGATGGGGGTAAGCGAGTTCATTATCTCATGCGTCAGCACGCTCACCAACTTCTGCCATGCCTCTATCTCCGTTTCTTCCAGTACCTCGTGTATGTCCCTAAGGCTGACAATGCGGTAGGTCTGCCTGTCCAGTACAAACTTGCGCGAGCATACCAGCATCTCGTACACCGTATTGTGATGGGTGTGCGTCACCTTATGTGCCGAGTGTGTGGCTATCCATTCCTGTGGCATGTCGCGCATGGACCCCAGCATCAGTATGGAGGCACGGTTCTGCCATGTTATTTCGCCATCTTCCTTGCACACGAGCACACCGGTGTCTACCTCGTCAAGGACCTGCTCGTAGTAGTGCTGGCGAATGGCTTCGCTTTGCAGGCGTTGACGGAATATGTCGAACGTGAGGTTCAGTTCCCTGACAAGCGTACGCCCAAGACAGCCCTTGGATGAAGAAACCCTGTCCGACGTGTCGCCCATGCGTATCAGTTCTATAGTGCCAAGCATGGTGGACAATAGATGCTTCTGCATGGACACCATATATATAATAAGGAATAATTGCAACAGCAGGCACCCGAAGGCGCTGAAGTAGAAATCATGCAACAGGCACACTACCAAGGCATAGGCGCTAAGAGTGAGCAGGACGGTTGTGCACAGAACCTTTATGGTTAGTCTTGTCATAGGCCGTATTTTTCCATCTTTCGGTACAACATGAATCGGGTAATGCCCAGCAGTTTGGATGCACGGCTTACATTGCCTTCGCAACGCGCCAATGCCCGCTCTATTGAGATGCGCTCCACGGTTTCCAGATCGAGCGTGTCTTCCGGATTGGCAGAGGGAGGTCTGTTGAAGCTATCGGCCGGCAGGTCGTTTATGCCAATAACGGACTTCTTGCACAGGATAACGCCTCGCTCTATCAGGTGTTGCAGTTCGCGAACATTGCCCGGCCAACTGTATTCCTTCAGCCGTTTGAGCAGTTCGGCAGAAAGCCCGGTGATGTTCTTGGAATACTTGCGGGCATAGATGTTGGTAAAGTGCTTTGCCAGCAGGGGAATGTCTGTAATGCGTTCGCGCAATGGCGGAACACGCAGTTCTATGGTATTGATGCGGTAGAGCAGGTCCTGGCGGAAGGTTCCCTCTGCCACTGCTCTGTGTATGTCAATATTGGTGGCGCAGATAAGGCGGACATCAATGGGGACGACCTTGGTGGATCCAAGGCGCGAGCATTGGCGCTTCTCTATGCAGGTCAGCAGCTTTGCCTGAATCTCTGTCCTTAGATTTCCTATCTCGTCCAGAAACAGGGTTCCGCCATTGGCGCTCTCCATGCGTCCTGCCTTGGCACTCAGGGCACCGGTGAAGGCACCTCGCTCGTATCCGAACAATTCGCCTTCAAACAAGGTCTCGGGTACAGCTCCCAGGTCAATGCCTACAAAGGGTTTGCCATTGCGCAAGGAATGCCTGTAGATGTATCGTGCCAGTACGTCTTTGCCCGTACCGTTTTCGCCAAGGATGAGTATGTTGGCATCCGTCTTGGCCACTTCCCTGGCAAGGGTAAGCAGCTGTTGCATGGATTCGCTTTCGCCTATTATCTCAGTGCCGGCATGCGAGGTGCCTGTGGATTGCGCTCTCGCCGTAGATTCCTCGCAGCCCAAACCCTTCAGCCGCATGGCAGAAGAAAGCATTGTCATCAGTTGGCCCCTCTCCCAGGGCTTGGGCAGAAAGTCTGTGGCACCTGCCTTGATGGCGCGTACCACTTTGGGAGTATCGCTATAGGCAGTCATCATGATAACAGCCAGGTCCTTGTCTATCTTCAGCATATCCCTGAGCAACTGGAACCCCTCCTCGCCGCTTACGGCATCGCGGGTGAAGTTCATGTCCATCAGCACTACATCTGGTTTATACTTCTTGCATAGCATCAAGGCACGCTCGGGTGTGTAGGCAACTCTTACCCATTCGCATCGTGGTGCCAACTGGTTGTTGATGGTGAAAAGCACATCAGCGTTGTCGTCAACAACAAGGATCTTTCCAAACTTCTCCATTTCCATGTCAAAGCAAATACATTGTCATATGCACGCAAAATTATACATAATAAATGACTCTGCACAGAACAACGCCCTAAAACACCTCCCTTAAAAGAAAAAGTGTGCGAAACCGCACACTTTTACTCCTTTACACTTCCATCGTGTCCATGAACCTGCCGTACGCCAGCGCACAATCGTTGTGCCTTAAATGCCTCTTCTTCCTAATACGATAATCTGCGTAAGTAGCATATTTTAGATATAGTTACGCAGATTATCGCGCAATAACTTGCGTAAGTATGGTAAAAAAAGTATAGTTACGCAGAAAACACATATGCATTTGTTGTCTACTTTCAACGTGGTGCAAAGATTCAACCTTTACAAAAAAGAGAAAACGTACGACATTGCTGCCGTACGTTTCTTTTGCTTGTGTAAAAAGGGGAATTAGGCCTCCTTAGTAGCAACGCGCTTCTCAGCGATGCGAGCCTTCTTGCCGGTGAGGTTGCGCAGGTAGTACAACTTAGCGCGACGAACCTTACCAATCTTGTTGACTACGATGCTGTCGATGTTGGGAGACTCGATGGGGAAGATACGCTCTACACCAACGGTACCAGACATCTTGCGAACGGTGAAGCGCTTCTTGTCGCCGTGACCAGCGATCTTGATAACTACACCGCGGTACAGCTGGATACGCTCCTTGTTGCCCTCGACAATCTTGTAAGCTACGGTTACGGTGTCACCAGCCTTGAATGAGGGGTGCTGCTTGCCAGTAGCAAATGCTTCTTCTGCAATCTTAATTAAATCTGCCATTTCTTTTATGACTTTTTAATAGGTTGTGTTGTCATCACTCATAGGCATAACGGGTCACACTTCTCCCCGCCAGCGACCTATGGTAAAGCGGGTGCAAAGATACGGCTTTTTGTTGAAACTGACTAAGATATGGGAATAAAAATGACGAGAAATGCCTGTTTTTGCCTTGTTGGCCTCGCATAGAGGGTGTTCTGACTACTCGAAATAGAGCGACAGGACTATCATATTGGAGGAACTTCCGGCTATGCTGTTGGTGAATTTCATTATGGATTTGTCCAGCAGGTCGTCGCGTTTCTTGCTAATGATGTCTGCCAGGCCGAAGCAGAATTTCAATTCTGGAATGAGCTTGAAGTAGGGCAGGTATATGTCGCATCCCATGCCCACCTCCAGATAGCAGTCAAAGGTTTTTGCCTTGAAGGCTTCCTGGTTGTGGTTGTTGAGGCAGAAGGTGGGAGCAAGGCCCATGGTGAAGTAGGGGCGGAAGTTGTTATAGCGTGGTGCGGCGAACTTTACGGAGAGTGGTACTGAGATGTAATTGGTGCGCATGTTCTGCGAGGTGTCTCTCTGGGAGACGTTGTCGTGCATCTTTATGAACTTCTGCCCGAAATGCATGGTGGGTGTGAGGCGCAGTTCCATGTATTTGTTCAGACGCAACGAACCCAGTACGCCCACGCTGAAGCCAGGTTCGTACTTGCTGACATCGGCAAACCACTGCTCGCCGGTGGCAGGGTCTATATGACCGTTGTTCTCCAGTTCCATGTCCATGAAGTTCATGCCGAAGAAGAACCCCCAGTGCAGACGGCGGTTGTCTATGAAGGGCTTGTTCATTATCGTCTCCTTCTGTGCAAAGGTACACAGACATGTTGATATGAGAATCAGTATGGCGATAGTTCGTTTCATATACATAATAACACTGGCGGGTGCTGTTTTATTGTACAAATAATCGTTTTTAATGATAAAGACTAACATTTTTATTGCCAATATCGGCTCATATCATCAAAAATGATTATCTTTGCAGTGCAATCAAGTTTGGGTTTCGTCCCACATCTGACAGAATACAATAGTATATACTAATTTAAAAACAACAATTATGGCTTACGTAATTAACGACGATTGTGTTGCTTGTGGCACATGTATCGATGAGTGTCCCGTAGGTGCAATCTCTGAGGGCGAGAAGTACTCTATCAACCCCGATGAGTGCACAGAGTGTGGTACCTGTGCTGATGCATGCCCCTCTGGCGCAATCACTCTGTAAGAAAGAGTAAAGTCCTTAGAAGAGGAACAAAAATCCCTTGCCGTAAGAAGCAAGGGATTTTCTGTTTCTGTATGGGTAGGGTAGGCCGGGAGACCTACCCTATATAATATATAATGTATATATACAGAATTACTTCAGCAGAGCCAGAGCCTCCTTGATGCGCTTCAGTGCCTCGATGATGTTCTCATCGCTGGTGGCGTATGACATGCGGAAGCACTCGGGAGAACCGAATGAAGCACCGCCCACGGTGGCTACGTGGCCAACCTCCAGAAGGTACATGGCCAGGTCATCGCTGTTGCTGATGGTCTGCTCGCCATACTTCTTGCCATAGAAACTGCTGCACTTGGGGAACAGGTAGAAGGCACCCTGAGGATTGTTCACCTCCAGGCCGGGGATGTCCTTGGCAAGTTTCACGATGAGGTCGCGACGGCGTTCGAAAGCCACACGCATATCCTCCACACACTGCTGGTCGCCGGAGAAGGCCACCTCGGCTGCCTTCTGGCTGATGGAGCAAGGTCCGCTGGTGTACTGTCCCTGCAATTTGTTGCAACCCTTCACAATCCATTCGGGGGCGGCGATGAAGCCTATACGCCAACCGGTCATGGCATATGCCTTGGAAACACCGTTGATGATTACCACACGGTCCTTGATTTCGGGGAACTGTGCCATAGAGGCATGCTCGCCCACGTAGTTGATGTGCTCATAGATTTCGTCGGCAATGACGATGACGTTCTCGTGACGAAGTAGCACGTCCTTCAGCCCCTCCAGTTCCTCACGTGTATATACGGAACCTGTGGGGTTGCTGGGAGAGCACAGTATCAGTGCGCGGGTCTTCTCGGTGATGGCAGCCTCCAGCTGTTCGGGAGTGATCTTGAAGTCCTGCTCGATGGTGGAGGGAATGAATACGGGAGTGGCATCGGCCAGAAGCACCATGTCGGGGTAGCTTACCCAATAGGGAGCTGGTATGATAACCTCGTCGCCAGCACCTGCCAGAGCCATGATGACGTTGCAGACGCTCTGCTTGGCACCATTGGAGCACAGAATCTGGCTGGGCTTGTATTCCAGGCCGTTCTCTCTCTGCAATTTCTCCACGATGGCTTTCTTCAGTTCGGGATAACCTGGCACTGGACTATAGCGGCTCCAGTTGTCCTCAATGGCCTTGATGCCTGCTGCCTTGATGTGGTCGGGGGTGTTGAAGTCGGGCTCGCCCACACTCATATTGATGATATCCACGCCTTGAGCCTTCAGCTCGCTGCTCTTCTGGCTCATGGCCAGAGTTGCGCTTGTTGACAGACGTCCAAGTCTGTCGGAAAGAATGTTGTTCATATTGTGTGATGTTTGTGTTTAGAGTTTAGGGTTTAGGGTTTAGGGTAGGGACGCTGCGTGCAGCGTCCGCATGTGTTCTGTTTTTGTTCGGACGCTGCACGCAGCGTCCCTACTTTCGTTTCATGCTGTTTGTCAAATTCGTTCAACGTTATTATTCGCCTGCGCTCATCAAGCTAAAGCAGTCGCCAGCTCATCAAGCTTCGCAAGTCAACGTTAATCGCTCACCGCTCATCCGCTCACCGTTTCTCAAAGTTTATGTCCCATGCGGAGTTTCTTTGTCTCCAGATAGCGGCGGTTGAATTCGTTGGGGGTGATGACAACGGGAACGTTCTCTACGATGTCCAGACCATAGCCTTCCAGACCTACACGCTTTACGGGATTGTTGCTGATGAGGCGGATCTTGCCAATGCCCAATTCGCGCAGGATCTGTGCACCAACGCCATAGTCGCGCTCGTCGGCCTTGAAACCAAGGTGCAGGTTGGCCTCTACGGTGTCGTCGCCCTGCTCCTGAAGTTTGTAGGCGGCAATCTTGTTCATCAAACCTATGCCGCGGCCTTCCTGTTGCAGGTACACGATAACGCCCTTGCCCTCCTTGTCGATCATCTGCATGGCCTGATGCAACTGCTCTCCGCAATCGCAACGCTTGCTGGCAAAGATATCGCCAGTCATGCAACTGGAGTGCATGCGCACCAGTACGGGGTCTTCGGGAGTCCATTCGCCCTTGAAGATGGCGATGTGCTCCAGACCGTTGCTTTTCTGACGGAAGGGGATGATGCGGAAGTGGCCGTATTCGGTGGGCAGGTCAGCCTCTACGCCCTTCTCCACCAGACTTTCCTGCTTCAGGCGGTAGGCGATGAGGTCTTTGATGGTGATTATCTTCAAGCCATGCTCGCGTGCCACCTCCTTCAGCTGGGGCATGCGTGCCATGGTGCCGTCCTCGTTGAGAATTTCAATGAGTGCCGCGGCAGGTTGCAGGCCGCAAAGGCGTGCCAGATCGATGGCTGCCTCGGTGTGTCCGGCTCTCTTCAGTACGCCACGGTCCTGGGCATAGAGGGGGTTGGTGTGTCCTGGGCGACCGAAATCGGTGGGTTTTCTGGTGGGGTCGGCCAAGGCGCGGATGGTGGCGGCACGGTCGTGTGTGCTCACACCGGTGGTGCAACCGTCCAAGAGGTCCACGGTGACCGTGAACGGAGTACCCAGCATGCTGGTGTTTGTCTGCACCTGACGCTCCAGTTCCAGTTCCTCGGCACGGCTCATGGTGATAGGAGCGCAGAGTACACCGCGTCCGTTCTTCAGCATGAAGTTCACCTTGTCCTCGGTAATGAGTTCTGCCGCGGTGATGAAGTCGCCTTCGTTCTCGCGGTCCTCATCGTCAACGACTATCACGAATTTGCCTTCCTTGAAGTCTATCAAGGCATCTTCAATGGTGCTAAGCTTGATTTCCTTGTCCATATATTTGTTTGTTTATCCTTTCTGTTATGAATTGTCCCAGTTTCTGTATCTGGTTT
Source organism: Bacteroidaceae bacterium (assembly GCA_045645225.1). Lineage (GTDB taxonomy): Bacteria > Bacteroidota > Bacteroidia > Bacteroidales > Bacteroidaceae > Physcousia. The sequence continues at coordinate 85,683 of JAZRII010000065.1, read as the reverse complement.
ATGTCTTGGTACAGCCTGAGTCTGAATCGCCATATCCTGAGCCACAATAATATGCCCACTGGCAGGCAGATTCCGGCTATCATGTTCTTGCGCCTGGTGTTGAACGGGCGCGTGTGTGCCTCGGTGTAGAGAATGGGCATGTCGTTCAGTGCGCCTATTATGGCGACGTCCCTGCTGTTGTGCAGCTGTTCTACGAGCTTTTCCACCCTCTCCTTCAGTTCGCGCACCACATGGTCCTCGTGGAACCTGAAGAAGATGGCGTAGTAGGAGGGTATGTTCAGAAGTCGTTTCCTGTTGCTGTACTGCCTGCAATCTTCCGCCAGTGCCTCAATGTCCAGGATCAGCTGGGGGTAGTCGGGTACGTGTATGATGATTTCCTTCTTGTTCAGTTTGCGCTTGGTGCGTATGCCCAGCAGGCGCTTGAAGAAGTTCTGGTAGCCTTCTATGTTGAACACCACGCTGTCCTTATTGGCTCTGTTTATGAGGAACAGGCCTATGGGTGTCAGTACCATGGTGCTCAGCCAGATGCCGAACCATACTGCCCATTCGCCGCTCTTTGCCATTTTCTCGCCAGCGGCATTGATTATGTAGTAGAAGATGAATACTATTACGCTCACCACCACGGGCACGCCCAGGCCGCCCTTTCGGATGATGGCTCCCAATGGTGCGCCTATGAAGAAGAAGATGAGGCACGCCAGACTGTGTGTGAATTTCTTTCTGGCCTCCATGTGGTGGCGGCGCAGGGTAGAGTTGGTGCTTCCGGTGGTCATGCCACGGAACTCAAACTCGGCCTGTGTGCTCTGTGCGTTGGCGAGGGCGCTCTTTATTGCCGTCTTCCTTTGGGTGGGGTTCAGGTGCATGTAGGTGCTGTCCAGAGGTTCCTGCTCCTGTGCCCTTGTCATCAGTGCTGCCGAATCCTGTACTTCTTTCGGGAATGTGCCCTTCAGGTACTGGCCCTTCGCTATCTTGAGGTAGTGGCGCCCGATACTGTCGCTGACTATGTTCAGCGAGTCGATGCCACTAAGTATCTTTGTAAATTCCTTGGTCTTTGCGTCGCCGTTGAAGAGGTTGGCGTCCATCATGTTGAAACTGGCGTCGAATGGAATCATGTCCACCTCCGTGTGGAAGGTTTCACGCATGTAGGGTATGCTGGCCTTGAGCATGTTGCCCGTCTGTGAATCCATGTTCCTGAACCTCTCACCTCCAAAGAGGGTAAGTTTCAGGTGCTTCTGGTCTTCTGTGCCCTGCAGTCTTGCAGAGTCAGCCAGCACTATCTCCATCTTGTCGTATCCTCCCTGGGTGCTGTATATCATCACACCATGAAGCATGCCGGTTTCCATGTCCTTCCTCTGCACGAATATGCTGTATCCGGGGATTTCGCTATAGAAGATACCTTCGGGGATGTCCAGTTCGGGCGATTTCTGTCGCATGCTCCATAGCAGTGTGGCCAATTGTCGGGTGGCCTTAGGCTGCACCATGTCCTGGAAGAAGAAGCTTGCCACGCAAATCAGCGTGGATACAATGAAGATGGGGCTTAGTATTCTGATCAGCGGTATGCCAGCCGCCTTCATTGACAGAAGTTCCAGTTTCTCGCCCATGTTGCCGAAGCTTATCAGCGATGCCAGCAACACCGCCAAAGGCAAGGACATGGGCACAAGTGTCAGGCTTGCGTAGAAGAAGAACTCTATCAGCACGTCCCAACTGAGTCCCTTGCCCACCAGGTCGTTGATGTACTGCCAGATGAACTGCATGATGAAGATAAACAGGCAGATGAAGAATGTTCCGGCAAAAAGCAGCAGGAAGTTCTTCAGAATGTAGATGTCTATCTTTTTAATATATCTCATGCGCGCACACGATTAACCACGCAAAGATATGAAAAATGGGCCTAAAAAGGGGCTTGATGGATGCTAATTTGCATTTTTATGATAAAAAACTGCAAAACTTCTTGGAGGTTTCGAATAATTGTCATACCTTTGCACTCGCAAATCAGCAAGACCTCCACACGTTGGAGTGGTAATGGCGGGATAGCTCAGCTGGTTAGAGCGTCGGATTCATAATCCGAAGGTCATGGGTTCAAGTCCCATTCCCGCTACATGGAAAAGGAAACTCAAACGAGTTTCCTTTTTTCATTATGCTGGGTTTTCTGTTTTCTGAGTGCTCGGAATACTCGGAATGATAGTAAATCCATTGATATGACAAAGGTCTCTACATTGGGTGTAGAGACCTTTGCTGTATGCTGGTGTATTGACCTTATGGATTTGCTGTGCAGATGCCGCGGCGGTGCATGTCGCGGCTGATGCGTTCGAGGCGCTTGAGGAAACCGCTGTAGCTGCGGTTCTTTTGCAGACTCCAACCAGCTTCGCTGAGGGCGAGGCCACGGGGGAACGCCATGTAGTAGAGACGCTCGGTGGAGTTGATGCACTCGCTCCACAGCGTGCCGGCAACACCGAAGAGGTTGTTGTTCTCGAAGTTCTTGTCGTACCCCCATGCTGGGTCAAGTCTGTAGGTCTGCTCCAGTGATGTCGTGGGCATGCCCCAGTTCACCTCAGGCATGTCGCCTCTGGCAGCTGGGTAGTCAAGATAGCAATGCTCGCCCGGACAAAGCATGATGTTGGCGTTGCAACGGATGGCCGCGTCAATGGCGGTAGCGGTGAGTCCGTGGCGCCAAGCAAAGACGACACAACCGGGCTGTATCTCGTGGAAGTCGGTCTCGTACCAGAACATGGGGGTCTTGTCCAACTTCTTGTGCAGGAAGTCGATAACACGGTCGAACATATACTTCTGTAATCTCCAGTTGTCGTTTCTGGAACCAGGTTGGGGCTTGATGCCGGGGGCTGCCATGATGTCCTTAAGCAGAGCCTGGCAGCTCTCACAGCCCGACCAGCATTCCAGGGGAGGATTGCCTGCCTCGTCGCCGCCAAGGTGAACGTACTTGGAGGTGAAGACGGTGGAGAGCTCGGTGAATACGTTCTCCAGGAATTCATAGGTGAACTCGTTGCTGGGGCAAAGCAGGTTGTCGGATACACCGCAGGTGGTGCGTATGGGCAGCTGCACGGCTCCGCAGGTCAGTTCGGGATAACAGTGTATGGCTGCTACCTGGTGGCCAGGCATTTCTATCTCGGGTATTATCTCCACATGGTACTTGGCGGCAAAGGCAACCAGTTCCTTCATCTGCTCCTGGGTGTAGAAACCGCTGATGGGCATCTGCATGTCGTCCATGCCCACGCGGAAGGTGCCCTTTTCTGTCAAGCGAGGGTATTTCTTTATCTCTATACGCCAGGCCTGGTCGTCGGTAAGGTGCAGATGCAGGGCATTCATCTTGTACCTTGCCATCTCCATGACCATGCCCTTCAGCTCCTCGAAGGGGATGAATATGCGGCAAGGATCTACCATCAGTTCGCGCATCTTGGTGCGTGGACTGTCCTCTATGCTGACACCGGCGAGGTGTGCCAGTCTGCCGTTCTCCTGCTCTGGGATGAGCATCTGGTCGAGGGTCATGATACCGTAGAATACACCTATGGCATCAGAGCCTGTTATGCTTATTCCCTTCTCGCCAACGGTGAGTCTGTAAGCCTCTTTGCCACCGATGCTGCTATCTATGGCAAGGGTTATGGGGCGCTTGCTCTTCTTGAAGTTCTTGGTGCCAAGCCTGTCGCTGAGTACCTTCTTCAAGTGCTCCTGCTCGTTGGCCAGCGAAGCAGGTGCGATGATTTCTCCCAAGTCCTTGGTGCTGAGAGCGTAGGAGTGGTTGTAGGCGATGCTGTTGGGCACGGGTATGATGGCATATTCCGTGGGGCACTGCTCCATGACGGTTTTGTCCTTTTTGAAGAATCTGCTCCAATGTGGTGCCTTCGTGTATGCACCCTTGGCGCCCTTTGGCACAATCAGCTCTATGCTGCTCATGTCCACTCCGCTGAAAGCATCCTCGGCCAGCTGGGGTGGGGTGGTGGCCAGCATGGTGAGGGTCTTCAGGCCTATGCAGTTGCCGAAGGCACGGCTTTCGATTCTCTCTGTACCGGCAGGTATGGTGAGGTTCTCTATGCCGTCGCAGGCAAAGAACGCCTGGCTGCCGATGATGCGGAGCTTGTTGGGAAGGATGAGCTTCTTCAGCTTGTGGCGCGAATGCAGCGCGTTCTGTCTGATGCTGTCGCAGTCGGCCTCGCTCAGGTCCAGTTCCTTCATGTCCCATTGCAGGTCGCGCAACTGGCGGAAATCATCGTTCCATCCTCCACATCGGAAGGCGCCTTCCTTTTTCACAATCTGTGCCTGTGCCAGTGTGCCGGCAAGGGCAAACATGGCAATAAGCAGTGTCAAGTACTTCTTCATTTCTGTCTTTATTGGTTATTGTTGATGCAAAGATATAAATAAAAGTGTACATTTGACCATAATTTGACAAAAAAGATGTATCTTTGCACACATCTTTAATATAAGGGAAAATAACAATAAAATAAATATCAAAATGGCACAGACAAAGAAGATCAAGCGCGCTTTGGTTAGCGTATTCCACAAGGATGGTCTCGACGAGATTCTCCGCACTTTGCACGCTCAGGGCGTGGAACTGTTGAGCACCGGCGGTACACAGACTTTCATCGAGAGTCTCGGTATTCCCTGCGTGAAGGTTGAGGACGTAACTACATATCCCAGCATCCTGGGCGGTCGTGTGAAGACCCTGCATCCCAAGGTGTTCGGTGGCATCCTGGGCCGTCGCGACCTGGAGGGCGACCGTCAGCAGATGGAGCAGTACGAGATTCCTGAGATAGACCTGGTTATTGTGGACCTTTACCCCTTTGAGCAGACCGTGGCAAGCGGTGCAAGCGAGGCAGACATCATCGAGAAGATCGACATAGGCGGCATCAGCCTGATCCGTGCCGGTGCAAAGAACTTCAACGACGTTATCATCGTTCCCAGCAAGGCAGAGTACCAGCCCCTGTTGGACCTGCTCCAGAAGAAGGGCGGCGAGAGCGACATCGAGGACCGCAAGTGGTTTGCTGCCCAGGCTTTCGGCGTAAGCAGCCACTACGATACTGCCATTCATGAGTATTTTGTAAAGTAAGCATCATCAGCACACGCAGAATATAAATGGGATTCTTTAGTTTTACCAAGGAAATAGCCATGGACTTGGGAACCGCCAATACCATCATCATCAGCGATGGTAAGGTCTTGGTGGACGAACCCAGTGTAGTGGCCTTGGACCGCCGCACGGAGAAGATGATAGCCGTGGGCGAGCGTGCCAAGATGATGTACGAAAAGACCAACCCCGACATCCGCACTATCCGCCCCTTGCGCGACGGTGTTATCGCAGACTTCAACGCCTGCGAACAGATGATGCGTGGTCTTATCAAGAAGATACACACCGGTACCCACCTTTTCACCCCATCGCTGAAGATGGTGATCAGCGTGCCCAGCGGTTCTACCGAAGTTGAGCTGCGTGCCGTGCGCGACAGTGCCGAGCATGCCGGCGGACGTGAGGTGTATCTGATTTACGAACCCATGGCGGCTGCCATAGGTATCGGTCTGGACGTCCTTGCTCCCGAAGGCAACATGATTGTTGACATTGGTGGCGGTAGCACCGAGATTGCTGTTATCAGCCTTGGCGGTATCGTAGCGGACAAGAGTCTGCGCACTGCCGGTGACGACCTCACTTATGACATCCAGGAGTACATGTCGCGCCAGCACAACGTGAAGGTCAGCGAGCGCATGGCCGAGCGTATCAAGATAAATGTGGGCGCTGCCCTTACCGACCTCGGCGAGGAAGCTCCTGAGGACTACATCGTACATGGTCCCAACCGTATCACGGCTCTCCCCATGGAGGTGCCTGTGTGCTATCAGGAGATAGCCCGCTGTCTGGAGAAGACTGTGGCAAAGATTGAGGCTGCTATCCTGCAGGCTTTGGAGGAGACTCCACCAGAACTTTATGCCGATATCGTGCACAACGGTATCTACCTGACTGGTGGCGGTGCCTTGCTCAAGGGGCTTGCACGCCGTCTGACAGACAAGATCAATATTCCCTTCCATGTGGCAGAAGACCCCTTGCATTGTGTGGCAAAGGGAACCGGTGTCGCATTGAAGCACATTAGAGAGTTCTCATTCCTGATGTAACGACTAAAGGCCTCATCCATCGTTTACGTGGATGAGGCTTACAACATATGCAAGGCATCTTAGAGTGGATAAGGAAATATTCGCATTGGTTGGTACTGCTCCTGCTGGAGTGTATCAGCCTTGCTTTGCTGGTGTCCTTCAACTCCTATCAGGGAAGCGTGTGGTTCTCTGGAGCCAACCATGTCGTGGGCATGGTTCAGGAATGGCAGCAGGGCGCCTTGGACTACCTTGCTCTTGGCGAGAGAAACCGTGAACTCTCTGACAGGAACCTGCAATTGGAGAACGAATTGGAGGTGCTGCGCAATGAACTTGCACGACTGAAGCACGACAGCACTTACACGGAACGTGCTCTGGCTGCCAGATTGCAGGCGCATCCCACCCTGCCTGCCCGTGTGGTGTACAACAGCATTACCATGCGCGACAACTATCTGACTATAAACAAGGGGCGCAAGGATGGCGTGGAACCCAAGATGGGTGTGGTGTGCGGAACGGGTGTCGTGGGTATAGTGTCGCAGGTTACAGACCACTATGCTCTTGTCATGTCTGTACTGAACAGCAAGTCAAGCATTTCATGCCGTCTCAGGGGCAACAACTATTTTGGTTACCTGCACTGGCAGGGGGGCAATGTGCTGACTGCCACGTTGGACGATGTTCCGCGACATGCCAATTTCAAGGTGGGCGATGCCGTGGAGACAAGCGGTTTCAGTAATGTTTTCCCTCCAGGTATATTCGTTGGGCGGGTCTTGCAGATTCGTGACAGCAGGGACGGACTCAGTTATCAGCTTACCGTCCAGCTGTCGTCCGACCTGGCCAACGTACGTGATGTGGCAGTAGTTCTCAACGACCATGATTCAGACATTATTCCATAGACTGGGTTTTGTGTTCCTGGTCATCCTTCTTCAGGTTTTTGTGTTCAACCACATAATCCTGTGGAATTATGCCGTACCCCTGCTGGGTGTTATGGTATTGTTGCGTACTCCCCTGGATGCCGGCCGTATAGGCAACATGCTGCTGGCATTCTTCTCGGGACTTGTGCTTGATGCCTTCAGTAATACCCCTGGTGTGGCAACGGGCGCATTGACCGCAACAGCTTTTGTCCAGTTTCCTCTCATGCATGCCATGGTGCCAAAGGATGCCGTGGAGAATGCCGTTCCCGACATGAACCTGCTGGGCAAGTATGGCTATATCTCATACATAGCTATATTGATGCTTGTGCATCACCTGATGTATTTCCTGCTCGAGGCATTCTCCTTCTTCAATGCCATGGACCTGTTGTTGCGTTTCCTGGGCAGTTATGCCCTTTCCATGCTCTTGGCCTTATCCATAGAAATGTTGTTCTCTTCAAAAAGGAAGTAGTCTCATGGCAAAGGAGAAGAAGAAATACGAACTTGACAAGCGCAGGTTTGTGCTGGCCGGTATTGCCTGCGTTATTATCTTTACCTATATCCTGCGCCTCTTCACCTTGCAATTGCTTAGCGAGGATTTCAAGAAGAACGCAGACAGCAATGCTTTTCTCAAGCACATCCTCTTTCCTGCCCGTGGTGCCATCACCGACCGAAACGGCAAACTGCTCGTATTCAACCAGCCCGCCTACGATATCATGGTGGTCATGAAGGAGCAGGTGGGTGTGGACACCGTGGACCTGTGCAATACGCTGGGCATAACACCCGAGTGGTACAAGCGACGCATGGATGAAATCCGTGATCCGCGCCGTAATCCCGGCTATAGCCGCTATACCCAGCAATTGTTCATGAGCCAGCTTTCGGCAGAGGAGTTCAGTACCTTCCGCGAGAAGCTCTTCAGTTATCCCGGTTTCTACATACAGAAGCGCAGTATCCGTCAGTATTCCTATCCCTATGCCGCTCATGTCCTGGGCGATGTGGGCGAGGTAGGTCCGAAGGATATAGAGCGCGACGACTACTACCGAAGCGGCGACTACATAGGCAAACTGGGTATAGAGCGCCAGTACGAGGAGCAGTTGCGAGGCGAGAAGGGTATGGAAATCCTCCTGCGCGACTCGCGTGGCAGAATCAAGGGGCGCTATCAGGACGGCAAGTTCGACCAGCCGCCTGTTCCGGGCAAGAACCTCACCCTGTCGCTGGACGTCGAACTGCAGGCCTTGGGCGAGCGTCTTATGACTGGCAAGAAGGGAGGCATTGTGGCAATAGAACCCTCAACCGGTGAGATTCTGTGCATGGTCAGCAGTCCCACATATGACCCCAGGATGATGGTAGGACGCCAGCGTGGCGTGAACAACAATTTGCTTTCGCGCAACCAGCACAAGCCTTTGCTCAACCGTGCCATCATGGGACAGTATCCTCCCGGCTCCACGTTCAAGACCACGCAGGCACTCACGTTTCTGCAGGAGGGTATCATAACGCCGCAAACCCTCTTCCCCTGCAGCATGGGATTCCGCTTCAGGGGCCTTACCGTAGGATGCCATGCTCATGGTGCTCCCATACCCCTTGTTCCGTCTTTGGCCACCTCGTGCAACAGCTATTATTGCTGGGGACTCTTCCAGATGTTCTCCAACCGTCAGAAGTATGGCACCGTACAGGATGCCATGACACGATGGAAGGACTATATGGTTTCCATGGGCTTCGGTTACACGCTGGGTGTGGATCTCCCTGGTGAAAAGCGTGGCATGATACCCAATGCGCCATATTACGACAAGGCTTATCGCGGGTCGTGGAACGGTCTTACCGTTATTTCCATTTCCATAGGCCAGGGCGAGGTGAATGCCACCCCATTGCAGATTGCCAACCTTGGCGCAACCATTGCCAACCGCGGTTGGTTTATCACTCCGCATGTGGTAAAGGATATCCAGGATGAGGAACTGGACTCGCTCTATACTAAGCGACGCTACACAATGGCGTCTCCCTCTAATTACAAATACGTGGTGGAGGGTATGCGCCAGGCGGTGCTTGCAGGAACGTGCCGCGGAGCCAACTCTCCTCTGTATGAAGTCTGTGGCAAGACTGGTACCGCACAGAACCCGCACGGTCAGGACCATTCGGCGTTTATGGGCTTTGCACCTATGAACGACCCCAAGATAGCCATCTGCGTGTATGTGGAGAACGGTATATGGGGAGCCACGTTCGGTGTGCCGATAGGTGCCTTGATGATGGAACAGTACCTTACAGGCGGTTTGTCGCCAGAGAGTGAAGAGAAAGCAAAGGCATTTGAAGAAAGACACCTAATACAGTTCGACGATGGCTTCATCAAGCAAGAGAAATAAGGAACAGAGCATACTCCGCAATTTAGACTGGTTCACGTTGTTCATCTTCGTGGCGCTTGTTGCCATGGGGTGGATGAGTGTTTGTGGCGCCAGTTATGATTTCGAACAAGGGTCACAGCTGCTCGACTTCTCTTCCCGTAGCGGCATGCAGATGGTGTGGATTGTTACCTCGCTGATGCTTGGCGGCTTGATACTGTGTGTTGATGATCGTCTGGTGGAGAGTCTTTCCTACATTATATATATAGCGTTCCTCGCGCTTTTGTTTGTTACGCCCATGCTGGCTCACGACATCAAGGGCAGTTTGTCGTGGATCAAGATAGGCAGTTTCAGTATACAGCCTGCCGAGTTTGCCAAGTTTGCCACGGCCCTTTGTGTCGCCAAGGTGATAAGTTCGTTCAATCTGGGCCTTTCCCGCTGGCGCGATCTCATTATATGCTCCCTCCTTGTGCTTCTGCCCATGGGACTTATCATCATGCAGAAGGAGACGGGTTCTGCCCTGGTATATCTTGCATTCTTCCTGATGTTCTACCGCGAAGGAATGGCAGGCAGCATCCTTTTTGCCGGTGCTGCGGCGGTATTCTACTTTGTGGTAGGTGTGCGCTATGCCGAAGTGCCCTTGTGGGAGATACCGCAGATAAGCACAGGCGAGTTTCTTGTCCTGGCTGCCATACACATATTCTCGTCCTGCATGATGTGGGTATATACATCCTTGCGCAAGCCGTTCCTTCAGGTTCTGCTCTTTGGTATGGGAGCATACATCCTGGCAGTCCTGTATGCCAAGTACATCATTCCGTTCAATGCCTCTTGGGTTTTGTGGATAGTGCTGGCGGCAACCATTTCCTACCTTCTGTACCTTGCTGTTCGCAAGCAGTTGTGGTCGTATGCCCTCATAGCTCTTTTTGCTATAGGAAGCACAGGTTTCTTCTATTCGGTGAACTATGTTCTCAACGATGTCCTGCAACCCCACCAACAGACACGTATCCGTGTTCTCCTTGGACTTGAGGATGATCCCAAGGGAGCAGGGTACAACGTTATTCAGGCCAAGATAGCCATAGGTTCGGGCGGACTTAAAGGCAAGGGTTTCCTCAATGGCACACAGACCAAACTGAAGTATGTGCCCGAGCAGGACACCGACTTCATCTTCTGTACTATAGGAGAGGAGCAGGGTTTTGTGGGTAGTGCCCTGGTGTTGGTGCTTTTCCTTATCTTTATTCTCAGGTTGATGCACCTTGCAGAGCGGCAACCGCTCCGTTTTGGCCGCATCTTCGGGTATTGTGTGCTAAGCATATTCCTGTTCCACGTGTTCATCAATGTGGGCATGGTGCTGGGTCTCACCCCCGTCATCGGCATTCCTTTGCCATTCTTCAGCTATGGCGGTTCATCGCTCTGGGGCTTCACCATTCTGCTCTTCGTATTCCTCAGGATTGATGCCGCACGCAACAGACTGCAGCACTAAGGCGGAAAATAACAAAGTGAGGACCATCATCGGATGGTCCTCACTTTTATTCCTATGTCTGTGATGTGCGGTAGCACTTCGCGCGACATGATGTGATATATCTTCATCTGGCCTTTCTGCCCTTCCTTCAGGAGCAATGTCGAGTCGCTGTGGCTGTAGCATCTTAGTGTAACTCCCTTCTCGTTATAGGTTGATGGGCTGCCTGCTGTTTCTATGCATATTGTGTCCTTGTATGTCATTAGCGGGGCTTGCAGCATCAGTTCGCGGACGATGTATAGTCTTTGGTATTGAAAGGGGCATACAGTTCGTATTTCTGTGTCAACGGCATGCCTTCCTTCAAAGGTTGCGGCAGGCAGGTCAAAGGTGGCGGTATCGTTCCTGTACCATCCATCCTTGCCGATATGCACGAACTGGTGTTGCAAGGTGTTGCCAATGCAACTACTCGTCAGCACTGGGAGTATTGTCAGTATTGCCTTGGCTATTGTCTTTGGCAAGGTTCTTCTGCTCGTCATTGCGCTTGTTCTTCTTCTTTTTCTTCTTTTTCTTGCTTGCCAGCTGGGCATCAAAGCGGCTCAGGTCCTCCTGAGTGGCAAGGTCAACAGGACGCACCTTCTCCTTGTTGGCATCCTTGGCAAGAGCAACAGGGTTCTCGCCTCTCTTGTTCTGGGCTATGATGTCCATTGCCCGTTCGGCAGTAATGGTGGTGATGTTTGCTGCAAAATGCTTGTCGGTGGAGTAGGACACCAGTCCTGCCAGAATGTCGGCCTTGAAGAAGAACCATTCGCCCTCCTGTGTGCTGAGCACTATATCTCTGTGAGGCAGTTTGCGTCCAGCTTCCATGTACTGGTCCACTTCATAGTTCATGCAGCACTTGAGCTTGGCACACTGGCCAGCCAGTTTTTGCGGGTTGAGCGATAGGTTCTGGAAACGTGCGGCAGCAGTACCCACGCTGGTGAAGTTCTTCATCCATGTGGAACAGCACAGTTCCCTGCCGCATGGACCGAAACCGCCTATTCGTCCAGCCTCCTGTCGGGCACCAATCTGCTTCATCTCTATCCTCACGTGGAACACCTCTGCCAGGACCTTGATGAGCTGGCGGAAGTCCACACGTCCGTCGGCAATGTAGTAGAAAATGGCCTTGTTGCCGTCGCCCTGGTATTCCACGTCGCCTATCTTCATCTCCAGTCCCAAGTCCTTGGCAATCTGGCGCGACTCTATCATGGTCTGGTGTTCGCGTGCTTTCGCCTGCTCGTACTTTTCCATGTCGCCCTCTTTGGCCAGACGGTACACGCGCTTTATCTCTTCCTCGCTTTTCAGATTGGCCTTCTTTGCCTGCAGGGCAGCCAGTGTTCCTGTCAGCGTCACTATGCCTATGTCATGTCCGGGATTGCCCTCTACGGCCACGATGTCGCCTTTTTTCAGTTCCAGTTCGTTCGAGTTGTGAAAATACCCCTTGCGGGTGTTCTTGAACTGAACCTCCACAATGTCGGTCACCTCTGTATTATTGGGGATGTCGGCCATGTAGTCGCACACATTCAGCTGTGTGTAGTGGTTGGTGTGCCACCCCTTGCTGCACAGGCCACGTCCTCCTCCTGATATATATTTATGTTCCATTATTGTATTAGTAGTACTATCATTTTTAATGCAAAGTCAAAGAAGACCATCTTCGGGTTTACGTTCTGTGCTATGTCGCGCTGGCACAGCGACAGTTCTTCCATGATTGGTATGACGTTTTTCTCGTTCACGAAACGGGCAAAGTTGGTGCTGAAGGCAGCCTCCTCCGTGGTTTCATATACAAGTTCTGCGTTTTTGAAGTTGTACATGAAATTCTCTCTTATCAGGCGCTGGCAGTATTCGAGCAGTCTTTTCTGGCTTTCTCGTCCCATCTCGCTCACCTGCTCGCTCCATGCCCTCATGTCCTTGATACGTCTCATGTAACTAAGTCGCATCAATTGTACAAACAGGTCGAAGAACATCTTCTCCTCGTTCTCTGCCTCCATTCGCTTCAGCGCCGCTGTGTAGCTTCCTTGTGCCACATGCGCTATCACGCTTGCCTTTTCGTCCGGCAGATTGTATTCTTCCGCCAATGCCTGTGCTATCTCCTCCTCTGGTAGTGGCGGGATGTGCAGTCTCTGTGTGCGGCTCTGTATGGTGCCAAGAACCTTCTCTGGGTCTTCGCTCACCATCAGTATGTATGTTTCTGTTGGAGGTTCCTCTATCAGTTTCAGCAGTTTGTTAGCCGTATCGATGCCCATTCTCTCTGGCAACCACATCAGCACCACTCTTCTGCCACCTCTGCTGGCCTTCAGTTGCAGTTTCTGCTGGAGTGCATCGCTCTCGCCCACGTAGTGCATTATCTGGTGATTCTCTGCCTTTATGGCGTAGAGCCAGTCTTCCACGTCAAAGTATAGTTTCTTGGACAGGAGTTCTCTCCATTCTGGAAGGAAGTCGTCTGATACGGGATGGTCAGTTGCCTTCTTCTTGTATACGGGCAGAGAGAAGTGAAGGTCGGGGTGTGCCCAATCCTTGAGCATCGCCTCGTCGGTGCTGTCCTTGCATAATAGCATCTTGGCAAATGCCAGCGCCAAGGGCAGCTTGCCGTTCCCCTTAGGGCCGCAGAACATCAGAGCATGCGGTATTTTGCCTGTGCTCAGCATCTCTGCCAGTCTGGCCTTTATGTCGGCCTGGCCTATGATGTTATTGAAGTTCAATATATTCTTTTTGCTATTTCGCAAATGCTGTCCACAGCACTCACGGTGTAGAAATGTAGGTTAGGTGCTCCCTTTTTTAGCAGTTCGTGGCATTGTTCCACCGCCCATTCAATTCCCACCTGCTTTATTTCCTCGTCGCTCTTGCATTTCAGCGCCTCGCGGTAAAGTGCTTCCGGCAGGTCGCAATGGAATATCTTGGGCACTATGCTCAGCTGGTTCAGTTTTGCCAGAGGCTTGATGCCGGGTATGATGGGGATTTCTATGCCTTCCTGCCTGGCGCGTTCCACAAAGGCAAAGTATTTGTCGTTGTCGTAGAACAGCTGTGTCACCGCATATTCGGCACCCAGTTCCACCTTTCTTTTCAGCACTGCCATGTCGCTTTCCATATTGGCAGCCTCCTCGTGCTTCTCCGGATAGCATGCCACGCCATATCGGAAGTGTTCGCCAGGGCACTTTATCTCTGTTCCGTCAAAGAATCGTCCTCCGTTGAACTCGTTTATCTGTTCTATCAGTTCTATGGCATGCGATGGGCCATCGCCTGTGGGTTGGAACATATGGTCTTCCTTGGCCTTGTCCCCTCTCAGCACAAGCAGGTCGCTGATGCCCAGAAACTGCAGGTCCAGCAGCATGTATTCCAGGTCTTCCCTGGTATGTCCGCTACACACAATATGTGGTACCACCGGTATGCCGTATCTCTGCTGTATGGCAGCGGCAATTGCTATGGTGCCGGGGCGTCTTCTCACCCTCTGCCTCTGCATTAGGCCATTCCCCAGGTCTTTGTACACAAACTCGCTCCGGTGTGTGGTAATGTTTATGTATCTTGGTTCAAAGACTTTCAGACGGTCTATGGTATTGAACAATTGTGCAGTGCCATTGCCTTTCAGGGGCGGCAGCACCTCAAAGGAGAAAGGTTTGCTGTTATTGTCGTTTATAAGGTCTATAACCTTCATGTTTCGTGTGTCTAATTCCGCAGTTAGGGCGGTTAAATTTGTGTAAAGGTACATAAAATATGGTATTACGCAAAGACATTGCCATAAAAATACTAATAAATAGTGGGTATAATCGTAAGAAATACGAAGCATGAGGTATGGCATGTAAATAAAAATGTGTATATTTGTATGGAAAAAATAACATAAACCTAAAAAACTAACAATACCTATGACACTGATTAAATCCATTTCTGGTATTCGTGGTACCATCGGCGGCAAGGCTGGCGATACCCTCAATCCACTTGACATCGTCAAGTTCGTTAGCGCTTATGCAACCGTTATCCGCAAGACCTCTCCCGTTGGTTCCAACAAGATTGTTGTCGGTCGCGACGCACGTATCTCAGGTGAGATGGTAAAGAACGTTGTTTGCGGTACCCTGATGGGTATGGGCTTTGATGTTGTGAACATCGGTCTGGCAAGTACTCCCACTACCGAGGTTGCCGTTACTATGGAAGGTGCCGACGGCGGTATCATCCTGACTGCCAGTCACAACCCCCGTATGTGGAATGCCTTGAAGCTTCTGAACGAGAAGGGCGAGTTCTTCAACAAGGAGCAGGGCGAGGAGGTTCTCCGCATTGCAGAGGCTGAGGATTTCGAGTATGCTGATGTGGATCACCTGGGCAAGTACACCGAGGACGACTCTTACGACCAGAAGCACATAGACATGGTTCTGAATCTCGACCTCGTTGACGTTGAGGCAGTACGTAACGCACACTTCAAGGTTGCCTTCGATGCTGTAAACAGCGTTGGTGGTATCATCCTGCCCAAGTTGCTCGAGCAGCTCGGCGTGGAGAAGGTTACCGGTCTGTTCACAGAGCCCACTGGCGACTTCCAGCACAATCCCGAACCTCTGGAGAAGAACCTTGTTGAAATCAAGGAACTCATGCAGAAGGGCGAGCACGATATCGCATTCGTTGTTGACCCCGACGTGGACCGTCTGGCTCTCTTCTGCGAGGACGGCACCATGTATGGCGAGGAGTACACCCTCGTTACCGTTGCCGACTACATCCTGCAGCACACTCCCGGTAATACCGTTAGCAACCTCAGCTCTACCCGTGCTCTGCGCGACGTTACCAACAAGTACGCAGGCTGCCAGTACAGCGCTGCTGCCGTAGGCGAGGTAAACGTTGTTACCAAGATGCGCGAGGTTAACGCCGTTATCGGCGGTGAGGGCAATGGCGGTGTTATCTATCCTGCTGCTCACAGCGGCCGCGACGCTCTCGTAGGTATCGCTCTCATCCTGACCTATCTTGCCAAGAAGGGCATGAAGACCAGCGAACTGCGTGCTACATATCCTCCTTACCAGATTGCCAAGAACCGTATCGACCTCACCGCAGGTACCGATGTGGATTCTATCCTAGAGAAGGTCAAGGAACTGTACAAGGACCAGGAGGTTAATGATATCGACGGTGTGAAGATCGACTTCCCCGACAAGTGGGTTCATCTGCGCAAGTCCAACACAGAGCCTATTATCCGTGTCTACTCCGAGGCAAGCACCATGGAAGCTGCCGACCAGTTGGGCAAGGATATCATGGATGTTGTCTATTCAATGGTAAAGTAATAACTACAGATAGCGGGATAGTGTCCCGTGGCTGACAGCCCGGGACTCCCCGGGCTGTTTTCATATAAACAATAAATACGTAAGACTATGTTAACACAGATTATCAACGCACGCATCCTCACCCCCCAGGGTTGGTTGAAGGATGGTAGCGTTATCCTTAGAGATAACAAGATTCTTGAGGTTACCAACTGTGACCTGGCCATTATCGGTGCCAATGTCATTGATGCCAAGGGCATGTATGTTGTTCCTGGTGGTATCGAGATGCATATCCACGGTGGTGGCGGTCGTGACTTCCAGGAAGGCGAGGAAGAGGCATTCCGCGTAGCATGTGCCGCTCATGCCAAGTATGGTACCACCAGTATCTATCCCACACTCAGTTCCAGCACCATTCCCATGATTGAGAAGGCTGTTGCCACCTGCGACAAGCTGATGGCAGAGCCAAACAGCCCCATTCTGGGTTTGCACCTCGAGGGTCACTACCTGAACCCCAGCAAGGCAGGTGCCCAGGTGCCTGAGTGCATCAAGAATCCCGATCCCAATGAGTACATCCCCATTGTAGAGAACAGCCGTTGCTTGGCTCGTTGGGATGCTGCTCCCGAGATGCCCGGCGCTCTTCAGTTTGGTAAGTACTGTGCCGAGAAGGGTATCCTTCCCTCTATTGCACACACTGCTGCTGAGTACAAGGACGTGAAGGCTGCTTTCGAGGCTGGCTTCACCCATGTTACCCACTTCTACAATGCTATGCCTGGTTTCCACAACAAGGGTGAGTACAAGTACGAGGGTACCGTGGAGAGCGTTTACCTGATGGACGACATGACCGTAGAGGTAGTTGCAGACGGTATCCATGTTCCTCCCACCATCATGCGCATGTGCTACAAGATTAAGGGCGTGGAGCGTATGGCTCTTATCACCGATGCTCTTGCTGTTGCTGCTGCTGGTGACGACGCTCAGGCATTCGACCCCCGTGTAATCATTGAGGACGGTGTCTGCAAGCTTGCCGACCGCTCTGCATTGGCAGGTTCTGTTGCCACTATGGACCGTCTTATCCGTACTGCCGTTCAGCAGGCCGAGATTCCTTTGGAGGACGCTTGCCGCATGGTCAGCGAGACTCCCGCCCACATCATGGGTGTCTACGACCGCAAGGGTTCTCTGTCTCGTGGCAAGGATGCCGACATCCTCATCCTGGACAACGAACTCAACGTTCGCTGCGTATGGCAGATGGGTAAGATTATCGAGAACACCTTGTTCTAACCCCATTTCCAGTAAACTAAGGTCTATACCTTATTATATAGGAACCGTCGTTCGTCGAGCGACGGCTCTTCATTTGCAAGAATGGAAATAAATTCTTATCTTTGTGCGGAAAACTATACTAATAAACAACGTATTACTAATCTAAAAATATAATTATGAAGAAAACATTAAAGCGGGTAGGGCGTTGGCTTCTCTGTGCATGCGTGATGCTTGCGTCCGGTATGGCGTATGCCGACGTCAACCCCAAGCCTTTCGTTATCCCCGAGCTTCAGTCATGGACTGGTGCCGAGGGCGAGGTTGCACTCTCTGGCGTGGTTTGCGTAAAGGGCGGCAACAAGGAACTGATGCGTGTTGCCAAGGCTTTTGCTGCCGACTATGAGGCAATGTTTGGCAAGGCTCTTACCGTCAAGAGTGGCAGTCCCAAGGCTGGTGACATTCTTTTTGTATTGAAGAAGAACGACAAGGCATTGGGCAAGGAAGGTTACCGCATGAACATTGACAAGTACGTAACCGTTACCGCCGCCACCACTCAGGGTGCTTTCTGGGCAACACGTACTTTGTTGCAGTTGTCAGAGCAGAACGCTGCTCTACCCAAGGGCGAGACTGTGGACGTTCCCGTATACGAGTTGCGTGGCTTCATGGTCGATGTTGGCCGTAAGTTCATGCCCATCGATTACCTGAACGACTTGGTGAAGGTGATGGCGTACTACAAGATGAATGCCCTTCAGGTTCACCTTAACGACAATGGTTTCCGTCAGTTCTTCGGCAACGATTGGGACAAGACCCCCTCTGGCTTCCGTCTGGAGAGCACACTGCATCCCGGTCTTACCTCAAAGGATGGTCACTACACCAAGCAGGAGTTCATCGACCTGCAGATCTTGGGCGAGAACAACTACGTGGAGGTGATCCCCGAAATCGACGTTCCTGCACACAGCCTTGCATTCGTGCACTACAAGCCCCAGTTGGGCAGCAAGGAGTATGGCATGGACCATCTGGACATGTTCCACCCCGAGACCTATCCTTTTATCGATAGCGTGTTCCGTGAATATCTCGAGGGCGAGAACCCTGTATTCCGTGGCAAGCGCGTGAACATCGGTACCGACGAGTACAGCAATCGCGACAAGAAGGTTGTGGAGAAGTTCCGCGAGTTCACCGACCACTATATTCGCTTCATCGAGAGCTTCGGCAAGCAGGCTATGGTATGGGGTGCTTTGACACATGCCAAGGGCGAGACTCCTGTAAAGAGCGAGAACGTAATCATGAACATCTGGCACAATCCCTATGCCCAGCCCAAGGACATGAAGGAGCAGGGCTACAAGCTTGTCTCTATCCCCGACGGTCTTGTATACATCGTGCCTGCTGCTGGCTACTACTACGACTATCTGAACTGCCAGTACCTCTATAACAGCTGGACTCCTGCCAACATCGGTGGTGTGCAGTTCGAGGAGAACGATCCCGATATCCTCGGTGGTATGTTTGCCGTATGGAACGATCATCATGGCAATGGTATCTCTACCTACGACGTGCATCACCGCACTTTCCCCGCATTGCAGACCATTGCTGTCAAGTGCTGGTCGGCAAGCAAGACCTCTCTGCCCTATGCCGAGTGGGATGCAAAGCGTTGGGACCTGAGCGAGGCTCCCGGTGTGAACTGGTTGGGTCGTCTGGGTGAGAAGAAGCAGTCGCTCGTTGCTGAAATCGCTGACGTGAAGGCTGGTGCTACACTTCCCTATGAGGAAATCGGTTACGACTACACCGTTTCATTCAAGGTTGCAGGTGCCAAGGAAGAAAAGGGTACAAAGCTCTTCAGTTCTAAGCACACCAACTTCTATCTTGCTGACCCCAAGGAGGGCAAACTCGGTTTCGAGCGCGATGGCTATCTGAACACCTTCAACTACAGGGTTCCCGTAGGCCAGACCGTTGAGATTACCATTCAGGGCAATAACAAGATGACCCGCCTGCTCGTCAACGGCAAGCAGCATGAGGAACTTGGCGTCAAGATGCTCTACACCATCAACGAGAGCAACAAGGCCAACTACATCTCTGACCCCAATATGAAGAACATCGAGATGTACAACACCGACGGTGCCAAACTCTTCTATCAGCGCACCCTTGTCTTCCCCCTGCGCAAGGCTGGTGACTTCAAGAGCACAGTCAAGGATCTCAAGATCTGGAACTATGTGAAGTAAACCCTCCCTATAGGAGAATACATATAATGCAACAAGAAGGCATGGAACATATACTCCATGCCTTCTTGTTGTTGTATTCATCGCGCCAGCCTGCTCTCCCCCTGAGACAGGGGGAGTACCCGCAGGGGGAGGGGGTGGATACTATGTTTACTTTTGCTTAGTCCCCGTTCCAGTCTGTTCTCATCCACCCCCTCCGCTTCGCTCGTCCCCCTGTCTCAGGGGGACAGTCTGCTGGCGCGGTGTGTGGTTTTCATTATGTCCCCTTTAGGCTACTCTCCTGGCGCGATGTGGTTTTCACTTTCTACTCTTTGGTATAAATACAATAACAGAGGCAGTGCCACGCACTGCCTCTGTTATTCTTAGTCCCCTCCCTGCAGGGAGGGATAGGGTGGGTCTTGTGTCTTGTGTCTTATTACAGGTTGTCCTTCTCGATATCCTTGAAGTACAGGTAGGTACCGTGCTTCAGTTCAGCGGTAGCTGCCTCGTCGCAAACGATGATTGCGTGGGGGTGCATCTGCAGGGCAGAGATGGTCCACTCCTGGCTTACACCAGCCTCGATAGCGTGCTGCAGGGCACGAGCCTTGTTGTGACCGTTACATACGATCAGAACCTCCTTAGCATCCATAACAGTGCCGATACCTACTGTCAGAGCAGTCTTGGGCACCTTGTTTACGTCGTTGTCGAAGAAACGGCTGTTAGCGATGATGGTGTCAGTGGTCAGGCTCTTGATACGGGTGCGGCTTGTCAGTGAAGAGAAGGGCTCGTTGAAGGCCAGGTGACCGTCGGGACCGATACCGCCCATGAACAGGTCGATACCACCAGCAGCCTCGATAGCAGCCTCGTATGCTGCGCATTCAGCCTCCAGGTCCTCTGCGTTGCCGTTCAGGATATGTACATTCTCCTTCTTGATGTTGATGTGGCTGAAGAAGTTGTTCCACATGAAGCTGTGGTAGCTCTCGGGATGCTCCTCGGGCAGACCAACATACTCGTCCATGTTGAAGGTAACTACGTTCTCGAAGCTTACCTTACCAGCCTTGTACATCTCAATCAGGTTCTTGTACAGACCCAGAGGAGAACCACCGGTGGGGCAACCCAGTTTGAAGGGCTTCTCGGGGGTGGGGTTAGCAGCGTTGATGCGTGCAGCGACATACTCAGCAGCCCAACGGCTCAACTCAGTGTAATTAGGTTCAATAATTACTCGCATAGTTGTAATTGTTTATAGGGTTAATATTTTGGGTTATTGTTTTTGTTCTCTTTTGTAGGGACGCTGCCCAGACGGATTGAGCGGAGGTTTTCCGTTTATAAGGTTAGTTTTCCGTTTTCACCTTTCCGTTTTCCGTTTATTTTAATCCACCCCCTCCGCTTCGCTCGTCCCCCTGTCTCAGGGGGACAGTTTGCTGGCACGGTGGCAGTTTTCAGTTTTCCGTTTTTACCTTTCCGTTTGTAACTAACTCTCCGCCTGAGACAGGGGGAGTACCCCGCAGGGGGGTGGGGGTGGATGTTTATTTGTTTTCGGACGCTGCACGCAGCGTCCCTACTGCCTAAACGGATTGGGCGGAGGTTTTTCGTTTGTAAGGTTAGTTTTGCGTTTTGGTTTGTTCTAATCCACCCCCTCCGCTTCGCTCGTCGCCCCTGTCTCAGGGGGACAGTCTGCTGGCGCGGTGGTAGTTTTCCGTTTTCCGTTCGTAAGGTTAGTTCTCCGTTCTCATCGTTGCCCCTGTCACGGCATCTGTTCTCGGTTCGCCAACGTAGGTGGCGGTGTCGCCGTCGGTGTGGTATATTATGTCGCGCAGAGTCTGCTCAGATACCTGTACGGCATTCTTGCTTAGTTCAGGCACGTTATAGCTCTTCATCAGCATGATATTGTGCTCTGGGTTGCGCTGTGGCAGACAGAAAGCCTTGTGTGCCTTGCCCTGCTTGTCGAAGTAGGCAATAAAGGGACGTGTGTAGTTACCGTCCATGCGTCGTGTAGAGAATACTATCCAGCGTCCGTTGCTGCTCCATGTGTGGTACGAGTCCACATCGTTGCTGTTGGCATCGGTCAGAGCATAGCATGTGTCGTTCTGTAGATCCTTAACCCACAGGTCGCTGCTCTTGTGCCAGATATGGAACTGGCCGTAGTCACCTTCCGCATAGAGCACATAGCGTCCGTCGGGACTGACACGAGGGAAGGTTATGCTTCTGCCAGCGGCAGCAGCGTCAACGACAACCTTAGGCGTGCCGAAGCTGTCCGTCTTCTCGTCATAGTCCATGCACATCAGGTTGTAGTGTATTTTGTCATAGTTCTTTGTTATTATCTCTGCACGCAGACTGTCGGGCAGTCCCACCACAGGAGGTATGTAAGCAGCACAGAAGTACAGACGGTCGCCCTTTGGTGTCCAGCAAGGGAAGGTTTCAAAGTATTCCGTGCTCAGCAGATTCTTCACCTCGTTCTTTTCTGCATCATACAGCAGCAAGTCGCTGTCTGTGTCCACCACCTCTATCTTCTCCTGATGATACATGTGGAAGGTCTGTCCCGTCTTGTTGGTAGAGAAGCAAACCATATTCTTT
Organism: Bacteroidaceae bacterium; assembly: GCA_045645225.1. GTDB lineage: Bacteria > Bacteroidota > Bacteroidia > Bacteroidales > Bacteroidaceae > Physcousia. Next base: position 63,639 of record JAZRII010000065.1, on the reverse strand, counting down.
GTAGGATGCCATGAGGGATATACACCAGCTGCCAGGATATTGGGGTTCTTTATCTGTATCTTTCTGGCATTGGCGCCCTCTATCATTATTGTACCACCATGGTTTGCACGCACGTGGAACAGCATGCGGTCGGTACTGTAGTTCTGGAAGTTGTGACAGTTTATGCAATGGTTTTCCTTGTCCTTGTAGGTTCTGTTGTTCTCGTAGATGGCTTTCTGTGTGAAGTTTTCCAGGCAGCGCTGGTATATGCCCAACTGGCGGTACAGTTCATATCCAGGTTCTATCAGACGGTAGGACAGGTAAGGGTCTATTGCCTCTGCCACCTTGATGGAGTGGGGGATGAACTTGCTCCATTTGTCATCCTTTTGGGTGTATACGGTTACGGTGATTTCTTTGCCCATGTTCCCTTTCAGCAGGTTTCTCCATTCGGTGGAGTCCATGTCTATGCGGTCCATTCCGGAAGCGGTAAGCGTAATGCCGTTTCCTTCCAAGGTTACCACCATACCCTCTGTACCATCCACCATGAAATTAAGCGGTGCAATGTTTTCTGGTACCACAATGTCCTTATAGTCTGGGTAGATGTTGGCCAGTTGTGCCTCTTCAACGTAGGATGTAGGAACGTCAAAGGTTTTCTGTCCGCAGGCGGCCAGTATGGCAGCAGTCAGTATTATATATAATAAATAAGGTATATGTTTCATTTGTCGATTAGTGTAGTGTTGTTGGTATGTTTTGTTTGGGGGGGGGGACGCTGCACAGCGTCTTTATGTTGTTCTGGTGTTTTCCGGACACGGCTGCCGTGTCCCTACGGTTGTTTGACTATTTTTGTAGGGACGCTGCGTGCAGCGTCCGCATAGTAGTTCGTGTTGGTGTTTTCGTTTTCTTTTGTTATCGGACGCTGCACGCAGCGTCCCTACTGCCCAGACGGGTTGGGCGGAGGTTTTACGTTTATAAGGTTAGTTTTCCGTTTTCCGTTTTTAGTTTTCCGTTCGTTTTAATCCACCCCCTCCGCTTCGCTCGTCCCCCTGTCTCAGGGGGACAGTCTGCTGGCGCGGTGGCAGTTTTCCGTTTTCCGTTTGTAACTAACTCTCCCTCTGGGACAGGGGGAGTCCCACGTAGTGGGGAGGGGGTGGATAAAGTTTCCTTTTTAACCTCTTATCAAGCTATGTAAGTACGTTCTATTCCGTTCCCATCGCGCCAGCCGTCGTGACGAAGTCTGCGACAGATTCTGTGGATTCAAATTGTTTTTATTTCAGATCAGTCTTGTGTTCGCTTAAGTTCTCTGTGTATTCTGTGAATTCTGTGTGATATATTTTTATTACTCGCGCTGATTATCTTTCTCACACCGAATTGATTTTAGCCCCTTGACTTCAGCCCCTTCGGGCGTCGACCTTCGGTTCCGTTTTAATTCACCCCTGCCGTGCTTGAACCTTCGCTCTTTGCGGACTTGCGTGTTTGCTTCAGATTACCGAAGAAGTAATAGTAGGGATAGTATCCCTTGTACTTTGGGAAGAGTTCGCGTGCATAGGCAGGGCGGTCCTTCATGTATGGCTTCATCTCGCCCAGTTTGTTAGCCAGTCTCTGTTGTCTGAGTTCCAGTCCTGGGAAACGCTGTGTTATAGTCTTGTCCTTGCTGGTCATTAGGCAAAGTGCATCTGCCACGTTCTCAGGTGTGCGTGTACCCTGCAGAGGTTCCGTGCGCATCATAAAGGCAGGCATTGCCTTGGAGTACATGCACACTGCCAGCGAGTTCATCAGCGCGTTCCTGCTCCTTCCTTCGGTCAGTGCAGCATTATACCCAAGGAAAGTAGGTTGCTGGTATTCGTTTTCGAAGGAGTCGTTGATGGGTTCCAATTGTCTTATGAACGCCATCTCCTTGTCTGCATTTACAGCCTCGGGCTTGCCCACATAGGCGCTGTATTTCTCTACGAACTCTGCCTCAAATGGGACGTCTTCCAGAATGCGCAGGTATTTGCGTGCCACTTCCCATTCTCCAGTCATCAAAGCGCATTTTGTCAACAGTTCAAGTGAATGGATGTTTGGACCAATCATCGTTACACGTTCCATGGCATGATGTATGCAGGTCTGTATGAAACCGGCATAGTAGTCGCAGTCCTCCTGGTAGAGTGACAGTTCCTGTGCCAGGCCGTCGTAACTGCGGTTGTGGAAGTACATGGCATCATAGTCCATGCGTATGTCGTAAAGGCGTTCGCAAATCTGGTTGGTGTTGACCAGTGCTATGGCATAGTTAGCAGCAATGGGTCGGTACGACAGTTCTGCGTTTTCACGTGCAGTCTCCATCATGCTCTGCCAGTCGCTGTTCAGCATGCTCACGTTCATGCTTGCAATTACTCTGGTGTATGGGCGGCAAATCTTGTCCACAGCCACATGTGTGCCAAACATCAGCACCACCATCAGCAACTGCAGCCAGTTCTGCCATTCTTTCTCGTCCTTAGGAACAGAGGTTATTGCCGGAGACTTCTTTCTTGAGAAACTGGCAATCATAACAGCCCATATTGTCAGGATAAAGGTTACGCAGAAGGGTATGCCCAGTATCTGGCCCGATTCGTTTTCGAAGAACAGGTTCACGCCTTCATAAGCCATCCACAACAGGTATGCTCCAGCAGGTAGATATTGTATCCAGCGCCAGTTGGGTGTCAGTCGCATGCCGTAGCCAATGCACCATGTGCCCCATGTTATCATTGTGGCAGGTAGCAGTGCACCTATCCAGGGGTAGCGGAACAGGGTCATCAGCAGTCTGCCAATGTACCATAGTCCACCGAACTGCTGGCTCAGCAGGAATTCCATCTGTTCTGTGCTTGCCACCCAGAAACTGCGTTCTCGTGCCATGCGCAGGACGTCTCCGAAGTACCATGCAGCCCACAGGTATGTCAGTATGAACAGTATGGGCAATACGGGCAGGAGCAGTGGTTTCTTCTCTTTTGTTGCTTTTTGTGCAACATTGGCTATCTTTGTTGTATTCTTTTGCTTCATAATCACGGCAAAGATAATAAAAAAAAATGAGAATATGAAATGAAGCCTGTAAAATGTAAGTGTTCGAGGGGTTCTGGGTCGCCTTTGCAGTGTGGTATATGTTCAATTAATTTTTACCGCGCTACCACTCTCCCCCCTGGGACAGGGGCGAGTACCCCGCAGGGGGGAGGGGGTGGATGAAAGTTTCTATATTTAGTTATTTACTTTTTGTTTTAATCCACCCCCTCCGTCGCTATGCTCCTCGTCCCCCTGTCTCAGGGGAACAGTCTGCTGGCGCGGTGATAGTTTTTCGTTTGTAACTAACTCTCCCTCTGAGACAGGGGGAGTACCCCGAAGGGGGGAGGGGGTGGATATAAGTTTGCCGTTTCCACCTTTCCGTTTTAATCTTTGACTTTAGCCCCTTTGGGCGTCGACCTTCGGTTATTATTCACCTTTGGTTCATCAAGCTAAAGCAGTCGCCTTCGTTCATCAAGCTACGCAAGTCCGTTTTCCGTTTGTTCTAATCCACCCCCTCCGTCGCTATGCTCCTCGTCCCCCTGTTCAGGGGGACAGTTTGCTGGCGCGGTGATAGTTTTTCGTTTGTAACTAACTCTCCCCCTGGGACAGGGGCGAGTACCCCGAAGGGGGGAGGGGGTGGATAAAAGTTTGCCGTTTTAATCCGACTTTGTCGTCTTTTCCTCCTTGTTGCTCGGCATAATCAAAATAAATTTTGCATCTGCTCTCACTTCCTACGTCGGTTCACCTTTCCGTTTTCAGTTTGTTTAGTCCACCCCCTCCGTCGCTATGCTCCTCGTCCCGACTGTCTCAGGGGGACAGTTTGCTGGTGTGGTGCTTGTGGAGGCTGTTTCCTCCCTCTTGGTTTTGATAACTTCGCAGATTTGTTTGCATACGGCTTCTGGATTTTTGAACAGATCCTTGTTCTCATACCTAAGTGTCGTGATCCCGTGCTCTTTATGCAGGTATGTGTTTCGTGTTAGGTCGTGTTCATATCCATCGGCACTATAGTGACCATCACCGTCTAATTCTATGCAGATACGAAATTCAGGACAGTAAAAGTCAAGTATATATGGTCCTATACTGAATTGTCTGCGAAACCTTGCGCCGTCCATTTGTCTCCCTTTGAGCATTTTCCACATTATTGCTTCAGCAGGAGTGCCATACGTTCGCAGTGCTCGACGTAAGGTCTTCTGTTCTTTTAGATTGTGACTATATTCTTTCTTATTGTGCTGATTGTTCTCCATATTGAGATAACGTTATATTTCTACTCTTATTGTCTTTGTTGCTTACAATTTAGTTCCCGCCGCGCCAGCCACTCTCCCCCTGGGACAGGGTGGAGTACCCCGTAAGGGGGGAGGGGGTGGATGAAAGTTTCTACATTTCGTTATTTACTTTTTGTTTTAATCCACCCCCTCCGTCGCTATGCTCCTCGTCCCCCTGTCTCAGGGGGACAGTCTGCTGGCGCGGTGATAGTTTTTCGTTTGTAACTAACTCTCCCCCTGGGACAGGGGCGAGTACCCCGAAGGGGGGAGGGGGTGGATAAAAGTTTCTACATTTGGTTATTTACTTTTTGTTTTAATCCACCCCCTCCGCTTCGCTCGTCGCCCCTGTCTCAGGGGGACAGTTTGCTGGCGTGGGGAGGGGGGGATAAAACATTGGCGTGCCTCAAGGGCACGCCAATGATATAATGTAGAAATTGAGTTGTTACTTCACAACCTTTTTGCCGTTGATGATGAAGATGCCCTTAGCGTTGGCATTGTTCACCTTGCGGCCAGAGAGGTCGTATGCATTGCCGTTGGCTTCACCCTCACTACCGTTGATGTCGTTGATGTCCACAGTGGGATCATACTTGACAGCCTGGTTGTAGAGGTTGTTGTAGGCAGCATTCAGTGAACTGTAGGCGATGTAGTCGCCGAGCAGGGTTCTTGTGGTCTTCTCCATCTCTGCCTTAACCTCAGCAATTCTCTTTTTACAGTTGGTGATGAGTGTTGCGCTGATCTTCTCAAATCCAGGCTTGTTCTGGATGTTTTCTTCTGCGTTGATGAATTCGAACTCCTTTACGGTGAACCAGGGATATGCAGAGTTGTCCGCATACTTACCTGTTGTTGATGTAACATCAAATCTCCAGTAGCGGTATGCTGTGGTAGCACGGATCAGGTCGCTGGAGTAACTGATTGTCATGCCATCAATGGTTGCAACATTTGTCCAAGACTTGTTGTTGTTACTGCCATATACCTTGACAGAAGTAGCATAGTTCCAGGATATGTGACCGGTCATGCTGAACATGGGAGTCTTTGTTTTCGTGTCAGAACCCAAGTCTACCTTCAGATGGTGATACTCATTGGTGTTTGCGTTGTTTGAGCGGTTGCTCATGAAGAATGAAGATGCATTGCCGTCAATGGCCTTTTCGATCTGGTTGTAAGGTCTGTCAGCATCGGGCTGGTTGGTAGAGAGGTAACCGGGCTGAGCAGCGTCGGTAGTCTGCAGAGCAACCTTGTTCTCGGTGATGCTGTAGTCGCAAACATCATCTACCAGATTATTTGTGGCATCGATCATTTCATTCATCATGCCGTCAGTGATGGAGTCAAATACCTCGTAAACAGTGATGTACCACTGTGAACCTTCATCGGCATCGCCCCAAACAGTAACACCTCCGTATGGGTCCATGTTGATGTATGTGGCATCCTTAGGTCTCAAACCGAACTTTCCGCTTCCGAGGCTCTCAATCTTGTATAGGTCTGCAGTAGCAGGATCTGCTTCACCCAGTTTGTTGCCACTAATTTTTTCTTTCTCGTTATACTCAACATTCAAGAACTTGCCATTTTGCCTGTTTTGAATATAGTATGTATTCTCGTTGGGTTCGCCAACGGGAATAAATGCCCAACGGCTCAGGTTCTCCTCCTTTGTGCCAGCAACAACCTGGTTGGAACTATTTCCTGCCAGAAAGCGTGAAGTTCCGCTGAGTGTGCGTACGCTGTTGATGTAGTACATAGCATTTGGCACGATAGACTGCATGCATCCAGATGTCTGCAGACGCAGTGCTTCAGCGTTTATGCTGTTTGCCAGAGGCAGGTACTGTGCTACATTTGCAGACTTGATTGCTGCTTCTGCATCGGCAACCAATGCTTTCAATGCGGCAATATCTTCTGACTTATAGAAACCCACCTTCTTTCCGGTTGTGTCTTCGAGTTTAAGCATTTCCTTGCCGACGCTAAGTGCAGCTTGCAGAATGGCCAGTTTGTCCTCGTCGCTGGCATCGTCGGCACCATTTGTTGCCTCTGAACTTGTACCATCAGCATTTATCACCTTGATGGTGAAACCGTCTGATGCAAGTTCCATAGGAATTTCAAAGTTGAAGCGGTTGCTCATGTAAGAGTTGTTGCCGTCCTTGTCGTAGACGATAAAACCAACACCGCCTTTACCCTTCATTGAAATCTTGTTACCACTCTGAACGTATGTGTACTTGCTGGTGTTAGCGCTACCGTCAATGTAGGTAAGGATATCACCTACATCACCGTACTCTGCCTTGAGCTGTGCCTCAGTCCACCATTCCTCCCAGTTTGTAGGCTTGTACTTCTTTGTGCCTGTTGCGGTATGTGCCCAGATGTCGGTACGCTCACGAGGAATCTGGCGGTCTTCAACGAACATGATCTGCAAGTTCTCGGGATAGCCCTTGGCCTTTACCTCTGCAATAGCATCGTCAATTTCCTTCTGTGTCAGAGAAACATAGTAGTTGGTATAGTCGCCGAAATGTACTTCCTTACATGGAACAAAGAAACCCCACATGCGGAAGTATTCGGTCAGGTCTTCCTTTGCTGCCTCGCAGGCTTTCTTGTACATGTGTATCCATGTCTTTGTTGCGCGGTGATGACCAACACCATCTATCCACTTGTCGGCGCTGAAGTTCATAGGATCCTCACGCAGACTCTTAACGAAGGTGGGGTAGAAGTCCTTCTTCTTGCCACCGATGTGGTAGTAGAGGAACAGATTGTAGTACATACGCATGGTGATGCTGATATCACGATGTCCGAATACCACATTGTCTGCCACATAAGCATAGTTCTGTGCAAAGCTCCAGCCACGGCCAAGACGGTAACCTGTCAGGTAGGTGATGATGTTTGAGGGCAGGTTCACAGATGACTCGGAGCAAGACTCCAGGTTGTATGCACCCTGGATCTGGTGTCCGTGCTCGTGACCTGCACACCAGTTGTCAAAGTTGGCACGCTCAGCGTTGAAAGAACTCTCCACACCGCCATCACCAGGGTAACTGGTATAGAACGTAGTAGCATGGGGGTTCTGTCCGCCAGGACCTTCCATTGCCATGGTGGGGTTGTTGCAATAGGTGGGATAGAAGGCATCACCACCCTTGATGTTCAAGGGGTATGCTGCCTTTGAGTTCTCTGTGCCGTTTTCGCATTTGCCGTTGGCCACATCGTCCAATACACCGATGATGGCAAACTCCCAGAAGTGCAGACGGTCGAACCAGTTGATGCTGTTCCAGATGGTCTTTGAGAAATGCTTGGTGTAGGTATATTTCTTGAAGTAGAAGAGAGAGGTCTCGCCCTTTACCATGAAGTACATGCCTGCATTTGCATTCTGTATCAGGTACTGGTACTTGGCATCTTCTTCAGCGCTGTTCTCAGCAGGCTTCTGGTAGTAGCCTACGCACTGGCCGCCCTCGATGTGGATGTCCAGGTCGGGGAAGTCGCTAATCTTGGCGATTGTCTTGGTGTGTGCGTTAACGTTCTCTGTGGGGATGGTGTTTACTACATAGTTCACATAGTAAACCACGCTGTCGGTGGTAGTGATAACTGCGTTGTAGCCCTTTTTCAGCTCTGTACCCTCGTAGCGACCACCGATACGTCCGTGGTTGCGGATGGGAGTCAGGTACAGTGTTGCGCCCTCGGGTATGTCATTGCCAACGAAAACATGGATCACATCCTTGTTCTTAGCATAGATACCTGTAGGGTTGCCCATGAAACTGGGAGCATAGGTGTTCATCTTGTCGCGCCAGTTGTTGGCATCGGAGTAGGGCTTGAATGTTGCTACACGGAAGTCCTTGGCATACTTGTTCTTGTCTGCATAGGTGCTCTTCTCTGTGTCGTTCCACCACTGGTTCTTGATCTTCACAGCGATGTCCTGCAACATTGTGGGCAGACCTGCCTCTGCCATAGCGGCCTTCAGTTCGTCGTCGCTCTTTGCTGCATATTCAGCCTTTAGCTCTGTACAAACCTCGTTGGCAAAGAAGGTTTTCAGTGCTTCGGTGTACTGACCGGCATTGTTCTTTAGTTCAGATAATGTTTTGAATTCTTCACGTGCAGCCTGAACCTCCTCAGCGGTAAGGCTTACTGCCTGCACTGTCCAGTGATTTGCCTCGTTGTTTTCATCGTTCCATCTAACAACGTTCTGTGCAGCATCGCAGTGCAGCTGGTTGCCGTTTGTGCTCATGCCCACGTGCTTGTCGCTGAACACTGTGAACTTCACGGTCTGGGCGTTAGTACCAGTCTTGAATGTGTTTGATGTGGCAGGCTGGTCCTGCAGGTATCTGCCGGTGTAGACGTTCTGCAGTGCTCCGGTGGTGGTGTACTGCCATATCTGGGCAAAGTCTTCCTTGTCCATTCCGGTACATGTTACCGTCTGGTAGCCCCAGTTTTCCTTCATCACGCTGTTGTATCGTGCATTTACGATACGGTAATACTTGCCCTTAGCTGGTGCTTGTGCCAACGCAAGGACGCATACGAAAAATCCCATCAGGGAAAGTAGAATTTTCTTGTTCATAGGCATGGTTTTTGGTTTGTTTAAGTGCATATTGCGGTGTAAAGTTACTGATTATATTTGTAATACTCTCACATTTTTACGTTTTTTTTGTAATTATTATAATATTGATGGTTTATCGCCTTTGGGAGAGTTCAAAACACTCCTCCCGAGGACAAGGTCGTGACAATACTATATGCGAGGGTGTGACAATACTATATACAAGGGTGTGAGAATACCGAGGACAAAATAGGGTCTTTATTTGGGGGGGCTGTATACATTTCGTTAGCACTCTCTTCGTAAGATAGAAAGCGAGAAGTGGTAATGCTTTTCTGCTTCCACTCATTTTCCCACCGCGCCAGCCACTCTCCCCCTGAGACAGGGGGAGTACCACGTAGTGGGGAGGGGGTGGATAGAGATTTCCGTTTTGACCTTTCCGTTTTCACCTTTGACTTTAGCCCCTTCGGGCGTTTACCTTCGGTTCAGTTTTCCGTATGTTATAGTCCACCCCCTCCGCTTCGCTCCTCCCCCTGTCTCAGGGGGACAGTCTGCTGGCGCGGTGGGGGTGGATGTATTTTGTTTTCGGACGCTGCACGCAGCGTCCCTACTGTTGTTCAGTTTTTTCGGACACGGCGCCGTGTCCCTATGGTTGTTTGACTATTTTTGTAGGGACGCTGCGTGCAGCGTCCGCATAGTAGTTCGTGTTGGTGTTTTCATTTTTTTGTTTTCGGACGCTGCACGCAGCGTCCCTACTGCCCAGACGGATTGGGCGGAGTTTTCCGTTTATAAGGTTAGTTTTCCGTTTTCCGTTTTCCGTTTTTAGTTTTCCGTTTTATCCACCCCCTCCGCTTCGCTCGTCGCCCCTGTCTCAGGGGGACAGTCTGCTGGCGCGATGTGATTTTTTTTCAATTTTCGGTTTGTAACTAACTCTCCCCCTGAGACAGGGTGGAGTACCCCGCAGGGGGGAGGGGGTGGATTACACTCTCAATCTTTCTGCTTTCGCTTCCTACGTCCGATCACACATACAAAAAGCGCCCTGCCGGGGAGGCAGGGCGCTTGATATGGAATAAGGTATAAACCTTATGTGTCAGTTATTACTTCTTGATAACCTTAACACCGTTTACAACGTAGATGCCAGCGGGCAGGCTGTTTACAGTGTTGATGTTACCCTTGCCTACGAGCTGACCAGCAGCGTTGTAGATCTTACCAGACTGAGCAACCTTGTTCAGCACCTCGTTGATGCCAGACTCGATCTCACCCTCAACCTTGATGGCGATAGAGCCGAGAACGTCTGCAGACTCGGGATCGAAGTCGCAAGCAATCCAAGCGCTGTTAGCACCAACGGTCTTGTTAACGATAGCGTGCTCGAAGCCGTTCTCCTTAGCAAGGATAGCCTTACCTGCCTCAACGGTAGCGCTCTTCAGAGTACCGCGCATAGAGAGAGTGGTCTGAACCAGAGTGTCAACCTCCATACCGTGGTCCATGGTAACCTCAGCGTACTCGTCGTTGAGCTTAACGTTAGCCTGAACCTTTTCATTATAGCCATACTGCTCGTTCTCAGCGAGAATTTCAGCAGCGATAGCCTTCAGACGGTCAGCGGTAGTAACGTACTCGCCCTCGAGGTCAGCAATCAGGATGAAGGGAAGACCCTTAGCAACCTTGTTCTCAGCAAATGCCTTCAGAACAACGGTGGTGTCGCTCTCTGTTACAACGAACTCAGCACCGTAAGCGGTAGCACCCTCAGAAACGGTAACGTCAACGGGATAGGTGTAGGTGTAAACCATACCGGGCCACAGCTTCTGAACATATTCAGTAGCGGGAGCATCAGCAACAGCCTCAACCTCCTCGATCATGATCATAGAGTTAGAACCGAGGTTCTCAGAATCCCAAGTTGTCAGAGTGTTGGTAGAACGCTCGCCATGCAGGTAGTTGTAACCCTCCTCGTCACCACCGAAGATGGTGAGAGCACCAATCAGGTTAGCGCCAGCACCGATAGCCTTCACGTTGAAGTAGCTGGGAACAGCGCTCAGGTATGGGGGGTAACCACCGTGGATGAACAGGCCGGTAGCCTTGTTCTGGATCATATAGGTAGAGTCGGTAGCCTTGATGAAGCGGAACAGATCCTCGCCCTCAGAGAAGTCAGCGTCCTCGAAGAAGTACAGCTTGTCGCCAGCATAGAAGGCATCCTTAGTTTCAACAGAGTAAACAGCAATGGTGTCGTTCTCGCCTTCCTCGTCAACATAACCAAGGTAGTCAACGAAGCTCTGGCCGATAGCAACGGTCTTGCCGAACAGTGCAGGGCTCTGCTCAACACCAGCAGCCTCGTGCTCTACAGCCTTAGCACCAGTCTTGTCCCATTCGAAGCCGTCGTATGCCTCCTCGGTGGGGAAGCTGAAGCGGTACCACTTGCCGGTCTCTACCTTGTTGGCAGCAGCCCAAACGTCAGCCTCAGCCTTAGCGATAGCAGCGAGGTGCTCTTCAGACTGTGCAGGAGTGTAAGCACCAGAAGCGTTGTAAGCCTGAGCAGCCTCAACGGTAGCCTTAGGAGTAACTACGCCTTCCTTCCACTGACCGGGGTTGTTACCCTTAACGAACAGCTCGTCGGCAGGAGCAGCAGCGATAGCAGCGCGCAGAGCAGCGGGATCTACGTAAACAGCACCCCATGCCTCAGCAGCAGCAACCAGTGCGTTGTAAGCAGCAGTGAAGGTCTCGTCTTCGAGCAGCTCAAGGCTGTCCTCAGCGAAGCCCTTCTCCTCCCATGCAGCGATAGCAGCAGAAAGAGCGTCAGCCTCAGCCTTGCGAGCTACATACTGAGTGGTCTCGTAACGAGGAGCAGCGCTTGCCTTGAATACATTGAATGCAGAAGCGTGCCAGTAACCACGGTTAGAACCGCCACCATCAGAAGCAGCTGCAGTTGTGGTAGAGTAGAAACGCAGGTAGCTCATACCGGTTGCGTCAAATGTCTTAGAAGTCAGAGTCTCGTTGTTTGCGCCCAAGGGGAAGTCCAGAACACCCAGTTCGGTACCCTCCTCGAAGGTGGTCTCGTCTGTGGGAGCTTCAGTGTAACCCTTAACAATCAGCTGAGTGATGTGGTCACCAGATACGGGACGACGCTGCAACTTAACAGCATACAGACCTTCCAGGGCCTCAGCAGCGTTAACCTGGAGGTAGTGAACCTTCTGGCCAACAGCACCAGCCTCCCATGCAGAGTGCCAGTATGTGCTCTGCTTGCCGTCGAGCATAAAGTCGTATACAGTCTGACCCTCGGGGATAGTCTGAGCATCCTCGGTGGTGTACTGGCTGTAGAACTGATCTGCAGTTACAACAACAGAGTCGTTCTCATAGATAGTGGTCTCGATATCCTTAGCAATATCCAACTGTGCGGGGAAAGCAGCAATGATGCTGTCTGCCTTGGTCATCATAGCAGTGAGCTTCTTGGGCTTCTCGGCCTCTTCAAGCCACTTGTTAGCAGTAGCCTCGTCAACGGGAGTCATGTACCAACGTGTCTGAAGACCGTCTGACCAACCTACGATCCAGCTGCCAGTGCCAGCACCACCTGAGTGGCCGCCGCAGTGCAGGTAGTAGTAGTTGTCAGCAGCCTGCTGAGAGCTACGGATGTTGAAAGAAACAACGGTGTCATTTACCTCGTTGCCCTCAGCGTCAGCATACTTCACAGCTTCCTTGTCGTTTCTGAAGTCGAAGCAAACGGTAGCGGTGTCGTTCAGAGCCAGCTTAGAGTTAGAGCTCTGGCCGATGCTGATGTGGGTCTTGCCATTCCACATGTTGATCATGCGGTACTCTGTGGGCTTGCCTTCAACTGCCTCGACCTTCCAGAGGTATGCGGCATTAGCTTCCTGTGTGCCCCATGCCATCCAGTCGGCATTGGTGCTTGCATCAAACTTAGAGTAGAGAGCCTTCTTAGGAGCAGGAACCTGAGTAGAGGTTACATCCTTAACGTCGCCAGCAGCAATATAGCCTTCTTCGCCCTCAGCCAAGCCACTTTCGGCATTTGCTGCCTCAGCCTCTTCCTGAGTATAGAAAGTTGTGTCGTTCTTGGTGGTGTACCAGAACATGGGACTGTTGAAGGTATAGTAACCGGGCTTAATGCCAGTCATAGCCAGAGGCACCTTGTTCTCAATCATGTGGTTCCAGGCAGCAGCGTATTTGTCGTTGAATGCCTTGATGTCCTCTGGTGTGGGGAACTGAGCCTGAATAGCTTCCATGCCCTCGTTCTCTGCCAGCATCATGAGCTCCTCAACCTGTGTGTGGAGAGCCAGGAATGCCTCTACGTCCTCGGGGCGGTAGTTGCCGGGCTTGTTGCCTACGTTCTCGCCAGCAATCAGCTGGTCGATGATAGTGCCGTCGCCCTGGCTGGTGATAGTTGTGTAGTCAGCGAGAAGAGCATCAAATGCCTCCTGATACTTGTCTGCCTCACCCAGAACCTCTACTTCGAAGATTTCCCAAATCTTGTTGCCACCAATTTCTTCCTCGGTAGTCCAGCCTTCGCCTTCGCCAGTAACCTCGCCTTCTGACCAGAATACTACATTGGAACCAGCACCGTTGTTGTCGACGCGCTGAGCCATGTTGTACGCATTCCAAGCGAAACGGCCCAAAGTGCTGGGTTCACCATTGATAGTGGGATGATAGAAGTTGTACTTGCCAGCCTCGCCAGCAATGTACTGGTTGTTGGTGCAAGTCGCACTTCCGGGATTTGCAGCCATCCACTTGCCAGTACCGAACTGGATGTAGTAAACGTCGGTCTCGCCTTCTACAGCAACGAAACGAACCAACATTTTGAGGTAATCGTTAGAACTTACGCCCTCTTCTGCGAGAAGTTCATCAATCTTAGAGGTTGCTGAAACAACAACGCTTTGTGTGTTGTCATAAACCAGACCACCCTTTGACTGGATTACACCGTCGTTGCTGTCAGCATAGTCGCTGGAAGTAACAGACTGGTTCATGTTACGGGGTGTGTGCAGGAAGTACCACTTGCCAGCTTCTACATCAGTCTGCTGAGCACCGATCTTAATGATCTTGTCAGCATACTCTGTAGCCTGTGCAAAAGCACCGACACAGCACAACACCATCATCATAAGAAAAGATGTAATCTTTTTCATAAATGTTTTGTTGTTTGGTTAATAATTAGGTTAGTGAATAAAATTGTTATTTTGTTTGTCTCTATATATTATATAAGGTGTATGCGTTTGCAGACAGTTTTCGCCTGTCATGTTCAGCTCTGTTTTAGGCGCATTTCACACCTTCCGCGGTGTAAAGATATGGAAATTAAATAAAATCTTCTTGCTTTTGAAACATTTTTTCTTTGATAGAACACATATTTTATAAATATGAGTTTAATATTGCATGAATTCTTTCTCTGTTTTCTTCCTTTTTTGTAACTTTGTGTGTGTTATGATGCTGTTTCAAAGTCCCATAGTATGGTTCTCGCGCATTCGCAAGCGAAAGGGTTACGGAGTTCATTCCCCGTTTGCCTTCGACCTTGTGACGAATGTGCTGTACAATAAGGAGAAGTACTATGCCTACGAGGAGATGGACCGCAACTTGAAATGGTGGGAAAGAGGCAGGGTGAGGAGTATGCGTCATCTGGCATTTCGCCTGGCCAACTATCATGCTCCACGAACGTTATACTGCAAAGGACTGGACCAGCCGCTGTGGGATGCCTGTATGTATGGTCGCAAGTCAATGAAAATGCTTCCTCCCGGGAGTACGGACAGGGCTGATATGGTTTTTGTTACGGGGGCTGATGAAGAAGCGATGCGGCATGTGGGTGAAGGAACGATGCTATTGGTGAAGGATATAAACAAATGCCGGAAGTTCTGGAACCGGATAAAGGACGACGCCAGAGTGACAGTGACCTTCGACCTTTATGATGTGGGCATAGCCTTTGCCCGCAAGGACCTCAAGAAGCAGCATTACAAGATAAATTGGTGAGGAGGAAGGAAAGGAGAAATGAGAAAGGAGAAATGAGAGGTTTATCCACCCCCTCCCCACTACGTGGTTGTCCGCACGTCGTACTGGAGAGTACGACCCTCAAAAGGTACAGAAGCAGATTTACTGCTTCTTCTGAAGACCTTCTTCGCCACCCTGTCTCAGGGGGAGAGTTAGTTACAAACTGAAATCTATCACCGCGCCAGCAAACTGTCCCCCTGAGACAGGCGGGACGAGGAGCGAAGCGACGGAGGGGGTGGATTATAACGAACGGACTTGTGTAGCTTGATGAGCCAAAGGTGAATAATAACCGAAGGTCGACGCCCGAACCAAAGGTCGACGCCCGAAGGGGCTGAAGTCAAGGGGCTAAAGTCAATTCGGTGTGAGAAAAATAATCAGTGCGAGGAATAAAATTATCTCACACAGAACCCGCAGAATTCACAGAAAATGTAATTGAATACAAGTCAAATATGAGATAAACGCAATTAGAATCCACGGAATCTGTCGCAGACTTCGTCACGACGGCTGGCGCGGTGGGAACGGAATAGAACGTACTTGCTTAGCTTAATACAAGGTTAAAAGGGAAACTTTATCCACCCCCTCCCCCCTTCGGGGTACTCGCCCCTGTCTCAGGGGGAGAGTTAGTTACAAACTGAAAACTGAAATCTATTACCGCGCCAGCAGACTGTCCCCCTGAGACAGGGGAGACGAGCGAAGCGGAGGGGGTGGATTAAACAAACGGAAAACTGAACCGAAGGTAGACGCCCGAAGGGGCTAAAGTCAAAGGTGAAAACGGAAAACTTATATCCACCCCCTCCCCCCTTCGGGGTACTCGCCCCTGTCTCAGGGGGCAAAGAGGGTCTTTAGAAGAAGCACTGGATGTGCTTCTGTGCCCTCTGAGGGGAGCAATTTCCATTGCGACGTTGGGCGGTTGGTTGGAGCGATGAAATATAATAATTTTACTATGGCAAAGATATACACAAAGACAGGAGATGGAGGTGAAACGTCTCTGGTAGGAGGAAGGCGAGTAAGAAAGGATTGTTCCCGTTTGGAGGCGTATGGCACTGTGGACGAACTCAACAGTAACCTTGGCTTGTTGCTTTCGGTTTTAACCGATGAAACGGCAAGAAATAGCATAATTGCCGTTCAAAACGTGCTTTTCTGTATGGGTGCGGTGCTTGCTACGGAGGAGGATTCGGCTACAAAGATGATGCAGAGTGTGTTGCCAGAAGATGTAGAGTCTCTGGAAAGGCAGATGGACGAGTGGAATGCTGCCTTGCCGGGTTGGCGCGGCTTTGTTCTCCCAGGTGGCGTGGAGTCTGCGGCAAGGGCACAGGTGTGCCGTGCTGTATGCCGTAGGGCAGAACGCAGGATATTGGCACTTGCCCAGGAGGCACAGGTGCCTGTGGAAGTTCTCCAATATGTGAATAGATTGAGCGACTTTCTCTTTGTACTTGCCTTGCACGAAAACTTTTTGGCAGGAAAAGATGAAATTCTTTGGCAAAAGCGTAGGTAGTTTGGATAATAATACTATCTTTGTCGCCACAAAGGCGGATTGCCGTGGAAATAAGTTATAATAAAAAGAAGAATAGAATATGTATTGGACATTGGAACTTGCCTCCAAACTGGAGGATGCACCCTGGCCTGCTACCAGGGAAGAGTTGATTGACTATGCTGTGCGTAGTGGTGCTCCCCTGGAGGTGATTGAAAACCTTGAGGAGATAGAGGACGAGGGCGAAGTGTATGAAACCATCGAAGACATCTGGCCAGATTATCCACAGAAAGAGGACTTTTTGTGGGACGAGGAAGAGTATTAAGCCGAGGATAATCGCATTAAGTGATTAAACATCAGTGGGACAAGCAAAAAAAGTTTGTCCCACTGATGTTTATAGGGTTTAATGGTGCTGTTTGTTTGTCTATATTGCAATTTTTCTGCTTGAAAATAGAGTTTGTTTGTTTAAAATACACTATTTTTGTACATCCTCAGGAATTAGAAAGATCTGACAAAGCTATAGGGAAATTATTTACACCATTAAATCACTATATTTATGGTACCAGAGTGGTAATCTCAATGGATTGTCCCGGTTATTAAACTAAGGGAGGAGTAGAAGATTTTGTATTAAGATATAATTAGAATTTATGACATTGGATATTAAATCTTTAATTGGGGAAGCGACAGCATACGACAAGAAACAAATGCTTGAAGTAAGACGGCCTAAAAGTTGGTTGAAGAGTGTATCTGCTTTCGCAAATGGTGAAGGTGGGACATTGATATTTGGTGTCAGTGATGACGACCAAGTTGTTGGTCTTGACGATGCAGAAGGTGATGCCGAGAAGATTAGTGAGGACATAAAGGCCAAACTTGATCCTATTCCAGCAGTAAATCTTGAGCATAAAGAGGTGGATGGGAAAAATCTCATTTTGTTGCATGTTTATCCAGGTCAAGAAACACCATATTATTACATAGGTGACAAGCAGCGTTTAGCGTTTGTTCGTGTGGGTAATGAATCTGTTACGGCTGATCGCATACAACTGAAAAGCCTTGTTTTAAAAGGCTCTGGCCGCACATACGATAGTCTTCCTTCTAGTTATAGATTTGAAGATATGGCATTCTCCAAACTTAAATCTGTTCATTATAAAAGACTGCAACGCTCATTTGAGGATGACGAATTTACGTCATGGGGAATAATTGATGAAAATGGGAAATTAACAAATGCCGGAGCATTAATAGCTGATGAATCTCCTATAAGACAATCTCGTATTTTTTGTACCCGATGGAATGGTATAGATATGACTAATGGGTTGGGAGAAGCAATTGATGATGTAGAATTAGAAGGATGTGTAATAGGGCAATTACAAGATGCGGTATCTTTTGTTAGAAATAATTCCAGAAAGAAGTGGTGGAAAGAGAGTGACCATCGCGAGGAAGTTCCTGATTACCCTGAACGTGTTGTTACTGAGGCAATAGCCAATGCTATTATCCATCGTGATTATATGCAGATGGGAAGTGAGATACATATTGACATGTACGATGACCGATTGGAAATATACTCACCTGGTGGTATGATGGATGGAAGAGTTGTTCAGCAATTAAATCCCCTTACTATACCCTCAAAAAGGAGGAATCCCTTATTGGCAGATTTCTTCAGCCGATTGGGCCTAGTAGAAAGGAGAGGTAGTGGTATGAAGAAAATTATAAACACATATAAGCAATATGAGCGTCTTGCTGAGTGCCATGTGCCTGAGTTCTCTTCGAATGCTACAGAATTTCATGTAAAGCTTTGGAATTTGAATTACGGGGATGGTATCATTGGAGAGATCACTCCAGATGGCAAACCTTTAATAGAGGAGTTCGTAAAAGGCAATGGTGAGGTGGCCGTAAAAGAATTCGTAAAAGATTCTTCAAAGTTCGCAAAAGAGTTCGTAAAAGCTGGTCGCCAAATTTATAAGTTAATCTCTCAGAATCCACAAATTAGCGCAGCTCAAATGGCTGAGAATATGGGGTTATCTACTCGTCAGGTGCAAAAATATTTAAAGAGACTTCAAGAAATGGGTAAAATAACACGAGAAGGTGGTCGTAAAATAGGACGTTGGAAATTAATTGATGAGGAATACGAAGGGTTCTTTGAAAGGATATAGAAATAACTTGGTCACTTAACTTAGTCACTCAATAAATAAAAGTGACCAAGTTAAGTGATAAAGTTATTGTGGAGGGGGGGGATGAAAGTTTGCCGTTTTAATCCGACTTTGTCGTCTTTTCCTCCTTGTTGCTCGGCATAATCAAAATACATTTTGCTTCTGCTCTCGCTTCCTACGTCGGTTATTCGCCTTCGCTCATCAAGCTAAAGCAGTCACCTTTGACTTTAGCCCCTTGACTTCAGCCCCTTCGGGCGTCGACCTTTGGTTCGGGCGTCGACCTTCGGTTCAGTTTTCCGTTTATTTTAGTCCACCCCCTCCGCTTCGCTCGTCGCCCCTGTCTCAGGGGGACAGTCTGCTGGCGCGGTGATAGTTTCCCGTTTTCCGATTGTAACTAACTCTCCCCCTGAGACAGGGGCGAGTCCCACGTAGTGGGGAGGGGGTGGATGTTATTTTTATTATCGGACGCTGCACGCAGCGTCCCTACTGCTATGTGGATTGGGCGGAGTTTTTTCGTTTATAAGGTTAGTTTTCCGTTTTGACCTTTCCGTTTTCCGTTTATTTTAGTCCACCCCCTCCGCTTCGCTCGTCGCCCCTGTCTCAGGGGGACAGTATGCTGGCGCGGTGTTTTGATGGATGTAGTGGCTGTGCCTAGTGGTTGTGCATTCGTGAAAAGTTGGCGTGTCTGTTGGCATTTTGCTATTTAATTCAAATAAAATATGTATATTTGCAAATCTTATGCAATATTTTTGTCATAGGTTACGTTATGAGAATGATGAAGAGGCTATTACTGATATTGTCGATGGTGCTGCCCATGATGGGTGCAGAGGCACAGGACGATGTAGCCTTTACCAACTACTGGAACTATCAAAGTTTCTATAATCCTGCAGCGGCAGGACGGGCAGGACAGTTGGATGTGCGTGCAGCATACCGAATGGAAATGCTCGGTTTTGAGGATGCCGGACAGACCATGCTCATACAGGGCGATTTGCCCATGTTTTTCGTTCCAAAGGCAGAACGGCATGGCATTGGAGCAGGTTTCCTGAACGATAAAATCGGCCTTTTTTCCATAAAAAGGATGTGGTTGCAGTATGCCTACCATCATCCCTTTGGCAAGAAGAACATACTGAGCATAGGCGTGAAGCTGGCATTGTTGGCAAATTCCTTTAATGGCGCAGATGTAGACTTAGGCGAAGGAAGTTCGGATGAATACGTACCTACATCGGACGTGAATGGAACAGGTTTTGACATGGACCTCGGACTCAGGTACGAGCGCAAGGATGTGTGGTATGCCGGAGTGTCGGTGATGCATCTGATGTCGCCGGCTGTGTCCATGGGCGAGGACAAGCAGTTCGAGATAAAGACCGCTCCTGCTATCTATGCTATGGGCGGTCATAGGTTGAAGTTCCGCCAACCAGAGTTCTCGTTACGAACGGATGCAATGTTCAGGACGAACCTGCAGGGATGGAGAGCGGATGTGTCTGGGCGTCTCTGTTACGACGGTGAAAAGGGCAAAATGTATGCCGGTCTGAACTATAGTCCAACCATAAGTGTGGCTCTTCTGCTGGGACTTACCTTTCACGGTGTGGACATAGGGTACAGTTATGAGATGTACACCGGAGGCATTGCGGTGCAGAACGGTACGCATGAGATAAGTATCGGGTACAAGATGGAGCTGAACCTGACAAAGAAAGGAAAGAACAGGCACCAGTCGGTGAGATGGCTGTGACAAACGGAAAACGGAAAGGTGAAAACTGCAAACTTATATCCACCCCCTCCCCCCTTCGGGGTACTCCACCCTGTCTCAGGGGGAGAGTTAGTTACAAACAGAAAACTATCACCGCGATAGCAGACTGTCCCCCTGAGACAGGGGCGACGAGCGAAGCGGAGGGGGTGGATAAAAAACGGAACCGAAGGTCGACGCCCGAACCAAAGGTCGACGCCCGAAGGGGCTGAAGTCAAGGGGCTAAAGTCAAAGGTGAAAGCAGAAATCAGAAACTGAAGCATACGTCTGTTCAGTACTAACATCAATACAAAGAAAACAGAATAAAACGATATATGACAAAGAACATGAAATCCCTGATGGCGGCTGTGGTGCTTGTGGTTGCAAGCATGGCATTTGCTGCTTGTATGGGAACAAAGAGCAATGCCATGGCAAATGGTAGCGAACTTGTAGGAGTGAGAGGCGCTTCTGCCGGTGAGACCGCACCTTTTGGTATGGTGGCAGTGAACAGAGGCAGCCTGAAGATAGGACTGGAGGAAAATGACACCCTATGGGGTTCTGCCTTCCCACGTCGTGACATCAGTGTGGACGGTTTCTGGATGGACCAGTATGAGGTGAGCAATGCCAAGTACAGACAGTTTGTGTATTGGGTTAGAGACAGTATCATACGTGAACGACTGGCGGATCCTGCATACGGCGGCGATGAAACCTACAAAATTGAAGAGGACCGCTATGGAGAGCCTGTAGCGCCACATCTGAACTGGAACAAACCAATACCCTCGGAGCGCAGAGCAACAGAGGATGAACTGCGTGCTATAGAAAGTGTGTACATAACACATCCCATAGATGGTACAAGAATGCTCGATGCAAGTCAGATGAATTATCGTTATGAAATCTATGACTATGCCATGGCTGCAAAGCGCAAGTATCGTCTCGATCCCAGACAGAGGGACTTGAATACCGACAACCAGGTGGACGAAAACGAGGTGGTGATGATATCCAAAGATACAGCATGGATAGACGACGATGGCAAAATCGTGCGCCAGACCATAACTCGCCCTTTGAGCGGACCATGGGATTTCCTGAATACATATATCGTGAATGTGTACCCCGACACCACATGCTGGGTGAATGACTTTGACAATGCTGACAACGAGAGATATATGAAACTGTACTTCTCGCACTCTGCCTATGACGACTACCCAGTAGTGGGAGTGGATTGGGAACAGGCCAATGCCTTCTGTGCATGGCGTACGGAGATGATGAATGTTGGCATGGGTGCATACGCTAAACACCTGCAACGCTTCCGCCTTCCCACCGAGGTAGAGTGGGAGTATGCCGCCCGTGGCAAGGAGGGCAATGCCTTCCCCTGGCAGACCAAGGAGGTGAAGAGCGACAAGGGCTGTTTCTACGCCAACTTCAAGCCCGACCGTGGAAACTATACCAAGGACGGTAGTCTGATAACCTCGCAGTGCGGCATATTCAGCGCAAACAGCAGCGGACTGTACGATATGGCAGGCAATGTGGCAGAATGGACCAGTACCGTATATACAGAAGCCGGAGTGGAGGCCATGAGCGACATGAACCCCGAACTGAAGTACAATGCTGCGCTGGAAGACCCATACCGCTTGAAGAAGAAGTCGGTGCGAGGCGGTTCGTGGAAGGACCCTGAAAGCATGATCCGCTCGGCATGGCGCAGCTATGAATACCAGAACCAGCCACGCAGTTTCGTAGGCTTCCGTTGCGTGAGAAGCATGGTGGTGGACAATGCAAGACCGAGAAAGTGACTACACCTTATTTATATATATATAAGGGGAAACATAATACTATATTAACCTAAAACAAAGAATATCATGTTTATCATATATAAGATTCAGAAGTGGATGGACACAATGGCAGGACAGACATTCATGCAGTATGCCTACAGTTGGGGTGCAGCCATTGTCATTCTTGGTACATTGTTCAAGTTGACACACCTGCCCGGTGCCAATGTGATGCTGTTCCTGGGTATGGGCACTGAGGTGCTGGTGTTCGTTCTGTCTGGTTTTGAAAGAGTAACAGAAAAGTCGGAAGAGACCAGCACAGGCGCTGCCAATGTGCAGCAGGTGGTGTTGCCACAAAATACTGTGACGGTTGCCGGCGAAGCTCCAGTGGTTGGCAATGTTGCCAATGCTGCTCCTGTGGTAATAACCGGTACTCCTGTAACTGGACTTGATCCGGAGGCTATTGCCCACGGTGCTGCCCTGAGTGCTGCTGCTGCGAATCTGGCAAGTGCCGGACAGGCTGCCGCTGAGGCACAGCTGGTGCTGTCGCAACTGAAGGGCGGTTCGCTCTCTGCCGATCCCAGCCAGATAAAGGCAACAGACCCCACTGCCATTGAAGAGGCAGTGAAGAACTATGCCGAGGAACTGAAGGAACTGACAGAGGTACTGTCCAGAGTGAAGGACCAGACTGCGCGCATGAGTACAGACAGCGAGGAGATGGAGAACCTGAACCGCACCCTGACGGGTATTGCCACCGTGTACGAACTGCAGTTGCGCAATGTCAGCAAGCAGGTGAGCACCATAGAACAGATAGACGAGCAGACACGCAAGATGGCTGCCCAGATAGAGGAACTGAACAGAGTGTATGCACGAATGATTCAGGCGCTGACCGTGAATATGGGTATGGCAGGCATGCCTCAGGCTCCCGCAGAAGAGAAGTAGTTTTCTGTGCAACCCCACATAGAAGGATATCATGGGAAAGATAGTTAAGAAGAAGATATCGCCCCGTCAGAAGATGATAAATCTGATGTACGTTGTGCTGATGGCCATGTTGGCGCTGAATGTCAGCAGCGACGTGCTGAAGGGTTTTGAGATGGTAGACGATAAACTGACCCTGAGCACAGAGAACACGGCACGGGTGAACGATGAAATATACAAGAGATTTGACCAGCAGTACAGCACAAATCCTGCCAAGGTGAAGGTTTGGTACGACAAGGCGCAGACCGTGCGCGGTATGACCGACTCCCTGTATGTGCTGCTTGAGGACCTTAAGACAGCAATTGTAGTAAAGACCGACGGCAAGGATGGCGATGTGCGCAATATTCAGAAGAAGGAGGATCTGGAGGCTGCCACACAGGTGATGCTTGCACCTGCCATTGGCAGAGGACAGGAACTGCGCGAAGCAATTGAGAATTATCGCGGACGCATAGTGGGTATGATTACAGATGAAGTGCAGCGCGAACTGATAGAGAGCAGCCTGAACACCAATGTGCCCACCAAGGCAAAGCTGATGGGCAAGAACTGGCAGGAATACATGTTTGAGTCCATGCCAACTGCTGCAGCCGTTACGCTGCTGACAAAACTCCAGAACGACATCCGATATGCCGAAGGACAGGTCCTGAACGACCTTGTTACAAACATAGACGTAAAGGACATAAGGGTGAACAGGCTTAATGCCTTTGTAATACCAAGCAGCCGCACTGTGGTGCAGGGAGGACGGTTCTCGGCACAGATTATCATGGCTGCAGTGGACACTACACGCCATCCTACAATCTACATCGGCGGAAAGGCAATCGACAACGAGGATGGGCTGTACGAAACGATATGCACAAGGACCGGTGACTTTACCCTGAAGGGATATATGGAAACGCAGGACGGTGCAGGAAATACAGTGAAGCGCGACTTCGAACAGCAGTACACGGTGGTGGCTCCAAGTGCAACGGTGAGCGCGGACATCATGAATGTGCTTTATGCGGGATACAGCAACCCCATGAGCGTGAGTGTGCCAGGCGTGCCCACCAATCAGGTGAGCCTGAGCATGACAGGCGGTACGCTGAAGCAGACTGCACCGGGCAAGTACGTTGCCGTCCCAACAAATGTGGGAGGCACTGCAGAGTTTACCGTTTCTGCGCGTGTGGAAGGAAGAAGCCAGGTGATGGGCAAGTTCAGCTACAGAGTGCGCAAGTTGCCCGATCCTACCGCCTACATCCCTGCCGGTGACGCACACTTCAAGGGAGGCAAGATAAGCAAGCAGAGCCTGATGGCGGCTACGGGTATAGGGGCAGCCATAGACGACGGTCTGCTGAACATACCTTTCAAGGTGAAGGGTTTTGAAACGGTATTCTTCGACAACATGGGCAATGCCGTTCCAGAGGTAAGTGCCGGAACAGATTTCAGCGACCGGCAGAAGAATATGATGCGCGGTTTGTCCAGAGGAAAGCGTTTCTTCATAACAAACATAAAGGCACAGGGACCTGATGGCATAGAGAGAACATTGAATGGAGCCCTGGAGGTGATTGTGAACTGATGGATAGGAACTTAAGAACAGAAGAATATATGAAACGAATGTTTCTGATACTGGCAATGGCAGGTTTTGCCACTTGCGTATTGGCACAACCGGCAAAGCGCCGTACAACAAACAGCAATGCCGTGGCGCTGCAGGGGGCTCCCGCCAAGACAACAAAGGCGAGTGGAAACACTCCCGACAGAGCTGCACTGATGTTTCCCGTGAAGCAGTCCATGCCCGAGGACGTGGCGTGGCGACGTGACGTTTACCGTACCCTGGACCTGACCAAGGATGCCAATGCTCCGTTGTATTACCCTGTGGAACCGATGGGCAGGCAGGTGAACCTGTTTACCTATGTCTTCCGTCTGATGCTGTCGGGCAGGATAGATGCCTATAAATATAATCTCGACGGTGTGGAGAGCTTCGACAAGAAGGACAGGATGGAGGTGCGCGAAGTGCTGGACCGATACAGTATATATTATGAGGAGAAAGACGGCAAGGTCAACGTGGAGAACAATGACGTGCCTTCGGCCGAAGTGACAAGATACTATATAAAGGAAAGTGTGTACCTGGACCAGAGAACCGGAACGTTTTCCACCAAGGTGGTGGCTATATGCCCCATACTGATGCGTGGCGGCGATGACTTTGGCGGTGACGCCACGCCTTATCCGCTGTTCTGGTTGAAGTATGACGAAATAGCCCCATGGCTGAGCCGTCTGCCAATTATGGCAAGTAATGTGAACAACGTTACAAACATGACTGCCGATGACTACTTTACAATGAACAGGTACGATGGCAAGATATACAAGACCAACAACATGCAGGGCAAGGCACTTGCAAACTATTGCAAGACAGATTCTGCTATGACAAAAGAGCAGAAGAGAATAGAGAAGGAAATCTATGACTTCGAAGAAAGCGTATGGGGACACATGACCAAGGAGGACAGCATAAAGGCAGCCCGTGAGGACAGTATCCGCCTGGCTAAGGAAGGATCCAAAGCAAAAAAGAAGCCGACGAGCAGCCGCAGGTCTTCCAGCAGCAGTTCCTCATCTGTGAAGGCTCCTAAGCAGAAGACAAGCGGAAGTTCCGGCAGTGCTCCGCGCGTAAGCGTAAGACGACAGAGAAGATAAACATATAATTAACAAACCTAAAAACAATGAGTATGAAGAAACTTTTACTTTCTTTATTTGCCGTCCTGATGGCAGTCAATGTTTCTGCACAGGATGTCAAGGCTATTACATGGGGTGTGGAGGCTGGTATGAACATCAACAGCCTGAGTTTCTCCAAAGAAGTTTTTGATAGCGACAACCGCCTGGGCTTCTTCGTTGGTGCTAAGGCCAAGTTCAAAGTGCCTCTGCTGGGTTTTGGTGCTGACGCTGCAGTACTGTACAACCTGAACGGTGCCGAGTTCCATGATATCGTGAACAGTGAGGTACGAAGCAAGAACCTTTCCTATCTGGAGATTCCCGTGAATTTCCGTTACTCCTTCGGTATAAAGGCAATTGCCATTTATGTGGCAACCGGTCCTCAGTTCAACTATTGCCTGAGTTCAGACTCCACACTGGAGGGTCTTTATGGCGCCGACTATAATAACATCTCACGTTCTACGTGGGGATGGAACGTTGGTGGCGGTGTGGAACTGTTCCGTCGCTTGCAGGTGGGTGTAACATACACAATCCCCATCAGTGACACCGGCGAACTGACATTCCAAAAGGGTGCAGAGAATTTTGTTTCTAACTTTAATCAGAAGACCGTGAAGGTGCGCCTGGCATACTTCTTCTGATAAACGAAGACATATGTATGCAGACTGCATCGTTCCTCTTCCTTTAGAGGGAGTATTTACATATCAGGTACCAACCCACTTGAGCCAGAAGGTTCAGGTGGGTTGCCGTGTGAACGTACCCTTCGGGCAAAAGAAGCAGTATGCTGCCCTGGTGACAAGGCTGCATGACGAGCAACCCGACTATAAGACCAAGGAGATATTGGCTGTATTGGACGAGGAGAGGATGCTGCTGCCGAATCAGCTGAAACTGTGGCAATGGGTGGCGGAGTACTATATGTGTACTCTGGGCGAGGTGTATAAGGCTGCCATCCCATCTGGACTGAAGGAAAAGGATGGTGTAGTGCGCTATCGCCCACGAACGGTGGAGTATGTGCGTCTGAGGCAGGAATATTTCAATGCATTCAAACTGAATTCCAGCCTGGCGGCAATGAAGTCTGCGCACAAGCAGCAGTTCCTGCTGATGAAATACATAGAACTGGCTGGGGTGAATGCCGGACTGACGCTGGGGAACCCGAATGTGCTGCGCGAAATGACAAGGGAGGAACTGCTGAAGGCTACCGGATGCTCGCCAACAATCCTCAAGGCTCTATGCGAAAGAGGTATTCTGGAGGAGTATGAGAAGACTGTGGACAGGATACCTGTGGGCTCAATTCCAGTGGAACTTGTACTTCAACCCTTATCCGCGGCACAGCAGACGGCTAAAGACAGTATCTGCCGGGAATGGCAAAAGACGGATATATGCCTTCTGCACGGAGTAACGTCGAGCGGAAAGACAGAGATATATATACATCTGATTTCAGAGGTGCTGGCACAGGGAAAGCAGGTGCTGTATATATTGCCGGAAATAGTGCTGACAAGCCAGTTGACAGACAGATTGCGCCGAGTATTCGGTGACAGATTGGGGGTCTACCATAGCCGCTATACCGATGCAGAACGTGTGGAGGTATACAGGAAACAGGTTTCTGACCATCCGTATGACATAATGGTGGGTGTAAGAAGCAGTGTGCTTCTGCCTTTCCATAATCTCGGTCTGGTGATAATAGATGAGGAGCATGAGTCCAGTTTCAAGCAAGCCGAACCGGCACCGAGATACCATGCAAGAAGCGTTGCCTTGATGATGGCAAGGATGATGGGAGCAAAGACACTTCTTGGAACAGCAACACCTTCGCTGGAGACATATAGCAATGCGGTCTCAGGAAAGTATGGGTATGTTCCACTTACAACAAGATTCGGCAATGTGAGTATGCCAGAGATAGAAGTGGTGGACATCGCCGAACTGAAACGCAAGAAATTGATGAACGGACCTTTCTCCCCCCGCTTGCTTAGGGAGATGAGGGAGGCCCTGGAGCGTAGGGAACAGATAATCCTGTTCCAGAATAGGAGAGGCTTCGCTCCGGTGGTGGAGTGCAAGGTCTGCGGATGGACACCGCAGTGTCCGCATTGCGACGTAAGTCTGACACACCATAAGCGCAACAATCAGCTGGTATGCCATTACTGCGGTACATCGTTCCCCATTCCTCAAAGATGCCCCCAGTGCGACGCTGATAACCTGAGCAGCAAGGGGTATGGCACGGAGAGGATAGAGGACGTACTGCAGAATATCTTTCCTGATGCCAGGGTGGCACGTATGGACCTGGACAGTACAAGAAGCCGTAGTGCATATGAGGCCATAATTCGTGGATTTCAGCGTGGTGAGACAGATATACTGATAGGCACGCAGATGGTGACGAAGGGACTGGATTTCAGGAAAGTGACTGTGGTGGGCATATTGAATGCAAGCACAATGCTGAACCAACCGGATTTTCGCAGTTATGAAAGGGCCTACCAGATGATGACGCAGGTTGCAGGCAGGGCTGGCAGAAGCAATGCCTCGAATGACGGGGCGGTGCGCCCGGGACGCGTGATCCTCCAGGTTCACGATGCCAGCCAACCAACGGTACAGCAGGTTGTGAGGGGGGATTTTGAAGATATGTACCGGACGCAGATGGAGGAGAGACGTCTCTTTAACTATCCTCCGCACTGCCGGTTGATCTACGTTTACATGAAGCATAAGGACGAGCGGGTGCTGGAGTATCTTGCCGAGGAAATGGCAAGATTGCTGAGACAGGTATTCGGACACAGGGTGCTGGGCCCCGATATGCCACCGGTGGCGCGCGTACAGACCATGTGCATAAGAAAAGTGTGCCTGAAACTGGAGATCGGAGCCAATATGGCAGAGGCAAGAAAGCGCATGCTGGAAATACAGAAGTACCTTGTGGCGAAACCAGAATACAAGGCGGCCATCATGTATTACGACGTGGACTGAGGGAACGGAAAACGGAAAACTCTCCCCCTGAGACAGGGGGAGTACCACGTAGTGGGGTAGGGGTGGATGAAAGTTTTCCGATTTCCGTTTTAACTTTGACTTTAGCTCCCACGGGCGTCGACCTTCGGTTATTATTCACCTTTGGTTCATCAAGCTAAAGCAGTCGCCTTCGTTCATCAAGCTACGCAAGTCCGTTCGTTATAGTCCACCCCCTCCGCGTCGCTCGTCCCCCTGTCTCAGGGGGACAGTCTGCTTGCGCGGTGGGGGGGTGTTATCGGACGCTGCACGCAGCGTCCCTACTGCTATAATGGATTGGGTTGTAGTTTTCCGTTTATAAGGTTAGTTTTCCGTTTGTAACTAACTCTCCCCCTGAGACAGGGGCGACGAGGAGCATAGCGACGGAGGGGGTGGATAACATTCTCCATCTTTCCCCTTTCTCCTTTTATTTCTTTAGTTCAGGATACTGAATGCGGGTGTGGTAGATGGTCTGGAGCTTGGCCTTCAGGACCTGCTTTGCATTTTCTATATCCTGGAAGGTTATGGGCGCATTCTTGAAATGGCCTTCAGAAACCTGACCGTCCACAATCTTGTTGACAAGTTCGGAGATGGTTTCTTCGGTAATCTCCTTGAGACTTCTGCTTGCAGCCTCAACTGCATCGCACATCATCAGAATCGCCTGCTCCATGGTTGTGGGCTCAGGGCCGGGATAGGTGAAGGTGGCAGGGTCTATCTCTATGTCTGGACATTTGTTTTGTGCCTGGATGTAGAAGTAGCGTGTGATACTGTTGCCGTGGTGCGTGGTGATGAAATCCTTGATGACTTGAGGCAATTTGTGCTTTTCGGCAAGTGCCAGGCCTTCGCGCACATGGCTTATGATAATCTGGGCAGACTGTACGTCGGTAAGTCGGTCGTGAGGGTTGATGCCACGCTGGTTCTCGGTATAGAAGGCTGCATGGCGTATCTTGCCAATATCGTGGTACAGTGCGCCAGTGCGGACAAGCTGGTTCTTGGCTCCCAGCCTTTCTGCCACGGCAGCGGCAAGATTGGCAACCTGCATACTGTGCTGGAAGGTGCCTGGAGCTTCTTCAGACATGCGTCTGAGAATGGGGTTGTTGGCATTGGACAACTCTATGAGGGTAACATTGCTGGTGAAACCGAATACTTTTTCAATGGGTATGAGCAGAAGATAGGATATCATTAGCAGAAGGCTGCTTGCTGCAATGCTGATAAGGTCGGTATAGTTGACATCCTCGATGAAGAGAACCCGTCGGCTGATGAGCTGCATGCTGATATAGGCCAGTGCCGATACAGAGAATACGATGAGTATGGCGCGGAACAGTTCGGAACGCTCTGAAAGCTGCCTCAGACTGATGACGGCGGTAAGACCGGCAAGTATCTGTATGGTAACAAACTCTGCCGGTTGGGATACGGCAGGAATGCACATCAGTATCGTCATCAGATGAGCCATGAACGCCGTTCGACTGTCCATGAAGATGCGCACAAAGACAGGAGTGATGCAGAAGGGCAAAATGTACGGACTGATATTGCTGTGCACCACGATAGCATAGGTTAGCAAAGGAAAGAAGAGAAATAGGGTGCATATCAGCAGCATTACCTTAGGACTATCCAGATAGTCATTGCGGAATTGCTGGAAGTAAAGGAAGAACAGTATGACGATGAGACAGGTGTAGACAACCTGTCCGGAAAGGTTCAACAGTATTTCTTCGGTAGACTTCTCCCTTTCGTCAAGGTGCTTGTGCATGCTTTCAAGAATACGGAAGGTGTGCGAGTCGATGATTTCGCCGCGATCCACAATCTTCTGTCCCACGATTACCTGTCCGAGGTATGGAGTAATGAGACTTTCCATATCCATGAGCTGCTGCTCGCTTTTGGGAGCATCGTAGTGCAGATTTGCCAGGACAAAGCGTTCAAGATTACATTTTACCAGATCCGAGCGCTTGTAGCGTGTGCTGTCAGAAGGACTGAGCAAAGTTTCGTATGCAGTCTTTGGGGAAAGAACTTCTGATACAGAACGTATGGTGGAGACATTGCCCGTTATTATGCGAATAGCGGTTATGCGTGGGTCGCTGATAACTTCCTGCTCTGTGCCGGATATGATGCCACGGTCGTAGATTTCCATCAGTTTGGACGTGATGTAGCCTTCGTAGTGTGGTGCTATGAGGCCGCGAAGTTCATTCTCGAAACAATGATGCCATGCCTTGACAGCACTGTCTGAAGTGGTGGCGCTGCATTGGAAGTAAGGTTCATAGTAGTGGATTATGCTGTCGCGTTCTTTGCGAAGCTGTTCTTTGCTCTTGAGAATGGGAAAACTGTCTTTTGCAATCAAGGTGGCATAGTCCCAAAGTCCTCCCTCATTATAATGGTATGTGCGCACACTTTCGCGTGGCATGAATAATGTCAGTATAAGGATGACGATGGATACGGCTGTGCAGCGAACGATGTAGTCGCGTTGGGTCCATTTGTTACGATGGTTATATCTGCTCATGTCTTAAATGCTTTTTTCGACCGCTAAATTACAAAAAAATACCATGTGAAATAAAAAAAAGTTGTATTTTTGTGGCAATAATAACTATAATATAATAATGTAATGGCAGAAAGAAGAGTTAGGGTTCGTTTTGCACCCAGTCCAACCGGACCCTTGCATATCGGCGGTGTGCGTACTGCACTATATAATTATCTGTTTGCACGCCAGCATGGCGGTGATTTCATTTTCCGTATAGAAGACACGGATTCCGGTCGCTTTGTACCCGGAGCGGAGGAATATATAGTGGAGTCGTTCAACTGGCTCGGCATAAAGTTTGATGAAGGTGTCGGTTTCGGTGGTGAACATGGTCCTTACCGTCAGAGCGAGCGCAGGGACATCTATCGCGAGTATGTGAAGGTGCTGCTGGATGCAGGTAAGGCATATATTGCTTTCGACACGCCAGAGGAGCTGGATGCAAAGCGTGCCGAGATAGAGAACTTCCAGTACGACGCCAAGACCCGTGGCATGATGCGCAACTCGCTGACTATGCCCAAGGAGGAGGTGGATGCACTGATAGAGAGCGGTCACCCCTATGTGGTGCGTTTCCTGATAGAACCAGGAGAGGATGTTCATGTGGACGACATTATACGTGGCGATGTGGTCATAAATTCAAGCATTCTGGACGATAAGGTGCTGTACAAGAGTGCTGACGACCTGCCAACATATCATCTGGCAAACATTGTGGACGACCATCTGATGGAGGTGACACACGTAATCCGTGGCGAGGAATGGCTGCCAAGCGCTCCCTTGCACGTGTTGCTGTACCGTGCTTTCGGCTGGCAGGATACTATGCCTCGCTTCGCGCATCTGTCTCTGTTGCTGAAGCCTGTGGGCAACGGCAAACTGTCCAAGCGTGATGGCGACAAGTTGGGCTTCCCCGTGTTCCCCTTGGAATGGCACGATCCCAAGAGCGGTGAGGTGAGCAGCGGATATAGAGAGAAGGGCTATCTGCCCGAGGCTGTTCTGAACTTCCTGGCTCTGCTTGGCTGGAATCCCGGTGAGGAGGGTTCCGAGATGCTGTCTCTGGACGAGATGGTGAAACTGTTTGACCTGAGCAAGTGCTCGAAGAACGGAGCAAAGTTTGACTTCGTTAAGGCTGCATGGTTCAATCATCAGTATATGATACGCCGTGAGGATATCGAGTGGGCACCAGAGTTCGGTAAAGTGTTGGCTGCCGAGGGCATAGAGGCTACGGCAGAGCAGATGGCCGAGGTGGTTCGCATGATGAAGATGAAGGTCATAGAGTATGTAGACGCTCAGGGAAACAAAAAGAAGCGCAATATCAGTTTTGCTTCCGACCTGTGGCCGCTGACCAAGTTCTTCTTCGTGGCTCCTGCTGCTTTTGACAAAGAAGACAAGTTTGTCAAGAAGAACTGGAAGGAGACGACTGCCGAGGAGATGAAACAGTTTGCCTCTGTGCTGGAGACAGTAGAGGACTGGACTCAGGAGGGTATGAAGGCGATCTGCGACCCATGGGTGGAGCAGAGCGGCGTGAAGCCCTGGAACGCGTGGCGTGTGTGCCTGGTAGGCGAAGGTCAGGGTCCTGATATGTACGAACTGGCAGCATTCCTGGGCAAGGAAGAAACTTTGCGCAGAATGGCATTTGCTGTTGAAACCTTGGGCTAATCCTGCATAGAGCAACAAACATGGCAATTATAAAGACGCTGAAGGGCATGCCTGCTCCCAGATTTGGCAAGCACTGCTATTTCTCTGAGGGTGCAGTTATAGCAGGCGATGTGGAAATGGGCGATGACTGCACTGTGTGGTTCAATGCAGTGGTGAGAGGTGATGTCCATTTTATAAAGATTGGAAACAGAACCAACATTCAGGACAATTCATGCCTGCATACACTGAATGGCAAGGCTCCATGTATACTGGGTGATGATGTAACAATTGGGCATTCCGTAACTTTGCACGGATGCGAGATAAAGGATGGTGCTTTGGTAGGTATGGGAGCCACGGTGCTGGACCATGCTGTTGTGGGCCGTGGGGCTATTGTTGCCGCAGGTGCCTTGGTTCTGAGTAATACCGTCATAGGTGATGGCGAACTGTGGGCAGGAGTTCCTGCCAAGTTTGTCAAGAAGGTGGATGCCGAACAGGCGCAGACATTGAACAAGACCTATGCCCGACACTATATAGAGTACAGTGACTGGTATAGGGAGGCAGATGCCGATCCAATGAATACACAGAATGTAACAACGAGCGACGAATATGTCTACAGAGGATAAACTCCGTGCCATACGCGAGTGGATGGCTCAGGAAGGTTTGGATGCTCTGGTCGTCCCAACGGATGATCCGCATGGTTCCGAATATCTGGCAGAGCACTGGCAGTGCCGAAAGTGGCTGACAGGCTTTACCGGCAGTGCCGGTACGGCGGTGGTTACTCGCGATGAGGCCTTGCTGTGGACCGATTCAAGATATTGGATTCAGGCGGAGGAGCAGTTGGCTGGAACAGAGTTCCGCCTGATGAAGGATGGCGTGGATACGGATACAGACGAATGGCTTAAAGAACACTGCGAGAATGTCATGTGGAGCTATAATGCTCCGTTTGATGAGATTTGGACAGACCGGCCACCGCTGCCATGCACTAAGGTATGGGTCATGAAGGATGAACTGGCAGGCCAATCCGCCAAGGATAAAATACAGCGCCTGATGGATTACCTGCAAAGTAACGGCTGTCCAGGTATCTATGTGTCAGACTTGGCGGAAATAGCATGGCTGCTGAATATACGTGGCAATGATATTGCCTATAATCCGTTTGTAATCTCTTTCCTGTATGTGGGTGCTGATGGCAAGCATGTCCTTTATGTAAATAAGGAGCAGGTTGCCGGTATAGAAAATTATCTGCATGCATTGGGCATATCAATAGAGGACTATGATGAGAGTCTGGTGGAATACTGTTCGGAAACTCCCATTGCTGAGTGGAAGTGCATAAAGAACAGTGTAGAGCAGGATGGATTCAAGAAGGCGCACATCCGTGATGGAGTAGCAATGGTGCGTTTCATGGCACGAATGGATGACGCACTTGCAGAGAACAGGCCCATATCGGAAATGTGGGTTGACAGGGAACTGACATCCCTTCGTGCCGAGCAGGAAGGTTTCGTGTCTTTGAGTTTTGAGACCATTGCCGGTTTTGGCGCACATGGGGCAATAGTGCATTATGAAGCAACAGAGGAAAGTGATGCGGCGATTGCACCCAACGGTTTGCTTTTGCTGGACAGTGGTGCGCATTACGACTGTGGCACTACGGATATAACACGAACCATATCTGTGGGAGAACCAACTGAGGAGGAAAGGCGGGTGTACACGCTTGTGCTTAAAGGGCACCTGCAACTGCAAGCCATGCATTTCCCAGAGGGAACAACTGGATTGCAGTTGGATACTGCAGCCAGAACCGCTATGTGGCGTGAAGGATATGACTTCGGTCATGGCACGGGTCATGGAGTGGGGCATGTGCTTGGTGTACACGAGGGACCGGCGCAGATAAGGAAGAACTATAGGAAGGATACTGTCAAACCTATCCGGGCAGGACATGTGATAACAGACGAACCCGGAATATATGTTAAGGGGAAGTTTGGAGTACGTATAGAAAACTGCCTGTTATGCGTAGTGGCGCAGGATACAGATTTTGGGCGCTTCCTTAAATTTGAACCGCTGACCTTATGTCCTTACGATAGAAAACTGGTGGTTGCTGAAATGCTGACATGCGACGAACGCCGCTGGTTGAATAATTATCATGAAAGAGTAAAGAATGCACTCATGCCTCTTCTTGCCAACGAGCAGGAAAAAGCTTGGTTGGAGAATGCAACGCTCGCTATATAGGTTTGTTTGTAAGACCTATGTGTCAAAACATGGCGGCATGAGGTAAAAAATAGGCGTTTGCTTTGCTTTATATTTGAAAAAACATTATCTTTGTTGAGGATAAATTTATACTTAAACATTAAATAAACACTATTATGGCTTTTTTGACTGACGAGAAACTTCTTATTGTTGGCGCCGGTGGTATGATCGGTTCTAACATGGTACAGAGCGCTTTGATGCTGGGTCTGACTCCCAACATCTGCTTGTATGATATTTTTGAACCTGGTGTTCACGGTGTTGCCGACGAAATGGCTCATTGCGGTTTCCCTGGTGCTAACATCACTTGGACTACCAATCCCGAGGAGGCGTTTACCGGTGCCAAGTATATCGTGTCTTCAGGTGGCGCTCCCCGTAAGGAGGGTATGACCCGCGAGGATCTGCTGAAGGGCAACTGCCAGATTGCTGCTGAGTTCGGTGACTTCATCAAGAAGTACTGTCCCGATGTTAAGCACGTTGTGGTTATCTTCAACCCCGCTGACGTAACTGCTCTTACTGCTTTGATCCACTCTGGCTTGAAGCCCAATCAGCTCACTTCTCTGGCTGCTCTCGACTCTACACGTCTGCAGCAGGCCTTGGCTAAGGAGTTCGGTGTTCAGCAGGACAAGGTTACCGGTGCCAAGACATATGGCGGTCATGGTGAGCAGATGGCAGTGTTTGCTTCTCAGGTTAAGATCGACGGCAAGCCTTTGGCTGAAATGGGCTTGTCTGAGGAGCGTTGGGCTGAAATCAAGCACAACACTGTTCAGGGTGGTTCAAACATCATCAAGCTCCGTGGCCGCAGCTCATTCCAGAGCCCCTCTTACTGCGCTATCAAGATGATAGAGGCTGCTATGGGTGGCGAACCTTACACTCTGCCTGCAGGTTGCTATGTGAACAGCGAGGAACTGGGTTATAAGAATGTTATGATGGCTATGCCCACTGTAATTGATGCAGACGGCGTTCACTACGTTGCTCCTGAGGGTACTGCAGAGGAGATGGCTGCTTTGGCTTCTTCTGTTGAGCATCTTGGCAAGATGCGTGATGAGATCATCGCTCTCGGTATCATTCCTGCAGTTGAGGATTGGACTAAGGAGAATCCCAACCTGTAATCGGTTGCGGTAGGATTATACCTTATATATAATATGTAGATTGAGGTCGTGCCACTGGTGCGACCTCAATTTTGTGTAGGCGAAGATTTTTGGCTTGCATTGCATGCACGAGGGCTCTTCTGTTGAGAAATATTGTCCGATACACAGGTATAATGTGTTGTTTTTTGTTAAAATCCTTTGCCACTTCATAAAAAGGTCGTACCTTTGCGCCGCAAAATAGACTTTTGCATAACATTAACTAATTTAATTAATTACAAAACAATGATTGTAGTACCTGTAAAAGAAGGTGAGAACATTGAGCGCGCTTTGAAGAAGTTCAAGCGTAAGTTTGAGAAGACTGGTGTTGTTAAGGAGCTTCGTGCTCGTCAGCAGTTTGACAAGCCCTCTGTTAAGAACCGTCTGAAGATGGAGCGTGCTATCTATGTACAGCAGCTTCAGCGCGTAGAGGATTAATCCTCTGTAAAGTATTAAAGAAGTTTAATTTTTGAGGCGTCCGCTTGGAAGTTGCCGAAAAAATGTCTATCTTTATCCTCAGAAAAGCGTAAGAGGAATATAAATGGATGCTTGGTTAGAGGAATTTATAGCCTATATTAGATACGAGCGTAACTATAGCGAACTTACGATTGTTTCTTATGGCAGTAGTTTGAAAGCGTTTGAACTATATTATAAATCCTTGGATAACGGGTTGTCTTGGGACACGGTGACATCCGATGTCATACGTTCCTGGATTGTTGCATTGCTGGAAGGAGGTATTTCTCCAGCAGGTGTATGTCCCAAATTGAGCGCGGTAAAGTCATTTTATCGTTTCTTGCTAAAAAGAGGGATGATTGCAG
Organism: Bacteroidaceae bacterium; assembly: GCA_045645225.1. GTDB lineage: Bacteria > Bacteroidota > Bacteroidia > Bacteroidales > Bacteroidaceae > Physcousia. The sequence continues at coordinate 26,908 of JAZRII010000065.1, read as the reverse complement.
TTGATCCGGCGTATGGTGTAAATTCTCCGAAGAAGAGCAAACCACTTCCTTATTTCGTGCGAGAAAATGATATGAATCGTCTTTTGGATGATTTTGCTTTTTCAGGCACGTTTGATGGAAAACTTGCTAAAGTTGTGGTATGCATGCTTTATACTACAGGGATGCGAGCTTCGGAGTTGATTGGTTTGGATGTCTCTGATGTAGACTTTCAGAATTTAACGCTAAGCGTTGTTGGAAAGCGCAATAAGCATCGCCTGATTCCTATGATACCCGAACTTGTTTCCGTCTTAAGCGACTATCTTGAAGAGCGGCAGCGTGTCGTGAAATGTCATGATGTAAATCATGCTCTCTTCGTGATGGAGAAAGCGGGAAAAAGAATTACTTATCCCAAGTTGCGTGCACTGGTCAGGGATGTTCTTTCTGGTGTTACGCTCCAGGCAAAGCGAAGTCCGCATGTTCTGCGGCATAGTTTTGCAACCTCTTTGCTTAATAATTCTGCAGATCTCCAGTCGGTGAAGGAGTTGTTGGGACATGAAAAGTTGGAAACAACTGCAATATATACCCATACGACATTCGAGGAACTGAAGAAAATGTATAACCAGGCTCATCCCAGAGCTTAAAAGAAAAGGAGGATTTTATGGACATTAGAATCAAGGCGATTCACTTTGATGTGAACGAGAGACTTCAAGACTTCATTGAGAAGAAAGTTGGGAAACTGGGGCGCTTCGAAAGCGAAATAGGAAAGGTAGAGGTGTCATTAAAGGTCGTAAAACCTGAGACAGCCATGAATAAACAAGTGGATGTCAAGGTTGATGTTCCGGGCAAGAGCCTGTTTGCCACAGAAACATGCGACACTTTCGAAGAAGCTGTAGATAAAACGTGCGAAATACTGGGACGCCAGATAGAAAAGCACAAAAATAAGTAAATTATGCGCTAAAAACTTGCAAAAGTTTTGGCGGTTTCAAAAAATATGCCTAATTTTGCATCCGCAAATAGGCATACGGGTAGTTACCAGAGTGGCCAAATGGGGCAGACTGTAAATCTGCTGGCTTACGCCTTCGGTGGTTCGAATCCATCACTACCCACCCTCTTTTGAGACGTATATATAATAAGGTATGCGGAAGTAGCTCAGTCGATAGAGCACTAGCCTTCCAAGCTGGGGGTCGCGGGTTTGAGCCCCGTCTTCCGCTCTAAAAGAAGAGGGAAATGTTGCTGCTTTAGCTCAGTGGTAGAGCGCATCCTTGGTAAGGATGAGGTCCCGAGTTCAACTCTCGGAAGCAGCTCTTTTTATTGATAACAGATTAAAACAAATAAATATTAACTACCGCTATGGCAAAAGAAAAATTTGAACGTACCAAACCCCATGTAAACATTGGTACTATCGGTCACGTTGACCACGGAAAGACTACTCTGACTGCCGCTATTACTACTGTATTGGCTAACAAGGGTCTTTCTGAGAAGAAGAGCTTCGACCAGATTGACAATGCTCCCGAGGAGAAGGAGCGTGGTATTACCATTAACACCTCTCACGTTGAGTATGAGACTGCAAACCGTCACTATGCTCACGTTGACTGCCCTGGTCACGCCGACTATGTAAAGAACATGGTTACTGGTGCTGCTCAGATGGACGGTGCTATCATCGTTTGTGCTGCTACTGATGGTCCTATGCCTCAGACTCGTGAGCACATCCTGTTGGCTCGTCAGGTAAACGTTCCCCGTCTGGTTGTGTTCCTGAACAAGTGTGATATGGTTGAGGACGAGGAGATGCTGGAGCTCGTTGAGATGGAAATGGGTGAGTTGCTCGCTCAGTATGAGTTTGAGGAGGATACTCCTATTATCCGTGGTTCTGCTCTGGGTGCTCTGAATGGCGTAGCTCAGTGGGAAGACAAGGTTATGGAGTTGATGGAGGCTTGTGATACCTGGATTCAGGAGCCCGAGCGTGCTGTTGATAAGCCCTTCTTGATGCCCGTTGAGGACGTGTTCTCTATTACTGGTCGTGGTACCGTTGCTACTGGTCGTATTGAGACTGGTGTTGTGAAGGTAGGTGACGAAGTTCAGATCCTGGGTCTGGGTGAGGACAAGAAGTCAGTTATCACTGGTGTTGAGATGTTCCGCAAGCTGTTGGATCAGGGTGAGGCTGGTGACAACGTAGGTCTGTTGCTGCGTGGTATTGACAAGCAGGAGATCAAGCGTGGTATGGTTATCACACACCCCGGTGTAATCAAGCCCCACAAGAGCTTCAAGGCTTCTATCTACGTATTGAAGAAGGAAGAGGGTGGTCGTCATACTCCCTTCGGTAACAAGTATCGTCCTCAGTTCTATCTGCGTACTATGGACTGTACCGGTGAAATTCACCTGCCCGAGGGTATTGAGATGGTAATGCCCGGTGACAACGTAGAGATCAATGTTGAGTTGATTTACGCTGTTGCTCTGAACGTAGGTCTGCGTTTCGCTATCCGTGAGGGTGGTCGCACCGTAGGTTCTGGTCAGATTACCGAGATCCTCGACTAATACAAGTCTATAACATAAGACAAAGAGTCCTGCCAGTAATGGTAGGACTCTATCTACGGGAATAGCTCAGTTGGTAGAGCACTGGTCTCCAAAACCAGGTGTCGGGAGTTCGAGCCTCTCTTCCCGTGCCAAAAAATAAAGTAAAATGCATAGCATAATAAATTATTGCAAGAATTCATACGAAGAACTTGTGCATAAGACCACTTGGCCTTCGCGTAAGGAACTTACAGGTAGCGCTGTTGTTGTTTTAATTGCTTCCCTCTGCATCGCGCTGGTTGTATTTGCCATGGACTCTGTATTCCAGACTGGAATGGAGTTCGTTTATGATTTTCTGCACTAATCTTTAAACTGTTAGGAATGGCTGAAATTGAAAAGAGATGGTATGTTATGCGTGCCATCAGTGGCAAGGAAGGCAAGGTGAAGGAGTACATAGATGCAATGATTTCCCAGCATGAGGATTTCGCTTCTAATGTCTCGCAGGTACTTATTCCTACAGAGAAGGTGGTGACGGTTCGTAATGGCAAACGTGTTGTTAAAGAGAAATGTCGTTACAGCGGTTATGTCTTTGTAGAGGCTGCGCTGAGAGGCGAGACTCAATCACAACTGCGAAATGTTCCTAACGTTCTCGGTTTTCTCTCCGCAACAAAAAACGAAGCCAAGCCCATGCCTATGTCACAGGCAGAGGTAAATCACATGCTTGGTACGGTAGATGAGATTCAGGATGTCCCAGAGGATGTGTTGATTCCCTTCGAGATTGGAGAGAGTGTTAAGGTAACCGATGGTCCTTTCAGCGGATTCGATGCTGTTATTGAGGAAATCAATAACGATAAGAAGAAGTTGAAGGTTATGGTCAAGATCTTTGGACGTAAGACTCCTTTGGAACTTGGTTTTATGCAAGTTGAGAAGTTGTAGGATACAAACCTATGAGCAGGTTTTCCTTCAGTTACGTGAAGGATTGTATTTGAAGACGACTCACAAAATTAACAAATTAAAGAGAATAAGAAAATGGCTAAAGAAGTTGCTGGATTTATCAAATTGCAGATTAAAGGCGGCGCAGCAAATCCTTCACCTCCAGTAGGTCCTGCCCTGGGTTCTAAGGGTATCAATATCATGGATTTCTGCAAGGCTTTCAACGCCCGCACTCAAGACAAGGCCGGTAAGGTACTTCCTGTTGTTATTACCTATTATAACGATAAGTCTTATGACTTCGTTGTTAAGACTCCTCCCGTTGCTGTTCAGCTGATGGAGGTTGCTAAGGTAAAGAGTGGTTCTGCAGAGCCTAACCGTAAGAAGGTTGCTGAGATTACATGGGATCAGGTTCGTACTATCGCTGAGGACAAGATGCCTGACCTTAACTGTTTCACTGTTGAGGCTGCAATGACATTGGTTGCTGGTACTGCCAGAAGTATGGGTATTGCTGTGAAGGGTGAATTCCCTGGTAAATAATTTAAAAACTTCAATTAACAATGAGTAAACTGACAAAAAACCAGAAGTTGGTAGCAGAGAAGATTGAAGCAGGGAAGGCATATTCACTGAAGGAGGCTTCTGCCTTGGTTAAGGAAATCACTACTACCAAGTTTGATGCTTCTGTTGATATCGACGTTCGTCTGGGTGTTGATCCCCGTAAGGCTAACCAGATGGTTCGTGGTGTGGTATCTCTGCCTAATGGTACTGGTAAGGTAACCCGTGTACTTTGCCTCTGTACTCCTGATCAGGAGGCTGCTGCTAAGGAAGCAGGTGCTGATTATGTAGGTCTTGATGAATATATCGAGAAGATTAAGGGTGGTTGGACTGATATTGATGTTATCATCACTATGCCCGCTATCATGGGTAAGATTGGTGCTCTGGGTCGCGTCCTGGGTCCCCGTGGTCTGATGCCTAACCCCAAGAGTGGTACTGTTACCATGGACGTTGCAAAGGCTGTCCGTGAGGTAAAGCAGGGTAAGATTGACTTTAAGGTTGACAAGACTGGTATTGTTCATGCTTCAATCGGTAAGGTTAGCTTCACCCCTGAGATGATTGCTGAGAACGCTAAGGAGTTTATGGCAACTATCATGAAGCTCAAGCCCACTGCTGCTAAGGGTACATATGTTAAGAGTGTTTATCTTTCAAGTACAATGAGTCGTGGTATCAAGGTTGACCCCAGAACCACCGAAGAAATCTAAAAAAGTAATTCATCATGAGAAAGGAAGATAAAGGCTTAATTATAGCACAGCTCGGCGAAATGCTGAAGCAGTATCCTCACTTCTACATCGTTGATGTTGAGGGTATGAATGCAGGTCAGACAAGCGCTCTGCGTCGTATGTGTTTCAAGAACAACCTCAAGATGGTTGTTGTGAAGAACACATTGCTCCAGAAGGCTCTTGAGGCAAGCGAGATTGATTTCGAAGCTTTGAATCCTGTTTTGGTAGGTACAACTGCAGTTCTCTTCACTGAGGTTGCCAATGCACCTGCAAAGATGATCAAGGAGCTCAAGGGCAAGAAGGTAGAGAAGCCCGTTTTGAAGGCAGCTTATGCTGAAGAGGGTATCTACGTTGGTGCAGAGCAGTTGGATGCTCTCTGTTCAATCAAGAGCAAGAACGAGGTTATCGCAGACATCGTTGCTCTGTTGCAGTCTCCTGCAAAGAACGTTCTTTCTGCTCTTCAGAGTGGCCAGAACACAATCCATGGTGTCCTCAAGACACTGGGCGAGCGTCCCGAATAATTTACGGAACAGCCGCATAAGAATTAACAAAAGTAACAAACTAATCAATAAAAAAATAAGAAAATGGCAGATTTGAAAGCTATCGCTGAAGAGTTGGTAAACTTGACAGTTAAGGAAGTTAATGAGTTGGCAACTATCCTGAAGGATGAGTATGGTATTGAGCCCGCTGCTGCTGCAGTTGCAGTTGCTGCTCCTGCTGCTGGTGCTGGTGAGGCTGCAGCTGAGGAGAAGACTGATTTCGACGTAGTTCTCGTTGACGCAGGTGCTGCTAAGCTCCAGGTTGTTAAGGCCGTTAAGGAAGCTTGTGGTCTTGGTCTGAAGGAGGCTAAGGAGATGGTTGACGGTGCTCCCAGCACTCTGAAGGAAGGCATGCCCAAGGCTGACGCTGAGGCTCTGAAGAAGACCCTCGAGGAGGCTGGTGCTAAGATCGAGCTGAAGTAATCAGAACTTCCTGAATAAGGAATTACGGTAAAGGATCCTCTGGTAGAGGGTTCTTTACCTTTTTGTGTCTATACAATCCAAAGTCATCATAAAAGACCAATTAGATGTCTAATATTATTAACAACAGAGTAAATTTTGCTACCGTCAAGGCTCCTTATGCTTATCCGGATTTCCTTGATGTGCAGCTGAAGTCTTTTAAGGACTTCCTCCAGTTGGATACTCCCCCAGAACTTCGTAAGAATGACGGTCTGTACAAGGTTTTCAGTGAGAACTTTCCTATCGCTGATACCCGCAACAATTTCGTCCTGGAGTTCTTGGACTATTATATCGATCCACCAAGATATTCAATCGAAGAGTGCCTTGAGCGAGGCCTAACTTACAGCGTACCTCTGAAGGCGAAGTTGAAACTATACTGTACCGATCCTGATCATGAGGATTTTGATACAGTTATTGAGGACGTCTTTCTTGGTCCAATTCCTTACATGACAAATAACGGTACCTTTATTATTAATGGTGCCGAGCGTGTCGTTGTAAGCCAGTTACACCGTTCTCCCGGTGTATTCTTTGGTAGCAGTGTACATAGCAATGGTACACAGTTGTATTCTGCTCGTATCATTCCCTTCAAGGGTAGCTGGATAGAGTTCGCAACTGATATCCAGAATGTGATGTATGCTTACATTGACCGTAAGAAAAAGTTGCCCGTAACGACTCTGTTGCGTGCTATCGGCTTTGAAAATGACCGAGATATTCTTGAAATTTTTGATCTTGCTGAAGAGGTTAAGGTTTCTGCAGAGACACTGAAGGAACATCTTGGACAGAAGTTGGCAGCCCGTGTTTTGAAGAGTTGGGTTGAAGACTTTGTAGATGAAGATACCGGTGAAGTTGTCAGCATTGAACGTAATGAGGTTCTCCTTGACCGTGAAACAGAGTTGACAGAGGAGAATATTGCACAGATTCTTGATAGCGGTGAGAGTACTATCCTTTTGCATAAGGCAGAGAACCAGGGTAGTGACTACAGTATCATATTCAATACTCTTCAAAAGGATACTTCCAATAGTGAAAAGGAAGCTATTACTTATATATACCGTCAGCTTCGCAATGCTGACCCCGTTGATGATGCCAGTGCTAAGGAAGTTATCTTTAACCTGTTCTTTTCAGACAAGCGTTATGATTTGGGAGAGGTTGGCCGTTATCGCATCAACAAGAAACTTAATTTGTCAGCGGACAATGATGTCCGTGTGCTGACAAAGGAGGATATCATTGAGATTATCAAGTATCTCATCGAACTGATCAACAGCAAGGCAAACGTTGATGATATTGACCATTTGAGCAATCGTCGTGTACGTACTGTAGGCGAACAGCTGGCTAATCAGTTTGCAATTGGTCTTGCTCGTATGAGCCGTACCATTCGCGAACGTATGAATGTTCGTGACAACGAGGTGTTCAGTCCCACTGACCTTATTAATGCAAAGACAATTTCCGGCGTTATCAACACATTCTTCGGAACAAACGCATTGAGCCAGTTCATGGACCAGACCAACCCCTTGGCAGAGGTAACTCATAAGCGTCGTCTTTCTGCCCTCGGTCCTGGTGGTCTTTCTCGTGAGCGTGCCGGCTTCGAGGTTCGTGACGTACATTTCACACACTATGGCCGTCTTTGTCCTATCGAGTCTCCTGAAGGTCCAAACATTGGTCTGATCAGCAGTCTTTGTGTATATGCAAAGATAAACGACCTTGGTTTCATTGAGACTCCCTATAGAAAGGTAGAGAATGGTGTGGTTGACCTTTCTTCTGACGGTATCAGATATTATAGCGCAGAGGAAGAGGAGAAACTTGTTATCGGTCAGGGTAATGCTCCCTTGCGCGAGGATGGTACGTTTATCCGTAAGGTGGTTAAGTGCCGTTGCGACGATGACTACCCAGTTGTTCCTCCCACACAGGTTAATCTGATGGACGTTGCTCCTCAGCAGATTGCTTCTATCGCTGCTGGTCTGATTCCCTTCCTGGAGCATGACGATGCTCACCGTGCATTGATGGGCAGTAACATGATGCGCCAGGCAGTTCCCCTGCTCCGTACCGAGGCTCCTATCGTAGGTACCGGCATTGAGAAGCAGGTATGTGAGGACAGCCGCACAATGATTACTGCCGAGGGCGAGGGTGTTGTGGATTATGTTGATGCTACAACAATCCGTATTCTCTACGACCGTACAGAGGAAGAGGATTTCGTAAGCTTCGAACCAGCGATGAAGGAATACCGTATTCCCAAGTTCCGCCGTACCAACCAGAATATGACCATTGACCTTCGTCCTATCTGTGAAAAGGGTCAGCGCGTGAAGGCTGGTGATATCCTGACAGAAGGTTATTCTACCGAGGCAGGCGAGTTGGCACTTGGCAAGAACCTGCTTGTTGCTTACATGCCTTGGAAGGGTTACAACTATGAGGATGCTATCGTACTGAACGAGCGTGTCGTACGTGAAGATATCCTGACCAGTGTGCACGTTGAGGAGTTCAGCCTTGAGGTTCGCGAGACCAAGCGTGGTATGGAGGAACTGACAAGCGATATTCCCAATGTCAGTGAAGAGGCAACAAAGGACCTGGACGAGAATGGTATTATCCGTATCGGTGCCAACGTGGTTCCCGGTGATATCATGATAGGTAAGATTACTCCTAAGGGTGAGAGCGATCCCAGTCCCGAGGAGAAACTGCTCCGTGCTATCTTCGGTGACAAGGCAGGTGATGTTAAGGATGCTTCTCTGAAGGCAAGTCCCTCTCTGAAGGGTGTTGTTATTGACAAGAAACTGTTCTCCAAGGCAATCAAGACACGTTCTGCCAAGCTTGAGGACAAGAAGCGCATAGCTGCAATCGATGAAGAGTTCGAATGCAAAGTTGCAGACCTTAAGGCTATACTTGTTGACAAGTTGCTTGAACTGACTGCCGGTAAATTGAGCGCAGGAGTAAAGGACTTCATGGGTGCAGAACTGATTCCCGCAGGCGCAGAAATTACCGCTCCTGTATTGGAGACCTTCGACTACACTGCTGTTCAGCTGAGCGGTTGGACCGATGACGAACATACCAACGAGTTGATCAAGACTCTTGTCATAAACTTCCTGAAGAAGTACAAGGTTCTTGATGCTGAGATCAAGCGTGCCAAGATTGCTATTACTGTGGGCGACGAACTGCCCAGCGGTATCATCCAGATGGCCAAGGTTTACATCGCCAAGAAGCGCAAGATCGGTGTCGGTGACAAGATGGCCGGCCGCCATGGTAACAAGGGTATCGTATCTAAGGTTGTACGTCAGGAGGATATGCCTTTCTTGGCCGACGGTACTCCCGTAGATATCGTGCTGAACCCTCTGGGTGTGCCCAGCCGTATGAATATCGGTCAGATTTTCGAGACCGTACTTGGTGCTGCAGGTAAGAAGCTTGGTGTAAAGTTTGCTACTCCTATCTTCGACGGTGCTCACCTTGAGGACCTTAATGAGTGGACCGACAAGGCAGGTTTGCCCCGTTACTGCTCTACTCAGCTGTATGACGGTGCTACAGGTGAACCATTCGACCAGTTGGCTACTGTAGGTGTTGCCTACATGCTGAAACTCGGTCACATGGTTGAGGACAAGATGCACGCACGTAGCATTGGTCCTTACAGCCTGATTACCCAGCAGCCTCTTGGTGGTAAGGCACAATTCGGTGGTCAGCGTTTCGGTGAGATGGAGGTTTGGGCAATCGAGGCATTCGGTGCCAGCCATGTTCTCCAGGAAATCCTGACAATCAAGAGTGATGACGTTACCGGCAGAAGCAAGGCTTACGAGGCTATTGTCAAGGGCGATGCTATGCCTAACGCTGGTATACCTGAATCTTTGAACGTACTGTTGCACGAGTTGCGCGGTTTGGGTTTGAGAATTACGTTGGACTAAAAAAGAGAGAAACAAGATATGGCTTTCAAGAAAGAAACCAAGGTGAAGAACAACTTCACCAAGATAACCATAGGACTGGCATCCCCCGAGGAGATTCTCGAAAACTCTTATGGCGAGGTGCTCAAACCCGAAACCATCAACTATCGTACCTATAAGCCCGAGCGTGACGGTTTGTTCTGCGAGCGCATCTTCGGTCCCACAAAGGACTACGAGTGCCATTGCGGCAAGTACAAGCGTATCCGTTATAAGGGTATTGTTTGCGACCGTTGTGGTGTAGAGGTTACAGAAAAGAAGGTTCGCCGCGAGAGAAGCGGTCATATCCAGCTTGTCGTGCCCGTGGCACACATCTGGTATTTCCGTTCTCTGCCCAACAAGATCGGTTACCTCCTGGGTATGCCTACAAAGAAGCTGGACAGCATCATCTACTATGAGCGTTATGTTGTTATCCAGCCCGGTATACTTGGTCCCCGTGACGACAAGGACGAGCGTGGTATCCAGGAAGGTGTTGCCCGTGAGGGTGATTTGCTCAGCGAAGAGGAATACATCTCTTTGGTTGACCGTCTGCCCCGCGACAATCAGTATCTTGACGACACCGATCCCAATAAGTTCGTTGCCAAGATGGGTGCCGAGGCTATTCTCGACCTGTTGCAGCGCGTAGATTTGGACAAGCTTAGCTACGAATTGCGTGACAGCGCAAACACTGAAGGTGCCCAGCAGCGTAAGAACGAGGCACTGAAGCGTCTGCAGGTTGTTGAAAGCTTCCGTGCAAGCCGCGAGATCAACAAGCCCGAGTGGATGATTCTGCGCATTCTGCCTGTTATTCCACCAGAGTTGCGTCCTTTGGTACCCCTGGATGGCGGCCGTTTCGCAACCAGCGACCTGAACGACCTCTACCGTCGTGTTATCATCCGCAACAACCGTCTGAAGCGTCTGCTGGAAATCAAGGCTCCTGAGGTTATTCTGCGCAACGAAAAGCGTATGCTCCAGGAGGCTGTCGACAGTCTGTTCGACAACAGCCGCCGTGCAAGTGCCGTTAAGTCAGAGAGCAACCGTCCCCTTAAGTCACTCAGCGACTCGCTGAAGGGTAAGCAGGGCCGTTTCCGCCAGAACCTGTTGGGTAAGCGTGTTGACTATTCTGCACGTTCGGTTATCGTTGTAGGTCCCGAACTGAAGATGGGTGAGTGCGGTCTGCCCAAGCTGATGGCTGCCGAGCTTTACAAGCCATTCATCATCCGCAAGCTTATTGAGCGCGGTATCGTTAAGACCGTAAAGAGCGCCAAGAAGATTGTAGACCGTAAGGATCCCGTTATCTGGGATATCCTTGAGAACGTGATGAAGGGTCATCCTGTGCTCCTGAACCGTGCACCAACACTGCACCGTCTGGGTATCCAGGCATTCCAGCCCAAGATGATCGAGGGTAAGGCTATCCAGCTGCATCCTCTGGCATGTACTGCGTTCAATGCCGACTTCGACGGTGACCAGATGGCTGTTCACCTGCCCCTGTCTAACGAAGCAATTCTGGAGGCTCAGCTTCTGATGCTCCAGAGCCACAATATCTTGAACCCTGCCAATGGTGAACCTATCACCGTTCCTTCACAGGATATGGTACTGGGTCTGTACTATATTACCAAGCTCCGTCCCGGTGCTAAGGGCGCTGGTATGAGTTTCTATGCCCCTGAGGAGGCAATCATTGCCTACAACCAGAACCGTGTGGAGATTCATGCACCCATCAAGGTTATCGTTGACGACCTGCTTGAGGACGGTACCTTGGGCAAGCGTCAGGTAGAGACCTCTGTTGGTCGTCTTATCGCCAATGAGATTATTCCAGCTGAGATTGGTTACTTCAACGATGTCATTGCCAAGAAGACCCTCCGTGGCTTGATTACCAAGGTTATCAAGAGTGTTGGTGTAGCTCGCGCTTGTGAGTTCCTTGACGGTATCAAGAATCTGGGTTACAAGATGGCATACGAGGGTGGTCTGTCATTCAACTTGGGCGATATTATCGTTCCTGAGGAGAAGGCAGAACTCGTTCAGCGTGGTAACGATGAGATTGAGCGTATCACCATGGACTATGGTATGGGTTTCATCACCGATAAGGACCGTTACAATCAGGTTATCGAAACCTGGACCAAGGTTAACAACGACCTCTCCAAGATTCTGATGAAGACCATGGCCGAGGCCGAAGAAGGTTTCAATGCCGTGTACATGATGCTCGACTCTGGTGCCCGTGGTAGCGCCGGTCAGATCAGCCAGCTGTCTGGTATGCGTGGTCTGATGGCTAAGCCCCAGAAGGCTGGTGCTGAACCTCTTACCATTGAGAACCCCATTCTTTCTAACTTTAAGGAAGGTATGAGCGTGCTGGAGTACTTCATCTCTACCCACGGTGCCCGTAAGGGTCTTGCCGATACCGCTCTGAAGACTGCCGACGCTGGTTACCTGACCCGTCGTCTTGTTGACGTTTCTCACGATGTTATCATCACTGAGGAGGATTGCGGTACATTGCGTGGTCTTGAGTGTACAGCACTGAAGAACGGTGACGAGGTAGTAAGTTCTCTCTACGACCGTATCCTGGGCCGTGTCAGCGTACACGATGTAATCCATCCTACAACCGGCAAGATGATCGTTGCAGCTGGCGATGAGATTACCGAGGCCAAGGCCAAGGAGATTGAGGATAGCCCCATCGAGATGGTTGAGATACGTTCAGTGCTGACCTGTGAGAGCCGCAAGGGCGTTTGTATGAAGTGTTACGGACGCAATCTGGCATCAAGCCGCATGGTACACAAGGGCGAGGCTGTGGGTGTTATTGCAGCCCAGTCTATTGGTGAACCTGGTACACAGTTGACTCTGCGTACTTTCCACGCCGGTGGTGTGGCAGGTAATGCTGTTGCTAATGCACAGATTAAGGCCAAGTACGAGGCTCGTCTGGAATTTGAGGAACTCCGTACCGTAGAGGCACAGAACGACAATGGCACCACTCAGGTAGTAGTCAGCCGTCTGGCCGAAGTTCGTTTCGTAGAGCCCAAGACCGGTATTGTTCTGCTCAGCCAGGACGTTCCCTATGGCAGCACCCTCTTCAAGCAGGAAGGCGACATCGTCCAAAAGGGCGACATCATTGCCCAGTGGGACCCCTTCAACTCAGTTATCGTAACTGAGAGCGCTGGTAAGGTTAAGTTCGAGGACGTTATCGAGAACGTGACATACCGCGTGGAGACCGACGAGGCTACAAAGCAGAGCGAGTACATCATCATTGAGTCTAAGGACCGCAACAAGATTCCCGCTTGCCACATTTTGGACGAGAATGGTGACATCCTGCGTACATATAACTTCCCCATCGGTGGCCATATCGCCATTGTGGACGGTGCCGATGCCCGTGTGGGTGAAATCCTTGTCAAGATACCTCGTGTAGTAGGTGGTGGCGGTGATATTACCGGTGGTCTGCCTCGTGTAACCGAGCTGTTTGAGGCACGTAACCCCAGCAACCCTGCTGTTGTGGCAGAAATCGACGGTGTCGTTACCATGGGCCGTCTGAAGCGTGGTAACCGCGAGATCACCATCACCTCTAAGGTTGGTGACGTCCGCAAGTACCTCGTGCCCATCTCAAAGCAGATTCTGGTACAGGATAACGACAACGTTCGTGCCGGTACTCCTCTGTCTGACGGTGCCATCACTCCTGCCGACATTCTGGCCATCAAGGGTCCCACCGCCGTTCAGGAGTACATCGTTAACGAGATTCAGGACGTTTACCGTCTGCAGGGTGTAAAGATCAACGACAAGCACTTCGAGGTTATCGTACGCCAGATGATGCGCAAGGTTCAGATTGTAGAACCTGGCGACACCCGCTTCTTGGAGACTCAGGTTGTGGACAAGCTCGACTTCGCAGAGGAGAACGACCGCATCTGGGGCAAGAAGGTGGTTGTCAATGCTGGCGACAGCGAGACAATGCACGCCGGCCAGATTGTTACCGCACGCCGTCTGCGCGACGAGAACTCTCTGCTGAAGCGTCAGGACAAGAAGATCGTGGAGGTTCGCGATGCAATGCCCGCCACATCTACCCAGATCCTGCAGGGTATCACCCGTGCTTCTTTGGCTACAAGCTCGTTCATGAGTGCCGCATCCTTCCAGGAGACAACCAAGGTGCTCAACGAGGCTGCCATCAACGGCAAGAGCGACTACCTCGAGGGTATGAAGGAGAACGTAATCTGCGGTCACCTGATTCCTGCAGGTACCGGTATGCGCGACTACGAGAAGATCGTGGTAGGTTCTCGCGAGGACTACGAGCGCACTCTGGCCAACCGCAAGGCTCGTCTCGACTTTGATGATTTTTAGCAGTTACTATTAGACTATGATAAATAAGCGCTTTGCCAAGGTGTAACAACTTTGACAAGGCGCTTTTTTAAACTGAAAGGTGAAAGGTGAAAACGGAAAACGATAAGAAAGACGATAACGATGACGAGAACAATGATCGCTCACCTTTAACCCTTTAACCTTCCACCTCTCACCCTTCACCTTTCACTTTTAACCTCTCCCCCCTAACCGTTCCCCAATATGATTCACGAAATAAAGCTTAAGGTTCGCGACTACGAATGCGACCTTCAGGGCATTGTCAACAATGCCAACTATCAGCACTATCTCGAACATGCCCGTCATGAGTTCCTCCTTGAGCGTGGTATCAGTTTTGCGCAGATGCACGAGGATGGCATCGATGCCGTGGTAGCACGTCTCAACATGGAGTTCAAGACTCCGCTGCGCAGCCGCGACGAGTATGTATGCAAACTGGATGTCAAGAAGGAAGGCATACGCATAGTATTCTATCAGGAAATCTACCGTGCAAGTGACAACAAACTATGTGTCAAGGCCAAGGTTGACTCTGTGTTGGTCCAGAACGGACGCCTGATTTCATCATGTCCGGAATTGGAGGATAAACTCTTTGCTTCTTCCGATGTTCTCTAATCTGGACAGGCGCATCTTTGGCATAGCATTGCCCAGCATTGTCAGCAACATTACTGTTCCCTTGTTAGGGCTGGTGGATGTTGCTGTTACTGGCCATATGGGAGGTTCTGCCGCTCATGTCGCAGCCTCCTCCCTGCCAGCATCATACTATGTTGGTGCCATTGCTGTGGGAGGCATGCTTTTCAATGTCATTTATTGGATGTTCGGCTTCTTGAGAATGGGAACCGGAGGCGAAACTGCCCAGGCTTGGGGCCGCAAGGATTTAAACGGAGTGGTACTATTGCTCGTGCGTAGCCTCCTCCTTGCCCTTGTTCTTGCTTTGCTGCCAATGGCACTTTCTCCATTTGTGCGTGAAGGCGCTTTATGGTACATAGCGCCCGAGGCAGAGGTGGCAACCCTCGCGCGTACCTATTTTAATATATGTATATGGGGAGCCTTACCAGCCCTTGGTCTCTTTGCCATGAACGGATGGTATATCGGCATGCAGAACTCACGCTTCCCCATGATTGTTGCCATAGCGCAGAATCTTCTGAATATTATATGCAGCATAGTCTTTGTCTATGTGCTGGGCATGCGTATCGAGGGTGTTGCACTGGGAACCTTATTGGCGCAATGGGTTGCGTTCGCCTTTGCCCTTGTCCTTTGTTTGAAGTATTATGGCAGATTATGGAGGAGAGAGTCTTTCTGTATGCCTCCGTTCGGCCGCCTCTTGCGCCAGGCACTTGCTCCTCGTAGCACAAGCAACCGCCAGAACTTTTCCCTGTTCCTGCGCACCCTTTGCCTGATAGTTGTGCACTTCATGTTTATTGCCGCTGGAGCAGCGCAGGGCAGTGTGGAACTTGCGGTCAATACCCTGCTCATGCAGATGTTCACCATCTTCAGCTACTTTATGGATGGTTTTGCCTATGCCGGCGAGGCACTTGTAGGCAAGTTAATTGGTGCAGCCAACAGCGAACTATGCCGCACCGTGGTACGAAGACTCTTCCAATGGGGTGGGGTAGTGGCATTGTTCTTTGTGGTATTGTATGCTTTGGGAGGCGAGTGGTTCATGTCGTTTCTCACGGACGATATGCAAGTACTGGATGCAGTATCCCGTTACCGGCATTGGACTCTGCTTCTTCCTCTGTGTGGCGTGGCGTCCTTCCTGTGGGACGGAGTCTACATTGGTGCCACATCTCCGCGCCTCATGCTCCTGTCCATGTCCATCAGCATGGTTCTTTTCCTTACCGGCTATTTCCTCCTCATCCCCCTCTATGGCAACCATGGTCTGTGGATAGCCTTCCTTTCCTATCTTGCCTGCCGAGGCATGGTGCAGACGCTGACATATAGGAAGATTTTGCCTTAATCGTTTGGTCGGTTCGCTCAAAAACGCTACTTTTGTGTGAGGAATAGAAATTTAATAAATCAAAACCACAATAACATTATGTTGTTTGAACAGATTAGCAAAGACATAGTCGTGGCCATGAAGGCCAAGGACAAGGTGCGCTTGATGGCATTGCGCAATGCCAAGAAGTATTTCCTGGAGGCACTCACCGCCCCTGGTGCTGATGCCGAACTTTCCGACGAGCAGGCGCTGAAGATTCTTTCCAAGTTGGTGAAGCAGGGCAAGGACACAGCCCAGCTCTATGTGGAGCAGAACCGTCCCGACCTGGCAGAAGAGGAGATGGGACAGGTCCTCGCCCTCGAGGCATATCTGCCCAAGGCACTCACTCCCGAGGAACTGGAGGCAGAACTCCGCACCATCATTGCCGAGGTTGGCGCCACCAGCGCCAAGGAAATGGGCAAGGTGATGGGCGTTGCCAGCAAACGTCTTGCAGGCCGTGCCGATGGCAAGGCAATTTCAGCCAAGGTGAAGGAGCTGCTGGGATAGGAATTCTGCCAAGGTAATATAAAATCGGGGTATGCACTGGTGAACAGGCACACCCCGATTTGTCGTTTTTGTCTGGTATTGGTCTTGTGGGTCTGCTATTGTCCCCGTTTAGCTACAATCCAATCATTACACCCGCCGACAATCCGTTGAACTGTGGACCGTATTCGCAATGTATCACGTTGCAGGGACTGTATTTCACATATGCTCCCAGTGACTTCCAGTGAAGACCCATGCGCAGGTCTATGCTTACGGGGCGATGCTTTATCTGTTCGCTGCATTCCTCTATTTTCCTGTTGTCAAGTTCGTATTTCGTCTTCAGGCTTCCGTATGCATTCCAGTTCAGTATGGCAGCCGCACTTATAGCAAAGTCCTTATGGAATTTATATTTGTATTCCAATGGGAATGTGATACTGAATATCTTCAGGCGCGAGAAGTCGATATTGGCATTGTCAGGATAGGGCGACAGGGAAATGCTAGCGCCATCCTTTACAAAACGGGTGTATCCTGTCATTCTGTAGTTCTTCCAGTTGAATCCCATGCCGATACCTAATTTGTGACGCCCATGGTTGTATTTGCGTCCACAAGAGAAGAGGTTGAAGAAGATCTCCATTGAAGAACCCATACTCACATTCATGTCTTGAGGTGTGTTCAGACCGTTTACAAAGCCAAACCCCAGACCACCGATATTCAGAAAGTTCTCGGACTTGGATTTGTGATGTGTTTTTTTCAGTTGGATGTCGTCAGTGAGTACGGAGAAACTCCAGCTGTTTGCTCTGTCTTGGGCATACGTAGTCACGAAATTTACGGTGCAGAGAAGGCAAAGTAAGAGATTTTTCAGTTTCATTGTCAATTCGTGTTTGATATTTATATTATGTGTTGTCTAATGCTTGGTAAAAGTTTTGCGTAGCTGTTTTATGTCGGCCCTACCTTCCATGTAGATTAAGGTAATGTTGTTGTCATTTCCTTTTTTCAGTGCATTGTTACGGTAGAAAATATAGCGGTTGATGCCTTTCTTGGTAGAAGAAAGTTGGTAGAGTCCATAGTATAGACGACCATTTGTGTGGTTTGATTCGTGGCAGAATGCATCCTTGACATCTTTTTCTATACTTGCTTCAATCATTAGGCTTGTCTTGTCTGATGTTTGGACGGTAAGGCTTTTGAATAGGCTGAGATGGTAGGTTTCTATGCTTGCTCCGCTTAGATGTACTTTTGTAGCACCTTTTAGTTCCATGTCGAACAGTTCGTTTATTTTCAAATCAGTCTGTGCAAGCAGCACTGGCGATACCAGTAGCCACAATGCCAATAATATTACTCTTTGTGCCATATCTGTTATTCGGAAAGGGTGTTGAACATGTTGTGTAATTGCTCTTCCATGTGTTTTTCGTTTTCTTCGGTTACGGTGACGCTTTGCATTGACTTTTTCATCAGCGACAGTACTTCGTTTCGGTCTGTGATATGTTTGCCATCGGCATAGGCAATGCATACGTCCGGATATTCCGTCGGGCGTGATGATAGCAAAGTGTGCCCGATGAGAAAGTATGCCATCGTCGCGCATGCTGCCATTCCGGCTATTTTGGTGTAGAGGTATCTTTGCCGGCCAATGCCCTTTACTGTATCTTTGGTGGAGCAATGTTGTCTTTTGCCCGTTGCAATAAATCCCATTACAGCCTTTATCTCATCGTAACGGCTGTCGCAGCCTTCCTTTGAGGTAAGGAAGTGCTTCAGGCTTCTTTCCTCCTCCTCAGTTGTCTCTGCGTTGTAGTACCGTTCTATGAGTCTGTCCCAATACTCGGCCTCGTATGTGTGGTAGGTGTTATTCATGTTGAAGTTGTTTATAACATTCACGAATGGTCTTGCGTGCTCTTGATAGTTGCATCCTTACGGCAGGAGGTTGCATATCCAGCAATTTGGCTATTTCTTCGTAACTCTGCTCCTCATATTCTCTCATCCTCAGGATGTCTTGTTGCAATGGCGTCAGTTTCTGTTTTACTATTTCTTCAATACGACAGAAGGTTTCCTCTCTTTCCAGTTCTTCTTCATGGGATGGGTCGATGTTTTCTTGCGTTTGCCCTGTTTCCACATTCCTGTTGGTGTTCCGTTTCCTCAGGGAACTTATGCTGATGTTTCTGGTCGTCACGTAAAGCATGGCCGATGCATCTTCTTCATCTTTGATTCTCTCCGATCTTGACCATAGCCTTACGAATGCTTCTTGTAGGGCATCTTCGGCATCTTCGTGGCTATGCAGTATGCGACGTGCTGTGTCAAGGAGCATATTCTGCATTCTGCCAAAGGCCAAAAGCAGGGGATGCTCTTGGCTATCCTGCTTTTCTTCTCCGGTAGGTTTGGTATGCTGTGCCTGACTCATGTTTCTTTGTTGGACGTGATTGTATGTATGGCTATTATTGCCCTGTCTCTACTGATATAACGCAAAGGTATTGCTTTTGTAACATGTAAAATCAGTTTTTCCAATATTTTTATTCATTCTGAGGGAACTGCTTGGTCAGGGAACTCCGTGCATAATAAAGGGAATACCGGTTTATGGGAACAAGAAGAGGGCATTGCAATCATGCAATGCCCTCTTCTATGTGTATGTGTGTAATGCAGGGATTCTGCCTTACTTCAGCTGGTCGGCAACGAATGCCTTCATCTCCTCGCCGCGCAGGTTGCGCTTTACAATGGTACCATCGGGGCCGAAGAGCATAATCTGGGGAATGCCCTGGATGCCGTAGAGTTCGGTGGCATTGACCTTGCCGTCGCGGGGAACGTAGATCTGAGGATATGTGATACCCTCTTCCTTCAGAGCCTCCTTGAACTTATCTTCCTGATCCCATACGTTCACGCCCAGTACCACGAACTTCTCGCCGCCGAACTGCTTCTGCAATTCGATGAGGTTGGGAATCTCGCGCTTGCAGGGACCGCACCATGAAGCCCAGAAGTCGGCGAGCACATACTTGCCCTTGCCCACATAGTCAGAGAGCTTTGATTCGTTGCCCTCCAGGTCAAGGCCGCTGAAGTCAACAAACATCTTGCCTTCCTTGGTCTTCTCTGCAACCTCGAGGAATGTGCGCAGGTCGTTCACGGCCTTAATCTCGGTGGCATACTTCACCTCGGCAATAACAGAGTCAAGCTCTGCCAGGTCGTTATAGAACTCGCGTACTACCATACCCAGGATGCGTGCACCCACGAGGTTCTCCTTGTTCTCGCTGATACCCTTGCGGTAGATGTCGTACAAAGCCTCGATGTCGCCCTGGATAGAGTCGCGCACCTGGGGGTAGGCGATACCCTCGGCCATAAGTTTCTCTGCTTTCTCGTTAAGAGCCTTGCTTGCCTCGGATACAGTCTGCATGATGGCGTTCAGCTGGTCGTTCAAGCCGCCGTTGTCGCTCACCTCTGCGGGAGCCTGGGTCAGGTCTGCGGTGATCGTTGCACCGTTCTGTACCATTATGGGCACCTTTGTCTTCTCCACGCTGATCACGTATGCACTCTGGTCGGCTACCAAGCCGGCAAAAGCAAATGCGCTGTCTGCAACGACGCAGGAATCCACTGTTTCGCCCTCTTTGTTCTGCAACAGAGCCAACTTGCCTTCATACTCTCCTGTTGTCTTGCCCTGGATAGCATACTCCTTGGGACCACAGCTGGCCAGCAGCAGGGCAGGAACGGCAAGATACATCAACTTCTTCATAATCCTTATTAATTTATATTTGGTTAGTAATATAGATTCAACGGCGCAAAGATACTACATTTTGATGTAAAAGGTCTAAGGTTCAATTAATTTTTAAGTTTATTTGTCCTTTAACGGACTTCTTCATGCCACACTTGTCCAAATGTGCTCCAATAACTACGAATAAACGTTAAAATCGTTCCCTTCTCGCAAAAATACGATATCGGTGTATTGCGATATTCATTGTCTTTCCCGTACTTTGCCATTGCAAACACACTAAAACGCTTATTAATGATATGAGACACAAGGAGAACACGCTTACCAGATTGGAGTTCCAGGTTATGAAAATTCTTTGGGACCTTGACCGTCCTGCCTGTGCATGGGATTTGGTCAACGAGTGGCCAGAGCCTAAACTTGCCTACACCACCGTGGCAACCTACTTGAAGGTACTCTACGAGAAGGGGTATTTGACATACTCCAAAAACAAGGGCGAGGGCAAGACTCACTTGTTCGAACCTCTGGTGTCGCGCGCAGAGTATACTCGCCGAACTATGCAAGGTGTGAAGAAGGACTTCTTTGGAGGCAGCCTGAAGTCCATGTTCAGCTATTTTATACGCGAAGAGAATCTTACTCCAGAGGAGATCCAGGAACTTCTCGCCTCGGTGGAGAGGGAAGAGTAATGTTTGTCAATTAGTCAAATCTTACTACTCCGAATTCTCTGACTTCTCCGATTATACAAAAAACTCTGAAAACCTTTCTTCATGATAGAAGCAATATTTCTTTATTCCATTCGTTCGGCCTTTGTGCTGACGTTGCTCTATGTGCCGTACATGCTTATTCTCAGGAAGGAGAGTTTCTTCCGCCTGAACAGGGCAGTGCTTCTGCTCATACTCCTTTTCTCCGTGATGCTTCCCATGCTGGATGTCCACTTCTTGTCTTTGGACAAGCAACCTGTGGTGCAGGCAGCCAAAGAGCAGATGGTGCAGGTGGGCATACCCGTGGAAGGATACCACCTTTTGCCCGAATTCAGCGTACAAGCCCAGCATGTTCCCGTTCAGGTTTCATGGTTCCATGTCGTATCGGTACTCTTCTCCTTCGTGGCTATGGCCATGCTCCTATGGCGTATTATGCAGATTCTGCGCATGAACTATATTGTCAGACGTGGTAATCTATGGCACGAGGTAGAAGATGGCATAGACATACATTGTCACGCCGGCGAGGTGTCTCCCTTCAGCTGGATGAACCATGTGGTGATTTCCGAGCGCGACTTCCACGAGAACGGTCGTGAAATTCTCCTGCACGAAACAGGACACATCCTCTCTCTCCACTCATGGGACCTGCTCCTGCTCTCCGCCGTGCAGATACTCCAGTGGTGGAATCCCCTTGTCTATGTCTTCGCCTCCAGCCTGCGCGATGTGCACGAGTACGAGGCAGACGACTATGTCCTCCGCCAAGGCATTTCGGCACGCGACTATCAGTTGTTGCTAATAAAAAAAGCTGTTGGCGCCAGCTCCTACACTTTTGCCAACAACTTCGACCATAGTTTAACTCTAAAACGTATCACTATGATGCAGAAATCAAAATCCAGTGTATGGATGCGCAGCAAGGTGCTGTACATCATCCCCATGGCAACCCTGGCACTCAGTGCCTTTGCCACAAGTGAACCAACGTCCCTTTCCGGCAACGAAGTTGCCAAAGACGAGGACAAAGTTATTAAAATTAGTGCAACCGGACAAGCGGATGGAGCTAAAAAATTAGGTTCTTCCGTTATATCCCCTACTGATGAAAATACTGTCTACCTTGTGGACGGTACTGAAGTAAGTTTGGAAACTGCCAAACCATTGTCGCCAGAGAAGATAGAGTCTATTACGGTATTCAAGAATCCAGAAGCAGCGGCAAGTATGGGTTATCCTGGCAAGACGGTAATCGAGATTAAGACAAAGAAGGTTGTCGAGCAAGTCAAATTCTTACCAAACGAGGCAGAAATTCAAGCTAATGGTGCCGTATTGGCCAGCTATGATACTCCACAAAAGGTGTCATATGTTCCGAAACCTGCCGTGCAGGCACAATTCAAGGGTGGAGATGCGGCATTGATGCAATGGCTTAGTAAGAATGTGAAGTATCCATCTGAAGCCCAGAACCAAGGTGTGATGGGAAAAGTTCTGGTGGAACTCTTCATTACAGAGACAGGTCAAGTGACCAATATCCGCGCAATGGCATTTGGCACACACGCACCTGAGGGAAGCAAAACATTGCCCGAGGCGGTTGTGTTGGCTTATGCGAATGAAAAGAAGGCCGAAGGCAGGGAACTCTCTGCTCAGGAGAAGGAGGCGTACAAGCGTGCCGTTGAAGCTATGCTTGCCGAATCTGTAAGGGTGGTCAGTGCCATGCCTGCATGGGAGCCAGGTTATGTGGACAAGGACAAGAAGCAACCCTGCACCACCCGAATGGTGCTCCCCATAGTGTTCAGGTTGGGGTAGGGAAAACAGTCACCACAGGTGTCTTTTTGTCTCCACTTTGATAGCCCAGTTTCCCAATAAGAAAACTGCAGTTTCTCAGTAAGAGAACTCGAGTTTCCTTGTTGGGAAACTGCCTTGTTGCTATTATGGGCAAAACCCACCTCTATGGAATCGTCGGATGGCGTGTGGTGCTGCCGTTGCAGCGTTTTAATAGAGAAAAACAACTAAAAAAGAGGATTGGAGGCAATTATTTTACTGAAAATGTACCGTTTTTCGGAATTTTGTTGTACCTTTGCAACCCGAATGGGCATACTGTGCCCCTCCTTAATTGTATACACATAATTAATATATATAACAAATAAAAATTAAACAAAATGCCTACAATTCAACAATTGGTAAGAAAAGGCCGTACCGTGTTGGTAGACAAGAGCAAGAGCCCCGCTCTGGACAGCTGTCCTCAGCGTCGTGGTGTTTGTGTTCGTGTTTACACTACCACACCTAAGAAGCCTAACTCAGCTATGCGTAAGGTAGCTCGTGTGCGTCTGACAAACTCTAAGGAGGTTAACTGCTACATCCCCGGTGAGGGTCACAACCTGCAGGAGCACAGTATCGTTCTCGTTCGCGGTGGTCGTGTAAAGGACCTGCCCGGTGTGCGTTATCACGTAGTTCGTGGTACTTTGGATACCGCAGGTGTTGCTAACCGCACACAGCGTCGTTCTAAGTACGGTGCTAAGCGCCCCAAGGCTGCTAAGAAGTAATACTCCCCTTTGCAAGTATAAGGCGAGTCAAGTTATTTAAAAACAACCGTTTTGGTGTTGCAGACAGTGTCCTGAGTAAACCCTGCAGCGGCAGGAGTTGAAGAAGAAGTACAAGATGCAAACCTGAACACAAAACAATTGAAAGAAAATGCGTAAAGCTAAACCAAAGAAGAGAGTTATCCTTCCCGATCCCAAGTTCGGCGATGTGAAGGTATCAAAGTTCGTTAATCACCTCATGTACGATGGCAAGAAGAGCATCTCTTACGATATCTTCTACAACGCACTCGAGATCGTGGCCAACAAGATGCAGAGCGAGGAGAAGCCCGCACTGCAGATCTGGAAGGAGGCTCTGGATAAGATTACTCCTCAGGTAGAGGTTAAGAGCCGCCGTATCGGTGGTGCAACTTTCCAGGTTCCCACAGAAATTCGTCCCGACCGCAAGGAGAGCATCTGCATGAAGAATATGATCCTGTACGCTCGCAAGCGTGGTGGCAAGACCATGGCTGACAAGCTGGCTGCTGAGATCCAGGATGCTTACAACGAGCAGGGCGGTGCCTACAAGCGTAAGGAGGACATGCACCGTATGGCCGAGGCTAACCGTGCGTTCGCTCACTTCCGTTTCTAAAATAAATCCATCACTAATTCAATTTACGACACAATGGCAAAGCAAGATCTGCATTTGACTCGTAACTTCGGTATCATGGCTCACATCGATGCCGGTAAGACAACTACCAGTGAGCGTATCCTCTTCTACACCGGTAAGACACACAAGATCGGTGAGACCCATGATGGTTCTGCTACCATGGACTGGATGGCTCAGGAGCAGGAGCGTGGTATTACCATTACCTCCGCTGCTACTACCGCTTACTGGACCTGCAAGGGCGACAAGTATAAGTTCAACCTGATTGACACTCCGGGACACGTGGACTTCACCGCTGAGGTAGAGCGTTCACTCCGTGTACTCGACGGTGCCGTTGCTACATACTGTGCAGTAGGTGGCGTTGAGCCCCAGTCTGAGACCGTATGGCGTCAGGCCGACAAGTACAACGTACCCCGTATCGGTTATGTTAACAAGATGGACCGCTCTGGTGCTGACTTCTACGAGGTTGTTCGCCAGATGAAGGAGGTACTCGGTGCTACTCCCTGCGTTGTGGCTCTGCCCATCGGTGCAGAGGAGACCTTCAAGGGTATCGTTGACCTCATCAAGATGAAGGCTATCCTGTGGCACGACGAGACTATGGGTGCTGAGTATGACGTTGAGGATATCCCCGCTGACATGGTAGACGAGTGCGAGGAATGGCGCGGCAAGATGATCGAGCTCGCAGCTGAGCAGGACGATACCTTGATGGAGAAGTACTTCGAGGATCCCGATAGCTTGAGCGAGGAGGAAATCGTTGCTGCTATCCGTAAGGGTACTCTGAACCTGGATATCGTTCCCATGACCTGTGGTTCTTCTTTCAAGAACAAGGGTGTACAGACTCTGCTCGACTATGTCTGCATGTTCCTTCCCTCTCCTCTGGATACTCCCAGCATCGTGGGTACCAACCCCGAGACCGGTGAGGAGGAAGCACGTAAGCCCAGCGAGGACGAGAAGACTGCTGCTCTGGCGTTCAAGATTGCTACCGATCCATACGTAGGTCGTCTGACCTTCTTCCGTGTGTACTCTGGTAAGGTTGAGGCTGGTTCATACATCTACAACGTTCGTTCTGGCAAGAAGGAGCGCGTAAGCCGTCTGTTCCAGATGCACTCTAACAGCCAGAATCCCGTTGACTGCATTGCAGCTGGTGATATCGGCGCAGGTGTTGGTTTCAAGGATATTCACACTGGTGATACTCTGGCCGAGGAAGGCGCTCCCATCGTACTCGAGTCTATGGACTTCCCCGATCCCGTTATCGGTATCGCAGTTGAGCCCAAGACCCAGAAGGACCTGGATAAGCTGAGCATCGGTCTGCAGAAGCTGGCCGAAGAGGATCCCACCTTCACCGTTAAGACCGACGAGCAGAGCGGCCAGACCGTTATCTCTGGTATGGGTGAGCTCCACTTGGATATTATCATCGACCGTCTGAAGCGCGAGTTCAAGGTAGAGTGTAACCAGGGTAAGCCCCAGGTTAACTATAAGGAGGCTATCACCGCTACCGTTAACCACCGTGAGGTTTACAAGAAGCAGTCAGGTGGTCGTGGTAAGTTCGCTGACATCATCGTTAACGTTGGTCCCCGCGACGAGGACTACAACGAGACTCCTCTGCAGTTCGTTAACAGTGTAACCGGTGGTAATATTCCCAAGGAATTTATCCCCAGCGTTCAGAAGGGCTTCGATGCTGCTATGAAGAACGGTGTTCTCGGTGGCTTCCCCATGGATAGCCTGAAGGTTGAGTTGGTTGATGGTTCATTCCACCCCGTTGACTCTGACCAGCTGTCATTCGAAATCGCAGCTCAGATGGCTTACAAGGCTTGCTGCGCTAAGGCTAAGCCCGTACTGATGGAACCCATCATGAAGCTCGAGGTTGTTACTCCCGAGGAGAACATGGGTGACGTTATCGGTGACTTGAACAAGCGTCGTGGTCAGGTAGAGGGTATGGATACCACTCGTACCGGTGCTCGTCTCGTTAAGGCTATGGTTCCCCTGGCAGAGATGTTCGGTTATGTAACTGCTCTGCGTACCATCACCTCTGGTCGTGCTACCAGCTCTATGACCTACGATCACCATGCTCCCGTTAGCACTGGTGTTGCTAAGGCTGTTCTCGAGGAGATGAAGGGTCGTGCCGACCTCCTCTAATATCCTGGAGATTCTAATAAATAAAGCATCATAAGGAAAGGGACAACCATTAGCAAACGACTCTTAATGGTTGCTCCCACCTTATTAAATAATAATAATAAAGAAAGAAATGAGTCAGAAAATTCGTATTAAGCTGAAGAGCTACGACCACATGCTCGTAGACAAGAGTGCAGAGAAGATTGTTAAGACCGTTAAGGTGACAGGTGCTGTTGTATCTGGTCCTATCCCCCTGCCCACTCACAAGCGTATCTTTACCGTTAACCGCTCAACCTTCGTTAATAAGAAGAGCCGTGAGCAGTTCCAGTTGAGCGCATACAAGCGTCTGATCGACATCTACTCAAGCAATGAGAAGACTGTTGACGCTTTGATGAAGCTCGAACTCCCCAGCGGTGTAGAGGTAGAGATCAAGGTGTAATACCCTCTACATGCATGTTTGATAACATAAAAGGCCCTCATGATAACCTCGTGAGGGTCTTTTTGTGTCCTTTTGGGTGTTAAAACGCCCTTTTTTGTACGCGTAGGCGTATTATTTTGTGTAATCTCTTGTGTAATAAATTAAAAATCCGTAACTTTGCACTCGAAAAGGAAAGGAATGCGCTGGCTTCGGCTATCAAACTTTCTCAAAAAGAACGCCTATTGTGGCGGTTCTCTTTTTGTGTGCCTACAGGTAGGCTTTGCATAAGAGAATTTAAACGAGACTAAAAACAACAATTTAACAACAACTTATTTTAAATTAACTGAAATGCCAGGATTATTAGGAAAGAAAATCGGAATGACATCCGTTTTCAGTGCCGACGGTAAGAATGTACCGTGCACTGTTATCGAAGTTGGTCCTTGCGTGGTAACTCAGATTAAGACCGTTGA
>JAZRII010000064.1:0-68497 GCA_045645225.1 Bacteroidaceae bacterium | reverse complement strand
TTCCAAGCAAAGTTGTCCGGGAGTTATGTCTTCATCATACAGACGCTTGGCCACATCCATCCCATTTATAAGTTTGCCGTCCTCATCCCCCTTGGCCTTACGACTGCTCTTATAACCACGCTTTTTGTTTATCATCAAAAGTACGCGAGCAAACTGCTCCAGGGTTATTTCCTCTGTAACGGCCTTTGCACGCAAACGATAGGTCTCGAAAGTAGAGGCATTGTCTTGTTCCGACAATATAGATTCATCTGTTATGAAACCATGCTCTTTAAGCAATGATATTAAAGCTGAACGCCTTAACTTATAGCGTTGCAAATTACGTCGTGCGCCACGCTTGTCTCGACGAACAGTATTGGTTTCTATAGCCTTTCCCTTCTCAAAATTCTGTGATTCGTCAGTGGTTAGTGGATTTACACGAACACCTAATCTAATAATAGCAGAACGCTCGTCTTTATCTTCCGCCTCATTTACAAGTGCCCATCCTATACTTGTTGTTCCTAAATCAAGACCTAATATTTTCTTCATCTCTATATTGCTTTTAGAGCTATTTTGCATGTTAATTCCACACAAATATATAAAATTTTACAAACTAATTAGGTTCAAATCAGAAAAAACACTATATTTGCAATCAATTCGAAGCAATTCACAATAAGGATTATTCCGTTGTGAAAACATTAGGTTGCCCTCGTCCTTTATCGGGGGCATTTTTTTGTTACCTGCCCTTCCTTGTTCACGCAATACTATTCAGCACAGACAGGGTCACCAAAAATACAGACAAACCACCCTTTGAGAATCGTGTATTTACGGACAATAGTTTTCTGGTGCACAAATACACGGCTCTCTATATGAGGAAAAAGGGAAGACGGGAGGCTTCAGCTTGGTCCTCGGGAAGAGCGGGACGTGTCCTCACGAGGACGCGGACGTGTCGTCGGGTTGTCTTCGGGGAAGCAATACGATGAACATTCAATGAAAACTGGTTGCTTAAGGGTATGTTCTTTGGAAAATTTTCCATAAAATGAGAGAGAGAGTAGCGGAATTGCAACATAGACTTTACATTTTTAGCACTTTACTTAGCAACAG
Source organism: Bacteroidaceae bacterium (assembly GCA_045645225.1). Classification (GTDB taxonomy): domain Bacteria; phylum Bacteroidota; class Bacteroidia; order Bacteroidales; family Bacteroidaceae; genus Physcousia. The sequence continues at coordinate 67,417 of JAZRII010000064.1, read as the reverse complement.
ATTAAGTACGGAAAGGGATTGAACTTTCTAAATCAGGATCTGGAGCATGCACGTTTTCAGACAAAATATCCTGACACATAACATACGTTGGCAAAGAACGTGCACCAGCGTGTGAAGACAACGAAATCCCTTTGTCTGTACATAGCAGACAAGAAGCATGTATTGCACAGTATTGGTGGATTATTGTGTATTTTAAGTATTTTCTTGCACACTTTTGCTTGTTATATGCAATAAATGACGTACCTTTGCACCCGATTTCAACGAAAACTGATAAGGTAAAAAGAGATATGTCGAAGATTAAAGGCAAAATAGTAATGATAACGGGCGGTGCCTCGGGTATCGGCCGACTGATGGGCGAAATGGCCCTGGAGAAGGGTGCGAAGGCTCTGGTCATCTGGGACATAAACCAGGAGAGCATAGACGCCACGGTGAAGGAACTGGGCAAGAAGGGCACGGTGCATGGGTACCGTGTGGACGTGTCCAGGCACGAGATGGTGGCAGAGCAATATGACAAGGTGAAGAAGGAGGTGGGCGATGTGGACATACTGATAAACAGCGCCGGCATCATAACCAGCAATAAGACCTTTGACCAGTGCACGGAGGACGAGATAAACCGCACAATGATGGTGAATGCCATAGCGCCCATGTATGTGGCACGGCAGATGCTGCCCGACATGGTGCAGCGCAACGAGGGACACATCTGCACGATTGCCTCGGCAGGCGGCATGATGTCCAACCCGAAGATGAGCGTGTATGCCGCCAGCAAATGGGCTGCCGTGGGATGGTCGGACTCGGTGCGAATAGAGTTGCAGGAGATGAAGAGCAAGGTGCGCGTGACCACCGTGGCACCTTACTATATTACCACGGGAATGTTTGACGGCGTGAAGTCGAAGGTGTTCCCTCTGCTCAAGCCAGAGAAGGTGGCAAAGAGGGTGCTGGGTGCCATAGAGGGCGACAGGAAGTTCCTGATGCTGATGCCATGGATACCGAAGGCGCACCATGTGATGCGCATGTTGCAGGCCCTGCTGCCCATGAGGGTGTTTGACTGGTTGGTGGGCGATGTGCTGGGCATATATCACACTATGGACAATTTCACAGGAAGAAAGAAATAAGACTGATATGGCAATGGAGAATACACCCAGGGAGGAAATCAAGAGGATAGTGGAGGCGCAGAGGGAGTTTTTCCGTAGCGGAAGGACACTGGATGTGAAGTTCCGCAAGGAGAGCCTGCGCGCACTGAAGCGTGCTATGGAGAAGTGGGAGAAGCCCCTGGCAGATGCCTTGTGGCAGGACCTGCACAAGAGTTACGAGGAGGCCTACCTGACGGAACTGAGCATAGTGCTGGGCGAGATAAGGAACCACATCTCGCACCTGGGCAAGTGGGCGGCACCCAAGAGGGTGTGCACTCCGCTGAAGATGTTCCCCTCGAGAAGCAAGGTGGTGCAGGACCCCTTAGGTTGCTCGCTGATAATGGCTCCGTGGAACTATCCCGTGCAACTGCTGCTGAACCCCTTGGTGGGTGCCATATCGGCAGGATGCACGGCGGTGCTGAAGCCTTCGCCCTACGTGCCACACGTGTCCAAGGTGATGGAGGAGATGATCCGCGAGACCTTTGCCCCGGAGTACATTGCCGTGGTGCAGGGCAACAGGGAGGTGAACACTGCCCTGCTGGAGGAGAGGTACGACATAGTTTTCTTTACAGGAAGTCCCGACCTGGGCCGCAGGGTGATGCGTGCCGCTTCGGAGCATCTGACTCCGGTGGTGCTGGAACTGGGCGGCAAGAGTCCCTGCATAGTGGACAAGGATGCCAACATAGCCATGGCGGCACGCCGCATAGCATGGGGAAAGAGCCTGAATGCCGGACAGACGTGCATAGCGCCCGACTATCTGCTGGTGCATGCCGAGGTGAAGGAGCGTCTGATAGAGGCTCTCAAGAAGGAGTTTGAGCACCTGCTGGGCAAGAATCCGCAGGAGGCAAAGCACTTTGTGCGCATAGTGAGCGACAAGGCCTTTGAGCGTCTGACTGGCTACCTGAAGGACGGCAACGTGCGCATAGGCGGAACCTACGACCGCAAGGAGCGCTACATCCATCCCACGGTGCTGGACGGCGTGAGGGAGGACAGCCCCATCATGCAGGAGGAGATATTCGGTCCTCTGTTCCCATTGCTGACATTCAACACCACGGACGAGGCGATAGAGTTTGTGAACAGAAGGGAGAAGCCCCTGGCACTGTACTACTTCGGCGAGAACGGGGGCAACATACGACGGGTGCTGCGCCATACCTCGTCGGGCGGTGCGTGCATAAACGACACCATCATGCACATTGCCAACGAGAACCTGCCCTTTGGCGGTGTAGGAAATTCGGGCATGTCGTCATACCACGGCAGGGAGTCGTTCCGCGTGTTCTCGCACCAGAGGGCGGTAGTGACAACGCCAACGTGGCTGGACCTGCCCTTCAGGTACATGCCTTACAAGCTCTTCGGGATGGTGAAGGGGCTGCTGTAAGACCCCCTCAATCCCCCTGCAGGGGGAGGAGAGGGTGAAAGGAAAACAAAGGATAATCGGAGTATTCGGAATAATCGGAGAAGTCGGAGTTCCAAACTACAATCACTTTTCCGTTCTCAGCAGTGGGGCGAACTCCTTGACGGCGCGGTGGAAGATTTCTACGGCTTCCTCGATAGAGCACTGGAGACGGCCGCCAGAGGCGTTCTTGTGACCGCCGCCGTTGAAGAAGCGAGCAGACATCTCGTTACAAGGGAAATCGTCAACACTGCGTAGGGAGAACTTGACAAAGCCAGGATGCTCGGTGTCCTCGCTGATGAAGACGGAAAGGCGCATGCCCTGGATCTGCAGGGGCATGTTGACAATGCCCTCGGTGTCGCCGTTCTTGACGCCCAGCATGCGGCGCTCCTGGTTGGTGAGGGTCATTACCGTGGCATTCATGCCGGGGATGGTTTCCATCTTCACGTAGAGCATGTAGCCGACGAGGCGCATGCGGTTGGGCGTTGAGGTCCAGAAGACATTGCGGTAGATGCGGTCCTTGTCGATACCACGGGCAAGGAGCAGGGAGATACACTCGTAGATGACGCTACGCGAGGAGGCGTAGGTGAAGGCACCAGTGTCGGTCATCATGCCCGTATAGAGGCATACGGCCTCGTCCTCGGTGAGCATGTCCATGCGCCCCATCTGCCAAAGCAGGTGGCAGAGGACTTCGCACGTGGCACACATCTCGGGGCGCGACACCTGGAGATTGCAGAAGGAGGCATTGGGGTCGAGGTGGTGGTCGGCCATGACCATAAAGAGCCCACCCTGATGGCTGCGCTCCACGCACTCGGAGAGGATAGACTCCATGCCCAGGGTACGGTTGGGCGCGTTCATGTCGCACACCCAGAGGAGGTCGGCCTGGCGAAGGATGGCCTCTGCCTTGTCGGCATGCTTGTCGTAGCGGACAATGTCGGGAGCACCGGGCATCCACTGGAGAAAGTCGGGAAAACGGTTGGGCACAACCACGGCACACTCCTTGCCCAGGGCCTTCATCCATGCCGCAATGGCAAGGGTGCTTCCCAGGGCATCGCCATCGGGATTGACATGGCACACACAGGCCACCAGACGGGCCTCATCTATCTTGCTTTGCAGAAGAGCCAACTGCTCTTCGGTGAGAATCTTTTCCATAACAAGAGACAAAAGTACAAAGAATAATCGTATCTTTGCACGTGAGAGTACATAAATATTAAGTTGACATGGAAAAGAAAGACCTTAGAATAGTATATATGGGCACACCGGACTTTGCCGTGCCCACACTGGAACGACTGATAGAGGAGGGATACAACGTGGTGGGCGTGATAACAATGCCCGACAAGCCCATAGGCAGACACCAGAGCCAGTTGCAGGCATCGCCAGTGAAGGAGTGCGCCCTGAAGCACAATATCCCCGTGCTGCAACCCGAACGCCTGAAGGACGAGGCCTTCCTGGAAGAACTGCGTGCCTTGAAGGCCGACCTGCAGATAGTGGTGGCGTTCCGCATGCTGCCCGAGGCTGTGTGGGCAATGCCACGACTGGGCACCTTCAACCTGCATGCCGCCCTGCTGCCCCAGTACCGTGGTGCTGCGCCCATAAACTGGGCAATCATAAACGGCGACAAGGAGACGGGCATAACTACCTTCTTCCTTGACCACCAGATAGACACGGGCGAGGTGATTCAGCAGGAGCGTGTGCCCATAGGACCGGACGACAACGTGGAGGACGTGCACGACCGACTGATGACGCTGGGTGCCGACCTGGTGGCGGAGACGGTGCAGAACATCATTGACGGCAAGGTGACTCCCATACCACAGGAGCAGATGCACACGGACGAGCCCTTGCGCCCCGCACCGAAGATCTTCCGCGAGACTTGCGAGATAAAGTGGAGCGAGCACACCATGGACACGGCACACAACTTTGTGCGCGGTCTGAGCCCCTATCCCGGTGCATGGACAACACTCCTTTCACCCGACGGAAAGGAAACGGTTATGAAGATATACCGCACCACCAAGGAGGCATGCACGGAAACGGCACAAGACTCCCCCACCCTGCTGCCCAGCGCCAACGGCGACAAGACTCTGCGCATAGCCCTGCCTGGCGGCATACTGCACATACACGAACTGCAACTGGCCGGCAAGAAGCGCATGAACGCAGCCGACTTCCTCCGCGGCACCTCGCTGGAGGGGTGGAAGGTTAATGGCGACAGAGTCGCTGGTTAAAGGTTAACGGTGAGCGGTGAGCGATTTATCCACCCCCTACGTCGCTTTGCTCTTTACCCAGCGTCGCAATGGGAATTGCGACCCTCAGAGGGCACAGAATGACATCGAGTCATTCTTCTAAAGACCCTCTTCGCCCACCAGTCTCAGGGGGACAGAGTGGACGAAAACGAGGACGAAAACGAAGACGGTTAATGCACCTGCGGTGCGATTAATAGCGACTAGTCGCAGGCTAAAGGTTAACGGTGAGCGGTGAGCGGTAGGGCGAACGAGGTCCTTGGAAGATTGACTGGAATGTCAATCTGTGCCTCGTGAGGGTCGCAATCCCCATTGCGACGTTGGGGAACTGCGTGCAGCGTCCGCATAGTTTGTCGCTCTCGGACGCAGCACGCTGCGTCCCTACTATGCTTCAGCTCTTGACTTTGTCTTAATTGCTATCGTATAGCGTCCGCCTTGTTGGTCGCTCTCGGACGCAGCACGCTGCGTCCCTACCATCCTTCTGCTTTTGACTTTGTCGAATTTGCTTACTCGCAGATTTCAGATTTCCGTTCGTTTGGCAGGCACTGTGGAACGAGTGCCATTCTGTTGATTCCAGCGTAAGCGTGAAATATGGAAGGATAAAAAAACTCTGCGCTCTTTGCGCTCTTTGCGTGCAAATAAACAATTTTGTCTTTATCACACACAAGTACACAGAAATCGCCCGTGGCCTCCAAAGCTCACGGGCGATTGCTTTATACTGACAAACGATGATTACATTCTGGACTTGCCGAAGGGGAAGTTGATACCCAAACTGACACCATTGTTGCTGCCCAAGGGAATACCCTGCTTGGAGAGTTTGGTGACGGTGTGGTCCATACCCACGAAGATACTGAAACCTCTGGGATGGATGTTTGCCACCCAGCCGAAACTGGTGCCACGAGTGCCGAAGCCTACGTTGGCACTGACCTCGAACCACTTGACGGGAGAAACGGTTATGCCCAGGCGCTCCTCGTTCCAGGTGTATCTGCCCTGGATGCGTGTTGTGCTCAAAAGACCCACGCTGAGTTTGTCGTAGAAAGGCATTTCGTATTCCACACCCACGTTGACAGTTGCGCCGAGCATGCTGGTGGACTTTATCATGCCGCCATCCTCAAGAGCAATAAGCTGGGAGAAACGGTCGCCATAGTCGTCGGTCTGGTCTTCAAACTCAATACCGTGGTCTCCGTCCACCCTGATATCGTTGAAACCTGTAATCGAAACCTCCTTGCCCTTGTTGTATGCAGCGTAGGTCTCGTTCCATGAGATGAAGCCCAGGTCCAGGAGCGAAGCACTCACCTTAAGTCCGTCCACCCATCCCTGTTCGCCCAGGTCCCATTCTGCGCCCAGGTCGAAGGCAAGACCCCAGCCATTGGGGCCAGCGCTTTCCACATTGACATTGCCGAAGTCTATTTCCTCGTATCTGGTACCGTCGTTCAGTTCGGTCTGCTTCTTTTCGCCCCACTCAAAGCCCTTCACGCTTATCTCTGCCTCGGCATCGGCAACGAGTGTCCACTTGTCGGGCGACTTTAGTTTCAGCTGTGCCTCTCTGACGTTGAGCTTGGCACGTGCACCACCGAGCAGGAACTTCAGTTTGCCGCCCACGCGCCAGGCATCGTTTACCTGACGGCTATGGCCAAGCCCCAGTTCTGCCCACCCGGCAACATCGGCACGTATGCCGCTGAGATCGTAGTCCTTGTTGGTAAGTTCCTTTACAGCCTCGAACATTCCATAGGGGACATTGATAGCCTCATTGGAGCGCACGGACAGGCTGAAGGTATTGAAACCACCCCATGCATGGAAACCAAATCCCAGGACATCGATTCGCAGGTCAACGTTGGTATTGTTGTTGGCAGAGAATCCGCTCAGTGCCTCAGTCATGGGGATATTGGGATTGAGGAAGGTGGTGAGCTGGTTGCCGTTGAACTTGAGCACGTCTGTAAGTGCCAGATTGCCGGTCATGTTCACATTCAGGTTGCCCAATACGGGGAATGCCACGTATCCCTTGCGGTCGTAATCCTTTGCCGGATTCAGCTGATGGCCATAAGCGTAGCCGTCCAGGAAATAAGCGCTGTTCAGACTCTGGGCAGAGGCTGTGGCACAGCAACCCAGTGCAGCGGCGGCAAACAGTATGTTTCTAAGATTCTTTTTCATCTTTTCCTTAGTCTTACGATAGTTCTACATTTGTTTCTTTTAGTTGGCATCATAACTGATACCGCCAAGCAGGGTCAGTTTAATTCCGGTGAGCTTTATGAAGGCATTCTCATACAGCTTGCCCTCTCCGCTGGCAGTGGCAGTGGCCTTGTAGTGGAACTTGTCCATACGCTTCAGAGCCTCGCTGATAGTGTGGCCCTCGGCAGGCTTGAGTTCCAGCATAACGGGGTGAGAGGATGTCTCGGCAGTGCCGTCGTGTCCCTGGATGACAATGTCGCTAACCTGCACCAGTTCGCCCTTCAGGCTGTTGCCTCTGCGGTCCTGCACGTCCAGCGACAATGTAAGGTCCAGAGGGAAATTGGTCACGGCCATGGCTTCTATGCGTATGCCCTTGGCATCCAGTTCGTCAATATCATCCATGTCGTCGGCGAGACCCTCTTCGGTTCCCTGGTAGACCAGCTTGAACGAAGGACCGAACTCCAATGGAGTGTACACCATGTAGTCGACCTTGATCTTGTTGCTGTAGGGGATGGGCATTGTCTCGATGTCCATGGCGATGTCCTCCACGTCGACCTTGATCTCGTCGGGAAGTTCCATAAGCAGTTTGTTGAGCGAGTCCACCTTGATGTGCACCATCTCCCCGGCCAGGGCGCTGTACTCCTCAGGAACCTTTATTCCCTCCATATGGTCTGCAACACAGAAGAGCACCTCGGTCTTGTCGCCAGGTATGACAATCTCGCCAGTAGACTTCTTGACCTGCTTGCCATTCTTGTACATACTGGTCAGCGAGATGCTTGTCCTTGCATCGTCAGGCAGGGGCTGGTTCATCTTCACCTTTACAAAGAAAGCGGGATTGACAAGGTCAAGGCACACCTCAGGGTCGTCCAGGAAGTCGGGCATGTCGTTCAGGGCAATGGGCGAAATGTTGCCAACCTTCACCTTGACATCACCAGCAAAGGCATGTATGTTGATATCATTTTCGAAAGAAGCGCCACCAATGAACCTAACCTTCTCGGGGAAAAGGGCCCAGAAGTTCCTCTCTGCGATGATCTTTTTCCACAGTTCAACGTTGTCCATAACCGCCTGCTTGTTGAAGTCAGCAGACTCTATGCGGAATGAACCGTTCACGAAGAAATCGCCAGTCAGCGACACCTTCATATCCTGCTTGTTGAAGATGAAGGCACTGCCCTCGCCCGTGACAGCCTTGTCGTAGGTGATTCGCGCCTTGATGTCGTGGCCTGTGGCAATAACGGTGGCATCGGCATCCTCCTTGGTAAGAACCACAACACCAGTAGTGTTGTCTATCTCGCCATGCACAGTCACGGGACGACCGCCATTCTGCTTCAGTTCCGTGTAGTGGATGAACTCGGCCTTGGAAATGTGCAGACCGTAGGGGATGTTCAACTTGAGGTTGTCCAGATGAATCCTGTCCAGAATTTGCGATGCTTCTCCCACATTCACCTTGATGCTTACCTCCAGGGTAGTCTCGTCGGCAAACACCACTGAGTCTATCTCGACAACCTCCTTGGGTACGCTGCTGGATATGGACTTGCCCAGAGTGTAGTAGGCTTCGTTCTTCTTCAGGGTATAAGAATAGCTCATAGAAGGGATGCTTGCCCATATTTCATCCAGGGTGACACCGCCACCAGCGCCCTCTGCCTTCACGTTGGAACGTGCAGAGAAAATCTCCTTACCGAGCACGGTGATGTCTATATCGTCTATCTCGGGCTTGGATATGCGAATGGGAGTAATGTCCACCTCCGGCACGTCGGCACTTCCGTCAGTCTTCAGGAAGAACTCTCCATCTACGGCCTGTATCACGGCATCCTCATCCAGATCCATAATGCTCTTCAGCACTATCTCTCCCGTACTGCTTGTGGGCAACGTAAGGTCGCCCTGTGTGCCTATAGTCATGTCCACATTATCCATGTCGTACTTCTCATCTATGCAAGAAGCGAGCATGCATGCAACCATGGCAATAGCACCGATCTTAAAGAAATGACTCTTCTTCATATTGCTGTTGTTTTAAGTATATTTAAGTCTTTTGGGATGTTATATTGTCTCATTTCCGAACAAATGTATGCAAATATGTGAATATATGCAAATATTTATTGGAAATTGTTTCGTGATTGGTGATATTAGGACAAAGAACTAAGCGGGTACACAGCATGACAGGTTCAAAGGGACAACTTCGCCCACAGATGAGACTCCAGCAACTGTCTCTTGCCTATACATCCGTCTCTATTCTTTTGAGAAAAACAAGTCCAAGCAATATTATCAACTATTATAGTATGCCCGATGGGAATTCCCGCGCGTACATTTATATAATAGCATGACTGCTAAAAATATCCAAACAGCCAAGGATATTGGCGGTTATTTTCGCAAGAAAAGGATTATTTCAAAGATTTCAAAGAAGCATGGCAGGGGGGAAAGCAAAAGCAAAGGCAAGTACAGAAAGAACCCGTACCTGCCTTCGTTGTTATGTGAATTGTCCGCGAAATGCCCTGCGGCCTACATTTCCCAACCCAGAGCGCTGGCGCCGAGAACGGCTGCACTGGCACCATCCAGTTCGCTTACCAGAATTTTGGCCTTGCCCTTGTAGACAAAGAGAATGTTCTCGTCGTATGCCTTGCGCACATGAGACATGAGAAGTTCGCCAGCCTTGGTAGGACCGCCGAAGAAGATGAATGCCTCGGGGCTGGAGAAAGCGGCAAAGTTGGCACAAGCCTCGCCCAGACGGCGGCCAGTGTCTGCCAGAATCTCCAGAGCCAGTTCGTCGCCATTGGAAGCAGCGATGGACACATCCTTTGCCTCGAGCTTGGAACTGAGGATTTCTCTCAGAGAAGAGGGACGACGGCTGACAGCCAGCTTTTCCACAGCACTGCGTGCAATACCAGTGCCGGAGCAGTAGCACTCCAGACAGCCACGGCGACCACAACCGCACTCGCGACCGTTCTTCTCCACGATGACGTGACCCAACTCGCCGGCGAAACCGTCGTGACCGTATACTAACTGACCGTTAACCACAACACCGCTGCCCACACCTGTACCCAGGGTGATCTCGATGAAGTTCTTCATGCCACGGGCAGCACCGTATGCCATCTCGCCGATAGCGGCCGCATTGGCATCGTTGGTCATCACCACAGGGATGCCCAAAGACTCCTGGAACATCTTCACCAGAGGCACATTGCCGCGCCACTCCAGATTGGGAGCATCCTCGATGCAACCGGAATAATAATTGGCATTGGGAGCACCGATACCCATGGCCTTGATCTTGTCGATACCGCCAACCTCGGCTATAAGAGGAAGGAGAGCCTCGGTACATGCCTTGACATACTTCTCTGCAGTACCATGACCGGCAGTGGGGATGGACACAGACTTAACGATCTTTGCATTCTTGTCTACAATGCCGAACACTGAATTGGTACCACCCAGGTCCAATCCGATTACATAGGGTTTTTTATTCATGCTATTATGATTTATGATGTGTTTTGATATTGCGCTATGGGCAAAGTTAGCACTTATTTTGCAATAATGCGCATTTTTTAATTACAAAAGTATGTTAAAATGAAAAAAAAGTCCGTTATTTGCAGACATATTATGTGGATAGAACCTGTCAATACACTGGAACTGGTCATAAAAGGCCTGATCGTGGGCATACTGGCCAGCGCTCCCATGGGACCTGTTGGTGTCCTGACCATACAGCGCACGCTGAACAAGGGGCGCTGGTATGGCATGGTCACTGGACTGGGTGCTGCCGTGTCCGACATCATATATGCCGCCATATCACTCCTGGGCATGAGTTTCGTGATGGAAATCATAGAGAATCCACGCAACATGTTCTGGTTCAAGGTGATAGGAGGCATACTGCTTATGTTCTTTGGCATATACACATATTTGAGCAACCCCACAAACAACCTTCGCCCTGCAAACCCCAACAAAGGTTCTCTGTGGCACAACGGCATCACCGGATTTCTGGTAACCTTCTCCAACCCACTTATCATACTGCTGTTCATAGCGCTGATGGCACGATTTGAATTTGTGGTGCCAGAGCACTACTGGGAACAAGGACTGGGTTACGTAGCCATCTTTGCCGGCGCGCTGCTATGGTGGTTCGGGCTGACTTATATTATAGATAAGGTGAGGACGAAGTTCCAGGTTAGCACCATATGCCTGATAAACCGCATAATAGGAAGCATAGTCATTGTGGCAGGCTTTATCGGGTTCCTGTGGGCGCTGCTGCCACAATTCGGCATAAACATCTAAACACACACAAAGGCTCAGCATAACATGCTCATAGCAAAGAAACTTAGAAAACAGAATCTCGTGGCATATGTCCTCTACATGTATCAGGTGGAGGACATCATTCGTTCATATAACTGCGACATCCAGACCATAGCCGAGGAATATCTGCCACGCTTCGACTACGACGACGAGGAACTGGAACAGGCTCTGCAATGGTACGACGGCCTGGCACGCATGATGCACGAGGAGGGATGCCGCGAACGCGGACACGTGCAGGTGGTGCGCAACACCATATTCCTGCTTGCCGACCGCCATCGCGAACTGCTTGCCGACCCGCAGGAGGCCATCTACAATGCCACCTACTACAAGGCACTGCCCTTCATAGTGGAACTGCGAGGCAAGGGCAACGGCAAGATGAAGCCCGAACTGGAAACCGCCCTGGATGCCATCTACGGCATAACACTGCTGCGCATGCAGGACAAGCCCATAGGAGCAGAAACCTCGGCAGCCATCTCTGCCATCAGCACCCTGCTGAACATGCTGGCAGAGAAATACGAACCCCAGCAAAACTACTAAAACAAAACACAAGACATGACTGAAGAAATACTACGCAGACGCACCTTTGCCATCATCGCCCACCCCGATGCCGGCAAGACCACGCTGACGGAAAAGTTCCTGCTCTTCGGCGGCCAGATACAGGTAGCTGGTGCCGTAAAGAGCAACAAGATAAAGAAGACCGCAACATCCGACTGGATGGAGATAGAGAAGCAGCGCGGTATCTCCGTTACCACATCGGTGATGGAGTTTGAATATGCCCCCGAGGGCACACCTGCCGACAAGCCTTACAAGATAAACATCCTGGACACCCCCGGTCACCAGGACTTTGCCGAGGATACCTTCCGCACACTTACCGCCGTAGACAGCGCCATCATTGTGGTAGACGGTGCCAAGGGCGTGGAGACACAGACACGCAAACTGATGGAGGTGTGCCGCATGCGCAAGACTCCTGTCATCATCTTCATCAACAAGATGGACCGTGAGGGACGCGACCCGTTCGACCTGCTGGACGAACTGGAGGAGGAACTGAAGATTGCCGTGCGCCCATTGTCGTGGCCCATAAACCAGGGTCAGCGATTCAAGGGCGTGTACAACATCTACGAGCAGAACCTGAACCTGTTCCAGGCCAACAAGCAGAAGGTGACGGAGAAGGTGCAGGTGGACATCAACAGCGAGGAGCTTAACCAGTGGGTGGGCGACACCGATGCCGAGAAACTGCGCGAGGACCTGGAAATGATAGAGGGCGTGTACCCTGCCTTTGAGGAAGAGGAGTACAAGGAGGCTATGCTGGCTCCCGTGTTCTTCGGTTCGGCACTGACCAACTTCGGTGTGCAGGAACTGCTGGACTGCTTCTGCAAGATAGCACCAGCACCACGCCCCGTGATGGCGGAGGAGCGCGAGGTGAACCCAGATGAGAAGAAGTTCACTGGCTTCATCTTCAAGATTACCGCCAACATCGACCCCAACCACCGTTCCTGCATAGCCTTCTGCAAGGTGTGCTCAGGAAAGTTCGTGCGCAACACACCATATCTGCACATACGCAACGGCAAGACGGTACGTTTCTCCAGTCCCACCCAGTTCATGGCTCAGCGCAAGGAGACCATCGACGAGGCATGGGCTGGCGACATTGTGGGTCTGCCCGACAACGGCATATTCAAGATAGGCGACACGCTGACCGAGGGCGAACAGCTGCACTTCCGCGGCCTGCCTTCCTTCTCGCCCGAGATGTTCAAATACATAGAGAATGCCGACCCCATGAAGACCAAGCAATTGGAAAAGGGCATCAACCAGCTGATGGACGAGGGTGTGGCACAGCTGTTCGTGAACCAGTTCAACGGACGCAAGATAATAGGCACAGTGGGCCAGCTGCAGTTCGAAGTGATACAGTACCGCTTGGAAAACGAGTACGGAGCCAAGTGCCGCTGGGAACCAGTGCATCTGCACAAGGCGTGCTGGATTTCATGCGAACCTGGCCACGAGGCAGAACTGGAGAACTTCAAGAAACGCAAGTACCAGTACATGGCAAAGGACCGCGACGGACGCGATGTGTTCCTGGCAGACAGCGGATATGTGCTGAGCATGGCACAGCAGGACTTTGAACACCTGCAGTTCCACTTCACCTCGGAGTTCTAAAAGAACGAGGACGAAGACTGTTTAGAGTTTAGGGTTTAGAGTACACTTAACACGAGCGTCAGCGACTACACTAAACAAAAGCGTAGCGCCTCACTAAACTATAAACGAAAACGAAGACGGAGACGATGTCGCCCACAGATGACACTGATAGGACGGGATTATCACAGATTTAGTTATATCAACGGATTAAACAGATTAAGCGGAACTCCCGTCTTAGAGATCTTAAGGTGCTATGCACCGGGGACTATGTCCCTTGATTCGTTCTCTTGGGAATAAAACAAAACGCGTTTGCTTTATTCCAAAGAAAACGAATCTTCAAAAATCTCTAAACCTTCCGTGTCTCCGTGTTGATTTAACGGTGAGCGGTAAGCGGATGAGCGGTGAGTTTTTCATTCATATCAATATAATATAATAAGGTAAAGAACCATGAATTGCGAAATAGACATTAAGCAAGCGGTGGAGTGCCTGCGCAAGGGCGGTGTCATACTCTACCCCACCGACACAGTGTGGGGCATCGGTTGTGATGCTACCAACGAAGAAGCCGTACGCCGAATCTACGAGATAAAACAGCGCGAAGATGCCAAGTCCATGCTTTGTCTGGTAGACAAGGCTGACCGCATACAGCGCTACTTCCGCAACATTCCCGACGTGGCATGGGACATCTTCGATGCCGCCGACTCGCCGGTGACGGTGATTCTGGACGGTGCCGACGGTGTAGCCCCCAGTCTGGTTGCCGAGGACGGTTCGCTGGGCATACGCGTGACACGCGACCAGTTCTCGCACGACATCTGCTACCGTCTGCAGAAGCCCCTGGTGAGCACCAGCGCCAACATAAGCGGTGAACCAACAGCACGCACCTTCCGCGAAATAAGCGAGGAGATAAAGTCGCAAGTGGACTATATCTGCTCCTTCCGCCGAGGCGACAACATCCCAGGTACTCCCAGTCGCATAATAAAGTTGGGACTGGACAGCAGCGTGAAGATAATCAGATAGACAGCACTCTGCCACCCGACAAGACACCATCACTATAGCCTATGGCATACGACCAAAACAAGAAATCCGCCCTGCGCAATCTTGCCGCTGCACTGCTGCGCTGGCGACGCCGACACAGAGAGAAGATCAGCGACGAGCGATTCGTGCTGATGATAAGTTTTCTGGTGGGCATCTTCACCGCACTGGCAGGATGGACACTGAAGTGGATTATCCACAACATAGAATACATGCTCACATACAGTTTCTCCAGCACTGGAGCAAACTGGCTATACCTGATCTTCCCCGTGGTGGGCATAGGCCTGACCATGCTCTTCATCCGATACATAGTAAGGGACGACATAGGCCATGGCGTAACGAAAATCCTCTTTGCCATAGCCCGCAACAAGAGCAAGATAAAGCTGCACAACACCTTTACCTCGGTTCTGGCATCGGCTGTTACCATCGGTTTTGGCGGCAGCGTGGGTGCCGAGGCTCCCATTGTGCTTACGGGCAGTGCCATAGGCAGCAATCTTGGACGCATGTTCCATCTGTCCAACCGCCACATGATGCTGCTGGTGGGATGCGGTGCAGCCGGCGCCGTGGCAGGCATTTTCAAGGCACCCATTGCCGGACTGGTATTCGTGCTGGAAGTGCTGATGATAGACCTTACTATGGGTTCGCTGCTGCCCTTGCTGGTAAGTTGCGTCACTGCAGTTGCCGTTACGTTCACCCTCTCAGGCACGGCATCAGTGTTTGAATTCAACCTAAGCAACGCCTTCTCCGTGAACCGTATCCCTGCCTATCTGGCACTGGGTGTGGCATGCGGTCTGGTGGCGCTCTACTTTACCCGAACCATGAACTGGCTGGAGGGCATCTTCCGCCGCATAGGTGTGCCGCACAGGAAATTCCTCTTCGGCGGAGCTATGCTGAGCATACTCATCTTCCTTTTCCCGTCGCTCTATGGTGAAGGCTATACGCTCATAGAACTGCTGCTCAACGGCAATAGTATGGAGGACTGGCAGGAAGCCATGAACGGTTCGTTCTTTGCCGGGCATGCACGCATGCTCATTCCCTACCTGATACTGGTTATCCTGATGAAGGTGTTTGCCTCCACAGCCACAAACGGCGGCGGCGGTTGCGGCGGTATCTTCGCTCCCTCGCTGTTTCTGGGCTGCATAGCCGGTTTCGTTTTTGCCCGCCTGTGGAATATATATGGCATACTGGGCATAGAGGTGCCCGAGTGCAACTTTGCCATGCTGGGAATGTGCGGACTGATGAGCGGTGTGATGCACGCTCCGCTTACTGGCATATTCCTGATTGCCGAACTGACCGGAGGCTATGGCATGTTCATGCCGCTGATGATGGTAGCGGTGGTGGCATACCTGACCATAAAGCTTTTCGAACCTCATAGCATCTATGCCATGCGACTGGCACAACGCGGCGAACTGCTCACGCACCATACCGACCGCTCCGTACTGACGCTGATGAGTATGGACTCGGTGGTGGAGAAGACCGACAGGGTGCTGTATCCCGACCAGACACTGGGCGATGTGGCAACACTGGTGGCAACGAGCAAGAGTTACATATTCCCCGTAGTGAACCGACAAATGCAACTGGTGGGCATACTGCGCATGGACGACATACGGCACCTGGTGTTCCGGCCGGAACTGTTCAACCGCTTCCGCGTGTCGCAACTGATGGCCGAGTCTCCCGCCATCCTGGGCGTGAACGACAGCATGGACTCCGTAATCAAGACCTTCGACCGAACCCGCTCATGGAACCTGCCGGTTGCCGACCAGGAGGGTACTTTTGTGGGATTCATACGCAAGAGTACTATACTGTCCATCTATCGCAAGATTCTGTCAGACTACTCGCAGGACTAATGCCCTTACAGGCAAACCACAAACATCATAGCCATGACCAAACACACACTGCTTTCCTTTCTTTTACTGTTTACAGCCAGCGCCAGTGCCGCTGCTACTTGCAATGATTCACCCCAACCCGCACACTCTGCCGTTGCTGAAGCTATACCCGGCGACAATGTGCTGAGGTTCTATCGCATGGCCATCCCCGTCACATGCACAGCATACGAAGAGGACTTTGGGCATGACTACAAGGAGGTACTCCATTTCTGGCACGAAACAGAAGCATTCCTCAACCGCATCTTTGTTCCACTTGGATTCTGCTTCGACGTCATAGAAGACCAGACGCTGGTAATGACGGAAAAGAACCTGATAGACGAAAACGTTTTCAACGCTCCCGGTTTTGGTACAGAACTGCTGAACGAAGCTGTTGGCACCAAGAGCTACGACATTGGCATGTGGGTGACACACCGCGATGATTACGAGGAAAACAGCGGACTGTCCATAGAGAACGGAGCATACATGCCCTCCACAAAGGCAAGCGGATATGCGAAGACGGACAAATGGGTGGTTGCCCACGAGGTGGGGCATCTGCTCGGCGCCAACCATACGCCAGGAGGCGAGGGAAGCCTGATGGACAACATGGGCGACTTCCTCTCCTACCCCTCCATCAAAAGAATACGCACGGCATGCATGCAAAGGAATGCAGCGTACTATTGCGACGAGGCACGCACCCAACTGCAAGGCACTGACAACGGAGGGAACTATGTCTATGGAATCAAGGTGGACAACACTGCTCCTGAGTTCGTGCAAGGCAAGATGAACAGAATATACAGCATACCGCAGGGAAGCTGCCTCTCACTCGCAATCTATGCTACAGATGCAGAGGAAAACCGGTTGGAGTACATGGCAATAGGTTGCAGCGCAGGAAACGTGGACAATGTGTCTGAAGGGGAAGATGCTCCGCACTTTGCATCTAAGGCTCCGCAAAGCTTCAACGCCATAGAGTACAGGACACAGTACTCCGCCGATATTTTTTACGACGATTTCTTCTACCCCGTATATGGCACAGAAGTTGCAGGCATGGCACCAGGAGACTACAGCATCTGCCTTCTCGTAAGGGACATTCCTGAAACTGCAGAATGGACATCCAGTTCAATGAAAGCCAACCCATTCTACTGTAACTATTCCGTATGGGAAGCGACCGTAAGGATTGTTCCAGGAAACGAATTCTGCGCCTCATTGTCTCCAGACAGGAATGAATATCATGCCGGCGAGACAATAACTGTGAAATGGGGAGTGAACAATACGTTCTTCTCTTCAGATAGCAAAGTGCGCATAACCATGTCAACCGATTATGGCAAGACCTACGGATACGTTCTTGCCGAAGACGTTCCTGCACAGAAGGGGCAGGCCAGCATAAAAATTCCAAATATCAACATTGGAAAGACTGACGTTGACTTCATCACCGCCACACGCCAGATGCGTGGAGGCATAGTACGCATAGAGGAACAGGGCGGGGCTGCCTTTACCCTTACAAAACATTCTCCCGACACTGGCGGCGGCTTTACGATTGAAGGCGCCGACGAAACTGGCATCAGTCCGGTTCTGCCAACAACAGGGAGGCATGAAATGTACGACATGCAAGGACGAAGGATGCGGAACAAACATTCTGTACAGGCAGGTCTGTACATAACAAATGGCAATACCCTAATCGTCAGATAATCTAAAACCATACAAAAAGACGGCTTCCCACACAATATACGGGAGCCGTCTTTCGTTATTCTTCTGTAAGAACCTATATTGATAATGCCTATGCCACTACCTCTACCCCAACCCATCCTTATGCCCAAACAGGAAGTCTTGGAAAACATCCGACAATTCGCCCGGGAATATAGACCGAGGTAAGGTCGAGAGGACAGAGTACAGATGACAGAGTACAGAGTAATGAGCAAAGAGAACACCTCCGCTCACCGCTAATCGCTCACCGTTCATTCGCTCCTTTCTCCCCCTGAGACAGGGTGGAGTCCCCGTAGGGGGAGGGGGTGGATAAATCCGCTCACCGTTCACCGTTCACCGTTCACCGCTCATCCGCTCACCGCTCACCCCCCCTACACCGCCAGGTCCAGGGCATTTTCCATTATCATCTTACGGAGATTGATTGTGGCATAACGCATGCGCCCCAGTGCTGTGTTTATGCTAACATTCGTCACTTGGGCAATTTCCTTGAAGGAGAGGTCTTCATAGAAGCGTAGGTGTACTATTTCCTGTTGCACCAGGGGCAAGCGTGCTATCATAGTGGACAGAGTCTGCACGTCTGCCATGCGGAGCATCTCTGCCTCGTGGCACTCCTCGGAAAGGTTGAGATTGTTATACAAGACCTCATTTTGCACCTCATCGTCCAGACGTGACATGTTGCGGCCGCCTCGCATAGAGTCTATCACAAGATTGTGTGCAATGCGCATGAGCCATGCCGAAAACTTTCCTGTTGTACGGTACTGACGACCGCGAATACAGACTATAGCCTTCATGAAAGTTTCCTGAAACACGTCGTTTGCCCTGTCCACATCCTGTGTCAGCCGCATAATATAAGCAAAAAGATGTTCCTGATTTCTATTCAGCAACACATCAAAAACCTCATCCACGCCTTGCTCGTACAATTCCACCAACTGATGGTCGGACATTGCAGCATACTTACTCATACTTCTTATAAAATTCTTGTTCTTGGAGTAGAGTTCTTGTCTATAGGCTTATCTGTTTTTTAATGGTTTTTAATGCGTCTATCCTCCCTCATAATGGGCAGAACGGGGACAAAGTACGTACTTTTTTTTGAAAGATACAAGCAGATGGGCATTTTTTTACAGAGAACTTTGCGAGTAAGCGAGAGCAGAATCAACCGACGCAGGAGCGAACACAGAATCAAGTTTACTTGAATTATGTTGAGCGACAAGGAGGAAAACAATAGTTAAACTTGTTTGAATTATGCCGAGCGTGAGCAAAGTCAAGACCGCAGAGCGGGATTAACAGAGAACAGAGTACAGAGTACAGATGACAAATTCGCTCAACGTTAAACGTTAAACGTTCAACGTATTCGTATTCGTCTTCGTTTTGTTTATAGTTTAGTGAGGCGCTGCGCTTTTGTTTAGTGTAGTCGCTGACGCTCGTGTTAAATGTACTCTAAACTCTAAACCCTAAACTCTAAACAGTCTTCGTCCTCGTCATCTTTAAGTTTTCCTTCATTTCTTTGCCCCTTTGGGCATTTTTTCGTAACTTTACACCGCAAATATATTTAATAAAGAAAGATATGGCAATTACCTTCTTTAAAACTCCGCAGCAGACCATCATTGCTACGGAAAGTGCCGAGGCTCTGTCCAAGGCCGAGATTGAAAAGTTGTGCTGGCTCTATGGCGAGGCCGAAGTGTTGGAAGCAGACCATCTGGAGGGATGCTTTGTGGGTCCACGCCGTGAGATGATTACCCCCTGGAGCACCAATGCTGTGGAGATAACACAGAACATGGCAGTGGAGGGTATAGCACGCATAGAGGAGTACTTCCCCGTGGAGAGCGAGAATGCCGAATTCGACCCCATGCTTCAGCGCATGTACAAGAACGGTCTGAACCAGGAACTCTTCCGCGTGAACATAGAGCCACAGCCCATCGTGGAGATTACCGACCTGGAGACATACAACGAGCAGGAAGGTCTGGCACTGAGTGCAGAGGAAATTGAGTACCTGCACAAGGTGGAGGGTCAGTTGGGCCGTCCCTTGACAGACTCAGAGGTGTTTGGTTTCGCACAGATCAACAGTGAGCACTGCCGCCATAAGATTTTCGGAGGAACCTTCGTAATCGACGGCGAGGAGAAGGAAAGCAGCCTGTTCCAGATGATCAAGAAGACCACACAGGAGAACCCCAACCGCATCCTGTCTGCCTACAAGGACAACGTGGCATTCAGCCAGGGTCCCAAGGTGGAACTCTTTGCTCCTGCCACTCATGCCGAACCCGACTACTATCAGGTGAAGGAAGTGGAGAGCGTAATTTCACTGAAGGCAGAGACACATAACTTCCCCACCACCGTAGAACCCTTCAACGGTGCATCCACAGGTAGCGGCGGCGAGATCCGCGACCGTATGGGCGGTGGTGTAGGTTCTATGCCCATTGCTGGTACAGCAGTGTACATGACCAGCTACTCACGTCTGCAGGGCGACGAAATCAGCGCCCAGCACGATACAAGCCTGAAGCAGTGGGAGAAGATACTGCCCGTTCGCGAGTGGCTGTACCAGACTCCCGAGCAGATTTTGATTAAAGCCTCTAACGGTGCCAGCGACTTCGGCAACAAGTTCGGTCAGCCCCTCATCTGCGGTTCTGTACTCACCTTCGAGCACAACGAAGAGGGCAGCCAGGAGAGATATGCCTACGACAAGGTTATCATGCTGGCAGGCGGTGTGGGCTACGGCACAAAGCGCGACTGCCTGAAGGGCCAGCCCCAGCCCGGCAACAAGGTTGTTGTCATGGGTGGCGAGAACTATCGCATCGGCCTTGGCGGCGGTAGTGTAAGTTCTGTTGAGACCGGCCGCTACAGCAGTGGCATCGAGCTGAATGCCGTTCAGCGCGCCAACCCCGAAATACAGAAGCGCACCTACAACGTGGTTCGTGCACTTTGCGAGGAAGACCACAACCCCATCGTCAGCATCCACGACCATGGTTCTGCCGGCCACGTAAACTGCTTGAGCGAGTTAGTTGAAGAGTGTGGCGGTATTATCCACATGGACAAGCTGCCCATCGGCGACAAGACCCTCTCTGCAAAGGAGATCATTGCCAATGAAAGTCAGGAGCGTATGGGTCTGCTCATCGACGAGAAGGCCATCGAACACGTACGCCGCATTGCCGAGCGTGAGCGTGCTCCAATGTACACCGTTGGTGAGACAACTGGCGACCATCGCTTCACCTTCGAACAGGCCGACGGCGTTCGTCCCTTCGACCTGGCTGTTGTGCAGATGTTCGGTTCTTCTCCCAAGACCGTAATGGTGGACAAGACCGTGGAGCGCACATATAGCGACAAGAAGGACATCGATCCTGCACAGATAGAGACATACCTGAAGAATCTCCTTCCCCTGGAGGCAGTAGCATGTAAGGACTGGCTGACCAACAAGGTGGACCGTTGCGTAAGCGGCCGTGTGGCACGCCAGCAGTGTCAGGGCGAGTTGCAGCTGCCCCTGAGCGACTGCGGCGCCGTAGCACTGGACTACCGTGGCGAGAAGGGTATTGCCACCGCACTGGGCCATGCACCTCAGGCTGCATTGGCAAATCCAGCAGCAGGCAGCGTGCTGGCTGTTTCCGAGGCACTGACCAATCTGGTTTGGGCACCTCTTGCCATTGAGGACGAGAAGGGTGCAAGCGCTATGGACAGCATCAGCCTGAGCGCCAACTGGATGTGGCCCTGCCGTGCACAGGAGGGCGAAGACGCACGTCTGTACAGCGCCGTAAAGGCACTGAGCGACTTCTGCTGCGCCCTGCAGATCAATGTGCCCACCGGCAAGGACTCTTTGAGTATGACCCAGAAGTACCCCAACGGCGACAAGGTGGTAAGCCCCGGTACCGTTATCGTCAGCGCAGGCGGCGAGGTGAGCGACATCAAGAAGATTGTTTCTCCCGTACTGAAGCAGGTTAAGGGCAAGTGGGCAGGCAGCCGCCTGTACCACATCGACTTCAGTTTCGACAGCTTGAAGCTGGGCGGCAGCGCCTTCAACCAGAGCTGGGGCCTGGTAGGCAGCGACGTTCCCACAGTACAGAATCCCGAATATTTCCGCGATGCATTCCTGGCAGTTCAGCAGCTGGTAAGCGAAGGCCTCATCCTGGCTGGTCACGACATCAGTGCCGGCGGTTTGGCAACCTGTCTGTTGGAGATGTGCTTTGCCAACACCACTGGTGGTCTGAAACTTGACCTGAGCAAGTTCAAGGGCGAGGGCGACGCACAGGAGTCACTGGTGAAGATTCTCTTCGCCGAGAACCCCGGTGTGGTAATTCAGGTGAGCGACGAGAACGGTTCACGCGTGAAGAAGATTCTGGAGGATGCCGGTGTCGGCTACATCAAGATTGGCGAGGTTTGCGAAGAGCGCACCATCGACCTTGGCAACGGCATTGTCCTGGATATCGACCAGTACCGCGACATCTGGTACCAGACCTCATACCTGCTGGACCGCAAGCAGAGTTTCCACGGCAAGGCTGCCGAGCGCTATCAGAACTACAAGAGCATGCCCGTTCAGCCTGTGTTCGGCAAGGATTTCACCGGCAAGCTGAGCCAGTACGGCGCTAACCCCGACCGCAGAGAGAAGAGCGGCATCCGTGCTGCCGTTATCCGCGAGAAGGGCACCAACAGCGAGCGCGAGATGGCATATTCATTCTGGTTGGCAGGTTTCGACGTGAAGGACGTTACCATGACCGACCTCATCACCGGCCGTGAGACTCTGGAGGACGTTAACGTCATCGCCTTCTGCGGCGGTTTCTCCAACAGCGACGTTCTGGGCAGTGCCAAGGGTTGGGCAGGCGCATTCCTTTACAACCCCAAGGCCAAGGAGGCTCTGGACAAGTTCTATGCACGTGAGGACACACTGAGTCTTGGTGTCTGCAACGGTTGCCAGCTGATGATTGAGTTGGGTCTGGTTAACAAGAGCCTGGACACCGCCTCTGGCGAAAGCATTCTGGACAGCAAGCGCCTTAGCCAGTACCGCAAGGAGACAGCACAGATGCTGCACAACGACAGCCACAAGTTTGAGAGCACCTTCGTGGCACTGACCATCCCCGAGAACGAGAGCGTGATGTTCGGTTCGCTGAGCGGATTCAAGATTGGCACATGGGTAGCTCACGGCGAGGGTAAGTTCCGCTTGCCCAAGGCAGAGAGCGAGTACAATGTTGTTGCCAAGTTCAGCTACACCGGCTATCCCGGCAACCCCAATGGTTCCGACTACGACGTGGCAGCTATCTGCAGCGGCGACGGCCGTCACCTGGCCATCATGCCTCACCCCGAGCGCACCATCTTCCCCTGGCAGTGCGGCTACTATCCCGAGGAGCGTCGTCTCAGCGACCAGTGCACTCCCTGGCTTGAAGCATTCGTAAATGCACGCAAGTGGGTAGAAGCAAAGATGAAAAAGTAATTAACAGACCATAATAAACAAGAGGGAGAGCAGTGTCTCTCCCTCTTGTGCTAAACATCTATTCTGAAAATAGGAACTATAGATACTATAGATATTATAGAAACCAGAGGAACTGTAAACTACAATCCCTTTACTTTCCCTAAAGAACAATGCTTGAACTATTCATCACATTCGCCAAGATAGGCCTGTTTACCATCGGAGGAGGCTATGCCATGATACCGTTGATAAAGCAGACCGTTGTGGACGAGAAACAATGGGCCACCGAAGAAGAACTGATGGACCTGATAGCAGTAGCGCAGTCCTGCCCCGGTGTGTTTGCCGTGAACATAAGCGTGTTCATCGGCTACAGGATGAAGCGTCTGCCCGGAGCACTGATGTGCGCACTGGGAGCTGCCCTACCCTCTTTCTTCATCATCCTGGCCATAGCGATGTTCTTCAGCCGGTTCCGCGAGAACCCCGTGGTGGCAAGCATCTTCCGTGGCATACGTCCTGCTGTGGCTGCACTCATAGCCACACCGGTATTCAGGATGGCACGCACCGCTAATATAAATATATATAATGTATGGATACCCATTGTGGCAGCCCTCGCTATCTGGTTGTTGGGATTAAGTCCAGTCTACGTGATACTGATAGCCGCCCTTGGGGGATACACTTATGGCCAGCTGATAAAATAATTGTCCGAGTTCTCTGAGTATTCCGAGTTCCCTGAGTATTCTGAGTTCCCTGAGTATTCTGATCACTCCGATTACTCTGATTACTCTGAAACCCTATATCAACTACAAAACATGATATTCCTGCTTCTCTTCATAACATTCTTCCAGATTGGTCTTCTGGGCTTTGGCGGAGGCTACTCCATGCTCTCCATGATACAGGCCGAGGTGGTGACACGCTACGGCTGGATGAGCACAGGCGAATTCGCCGATATGGTGGCACTGAGTCAGATGACCCCCGGTCCCATAGGCATAAACTCTGCCACATACGTTGGTTACACCTCGGTGGTGAATGCCGGTTATCCAGTATGGGCAGGCTTTATGGGTTCGTTACTGGCAACCTTTGCCCTGGTGCTGCCCACCTTTGTGCTGATGGTTATCATCAGCCGTTTCCTGCTTCGTTATAAGTCGCACCCTGTGGTGGAGAGCATCTTCCAGGGACTCCGCCCTGCTGTAATAGGACTGATAGCGGCGGCGGCCCTGCTTCTTTGCAACGAGGAGAACTTCGGCAATCCCAGCACCAGTCCATGGCATTTCTGGATTAGCCTGGGACTCTTTGCCTTTGCCTTCATCGGCAGGCAGGTCTACAAACTCAATCCCATTATGCTTATCTGCATGTGCGGAGTAGCAGGATTGATACTTTTTTAGAAAAATATCTTACGTTTTGCTTGCATAAACAAAAAAAAGGATTTACCTTTGCAATGTGTTAAGCTTAAGGGTAAGGCACATCGGGGTGTAGCGCAGTTGGTAGCGCACCTGGTTTGGGACCAGGTGGTCGCCCGTTCGAGTCGGGTCACCCCGACTTTTTTTATTTATATAATGTACCTGAAATAATACTAACAAGACTATGAAGAAGTATAATTTCAATGCAGGTCCCTCCAAGTTGCCCAAAGAGGTAATGGAGGCAGTTTCTAAAGCATGTATCGAATTTGAAGGCAGCGGTCTCTCATTGATGGAGATGAGCCATCGCGCCAAGAACTTCCAGCCCGTACTGGACGAAGCAGTTGCCCTGTTCAAGGAGTTGCTGAACATCCCCGAAGGATACAGCGTGCTGTTCCTGGGTGGCGGTGCCAGTCTGGAGTTCTGTATGATCCCATATAACTTCCTGGAGCAGAAGGCTGCCTACATCAACACCGGTGTCTGGGCAAAGAAGGCAATGGCCGAGGCAAAGCTCTTCGGTGAATGCGTGGAGGTGGCATCAAGTGCCGACTTCAACTACACCTACATCCCCAAGCACTACACAGTGCCTGCCGATGCCGACTACTTCCACATCACGACCAACAACACCATCTACGGTACCGAAATCCGTCGTGACCTGGACAGTCCCGTGCCTCTTATTGCCGACATGAGTTCCGACATCTTCTCACGCCCCATTAACGTCAGCAAGTATGCCATGATCTATGGTGGCGCACAGAAGAACCTGGCAATGGCAGGTGTTACCTTCATCATTGTCAAGGACGAATGCCTGGGCAAGGTGAGCCGTGCCATCCCCACAATGCTGGACTACCGCACACACATCAAGGGCGGTTCCATGTTCAACACTCCTCCCACAGTGCCCATCTACTGCGCTCTGCAGACACTGCGCTGGATCAAGGCCAATGGCGGTGTTGCAGAAATGGAGCGCCGCGCCATCGAGAAGGCCGACCTGCTCTATGGCGAGATTGACCGCAACAAGATATTCCGCGCCACCGTCAAGGACCCCGAAGACCGCAGCCGCATGAACGTGTGCTTCGTGATGAACGAGGGCTACGAGGACCTAGAGGCAGAGTTCATGACCTTCGCCACAGAACGTGGCATGGTGGGTATCAAGGGACATCGCAGCGTGGGCGGTTTCCGTGCAAGCCTGTACAACGCCGTTGAACTGGAGGATGTTCAGGCACTTGTAGCCTGCATGCAGGAATTTGAAGCTCAGCACTAATAACAGAACACATACAGGGCTCTTCGAAACTCAGGACAAAAGAGGTTTCGAGGGGCCCTAAATGATTATAGAACACACATACCTAAAACAGATTTGATTATGGCAAAGATACTTATTGCAACGGAGAAGCCTTTCAGCAAGGTGGCCGTTGACGGAATAAAGAAGGTAGCAGACGAGGCTGGCATGGAACTGGCTCTGCTGGAGAAATATACAGAAAAGGCACAGTTGCTGGAGGCTGTTGCAGATGCAGATGCACTTATCGTGCGCTCTGACAAAGTAGACGCAGAAGTTGTTGAGGCAGCCAAAAACCTGAAGATCGTTGTACGCGCTGGTGCCGGTTTCGACAACCTCGACCTTGATGCATGCACCAAGGCAGGCGTGGTGGCAATGAACACCCCCGGACAGAATGCCAACAGCGTGGCTGAACTGGTGTTCGGCATGCTGGTGACGGCAGTGCGCAATTTCTACGATGGTACCAGCGGTACCGAACTGATGGGCAAGAAACTGGGTATTCTGGCTTTCGGCAATGTCGGTCGCAACGTGGCACGCATAGCCAAGGGCTTTGGCATGGAGGTGATGGCATACGATGCCTTCTGTCCTGCCGAGGCAATAGAGAGCGCCGGCGTGAAGGCTGCCGCCAGCCAGGTGGAACTCTTCGAGCAGTGCGACGTTGTATCTCTCCACATCCCCGCAACTGCCGAGACACGCAATAGCATCAATGCAGAACTGGTGGGCAAGATGAAGAAAGGCGCCATCGTGGTGAACACTGCACGCAAGGAGGTTATCGACGAGGCATCACTGCTCAGTCTGATGAAGGAGCGCACCGACCTGAAGTACGTTGCCGACATCAAGCCCGACATGCATGCCGAATACACCGAAGCTCTGGCCGGCCGCTACTTCGCCACTCCCAAGAAGATGGGCGCACAGACAGCCGAGGCCAACGTGAACGCAGGCATAGCAGCTGCCAAGCAGATTGTCGGTTACCTGAAGGACGGCATCACCAAGTTCCAGTTGAACAAGTAATAAACAAAAACACACACAAATATGGCATACTCAAAAATGCTTGGAGCCTTGTTGACAGGCATGCTATTCGCCCTCTTCATGTGGATTGGCGATGAGTTCGTTCTTGATGAGAAGAACCCATTCTACGTGTATGTTGTTTACGCTCTTGTGTTTGCCGTAGCAATGTTTGTCTACGACAAGTTCTTCGGCAGAAAAAAATAAGAAACCTAAGAAAAATCTAATACTATGGCAATAATTAGACCATTCAAGGGCTTGCGCCCACCAAAAGACCTTGTTGAACAGGTACAGTCACGCCCCTACGACGTTTTGGACTCCGAAGAGGCACGTGCC
Source organism: Bacteroidaceae bacterium (assembly GCA_045645225.1). Classification (GTDB taxonomy): domain Bacteria; phylum Bacteroidota; class Bacteroidia; order Bacteroidales; family Bacteroidaceae; genus Physcousia. Next base: position 40,112 of record JAZRII010000064.1, on the reverse strand, counting down.
GAGGCCGAAGGCAACGAGAAGAGCCTTTACCATATCATCAAGCCCGAGATAGACTTCCCCGTGGGCACAAGCGAATATGCACCCGAGGTGTATGCCAAGGCTGCCGAGAACTTCCAGAAGTTCCAGGAGAACGGTTGGCTCGTACAGGACCAGGAGGAGGGCTACTATATCTACGCTCAGACCATGAACGGCAAGACACAGTTCGGTCTGGTGGTATGTGCCTACGTGGACGATTACATGAACGGTGTAATCAAGAAGCACGAACTGACACGCCGCGACAAGGAGGAGGACCGTATGAAGCATGTTCGCATAAATGATGCCAACATGGAGCCTGTCTTCTTCGCCTATCCCGACAACGAGACTCTGGCAACCATCATTGCACGCTACGTTTGCAACGAGCCAGAATATGACTTCACCGCTGCTACCGACGGGTTCCGCCACCAGTTGTGGCTTATCCAGGACAAGCAGGACCAGGATGCCATCACCAAGGCTTTTGCCGAGATACCCTACCTGTACATTGCCGACGGTCATCACCGCAGTGCCGCCGCTGCCCTCGTAGGTGCAGAGAAGGCAAAGCAGAACCCCAACCACCGTGGCGACGAGGAGTACAACTTCTTCATGGCAGTATGCTTCCCTGCAAGCCAGCTGACCATCCTGGACTACAACCGCGTGGTGAAGGACCTCAACGGGCACAGCAGCCTGAAGTTCCTGTCCCTGTTGGCAGAGAACTTCACCGTCACCCCCATGGGCGAGAGATGCTACCGCCCCGAGAAACTGCACGAGTTCAGTCTGTATCTGGATGGCGAGTGGTACAAGCTGGAACTTCTCCCCGGCAAGGCCGATGACAACGACCCCATCAAGTCTTTGGACGTAAGCATCAGCAGCGAACTCATCCTGGACGAGATCCTTGGCATCAAGGACCTGCGCAGCGACAAGCGCATAGACTTCGTTGGCGGACTCCGCGGACTGGAGGAACTGAAACGCCGTGTGGACAGCGGAGAGATGCGCATGGCCCTGGCTCTTTACCCCGTCAGCATGCAGCAGATCATAAACATTGCAGACAGTGGCAACATCATGCCCCCCAAGGCGACATGGTTCGAACCCAAACTGCGCTCAGGTCTGGTGGTACACAAACTATCGTAATGAGAGATTCATACAAGATATTGACCAAACCAAGCGAAGGAACTTACTCTGAACTGAGGAGCAAGTTCCTCGCTTTTGCTATACCTGTACGTACTGCCGAGGAGGCTATGGAACAGGTGGCCAAGTACCAGAAGGAGTATTTCGACGCACGCCACGTCTGTTGGGCATACCGTCTGGGACCCGAGGGAGAGGAATACCGTTCCAACGACAACGGCGAGCCCTCCGGCACGGCAGGCAAGCCCATATTGGGCCAGATGGTCAGCGCCGATGTCTCCGACCTCATCATATTGGTGATAAGATATTTTGGAGGCGTGAAACTGGGCACCAGCGGACTCATCGTGGCCTACCGCACGGCAGCAGCCGAGGCACTGGAAGCCGGTGAGTATGCCGAACGCCTGGTGGAGAAGGAACTGAAACTAACCTTCGGCTACGAGCACATGAACATGGTCATGCGCATGGTCAAGGACCTGCAGCCACGCATCGTCAACCAGGACTACAAGGACAATGGCGACATCGTCATGACCATAGCCATACGCCTCTCCCTTGTGGAACGTGTACAAACGTCCTTCATAGCAAATGGTCAGAGCCTCGTGAAGGTAGAGGAGTGTTAATACGACAACAATACTCTGTTGATACGACAACAAACCTTTGTTGATATAGCAACAAAATCAAATCCCCATAATCCCAAATAGGTCATTAGCCAGTTATGCGCTAATGACCGATTTGGGATAATTATGTCTCCTCTTGAAGACTCTCGAAGTCAGTAATACTGATCTCTGTGAGAATGTTGTACCACAGAACGAACCGCGTGCAGCGTCCGCCTATATACCGTGATGAATTTGTTCTCGTCCCCGGACACGTCTACATTGTTCCTACTGCTAATTGCCTGGAAGGCATGGATCACCGTGCAGACATTGCAAGGGGGACAGTAAAATGCCCTTACCGAGGACAAGGGTGTGAATATAGTATTTGTTCGGCGAAAGAATACCGAGGACAAGGGCGTGAGAATACCGAGGACAAAAATGGGGTATTACGAGAACAGTTTAACGCACGCAAAAAGACCGTGGCGCAGATATCACATCGCGCCACGGTCAGTCTTTTTTAATCTAACTATAGGTTTTAACTATCAAAACTTAATTACCATTCGTTGCCCCATACACCTGGAGAAGAAATCTTCTTCTCTTCACGGCCGAGCTGCTCTTCGTTGGCATCTACTTCGGTTTCGTTAATGCCAAGGCTTGATGCCATCATGTTGGCTACATTCACCTTAATCTCCTCCACTTCGGGAGCAATATATGTCTTCTTCATAATCGTGTTAATGTTTTTGTTTGTCTGTAGGGACACGGCGCACCGTGTCCGCATACATGTTATTTTTATTTTCTTTGGCGGACGCTGCACGCAGCGTCCCTACCAGTAATAAATCTTTAAGTTGTTTCCGCTCGGCAAAATCAAAATGAACTTTGCTTTTGCTCTCACTACTTCATAACCTTAACTTCGTTTAAGTTGTTTCCGTTCGGCAAATTCAAAGTAAACTTTGCTTTTGCTCTCACTACTTCACAACTTTCTTGCCGTTCACGATGTACAGGCCCTTCTGAGCCTTCTGTACGCGACGACCGGAGAGATCGTAAACTACAGCACTCTCAACCTCTGCGCCTTCGATGTTCTCGATAGCAGTTTCAGTACCGAAGTCGAAGCTGATGAAGCGAGCAGATGCCTCTGCAGGCTTGGGCAGATATGCCTTACCTGCGTTATTTACGAACTTGCCGTTGGTCAGTTTCGCTGCATAGAAACCTGTTACATTGTTGATGCTTGCAAGTACATAAGCAGGACCAGCAACCTCCTTATCAACCATTGTGCCACTCAGTTTGTTAGCAGTGAATGTAGCAGCCTCATCAGCTGAAGTGACAAACTTATGCTGACCGGCGCCCTTCAGGATAACTGCTGTATTTGCGGGCAATGTACCCTGCACCTTTTCCATCTTGGCAGAGATCTCGGTCATAGAAGACACAACATAAGCCTCAACTGTTGAAGGAATATACAACTTGGTATTGTGGTACAAGGTGGCATAACCTGCGTCTGCGATCTCTATATCCATCACCTTGTCTTCGGAAGCATAGAAAGAAGAACCATTGTCGGCATCGCCCCATGAAGCAACCTTACCGTTATTGGCATTCATGTAATTGCTCTCGGGATACTTCAAGCAGAACCAGTCGCTATTGATATTGCCGTTGCTCAAAACGGGAATGAATGCTGTTGCATTTGCCGCATCGCCCATGATGGCATCACCGCTCTTTGACACAATAGCACGGCCGGTCTTCTTGTTCACTACCTTGATACCGTTCCAGATGTCACCGGCAAAACCCCAAAGGTGAGAGTCCTTGTCATCATCAGCAGTAACTTTCCTGTCTGCCCACTCAACGGTATTATTTTCGTTCTTGGTATCCTCAATATATGCAGTCACTGTAGAATTAGCGTGCATCTGCAGATAATACCAGGTGTTGACACTTGCCAAATCGGCAGCAGTCTTGATGGGAAGTTCCTTTTCGACTGTCAGTTCAAAGTTTATAACTTCTGTCTTTGTTACTGTACCCTCAGGCTTTGTTGCCTTGGTTGTAACACCATAAGGAATAACTGGCACAACAATGTCAGGATAAGCGGCATCTTTTTTGATAGAACTTGTCTGGCTGAACTTCACTTCACCGTTGTATACAAAATTGTATGTAACGTCATAGAACACGGGCAACTCTACTTCAACTACATACCATGAAGATGCAGAGTTTGCCGCGTCGGTATTCCATGAAACGACGTCACCACTTTCTCCCTTACCTTCAGTGTGTCCCGCGCAGTGCATCTGCCAACCATTCAGGATGACACCGTATTCATGCATCTTAGTACCGTTGGCATCCTTCGCAAACAACTTGATATCGATTTTTGCTGCCTCAGAGTAAGTATTGGAAACAGTCCAAACACCGCTCTTATCCTTATTGCCTATCATAAACTTTCCATCCTTGGCATTCTGGAATACCACACCGCCATCGCTTGTTGCAACAGTCTGCCAGTAGAAGGACTTGTCATCTCTGGTGGCTGTGGTCCATTTAACATTGCTTCCATCACTGTAAGCTGCTTTTTCCTCACCAGCTTGATTTTCTGCAAACTTCTTCAAAGAACTATGTATCAAGTAGTACTTGCCTGTTGTGGGGAGAACAACCTTGACAGCATCCATTGCAGCCTGCAGAGCAGTCACGTGTGCAGCAGTAATAGCAGCCTCGTCAAGAGCCTTGGCTGTATTGATTGCGCTTGTCAAGGCATCGGCAGTCGCCGGAGTGTAGAAGCCTATGTCAGTACCTTTATTCTCATTTACAGTACTAAGCAAAGCCTCGGCTTCAACAATGAGTGCCTCAAGTTCTGCAACAGCACCCATGGGACGCTCCACAACCTGAAGAGCAGAACCAGTATCTCTATAATCCCAATAAGCCAATGCATTAACACCACTGACTCCCTGACGGTTGAATGCATAAGCGGTCTTTGTGGGATGCTGGATATAGAACGCACCGGCTGGAGCACCACCATGAGTGGTGGGCATAATTGTCCAAACCTTATTGCCAGTAGCATCTGAAGCAGTTACCATACGTGCAACTTCACTTGCGTTTGTATTACCTGTAGGAACAGCTGGAGATGACAACACCATGGTTGAACCAGCAGCACGGTTTACAATGCTAAAACCATCAATGGGGTTACCTATGAAAGCCCAAGAATACTTATCCTTTTGGGTCTTGTCATAATTTGAAGCATCAGCCTTAATGAATTCTACTGTAGAATCATAGTAAGCATAGGTAGGACCATCGTCACGGATATTCATGTAGTACCAATGCTCAATTGACTCATAGTTGGCGGCAGGGATAAAAGGAAGTTTGCTGCTATCAACAGTAACTTTTATTGTCTGGTTTGCATTGTCTTTAGTAACCGTACCTGTGGGTTTTGTTGCAGCCACGCCCATAGGAAGCGCCTTGAGTTCTGGGAAATCATAACCTTCAAGTACTTTCACGCTCTGCGTAGTGAATTCCTTGTCGTTATATGTAAAAGAATAATTTACAGTAACCTCTACTATCTCTGGTTGCACATATTCACGCAGTGTCCACTGAGAGCAACCACCAGTTCCTCCCGCAACTTTCAAACCATTGACTCCGTCTCCAGTTTCATTGTTATTTAGATACTTTCCACTTGAAGCACTGAAAGCCAAATTACCACTTAATTCTGTTTTTGTCCACTGTGTCTTTTCCTCATCATCAAAAGTCACATCAGAAAAGCCGTCATTGGCATTAATGTATTTACCAGACGTTTTACTCTTAATATAGTATGTTCCGTCTGATGCACCAGCCTCGAATACAAGTATTGATGGTTTAGACTCACGTCCTTTGATTTCTCCATCTACTTCGGCAATAAAACCACTATGGTCAGTAGCCTTACATTGCAAAGTGTAATACTTGGTAGGATCGATGTCTCTTACCTCTGTTTGCGCCCATGCCACTCCTGCCGTAAGCAAGGCTGCTAAAGATAGTAAAATCTTTCTCATAGATAATTAAATTAGTTTAAGTTAATAATATTAGGTATTTGATTTATTGAAAGTCACATCTACATACAGCAAAGGGCATAACGGACAACTCCGATATGCCAGCAATAGTCCTTGCCGCTTTCGCAAGAAAAAGTTCGTTAAAGAGTAGAATATGGGAGGGGGGGGGGTAATTAACTGATAATCAGCACATGCGGTCGCACCAACGCGGGAAAGGCATTGTGCGTTATTGACACAAAACATAAGAGATGAGTGCTGATTCATACCCGTATTCCTATACTTTATCCATGCAAATATACTCTTTTTATGGATACGGACAAAGACTTACACCGCAGAAAAACTTAAAAAGAATTAATTGCACAAAAAAATCCGATGACGTAAAGTCACCGGACATTATTTTTGTTACAAGAGCATGAACTGCACTTACTCAGCACTTTCGGCTGCCTCCTCCTGAGGAGCATCGAAATCGGTGACACCGTTCTCAACGAGGATGTTGTACCACTGAACGAGTTTCTTCATGTCACTGGGGTATACATGGTCGCGGTCGTAGTTGGGCAGAGCCTTGGCCATGAAGTCGGCCAGTTCCTGGTTGCTTGCCTTACGATAGTCCAAAGCAGCAGGCTTGCCACCCTCCATATCGTAGATGTTCTTCAGTACCTGGCGCAGGGGTACTTCCTCCTCGTCGGTGTACATGGCAATGTCTGCCAGAGAAATAATCTTATCGGTACCAAAAGCGGGCATACGCTTCTTCTGTGCGTCCAAAGTCTCAACGATAAGACTGCGGTTACCGCGGTTTACCAGTCGGTAGAGTCCGGGCTTGCCTGAGATGGCGAGAATTGTTTCGAGCATTTTCTTTTGTTTTAAGTTTATATTTTTACTAATTTAATTTTCCTACGACGACTTTTCGTCACTGCATCAACATTAAACGCTAAACGCTAAACGCTAAACACTAAACAACAGACGTTACACATTATTTATTATTATATCAGGATTGGGGTATTCCTGCTGGTGAGCCATGCGCTCAAGCACCTTTTCGCGGGAGACACCGTCGCGCTGCATTGCACGGCAGATACGCGTTTCCAAAGGAGCATCCACGCGGATAACCCTATCCACTATCCTGTCTATACCGCTTTCCGCCAACAGGGCAGTCTCTATTGCAACGACAGGTGCCGTCTGTTCTGAGGCCCAACGAAGGAAATCATCCTTCACCACCGGATGGATGAGGGCGTTTACACGTCGGGCATTCTCATCACTGGCAAACAGGAAGGCGGCCAACCTCTGCCTGTTTAGTCGCCCCTGGCCATCATAGACGTCTGAGCCAACCATATCAAGCAGTCCGCAACGTATTACGGCGGATTCCTCGTTGAGGCGCTTGGCATTGGAATCCGAGTCGTAAACCGGGATACCTAACAGTTCCGTCATCTGGCGTGCCACATGACTCTTGCCACTGCCTATGCCGCCAGTTATGGCCAGTTTTATCATCTGCCATCCTCCTTGCTTTGCACAGGTGTCCCTAAATCCTGCTCCAGCAAATAGTCTACCGCCGGCGGATAGATGCGGACATTGCTCACGCCTGTGGGAACTGTTTTCAGCTGAAGGCGATATTTCTGATTTCCGTTAGCCAGCAGTTCCTCGTAGGTTGCCGCCAAGAGAAAGTCGTCGGGGCGCACGGAACGGGCATTTGCTGCACCTACCCTGTATTTTACAGTAACCTGCGACGGGAAAGTCTTCAGAACAACACCAGCCGGGAAGTTCAGCCCCCTGACTGGCACCTGAACCGTCTGCTCGGTATAATAGTCCAAATGAGCCGTTACCTGCACTGTTTCCGGAACTGTCTTGACACCCGGTATTCTCGGAAAGGAGAGAGTAAACGTTGACGTCTTGCTAAGGCCTTCAACCTCACAAGGTTCGGTATAAGCATAGCGCAAAGTGTCGAGAATGGTCTGTGGGGCATAGACTGTAACGCTATCCGGAGCAATAGAAATGCCCTGCAAATAGTTCTGCTGTACAGTGGAGAAACCACCTCGCACCTTAACTGGTATCCTGCGCGACACACCACGGTTGTAGTGAAATTCGTACTTGCTGGGAGTGAGGCGCACAACCTGGGTGGACGAACTCATCTGCTGCTGGAAAGCACGTTGCACGTCCGTAGCAGATACCGAGACCTTTCCTGCTACAGAACCGTTATCGTAGAGCGAAAAGTCAAGACGTATGGGCTGGATGCCCTTGCTATGCTGGTTGTAATTAAGTAGATTTGTACCACGGTCCTGTACCGTAAATACTACCTCCTTGGGCAGAGGTGTGGTAATGATCGTACCCTTAGGTATGCCTACCAGTTCCAACGGCACACGGATGTCCGCTTCGAATGTATCGTCCAGTTTCTGCAACACCCAGAAACCCGTGCTTACAACCAGGAAAAAGGCAAATACGAGCATATCCCTGCCCTTTTCGCGGAGCAGGGATGAAAAGCCCAATACTGCTTTACTCTTACTTGTTCTGATCCTGTTGGGCAGTTGCATAAACGCTGTTGCGGTCAACACGGATATTGACACCCTTGGCTACCTCGATAACCAGGATATTGTCGGCATCTTCAATGCCACGTACCTCACCATAGATACCGCCAGAAGTCACAACCCTTGAGCCAATGGCAATGGAGTTGCGGAAATTCTGTATCTCCTGCTGACGCTTCTTCTGGGGGCGGAGGATAAAGAACCAGAATATCACGCCTATCACTACCCACATGAGTATCATGGTCATATCAAAACCTCCCTGTGCTGCTATTGTCTGAATCATAATTCTAAATTTATTTTGCTTTAATGTTTATTATTTGTTTTCTTGAAGGCATTCCGTATCTCAACCACACTACCCTATCAGGCGTTCTTGGTGAGTTTGTGCTCGGAAATGAGCCGCTTGCTGATATTGTCAAGAGTGGCATTGATGTAGCGTGCACTGTTGGGAGTGCTGTAGCTCTTGGCTATCTCAATGTACTCGTTGATGGACACAGACAAGGGAATGGTGGGGAAAGAAGTTATCTCTGCAAGGGCAACCTGCATGATGATACGGTCCATCAGGGGAACACGCTCCACATCCCAGTTGCGGGTATTCTGTGCAATAAGACTTCTGTAGTATTCTGCTCCGTTCAGAGCCTGAAAGACAAGCTTGCGGGCAAATTCCAAGTCTTCCTCATTGCGGAACTCGGGAAGAAGCGGTTGGTCGTCGTTGCTCTCGGGAGAAAAACGGTTGATGGTCTTCAGGACGAATGTGTCGATGATGAAACGGTCATCGTTCCAATATATGTTTACATCCTCGAGCAGGTCATCAATACTTTCATTGTCAACGATAACATAACGGTACACCTTGCGCCAAAGTTCGCGATCTTCCTCATAGGAGTCCACTCCGCTCTCCATATAATCACGGAAGAAGTCACTCTCCACCACCTTATTGTAAAGCGTGCGGACAAACTCCTCCTCGTTGGTCCAGTCCAGGCGCTGCGCCTTGCGGTTCTCCTGCAACTGGCGATTGCTCTCCAGCTGCAACATGAAACGATTGTCAACAAACTTACGGCTTGGTTCGGAGAGGCCCAAACGCTTGGCACGTGTAGCCTGTGCCTCATGAGCACGCAATGCCAGACGGGATATCTCCACCATCAGGCTCAGCATCGTATTGTACAAGTCATAGGCAGTACCGAGGCTGCTCAAAAGGATATTCTCTCCGTCCTCGGGACGGCGTGCCTCACTGAGGTTGTGGGCATAGGCAACCTGCACGGCCTTGATTCGGATAAGTTTACGATTTATCATAAGAACGATTTATAAAGCGCACAAAGGTACTCATTTTTAATGAGGAATAGTACAAGAAGAGCAGAAAAAGGGAATAAATGAGCTTCATACACAGAAAAACGGGAACAAGAACGCTATCGTTTCATTTTTTTTACGTACCTTTGCACCCGCTTATTAGAGCCCGTGTGATGGCGAATTAGGCAAAACACTTAATTTAGAGTAACACAAACTAACAAAAACAAACAAAATGAAAAGTATCGACGTAAAGGGCACAGCCCGCACCGCTACTGGCAAGAAGGCCACTCGTGAGATCCGTAAGAGCGGTTCTATCCCCTGCAACCTGTATGGTGAGAAGCGTGGCGAGAACGGTCTGCCCGTAGCTCTCGGTTTCTCTGTAACCGCATCTGAGGTTCGCAACCTGGTTTACTCTCCCGACATCTACAGCGTAAACCTGAACATCGACGGTCAGGAGTACAAGGCTATCATGAAGGAGCTTCAGTTCCACCCCGTAACTGACCAGCTTCTGCACATTGACTTCTACGAGATCACCGAGGAGAAGCCCATCGTAATGGAAGTGCCCATCAAGCTGAACGGTCTGGCAGAGGGTGTTAAGGCTGGTGGTAAGCTGGCTGCAAGCGTACGTAACCTGAAGGTTCGCGCTCCCTACACACAGATTCCCGAGAAGCTGAACATCGACGTTACCCACCTGGGCCTTGGCAAGACCATCAAGGTTGCTGAGTTGAGCTTCGAAGGTCTGGAACTCGTTACCAACCCCAGCGTAGTTGTTTGTCAGGTTAAGATGACACGTAGCGCAATGAGCGCAATGGCTGCTGCTGCCGGTAAGGGTAAGAAGTAAAGAACTGAGACACTAAACATTCAAATACGGGTAACGGTCATAAAACAACCGCTATCCGTATTTTGCTTTTTATGAACATACTACAAAAGATATTCTCCGCCCTGTTCCCCTCCTCGCCAGAAACAGAGGAGAACACAGGAAACGAAGAACCTGCAACTATGAAATACCTGATAGTAGGACTTGGCAACATCGGCAACGAATACGATGGCACACGCCACAACGTGGGGTTCCGTGTCGTGGATGCTCTGGCAGAGGCTCAGGGCGCCACTTTTCAGGACAAGCGCTACGGCTTCATCTGCAAGACACGAGTGAAGAATGCAGAACTGCTCCTGCTGAAACCCAGCACCTACATGAACCTTTCCGGCAATGCCGTGCGCTACTGGATGCAACAGGAAAAGATTCCCGTTGAGAATGTACTGATTATCGTGGACGACCTGTCGCTGCCCGTAGGTGCCATTCGCATGAAGCAGAACGGTTCCGATGCCGGGCACAACGGCTTGAAGCACATAGCACAGATGCTGAGCACCCAGAACTACAACCGTTTGAAGTTCGGCATAGGCAACGACTTCCCTCGTGGCGGACAGGTGGACTTCGTTCTGGGCAAGTTCTCGCCCGAGGACAACAAGGTAATCAACGAGAAAGTGCCCGTCGCATGCGATGCCATCAAGGCGTTTGCCCTGAGTGGAATGCAGTTCGCCATGTGCCACTACAACAACAAGTAACGCACCCATTCATCTCTCTCTGCAAATGAAGAACAACGAAGCGAGAATAGACAAGTGGCTGTGGGCCGCACGTATCTTCAAGACACGAACCATTGCCGCTGCTGCCTGCAAGAAGGGGCAGATAAGCATGAAGGGGGCACAGCTGAAACCTTCGCGTACCATACGTGTGGGCGACGTGATAGACGTGCGCAAGCCTCCCATCACCTACAGTTTCCGTGTGCTGCAGACCATAGAGAAGCGTGTGGGCGCCAAACTTGTGCCAGAGGTAATGGAAAACGTTACCACTCCCGAACAGTACGAACTGCTGGAGATGGCAAAGATTTCCGGCTTCATCGGCCGCGCCAAGGGACTGGGACGCCCAACCAAGAAGGACCGCAGAAGTCTGGACGAGTTTACCTGCGACATGCCTGAGTTCTTCGGCGATTTCGACTTCGACTTTGATGACGACCTGGACGAAGAGGAGATTGATGAATCGGAAGAGGAAGAATTTGATGAAGATTAGTCTCATCCAAACAAACGGAATACACCTTATATATAATAATTAACTGCCTAATTAAAACAAAAGAACTATGAAGAAATCAACAATTATCATTATCGCAGTAGCAGTCCTTGCCGTCGTATGGGGCATTACCGGTTACAATGGCCTCGTGAGCATGGACGAGGGAGTACAGACCAAGTGGGCTGACGTGGAGACACAGTACCAGCGTCGTGCCGACCTGATTCCCAATTTGGTGAACACCGTCAAGGGATATGCCGCACACGAGAGCGAGACCCTGCAGGCTGTTGTGGAAGCACGTGCCAAGGCAACAAGCGTGAACATCGACCCCAGCAATATGTCGGCAGAGCAGATTGCCAACTTCCAGAAGGCACAGGACGGAGTAAGTTCTGCCTTGAGCCGCCTGCTTGTTACCGTGGAAAAGTATCCCGACCTGAAGGCCAACGAGAACTTCAAGGAACTGCAAAGCCAGCTGGAGGGTACCGAGAACCGTATCAGCGTGGCACGTCGCGACTATAACGAAGCAGCACGCAAATACAACACCACCCTGCGCAGTTTCCCCAAGAACATCCTGGCCGGCATGTTCGGTTTTGAGAAGAAGGCCTACTTCGAGGCTCAGGAGGGCAGCGAGCAGGCTCCTATTGTGCAGTTCTAAAGAACCATGAGAAAGATTCTCTGTATTATACTCCTTGTCTTTGCACCGATACTGGCTATCGGTGCAGAGGATAAGGCATACTCTATAGAGTCCGTGCCTAATGTCTATGCACAGGACCGCCGTCTGCACGTAAGCGACCCCAACGGATTGCTTATGCAGGAAACACAAGCAGAGATTAACCGCATGCTTACCTTGCTGGAGGACAGCACCGGCATACAGTCCATAGTGGTGATGCTGCCAAGCATAGGGCAGGATGACATCTTCGACTTTGCCCACAACCTGTTCCGCCACTGGGGCATAGGCAACAAGGAAAGCAACAACGGCATGCTGATTGTGTACGTGGCAGACCAGCGCAAGATACGCTTTACCACAGGCTATGGCCTTGAAGGCATTCTGCCCGATGCCATGTGCAAACGCATACAGTCGCGCTACATGATTCCGCATTTCCGCGAAGGAAACACCGACCTGGGCATGCTGGAAGGCACAAAGGCTGTTGTGAGCGTGCTGGACGGTTCCATGAAGGCAGACAACACAGAGGAGGAGGCCTCCTTGTGGGAAATACTCCTAACCTTGGTGGGCATCATGTTCATCATCGTTGTTCCAATCTGGCTGATACACCGTCAGGAGCATACCTGCCCGAAGTGCGCAAAGGCAGGTGCCCTAAAACTCGTTTCCCAGACAAGCACCCCGACACGCAAGGGCAAGTTAATCAAAAAGACCCTGCTCTGCTCCCATTGCGGTCACACCGTTGTCAAGGAATATCACCAGTCCAACAACGACGACACTGGTGCAATGATGGGTGGCATGATGATGGGTTCCATGCTTGGAGGTGGCCGTCGCGGTGGTGGCGGAGGTTTCATGGGCGGTTCCTTCGGAGGCGGCAGCACTGGTGGCGGCGGTTCTACTTCGGGATGGTAGGAAAACGGAAAGGTGAAAACGGAAGGCTGCGAATAAGCGAGAGCAATCAAACTTGTTTGAATTGCCGAGTGGAAGCAGGCTCGACGAAGTCAAAACGGAAAACTGCAAGTATACGGAAAGTAGGGACGCTGCGTGCAGCACCCGAGAACTATAAGCAAAGAGGACGCTGCACGCAGTCCCCCCCTACGTCGCAATGGAGATTGCGACCCTCACGAGGCACAGATTGACATCCCAGTCAATCTTCCAAGGACCTCGTTCGCCCTACATTACCGAGCGTAAAAAGATTCGACGAACCAAGGGTCGACGTTAAGTCAAGTCAAAGGCGAAAACTGGAAACGGAGAAACAACGTCGCTCACCACTCATCCGCTCACCTCTCTACTCCTCCCCCTACAGGGGGACTGAGGGGGTCCCCCAAAATTTTCAACCTTTCCTGAACCTCTTTGTCACGGCTGCATATCCGCACCGTTGGCAGAGAGGTTCTGTTGCAATATGGCGGGTGAAGCCATCATAAAGAGCACGTGCACGAGGGGAATCCAGCACCTCTTCCAAAGTCTGGTGGAATAGATTGCCCAGAGGAACATTGCCATTATGGTCCAGACAACAGGGAACTACTGTACCTTCCACGAGTACGCCAATCTGGTTGCGCAGGGCATAGCAGAAAACCTCCTCGGTCTCGATGGCTTCACGTTCCTCGTCAGGCCACTCAAAGATGTGGTCGTACTCCAGATATATATTATCCGCCATCTTCCATCCATCATAGCGCTCCGTCCATGGACGTGGCACATACTCTGATGCCAAGTCCAGGAGACGCTCGTTGTCCTTGTCGTAACCTCCCTGATTCCATAACCGCAAGACAACAATCACCCCCAACTGTGCTGCCTTCTGCGCGAAGGTCATAACCTGACGCATGTACTCCTCTGGTGCATCCTTTCCATTGCCTTCGTGCGAGTGCAAGGATATCTGTACCTTGTGGGGCAAGGCCTCCAACAGGGCATCACCGGCCCTGTCCAGAAGAGTGCCGTTTGTTGTCAGCACCGGGATAAAGCCTTTTGCCTTTGCCATACGGACAAACTCTGGCAGATGACGGTGCATCAGAGGTTCGCCCATCAGGTGAAAATACAGGAACTTTATCCTGCCCGACAACCTGTCTGTAAGCAGATCAAACTCCTCCACAGACATGGTGCGTCCCTTCCGCTCCGTCTTGGGGCAGAAAAGGCAATCAAGATTGCATACGTTGGTTATTTCAAGGTAGCAACGGGATATCATGTCGTCAAGACTTCTTCAACGTTCTATAGGAAAGTATGTGCCAAGTTATAGCGGCAGCCAGCAATAGAAGAAGAACACTAAGCCACATAGGGAGTCCCATACCGAAGGCACAATACAATAAAGTTATCCACACCAGCGACACGGAGACTACCTTGGTATGCAGAGGTATAGCCTTATGCTCGCGGAAGTTGCGGATATACGGTCCAAGAGTGCGATGCCCAAGGAGCCAGGCATAAAGTCGCGGAGAACTGCGGAAGAACAATGCTGCTGCCAGCAACAGGAAAGGTGTGGTGGGCAACAGGGGCAGAAACATGCCCATCAAGCCCAAACCTACTGCCACAAGGCCCACGGCCTTCATGCATACATTCTTCATCCCTGTCTGCACCAAGCCTTTAAGCGTACTTCTCCGAAACTATACGGCAGATGTTCACCACCGTCAGCATGGCCTTCTCCATGCTTTGAATGGGCAGGAACTCGTGCCGGCCGTGGAAGTTCAGTCCTCCGGCAAAGATATTGGGACAGGGCAGGCCCTTGAACGAAAGCTGTGCACCATCAGTACCGCCACGGATGGGGACCACCTTTGAAAATCCGCATGCCTCCTCTATGGCACGCAGGGCTATTTCGGTGATATGGGGCTTGTCCACCAGCTGGGTGTGCATATTATAATAGGTATCCTTCACCTCGGGCAGGAAGGTGCCATGACCGTACTTGTCGTTCATCCTCTCACACATGTCCAGAATGAGGCGCTTGCGCATCTGGAACATCTGCGTGTTGTGGTCGCGGATTATGTAAGTCAGAGTTGCCTGCTCTACCCCACCCTGCATCTGGTACAGGTGGAAGAAGCCTTCGTAACCCGTAGTGCGCTCAGGCACCTCGTTCTCCGGCATCTGCTGGGCAAACTCCGTGGCCAGCAGGGCGGAATTCACCATCTTGTCCTTGGCATAACCAGGATGCACACTCACGCCATTCACCACAATCTTGGCACTGGCGGCATTGAAGTTCTCGTACTCCAGTTCTCCCACCTCACTGCCGTCCATGGTGTATGCCCACTGGCATCCGAACTTCTCCACATCAAACAGATGTGCACCACAACCGATTTCCTCGTCGGGATTGAAGCACACACGCACCTTGCCATGCTTCACCTCAGGGTGAGCCAACAGATATGCCATTGCCGACATTATCTCTGCTATACCAGCCTTGTCGTCGGCACCCAGCAGGGTATGGCCGTCGGTAACGATGAGGTCCTCGCCCTTATGTTCAAGGAGTTCGGGGAACTGGCTGACGCGTGTAACTATTCCTTCCGCCTCGTCCAGCACAATGTCCGTACCATCGTAGCTCTCTATGATGCGTGGCTTTACATCAGCACCCGAGCAATCGGGACTGGTGTCCATGTGTGCAATGAAACCCACCACAGGCACTTCCTCCATACCCTCGCTGGCCGGAAGTGTGGCAAAGACATAGCCATGAGCATCCATCTCTACCTCCTGCATACCTAACTCCTTGAGTTCCTCTACCAAATACTCTGCCAGACGCAGCTGTTTCTCTGTACTGGGACAACGGCCCTCAGCCTCCTCGCTTGACTGGGTGTCGAAACTAACATATTTCAAGAATCTTTCTACTATTTCCTTTTTCATATTGCTACGTTATTATAATATCAGCACAAAGATAATATTTATTAAGCACAATCATCACATTCTTTCACAAAAATGTCTAACTTTGCACTGAATATGATAGACAGAATAACCACAGACAAGATAAAGGAGGCGGCACAGATAGTAGATGTGGTGTCGGATTTCGTCACGCTGAAAAAGTCAGGCGCCAACTACAAAGGCCTCTGCCCATTCCATGACGACCGTACGCCATCGTTCATGGTCTCCCCGGCCAAGAACTATTGCAAGTGCTTTGCTTGTGGCAAGGGTGGCAATCCCATCGGCTTCATCATGGAGCACGAGCAACTGTCCTATCCCGATGCGCTTCGCTATCTGGCCAAGAAATACGGCATACAGGTGGAGGAGAAGGAACTTACCGCCGAGGAGCGTGCCGCACAGACGGAGCGCGAGAGCATGTTCATCCTGAACGAATGGGCGCTCAAATGGTTCAAGGACCAGATGCATAACACACAGGACGGACGTGCCATTGGACTTGCCTACTTCCGCGAACGTGGTTTCCGCGACGATATCATAGAGAAGTTCCAGTTGGGTTTCTGTCCTAAAGGACGAGACACCATGAGCCGCGCAGCCCTGAAAGAGGGTTATCGCGAGCAGTTCCTCGTGGGCACAGGACTTTCCATCAAGCGCGAGGACGGCACGGTTGTTGACCGTTTCTGGGGACGTGTCATGTTCCCATGGTACACCGTGGGCGGCAAGGTGGCAGGCTTTGGCGGACGCGTCTTGGATGCCGCCACCAAGGGCGTGGCCGTCAAGTACCAGAACTCGCCCGAATCCAGCATCTATAGCAAACGACGCGAACTGTACGGCCTCTACCAAGCCAAGCAGGCGATCGTGAAGATGGATCAGGTGTATATGGTGGAAGGCTACACCGACGTAATCTCCATGCACCAGTGCGGCATAGAGAACGTGGTGGCAAACTCGGGTACTGCCCTGACCAAGGAACAGATACACCTCCTGCACCGCTTTACCAACAACATCACCCTGCTCTACGACGGTGACGATGCCGGCATACATGCCGCCCAGCGAGGCACGGACATGCTTCTGGCGGCAGGCATGAACGTGAAGATACTGCTCTTGCCCGACGGGGACGACCCCGACAGTTTTGCCCGCAAGCACAATGCCGAGGACTTCCGCCGCTACGTAGAACAACATCAGGTGGACTTTCTCAAGTTCAAGACCAATCTGGCACTGGCCGAGGCGCAGAACGACCCTCGCAAACTCAGTGCCCTGGTGGCAGAGATAGTAACCAGCATATCCTTCATCCCCGACGAGATAACCCGCTCGCTCTACATCCGCGAAACGGCACAAACCATGCGCATGGACGAGAAAATGATTGTCCGTGCCGTGCAGAACCAGATGTCCAAAAACCGCGAGGAGGAATACAAGCGAAGAAACTCAACACAAAACCTGCCCAACGAAATCGGTCCATCACCGTTGGGGGTACCAAGCGAAGAACCAGCACAACCTATCCAGCCAACCGAAGCCATTCCTACCAATGGCAAGGGCCAGCAACCTGTTCCTGCATCCCAATCTGGGCAGGCAACCCACATACAAAGCAAGGCTGCGCATGGAACAGAACTGCTTCTGGCACAACTGATAGTAAGATATGGAGAAAAGATAGTATGCGAGGCAGAGGACGAAAACGGCAACAATGTTCCTTTGTCCGTCGCTGAATTCATTTTCTACTCTCTTGCCCAGGATGGACTTACATTCAACCATCCTACTGCACAAGTAATTCTGGACAAAGCCATGGAGCACATCCACGACGAAGGCTTTGTGGCAGAGAAGTATTTCCTTGGGCACCACAACCCACAATTGTCGCAGGCAGCCTTCCAACTTTGCATGGACAAGGAGGAATTGAGCAAGTACCACACCCGTGGACAACAGATAACTACCGACGCCGACAGGCTGATGGAACTAACCACCCATGTACTGGCAGACATGAAGATTTCCATCGTGCGCAAAGAGATAGAAAGGGTGATGGCAGAAATGAAAAACCCTGCCACACCAAAGGAGCAGGGACGCGAATTGCTTGTAAAATACAAGGAACTGAAAGATGCCGAAAAGCGCCTGGCAAAAGAATGTGGCGACAGGGTGCTTAGATAAACGGAAAGGTGAAAACGGAAAACGGAAAACTGCGGACGCTGCACGCAGCGTCCCTACTTTATTGTCATCATTATTATTCGCCTGCGCTCATCAAGCTAAAGCAGTCGCAAGTTCATCAAGCTACGCAAGTCAACGTTAATCGCTCATCCGCTCACCGTTAACTCCTCCCCCTGCAGGGGGACTGAGGGGGTCTTCACCCTCTCATCCTTATCAGTGAAAGGAACTCCTCGCGGGTCTTGGCCTGGTTGAAGGCACCGCAGAAGTCGCTGGTGGTGGTGATGCTGCCTTGCTTCTCCACACCACGCATCTGCATGCACATGTGCTGAGCCTCGACCACAACCATAACACCCTGAGGATGCAGAGCCTCGTGGATGGCTTCGCGAATTTGCTTGGTAAGGCGTTCCTGCAACTGCAACCTGTGACTGAATACATCCACCACACGGGGAATCTTGCTCAGGCCAGTAACTACGCCATTGGGGATGTATGCTATATGAACACGGCCATAGAAGGGAAGCATGTGGTGCTCGCAAAGAGAATAGAAATTGATGTCCTTGACGATGACCATCTGGTTGCAGCCCTCCTCGTGAAAGATGGCACTCTGAAGAATGGCAATTGGATCCTGCTCGTAACCACGAGTGAGGTCAGTCATTGCCCTGGCCACACGAAGTGGAGTCTTCAGGAGTCCCTCCCTCGACGGGTCCTCGCCCAATAATTCCAGGATTCGTGCTATATGCTGTTGAATCTCCTGTTGCGCAGGAGTCAGTTGGTTCTTCTCTTCTGAGTTCATGTTCGTAGATATTTATCTTGCTCTTTACGATGATAGCCCTGGGAAATCTGCCTGATTCGCGCATGGCAGTAAGTACCTCCATTGCCTCCTCACGAGTCTGGAAGTCACCCACACGGCAAATCCAGTGAGGTGACGAGAAACTGGTGTATACGGGAAGTTCCTCGAACCATATCTTCGCGCGCTCGGCCATCTGGCGGGCCTGCTGCTTTGACTTCTGGTTGTTGCCTCCGTAGTATACCTGTACACGGAATCCGTTTATGCGGATTCGTTTGGGCGGAACACTGTCCTTGACTTCCTTTTGAAGGGAGTCTGGAGCAGGCGAACCGATGAAAGTGGTGTCTGTCTGCGCGGATGCCGATAAGGCAGCAACAAAGGAAAGAAGCACCAAGATGAAGAAACGTATCTTCATAGAATATTGAATTGGTGGAAAACGAGAGGGGATAGTGGCCATAGAAGAATCTACAGCCGCTATCCCTCCATATTTATTTATGTATTAGTTCCAAGCGTCGATGATGCCCTTGAAGTCGTCAGCCTTCAAAGAAGCGCCACCAATCAGGCCACCGTCGATGTTGGGCTTGCCGAACAGTTCGGGAGCGTTGCTTGCCTTGCAAGAACCACCATACAGGATGCTGGTCTCTTCTGCAACCTCAGCACCATAAACCTCAGCAACACAAGAACGGATGTAAGCGTGGATTTCCTCAGCCTGCTCAGCAGTAGCGGTCTTGCCGGTACCGATAGCCCAGATGGGCTCGTAAGCGATAACAACGTTCTTCCACTGCTCTGCGGTCAGGTGGAATACGCTGCCAGCCAGCTCAGCCTTACATACAGCCTCCTGCTCGTTAGCCTCACGCTCTGCCAGGCTCTCACCGATACAGAAGATAACCTTCAGACCATTAGCCAAAGCCAGGTCAACCTTCTCCTTCAGGATCTCGGGAGTCTCGTGATAGTACTCGCGACGCTCTGAGTGGCCCAGGATTACGTACTCGGCACCAGTGCTCTTAACCATAGAAGCGCTAACCTCGCCAGTGTATGCACCGCTCTCCTTGTCTGCACAGTTCTCTGCGCTAACAGCGATAACGCTGTCCTTCAGCAACTCGCTAACGGTAGCCAAGTGGATGAAGGGAGTACCGATGATAACCTCGCAATTGGGCTTCTCAGCAGCCAACATGTCCTTCAGTTCGGTAGCCAGTGCTACTCCTTCCTGCAGGCTCTTGTTCATCTTCCAGTTACCTGCTACAATGTGCTTTCTCATTTTCAATAACTTTTAATTGGTTTATATATCTTTTTTCTTTCTCTCTCTAATAGTTTTTATACCCAGCCATATTTTGTCCAATATGGTGAGAATGAGCAACGGAACTACATACCATGACAGAAGGAGCATGAATCTCTGCACGTATGTGGACTTTTCCTGTCTCACCCAACTCATATCCTCCAGAGGCGCTGCCAGTTGGGATGCCCCTGGAATCTGCGAGGATGCCCATTTGTTTGCCACCACACTACCCTCAAGGAGTATCAGGCCTGGATTGCTGCGAACCATGGTCTTCAGAGGTATCTCGTCGGCCACGAGGAACGGATATTCTGCGCCTGTTATATCCCTCCAGTGTTCTATAAGGCTATCACTGCTTGCCGTCAATGCTACCAGCCTATAGTCATGCTCGTCGCAGTATTCGGTCAGTTCCGCCAGCTTGTCCATTACTCCGTCATCTGCACTTTCCAGCCTGGGCGCGACTATCAGGAACTTCCATCCTGCCCCGGCAACTATACTGTCCGTCATATCCTCTCCCGTTTCTGGGTCGGCAATGAACAGGTCGCTTATGGGAGGAACACGGTCGGTATCGTCCCACTGCATCTGGGCTTTCAAGTCGGAACCAATGTGGTAAGGCCGGAAGTCTATGACAGGCAACGTGTATACGCAATACAATGTCAGGACGAATGCATACATCCAGGTGTACAGATTTACCAGCCATTGTGCATGCTCACTGACAAGGCGCGTCTGCATCCTGTACCACACACACACTACGGCAGCACATGCCAGCAGGAGCACGTTTTTCCCGAACGTCTGCCAGTTCGTCAGCACCCATGCATCGCCGAAGCATCCGCAATCGCTGACCGGGTTCTCTATTGCCAGATAAAGCGTAAGCGGGGTGAAGAGCACAAATGCAACGAGCACCACACGTGATGTCCAACGCCTGTTACTGCCGAAGAGTAGGTTTACACCCAGGCAGAATTCCGTCAATGCCAACGCCATGCTCAACAGCAGCGGCATATACAAAGCCAGCATGTCGTCCAAACCGAAGGCCAGGGCATAGTCCTTGATCTTGTACTCCGTGCCTCTGGGGTCTATCATCTTCACCGCACCTGAGAATATCAGGGCAACAGAAAGGAGCATGCGGCATGCATTGACCAGAAGCCAGCGCAACACGGAGAAGAGTCTGCTATTCTTCACCGAATGTCAATTTAATCAAACCGAACACGGCATAGTTGAGCATGTCCATATAGTTGGCATCTATGCCCTCTGACACCAGTGTCTCTCCGCTGAGAGATTCGATCTGTTTGGTTCTGAATATCTTCATCAGTATGAGGTCGGTGTAGCTGCTTATGCGCATGGCACGCCAGGCCTCATCGTAGTCATGGTTCTTGCGCAGCATCAACTCAAAGCATTCCTGTGCATGGCGGTCGTACTCTGCCAAGGCCTGTTCAGGCGTCATGCCATCGGTAACATCGGCGGCACCAAGTTCCAGCTGGATAAGTCCGATCAAGGCATAGTTTACAATGCCAATGAACTCCGGACGTATACCTTCGCCCACCATAGTCACGCCCTTCTGCTCGATGCTGCGGATGCGGTTGGCCTTGATGTATATCTGGTCTGTTACCGACTCCGGGCGCATTATGCGCCAAGCCGCCCCATAGTCGTGGAGTTTCTTGGAGAAGAGAGTGCGGCATTCCTGCATCACTGCTTCAAATTGTTCGCGCGTGTTCATTATATATATAATTGGGATGAAAACCCTTTATATGATAAAGAACCAATCCCCGGCCGGGGACCGGTTCTTCCTGTTTCATTTCTTTATTCACCATTGTCTGCCTTAACGCACCGAGGCGCTATTTCTGGGGAAGACATGATGTCCGTTTTACGAGCACTTCAAGATCTGGCCTACACGAAGAACGGTAGTTGTCTTGATATTGTTCAGCTTACAAAGTTTGGCAACAGTAGTGCCACGCTTGCGTGCAATGGTAGAAAGACTTTCACCCTTGGCAACCTTGTGAACGCTTGCGCGCAAGGACTGGCGGCGCTCCTCCTGGAATCTCTTGCTCTGCTCTGCCTTGTCGGCCTCGAAGGTAGGACCACCAACGGATGCCAGCACCTCGTTGCCAGGCAATTTCTGGCTTTCTTCGGAAGTAAGCAGACGGCTGCGGCCTACAGATGAGAACAGGTAGTAGTCGGCCAGAACGTCCTGTGCTGTGAAGTCAAACATCTTCTCGGGGTCGATGAACTTGCCCAGAAAGCGTGTCTCGAAGTGCAGATGGCTGCCAGTGGAGCGACCGGTATTGCCACCCAGGCCGATGGGTTCGCCAGCCTTAACCTCCTGGTCCTCCACAACCAACTGCTTGCTCAGATGGCCATAAACTGTTTCCAGACCATTATGATGGCGGATAACCACATACTTGCCGTATCCTTTTCTTCTGCCCTGGTTGGCAACAATACGAATCTTGCCAGAGAAGGCAGAGCGGATAGTATCGCCCACATACACCTTAATATCGGTGCCATAGTGGTTGCGACGGAAAGAGCGGCGGTAGCCATAGCTGCTTGTCACACGACGGCTCTCGCAAGGGAAGTGGAAGTCGCGCAGGTCAATCTTGTACTCCTTGGGCATTTCCACACCATAGCTGGTGGTGTAGGTATTGTTCCAATCGGGATAGAGCGCCATGCCAGAGTAATCCACAGCCTCCTTCTCCAGCATCTTGGCAATGCTAATAGAGTCTATGGCACGCATACGCTTGTCTATGGGGGCCACGCTGGCCAACTGGTCCTGGGCAAATGTCACGAAGGAGAACATTGCCAGCACCGATAACATCAGTGTTCTTTTCTTTTCGGTGGTCTTAAAGAAGTGCATTGGTGTATTAAGTTGTTTAAGTGGTTGGTATTAGTTCTATTCTGTATTCTATGTTATTGTTTCTCTCTCAAATCAAACCTCATCCAGAGCATAAAGGCGGGGCATATTCAGGTCGCCAAGATCGAAGATTTCCTCGGGACGAAAGAACCTGTTCAGTTCTGCCTGTGCTGCCTCGGGGGAGTCGGAAGCATGAACGATGTTCTGTTGGTTGCTCATGCAGTAGTCGCCACGAATGGTACCGAGATCGGCATTGCGTCCATTGGTGCTGCCAGTCATCTTTCTTACCACAGAGATAGCATCCACACCTTCCAGGCACATTGCCACAACCGGTGTTCTCTTCATTGAGTCTCTAAGTATTCCAAAAAAGGGCTTATCTACAAGATGTGCATAGTGTTCCGCCAGAATAGCGTCATCCAGTTGCATCATCTTCATACCTGCAATGCGCAAGCCCTTCTTCTCATAACGGTTGATTATTTCGCCCATGAGACCTCTCTCCATAGTGCAAGGCTTGAGCAGTACGAGTGTTCTTTCCAACATATTAAATCTAAGTTTTCTCTATAATCAATAGGGCACAATTACCCCAATACAGCGACAAAGGTACAACAATTATTTGAAAATCCAATAATTATATTACATATAAATCGCTAAAACAGGTGCTTTTAGGAGCAAAAAGCGTTAAAACAACACCTATTAGCACAGAAACAGAGCAAAGAGGAAAGAGCAAAGAGCAAAGAGTAGTGAGTAATGAGCAAAGAGAACAGCTTCGCTCACCGTTAAACGTTCATCCGCTCACCGTTCACCGCTCACCATTCACCATTCACCATTCACCGCTCGCTTCCTAACAGTATCTACTCCCCTCTCTTGCAGAGGGGCTGGGGGAGAGTCCGTCCGCTCACCGTTCACCGCTCACCGTCTTTTAACTGATACTGCTCCAGTCCATCTCGTCGCGCTTCAAATAGCGCATGCGCTCCACCATTATCTGGTTCTGGGGCAGGGACAATGTCGGATCGGCATCCAATACAGAAGATGCCGTTTCACGTGCCAACTGCACAATCTGTCCGTCACGGGCAAGGTTGGCCAGTTTGAGGTTGAAGGCTATGCCGCTCTGCTGGGTTCCCTCCAGGTCGCCAGGACCACGGAAGCGGAGGTCGGCCTCGGCAATCTCGAATCCGTCGTTGGTCTCTGTCATTATGTCTATGCGGCGGCGCGTTTCCTTGGACAGTTCGTACTTGGTTACCAGAATACAGTAACTCTGGCTTGCCCCACGCCCCACACGTCCGCGCAACTGATGCAATTGCGACAGGCCGAAGCGCTCGGCATTCTGTATTACCATCACCGAGGCATTGGGCACGTTCACACCAACCTCGATAACCGTAGTAGCCACCAGTATCTGCGTCTCCCCAGAGACAAAGCGCTGCATCTCGGCATCCTTGTCCACGGGTTTCATCTGCCCGTGCACCATGCTGATGCGATACTGGGGAAAAATCTTCTGCAAATGCACGTATGCCTCCTCCACGTTCTTCAAGTCAAGCTTCTCGCTCTCCTTGACCAAAGGATACACCATATAGACCTGCCGTCCCTCCTGAATCTGCTGGTTGATGCCACGATAGAGTTTGTCGGGATTATTGTCATACATGTGCATCGTCTGTATAGGTTTTCGCCCTGGGGGAAGTTCGTCGATGATGGAGACATCCAGGTCGCCGTACAGCGTCATAGCAAGAGTGCGCGGTATGGGCGTTGCCGTCATCACCAGCACATGTGGCGGTGTAAGATTCTTTTCCCACAACTTGGCACGCTGAGCCACACCGAAGCGGTGCTGCTCGTCGATGACAACAAGACCGAGGTTGCGGAACTGCACATTGTCCTCTATCACGGCATGTGTGCCCACTAGTATCTGCACCTCTCCCGTCTGCAAGCCCTCCATAACGGCCTTGCGACGTTTGCCCTTTACCATACCCGTAAGCAGTTCCACACGTACAGACATCGTACCCAGCATCTTCTGGAAAGTGGCAAAGTGCTGTTCGGCAAGTATCTCGGTTGGTGCCATAATGCAAGCCTGGAATCCGTTGTCCAGAGCTATGAGCATGGTCATGAGCGCCACCATGGTCTTGCCCGACCCGACATCGCCCTGCACAAGGCGGTTCATCTGCCGGCCGGATTTCATATCGGCATGCATCTCACGGATGACCTTCTTCTGCGCCCTTGTCAACTGAAAGGGAAGGTTATTGTTGTAGAAACCATTGAAATACTCCCCCACCCTGTTGAACACATGTCCGCGGATAACGCCCTGGCGCACACGGGCATAACGAAGGATGGAAAGCTGCACGTAGAAGAGTTCCTCAAACTTCAACCTATAGTTGGCCTGTGCAAGTTCGTTGGCGGTAGAGGGATAGTGTGCCGCACGCAGAGCCTCGTCCAGCGACACCATGCACAAGCGTTCCAACAAGTGGCGAGGCAAGGTCTCTGGTATCGCCCCCACCTGTATCTGACGCAAAAGGGTGCTTGTAAACTTCTCCAGTGTGCGCGAGGAGAGTCCAGCCTTCTTCATACGCTCCGTTGTCTGATAGTACGGCTGCATGCTCATCTTGCTCAGCATCAGCGTGTCGGCAGGGTCTATGTCGGGATGCGTGAGGTTTATCCTGTCGTTGAAGAGCGACGGACGGCCGAAGACGATATAGTCGGCGTGCAGCTTCACCGTCTTCAGTATATACTGCTGGGAGTTGAACCAAACGCAGTCCACCCAGCCGTACCCGTCAGTAAAATGCCCTATAAGGCGTTTCCTTCTGCCCTCGCCCATCTGCTCGAAACTGATGAATTGTCCGCGAATCTGCACAAAGGGCATGTTGGAAGTAAGTTCCGACGTACGATACAGACGGCTCCGGTCTATGTGCTTGTAGGGGAAATAGTACAGCAGGTCGCCCCAGGTCTTAAGACCCAGTTCCTTCTGCAAGGTTTCGGCACGCTTCGGACCGATACCCGGCAGATACGTCAACTCTGTTTCAAGAAGAGGAGCGCCCACAAAAAAGATGAAAGTTGTTCAAATACGGTTTCTCCAAAGGACCTTCATGCCTGACGGGCTACAACCCAAGCAACTGATTGTAAATCATGCCCTCGCGCAAGGGAGCAACAGCCTCCTTGCCCAGGAAGTGCTCGGCAATGGCATAGCCAAACTCCATGGCGGCGGCTGGACCACGGCCGGTAATGAACTGACCGTCCTTGGTAACAATGTCGGCGGTGTACTCGGCACCCTTCAACTCTCCCTGCACACCGGGATAGCATGTTGCCTTCACACCCTCCAGAATACCCAAATGACCGTACACCATGGGCGCCGCACATATAGCTGCCAGGGGTTTGCCCTCGGCATGATGCTTCAGGATGGCCTGGCGCAAGGGCTCACACTCGTCCAGATTGGTACTGCCGGGCAGTCCTCCTGGCAGAACGAGCATGTCGGCACCAGCCAGGTCCACTTCTGAAAGAATGGCATCAGCCACCACTCCCACACCATGGGCGCTATATACTACTTTTTCATCTGTAATGCTTACTGTAGTGATGTCCAAACCAGCACGTCTTATAATGTCAAGAGGTGCCAATGCCTCAATGTCCTCAAAGCCTGTTGCTAAGAACTGGTAAATCATAGTATTCTAAGTTTGTTAAGTTTTATAGCGTACAAAGATAATGAAATTCGCTAAAAGAACGAAGGAATATAAATAATAATCGTAACTTTGCGCACGAAAGACATATACAACACGAATGAAGAAACTTCGCTTTGCCATCTTCGGCAACACATACCAGGCAAAGAAATCGGCATGCATAGAGCAACTCCTCGGCATACTCTTGGAGCGTGGCGCGTCCTTGCTTATCGACAGGCAATTCTATGAATACCTCACCGACAAACTGGGCATCTTAGTAACTCCAGAGGCATTGATTGAAGGTAACGACTTCCATGCCGACTTCGTCATCTCCATGGGTGGCGACGGCACATTCCTGGAGGCCGCCCGACGCGTGGGCGACAAAGGTATGCCCATCCTTGGCATAAACATGGGCCGGTTGGGATTTCTGTCTGACTACCAGGCAGAAGACATAGCATCTGCCATCGACCACATCTACAACGACACCTACCGCATTGAGGAGCGCACGGTGCTGATGGTGGAAAAGGATGGTGATGACATACAGGGCTATCCCTACGCCCTGAACGAAGTAGCGGTGCTGAAGCACGACATCTCCTCAATGATCAGCATCGACGTGGAGATAAACGGGGAGTTCCTCACCACCTACCAGGCCGACGGCCTTATTGTGAACACCTCAACAGGAAGTACCGGCTATGCCCTGTCCGTAGGCGGTCCCATCATAGTGCCCGGTACAAAAATCATTGGCTTGGTTCCGGTAGCGCCACACTCGCTGACAGTACGCCCCCTGACACTTTCTGCCGATGCCATCGTACGCATGAAGGTGAAAAGCCGTTCGCACAACTTCCTGCTTTCCGTGGACGGGCGTAGCGAATCTGCCACCGAGGATACAACCATAACCATACGCAAGGCTCCCTACACCATCAACGTGCTCAAGCGCAGCAAGGGCAGCTTCTTCTCCACACTGAGAGACAAACTCATGTGGGGAGCAGATTCCAGAGAATAGAACACGAATATGGCAACACCCCAACAGATAAGCCACCTGTTTGCCTGGTTCTGGAGAACAAGCCACGGCATCAGAATGAAGTCCATAGTGAACATCGTCCTTGGGCTGATTGTCGTAGCCATGGACTTTGCCTTCATCTGGGCAACAAAGATGACTATAGACACAGCAACCGGCGAAAGCGCACATCCGCTATGGATGGGGTGCGCACTGCTTATTGGCATAGGGCTGACAAACATCTCCATTTCCTTTGCCCGCCAATGGAGCAGCGCCCTGTTGGGTGTAAAGAGCCAGAACCTGATGCAGCTTAGGGCGTTTGCCAGACTCATGCACAGCGTGTGGAAGGGCAAGGAGCAGTTCCACTCGGGCGACGTGATGAACCGCCTGATACGCGACGCCAACGAAATCACCTCCGTCATCACCGACACCCTGCCTGCCGCCCTCTGCGTCTGCGTGCGCCTGGTCTTCGCCTTCCTCTACCTTTTCCACTTCGACCCATGGCTGGCACTTATAGTCTTGGTTCTGGCACCGCTCTTCCTGCTGCTCAGCAAGATATACATCAAGAAGATGAGAGTGCTGACACGTGAGATACGCAACACAGACAGCCGCATACAAAGCATCCTGCAAGAGAGCATCCAGCACCGCATGGTACTGAAGACCCTGGAACAGACCGATGGCATGGTGGACCGTCTGTCGCAGACTCAGGGCAGATTGCAGGACCAGGTAAAGCACAAGACCCTGTTTTCCAGTTTCAGCAATCTCACCGTCAACCTCGGTTTCACGGCTGGCTACCTGCTCACCTTCATCTGGGGTGTCTACCGTCTGGATGCCGGTGCCATAACATACGGTACCATGCTGGCGTTCATACAGTTGGTTGGTCAGATACAAGGTCCGTTCCGCGAGATGACGCGCTTCGTGCCCACCATCATCGGAGCACTCACAGCAGCCGAGCGCATGGAACAACTGGAACAGACTCCCATGGAGGAGACCACCCAAAAGCAGCTCTTCCCCCACGGGGCCGGCATACGCCTAAGCAGCGTCACCTACCGCTATCAGGACGGGCACCGCAATATTCTGGACAATTTCTCCTTCGACTTCACTCCGGGCAGCACAACAGCCATCCTAGGCGAAACTGGTGCCGGCAAGACAACGCTCATACGCCTCATCCTGGCTCTGCTCTCCCCCACGCAAGGACGTGTGGAGTTCTACGACGAGAACTCTTCTGCTACGGCATCTCCCGACACCCGTTGCAACCTTGTCTACGTTCCCCAGGGCAACACCCTGCTCAGCGGCACCATCCGCGACAATCTGCTTCTGGGCAACCCCGACGCCACCGAAGAGGATATGCACAGAGCCATCGACATGGCATGTGCCGATTTCATCCTTTCGCTCCCCGATGCCCTGGACACCGTCTGCGGCGAAGGCGGAACCGGTCTGTCGGAAGGTCAGGCCCAGCGCATTGCCATTGCCCGCGCCCTCCTGCGCCAAGGCAACATCCTCCTGCTGGACGAAGCCACCAGCGCCCTGGATACCGAAACAGAGCGCCAACTGATAGAAAACATTGCCCTGCAAGCCAAGGAGAAGCACCAGACCATCCTCTTCATCACCCACCGCCCTGCCGTTGTGGAATACTGCGAGAAGACACTGAGGTTGAAAAGAACAGAATAAAGCAGGCATCCTCCCCTTGGTTCTCAAAAGACAGAATTAAACAAATCACTCTTATCCTTATCTCTCACAGATGACGTAGAGGAGAGCGGACGAGAGAGGTTAGATTTACGTTCATCAAGTTTTGCGTTTCCTGAATATCACCCATTCGTTCATGACGAAATTGAAGATGCCGGAGAAGACGAGGGCAATGAGGTTGCAAAGGACAACATTGAGCCCGGCAAAATGGCGGATGAGAATGAAAGGGACCATCTTGATGAGGAAGGCTGCAATGCATGAAACATTATAGGGAAGGAAACGGTGCCAGAATCCTCGGGCAGAGCGCTCTCCCACCCTGTCCTTCCATACAAAGAAGTAGGCAAGGGTGTAGTTGGTGAGCACAGCACATTCAAATGAGACTGTAGGTGCTATGAAAAGGCCCACAATCTCGGATTCGGCAAAGAGCACTTCTGCCAGAAGCCACATCACACCGCAATCCACCGCCGTGCCGCCAAGGGTGGAGAGCATAAACTTGAGGTATCTGACCAACTTTTCCATTTTCTTCAGTATTTTTTTCGGCGGACAGGAAGGTCCGCAGATATGTATGAAAAAACAGAAAGAGGAGGGACACACTTGCCCTCCTCCTCATAAATATTCCGTTTTTATTTCTTCTTGATGAGCGGATCAATCTTGGCAAAGTACCTTCCGTCCTTTATCAGACTGCTGAAGTAGGTGAAGACAAGTATGGCCAGAACCACAAAACCGGCAAAGTCCATACTGAGCAGAGTACCGCTCAAAGGACCTACGGTAACAGGAACAGAAACCGTGTGCAGAGGTTCAACGAAGAACCAGATGGTGTTCAGGATAATCATCATGACACGCAACTCGGTGGGACCGAACTTGCCGTATGTCAGCTTGAACTCGTTCTTCAAATGTGCACAAATCATCACATAGACCTCCATACCGAGATACACGCAGAACAGCAGCAGGCCCATCCAGAAGTGCATGTAGGCAGAGAAACCAAGACCACCGAAGATGAAGAACTCTGCCACGCAATCCATGTTGTGATCGATGTAGAAACCATACAAGGGACGTGACTGGTTACGTACACGGGCTATGGTGCCGTCCAGCGAGTCACCCACCCAATGGAGCACGTAGCCCAGAGATGCGAGCCACAACCATGCGGGGTCATAGTTTGTGAGCAGATAACCTGCTGCTATCAGCATTGCTGCAAACAGGCTGAACCAAGTAAGCATGTCCGATGTAACCCAACTGGGCAGACGCTCTGCCATCCAGATGAGGGCCTTCTTTTCGTAGGGATTCAGTATTGATGTCTGTATACGAACAGAATTTTCCTTGTTACTCATATGTTTATACCGTTTTGAATTTAGTATTCTTTCAATCAATGGCCTCAAAATGCCGGAGCACAAAACGAAGCCCCCGAACACGGATACGCATTCGGGGGCAAAGGTACGACTTTTTTTCCAATAAATACTTGAAAGGGTTAAAAACACACTTTTCATGCACCAAATAGAACACATCTGTGCAAGAAAACAGAAGTTTTATCTATGCCATTCTACCACGTGCCCCGAGGAGAGCGACTTCTGTACGTCAATCAGCCTTTGGTTGGAAGAGCCTCGGAAAAGGAGGCTCGTATCACGCAGGGATTGGATGAAGGGACCGTCAACAAGGACATCCAGATTCTCCAGCAAAGACATGACTACAGGGTCGTTCTTGGCCAATAGGGTCTCCCATGTATAGCCGGTATAGCACCAGATGGTCTTGTCGGTTTCAGTCTTTACCCTACGGGCAAGTTC
Organism: Bacteroidaceae bacterium; assembly: GCA_045645225.1. Lineage (GTDB taxonomy): Bacteria > Bacteroidota > Bacteroidia > Bacteroidales > Bacteroidaceae > Physcousia. The sequence continues at coordinate 8,944 of JAZRII010000064.1, read as the reverse complement.
GGCACACCCTTCTGCCTGAAGAAGAGGGTCGCCTCCGGAGAGAGTAACATGGGCAAAGGGGTCGTTTACGATAACACGCATCAGTTCGTCCACCGACACCTCCTCTCCCCCGCTTTCGTTCCACGACTCGGGATTATGACACCCAGGGCAATGGTGGCGGCATCCCGCCAAATAGATACTCGTACGGAAACCTGGTCCGTCCACCGTAGTATCTTCCAAAATATCCAATACTCGCAAGTTCATATCTGCAAGAAAAAAGGCAGACAGACGGCACTCTGATGACATGCTTGGTCTGTCTGCCTATATATTATATATAAGGTATATTACTTATGTATCACACGGTCGTTCAACTCTGCTAACTTGGCCTTGTTCCAGCGGTCGGTGGTACCCACGAGGTAACCGGTGATGCGCTGGAGACGGTCAATGTTGTGGCTACCGCAGTTGGGACACTCATCCATTACCTTCTCGGCATTCTCGTAGCCGCAATCCATGCAACGGTTGCGTGTGTGGTTAACTGAACCGTAACCGATGTTGAACTTGTCCATCATGTCCACGATGTTCATCACTGCCTCGGGGTTGTGTGTGGCATCGCCGTCTATCTCTACGTAGAAGATGTGTCCACCGCCGGTGAGTGCATGGTAGGGAGCCTCGATCTGAGCCTTGTGCAAGGCAGAGCACTTGTAGTACACGGGCACATGGTTGGAGTTGGTATAATAGTCCTTGTCGGTAATGCCTGGGATAATGCCAAACTTCTTCTTGTCATACTTGGTGAAGCGACCGGAAAGTCCCTCGGCAGGAGTTGCCAATACGCTGTAGTTGTGCTGATAGCGGTCGCAGAACTCCACTACACGGTCGCGCATGTAGGTAACAATCTTCAAACCGAGTTCCTGACTCTCCTCGCTCTCGCCATGGTGCTTGCCGGTGAGGGCAATGAGGCACTCTGCCAGACCGATGAAACCGATACCCAGCGTACCCTGGTTGATGACGGGAGCGATGGTATCGTTGGGCGAGAGGTTCTCGCTGCCTATCCACAAGCCGCGCATGAGCAGGGGGAACTGCTTGGCAAAGGCAGTCTTCTGGAACTCCATACGGTCGTGCAACTGCTGGGCGGTAACCTCCAGGAGGTTGTCCAACTTTGCAAAGAAGGCTGCTATGCGGTCGTCCTTGTCCTTGATGTTCATGCACTCGATGGCAAGACGCACAATGTTGATAGTGGAGAAAGAAAGGTTGCCACGGCCGATACTGGTCTTGGGACCAAAGCGGTTCTCGAACACACGGGTACGGCAACCCATGGTGGCGCACTCGTACTTGTAGCGCTCGGGGTCGTTGATGTCCCACTTCTCGTGGTAGTTGTAGGGAGCGTCCAGGTTGATGAAGTTGGGGAAGAAGCGACGGGCAGTTACCTGGCAAGCATACTTGTAGAGGTCGTAGTTGCGGTCGGTGGGGAGATAGCTCACACCACGCTTCTTCTTCCAAATCTGGATGGGGAAGATGGCTGTCTCACCATTGCCCACACCCTCGTAGGTGCTTTTCAGCAACTCGCGGATGATGCAACGGCCCTCGGCACTGGTATCGGTACCGTAGTTGATAGAAGAGAATACCACCTGGTTACCGCCACGTGAGTGGATAGTGTTCATATTGTGGATGAATGCCTCCATGGACTGGTGCACGCGCTCCACGGTCTTGTTGATGGCATGCTGGCGGATGCGCTCGCGGCCAACCAAACCTGTGAGGGTAGTCTCTATGAAGTCCTCGATGTCGCTATTGTACAGTTCGCTATAGTCCTCGGCATTCAAGTCTTCCAGCACCTTCACCTCCTCGATGAAACTCTTGCGCACATAGGGAGCCAGATAGAAGTCGAAGGCAGGGATGGCCTGACCGCCATGCATCTCGTTCTGCACGGTCTCCATGCTGATGCAGCCCAGAATAGAAGCAGTCTCGATGCGCTTTGCAGGACGGCTCTCGCCATGACCTGCCTGGAAACCATACTTGAGGATACGGTCCAAGGGGTGCTGCACGCAGGTCAGCGACTTGGTGGGATAGTAGTCCTTATCGTGAATGTGCAGGTAGTTGTTCTTCACGGCATCCTTCACCTCGTCGCTCAGCAGATAGTCGTCCACGAAGGGCTTTGTGGTCTCGCTGGAGAACTTCATCATCATGCCGGCAGGTGTGTCGGCATTCATGTTGGCATTCTCGCGGGTAACATCGTTGTTCTTGATGTTAATAATCTCCAAGAAGATGTCGCGGGTCTTAGCCTTACGGGCAATGGTACGGGCACTGCGGTACTTGATGTAGATCTTGGCAACGTCGGGGCGGCTTGACTTCATCAATTCGTCCTCTACCATATCCTGGATTTCCTCCACGGTCATCTGCGACTTGCCACGGATGCTCACGCGGTCGGTAATCTTTACTATCAACTCGCTGTCCTCACCTGTCTCGGTGGTAAGCATTGCCTTACGGATAGCGGCACCTATCTTCTGTTCGTTGAAACCAACGATGCGTCCGTCGCGCTTAACTACTGTCTGTATCATACTCGGGGGCTTGTTTTGTGTGTTTCTATTATATATATAAGGTGTATTTCTCTCGCTCTTCCGACGCCGTTTTCAAAAGCGCGAAAAAGTGTTGCAAATATACGACTTTCTCTAATACGACACAAGACTTAAAGACAAAAACTTCCCCATTTTAGCAAACTTTTTGACTCGTTAAAACGCAGAAGTTTTCCATTTGCTTTTGTATCGCATTGATATTCAGTCATCTTTTGCGCTCGGTTAGAGAAAAAGTTTTCCAAAACGTTATTTTGACAACATTTGTAGCTACGTATCAGCAACTTAGAAGACGTTTATGCAGGATAACCTGCCCACAGACCCTTGCACGAGGTGTTTTTAGCGCATAAACGGGGGATTATTTGTTCAGTTTTAGAATAATTTGTACCTTTGTAGACAAATCACGCCCACAAGGGGCAAAAACAACACATAACATGAGAGAATACATCAACAAAAAGGTATTATTGATTGCCGCATCGGTTGCGTGCATCGTGCTTATCGGCGTACTCATCTACATGAACACACAGATGAAGGCCCGCCAGGCAGAAAACGAGCAGATGATAGAGGTCCTGAAGATGGACAAGGCCGAAATGGAGAACGAGTACGAGCAGTTTGCCATGCAGTACAACGAGATGATGGCACAGATCAACAACGACTCGCTCATCAACCAGCTTTCCCTTGAGCAGGAGCGCGTGCAGAAGCTCCTTGCCGAACTGAAGCAGACAAAGGCCGACAACGCCCGCGAGATAATGCGCCTGAAGAAGGAACTTGCCACCCTGCGTGCCATACTGAAGGACTATGTGATGCAGATTGACTCGCTGAATCGCGAGAACATGGCACTGAAGGTGGACAACGACAAGCTCCGCAACCAGAACCAGCGTGCACAGGCACACATCACTGACCTCTCTACCGAGAAAGAGCAGCTGGTGGAGAAAGTTGCCATAGCCAGCCAGCTCAACGCAACCAACTTCAGCGCCATTGCCCACAACAAGCGTGGCAAGGATACGGAGAAGATCAGCAAGGCCAAGAAGTTCGTCATCTCATTCACTCTGGCACGCAACGTTACCACACAGACCGGCATGCGCACCATCTACGTACGCATCGCCACTCCCACCGGCGCAATCCTCACCAGCGGCGGCACCTTCCAGTACGAAAACCGCGACCTGCAATACAGCATCAGCAAGGAAGTTGAATACACCGGCGAGGAACTGCCCGTAACCGTATACTGGGACATTGCCGAAAGCCTTTCGGCTGGCGAATACCGTGTGGACATCTTCTGCGACGGACAGAACATAGGAACAACAACCTTTAGCATGAGGTAGACTATGGGAAAGGGTAAACTGGCCAAGTTCGCCGACATGGCGGCAAATCCTCTGGTAGTGGAGCGCCCCTACCGCCCCGGAGACGAACCTGTACGCCTGGATTGGCACCGGGAGTTCTTCCATAACGACAACCCCATCATCCTGGAACTCGGTTGCGGCCGTGGCGAATACACCGTGGGAATGGGTGCCTTGTACCCCCATAACAACTACATCGGCGTGGACATCAAGGGTGCACGCATGTGGACAGGCGCCCAGGAGGCTATGCGCATGGGAATGCAGAATGTAGGGTTCCTGCGCACGAACATTGAGTTCATCGACCAGTTCTTCTCTCCCGGCGAGGTATCCGAGATATGGCTCACCTTCTCCGACCCCCAGATGAAGAAGGCCACCAAGCGACTCACCTCCACCTATTTCCTCCAGCGCTATCGCAAGATTATGAAGGACGAGGGCATCGTGCACCTGAAGACCGATTCCAACTTCCTCTTCACCTACACCGAGGAGATGCTCAAGGCAAACAGCCTCCAGCCCCTCGTATGCACCCGAAGCCTTTATAGCGAGACGGGGGAGGACACCGCAGAGGCACGCTCACGCCAGACCTACTACGAGCAGATGTGGCGCGAACGTGGCATAGACATCAAGTACCTGGCATTCCGTCTGCCCCACGAGGGAGAACTGAAGGAGCCTGAAGTGGAAATAGAGTTCGACGAATACCGCAGCTATGGCCGCAACAAGCGAAGCGGGCTTGATGCTGGAAAATAAAGGAAAGCACCTGTCCTATATCGTATCAGCAAGCATCGAACCCATTGATACGAAGAAAATTAAACTCCTAAGGTGTAGGGACGCTGCGTGCAGCGTCCGAATAACCAACAAAATAAGAAACAAGGCGGACGCTGCACGCAGCGTCCCTACTTGTATATAACAACCTACTTGCTTTATAACAACCCCAAAAAACATGTCTTTCAACAAGTCTAACGACACCGCCCCCATCAAACCCTCTGCGTGGCTCAGCGCCATACCTTTTATCACCCTCATTGCACTGCTATCGTGCACACTTTTTGTCTTCGGAAGTGATTCGTTGGGCGGTCCATCGCAGATAGTCCTGCTCACCGCCAGCGGAGTGTGCATTGCCCTGGGCATGGGGGTGTGCCACGTAAAGTGGAGCACCATAGAAAAAAGCATTTCTGAGAAATTACAGGAAAGCGCCATCGCCATCTGTATTCTCCTGCTCATCGGTATGCTCTCGGCCTCGTGGATGATTTCCGGCATTGTGCCCACGCTAATCTGCTATGGCATACAGATGATACACCCTGCGGTCTTCCTGCTTTCCTCGTGCCTCATCTGCGCCCTGGTATCGCTGATGTCGGGGTCGTCGTGGACAACCATTGCCACTATAGGCATAGCACTTATAGGCATTGGCAGGGCATTGGGATTTGAAGACGGATGGACGGCAGGTGCCATCATCTCCGGCGCTTACTTCGGCGACAAGATCTCGCCGCTATCCGACACCACCGTGCTGGCAAGTTCCAGTAGCGGCACACCGCTCTTCCAGCATATCCGCTACATGCTTCTTACCACCCTGCCCAGCATGTTCATTTCGCTGGTAATATTCGGAATTGCAGGCATATGGATAGGCAGCAGCAACCTGACGGAATCGGTCGATACATACACCGAGGCATTGAACAACACCTTCTGCATCTCGCCATGGCTGCTCCTTGTGCCCGTACTCACCGGAGTGCTCATCTACAAGAAGGTTCCCACCCTCATAGTGCTTTTCCTCTCCTACATCATGGCCATCATCCTGGCAATAGTATTCCAGGGAGGCATACTGATGCAGATAGGAGGTTCTGCCGACGGTTCGTACTCCTTCGAGGCGCTTTATCGTGGCATCATCACCACTTTTGCCAACTCCACATCAGTAGACACGGGCAATGCACTCTTGAACGACCTTGTCTCCACCCGAGGCATGGGTGGCATGATGGATACCATATGGTTGATTCTCTCTGCCATGGTGTTCGGTGGTGCTATGACATCGTGCGGCATGCTGAAGAGTTTCCTCGAGGCCGTGTTCCGCCGTTTCATGAAGACGCGCTTCGGTCTTGTCTGCTCCACCGTGTTCAACGGCATTGCCATGAACCTGATGACGGGCGACCAGTACATTTCCATCATCCTTTCGAGCAACATGTTCAAGGACGAGTACACACGCCAGGGCTACGAATCACGCCTATTGTCCCGCTCCACCGAGGACAGCGCCACAGTGGTTTCGGTACTCATCCCCTGGAACACCTGCGGCATGACACAGGCCACCGTGCTCGGCGTTGCCACCCTCACCTATCTGCCCTACACCTTCTTCTGCCTGCTCTCCCCCCCTGATGTCCATCATCCACGCCGCCTTCGGCTGGAAGATAAAGAGACACGAGGAATGGATTAAGGAAGAGGTGAAAAGTGAAAAGTGAAAAGTGAAAGGTAAAAAGTAGGGACGCGGCGTGCAGCGTCCGCCTGGTGTTTTATTTTGTTGGTTATTCGGACGCTGCACGCAGTCCCCCAACGTCGCAATGGGGATTGCGACCCTCACGAGGCACAGATTGACATCCCAGTCAATCTTCTAAAGACCCTCTTCGCCCACCTGTCTCAGAAGGACAGTTGGTTAGCGCAGGTTTTCTGTTGTAACTGACTCTCCCCCTGAGACAGGGGCGAGTACCCCGAAGGGGGGAGGGGGTGGATAAACTCTCTGCGCACTCTTGTCGTAACGAAGTTTGCGACCCCTCCAGCGCAAGCGTGAAACACGAAAGAGAATAAAACTTTGCGCTCTCTGCGGTCTTTGCGTGAAAAACAAAACGCTACTATCTTTATCTCACGCAAAGGACGCAAAGGACGCAGAACTTCCAAAGCAAACTACGCTGCCGCTGAAGTAGTCGCTGGCTACGCGCGACAGAGAACGCAAAGACAAACAGAAACGGAAAATTCATGTTTAATCCAACGCTCTGCGCACTCTTGTCGTAACGAAGTTTGCGACCCCTCCAGCGCAAGCGTGAAACACGAAAGAGAATAAAACTTTGCGCTCTCTGCGGTCTTTGCGTGAAAAACAAAACACTACTATCTTTATCTCACGCAAAGGACGCAGAATTTTCAATGCAAACTACGCTGTCGCTGGAGTAGTCGCTGGCTACGCGCGACAGAGAACGCAAAGACAAACAGAAACGGAAAACTATCCACCCCCTCCGTCGCTTCGCTCCTCGTCCCGCCTGTCTCAGGGGGACAGTCAGTATGGTGTGTACCCGTCCCCGGTAGTAACTGATTCTCCCCCTGAGACAGGGTGAATAAGGCCTTTAGAAAAATGACTCAATGTCATTTTGTGCCTTATGAAGGTTAAACTCCCCAGTTTAACGTCGGGCTCGGAGAGAGTACCCCGAAGGGGGGAGGGGGTGGATAAACTCTCTGCGCACTCTTGTCGTAACGAAGTTTGCGACCCCTCCAGCGCAAGCGTGAAACACGAAAGAGAATAAAACTTTGCGCTCTTTGCGCACTCTGCGTGAAAAACAAAACGCTATTATCTTTATCTCACGCAAAGGACGCAAAGGACGCAGAATTTTCAATGCAAACTACGCTGTCGCTGGAGTAGTCGCTGGCTACGCGCGACAGAGAACGCAAAGACAAACAGAAACGGAAAACTAAAATACTAGCGCCAACCTACCGATGTGGTAAGTTGGCGCTGTTGTGTTACTTCTTCATTTCCACTATCTTTGTCTTCTCGCGCTCGATGTTGCGGCGGTCGGTTTCGGTGACTACACGGGCGGCGAGTTGGAGGAAGGCCTGGCCAGTGATGCTGCCCGGTTCCAGCGCTACGGGAGTGCCGCCGTCGCCATTCTCGCAGATGCTCTGCACCACGGGGATCTGGCCAAGGAGGGGGACGTTCATTTCCTCTGCCAGGGTCTTCACTCCCTCACGACCGAAGAGGTAGTATTTCTCCTGGGGATGCTCCTCGGGGGTGAACCATGCCATGTTCTCCACAAGGCCCAGGATGGGCACGTTCACCTTCTCGTTGGTGTACATGTTTATGCCCTTTCTGGCATCGGCAAGAGCCACCTGCTGAGGTGTGCTCACGATGACAGCACCTGTTATGGGCAGGGTCTGCACCAGGGTGAGGTGTATGTCGGAAGTACCAGGAGGAGTGTCGAGCACGAAATAGTCGAGGTCGCCCCATGCGGCATCGCCAATGAGTTGCTTCAGGGCATTTGATGCCATGCCGCCACGCCACAGGGTTGGAGTATCGGGGTCTACAAAGAAACCTATGCTCAGCACCTTGATGCCGTACTTCTCCACGGGCATGATGAGGTCGCGTCCGCCAATGTTCTCGCTATAGGGACGAGCATCCTCCATACCAAACATCTTGGGAGCGCTGGGACCGAAGATGTCGCAATCCAACAGACCCACACGATGACCCATGCGCGCCAGTGCCACGGCCAGGTTTGTTGCCACCGTGCTCTTGCCCACTCCACCCTTGCCACTGCTCACGGCAATGATGTTCTTCACTCCGGGCAGGAGGTCGGGCAGGTCGGGACGAGGTGCCTGCAAGGTCTTGGTCTTTATCTCAACCTCCACATCCTTGCTCACATAGGCATGAATGGCAGCCTCGGCAGCCTTTACGAGCGACTTCAGGAAGGGGTTGGTAGGTTTGTCGAAGATGAGGGAGAAACTCACGTGCATGCCTGCTATGCGCAGGTCGTCCTCCACCATTTCCATTTCCACTATGTTCTTGCCCGTGCCAGGGTAGCGCACCGTAGCCAGGGCATCCATTATAAGTTTGGGATACAGTTCCATATTATATTATAATAAGAGGACCCTCCCCCTTACCCCTCCCTATAGGGCGGGGAGTATGATGTACTGGAGGGGGTGAGTAATGTCGTTGATAAGGGTTTCGGTACAAAGGTACGATTAAGTGAGCGAAATTCCAAACTTGTTTGAGAATTTCCGAGCGTGAGTACCTAAGAACGAAGTTCAAAGGTACGATTAAGTGAGGGAAGTACAAAATAAAAAATGTTTTATTTTTACTTCCGAGCGAAAGTACCTAAGACGATAGTC
>JAZRII010000063.1:0-13715 GCA_045645225.1 Bacteroidaceae bacterium | reverse complement strand
ATTTGTGATTTCGCTTATGCAAAGATAGTGTTTTTCACATAATTCCTACACGAAACACTATGAAATTTCACATAATTCCATGTGTTTTGCCGATGTATTTCACATAATTCCTATATGGAGGTGCCTATGATTTCACATTTTGTCGATTATAAACGATAAAACGAAAGAAACAGTTGCTTTTATCGTTTATATCCGCAAGCTTTTTGCGTGTATGAATGGCGTGTGCGGGATATACTGGAAAGAAAAAAGGAAAAGTGTGGAGCTACCGCTATTCTTAGCTGGTAGGCCCTAGGAATGCCTTGGCAATAGAATAAGCAATAGTCCACACTGATGATTTGTCAGTGGAGGATATAGCATATTCGCCTTGCCTAATGAATTTCCTAGGTTCACCAGCGGTGAATTGCTTTCGTCCGAAAAGTTTCTGTTGCAAATGTAAGCAATTTTTATGAAACAATCGGCATATCCTTGTGGAACTATTGCTTAAAATGTCTATTCACCTTACAAAGATAGTAAATATACCGATATGCAGGTCTTGCCAGTGGATGTCTTTCGTTGTCTTTTGGCTATTGTGGCGGAGGCAGGATGGTGTGCTTCCATTGTTCGGCATGCTTGACCAGCAGGTTGTGGTATGTTAGGGATACCTGGTTGCAATAGCCGCCCAACTGCGTCTGCATTGCCTTGTCGGGGGCGGAGGACACGGCCTCCTGCTGAATCTCCCCCGTGCGCCTGTAGAAGTGTGCTATCATCAGCATGGCATCGGCATAGGGCTGTGTGGAGGTTGCGGCATTGATGTTGCTGATGGAGTCGCGCGTCAGGGTGTACTGCGCCTCGTAGTTGCGGTCAATGACCTGATAGAGAGAGTCGCACAGCCTTTGCCGGCTTTCCGTGCGGTGGACATATTGCCTGTGCTCCGCGCGCACGTGTATATATAATAAGGTGGGAAGGAACACCATGGCGGCTATCATTATTGCGCCCACGATGCGGTATGGCATGTTGCGGCGGTTCCATGCCAGGGCGAGGCTCTCCACATTGGAGTATCGCCTTGTCCTGTCGGCAGAGGTGCATCTGCCTATGATGTGGCGATAACGGCCGGGAAACATCTGCCGCATGATCTGGCCAAGGGCATAGATGTCGCTACGGGCATCTATGACGCTATTGTGGCGGACAAGTTCGGGCGAGGCATAGCCATAGGTGCTTCCGAGCATGCGTTCCTGATAGTGGCTGTCGTCGTCGGCAAAGCCAAAGTCTATGAGGCGCACATCGTGATTGGTGCGGGTGATGAGGATGTTCTCTGGTTTCAGGTCGTTGTGCAGGACACCGGCCTTGTGCAGATATTCGGTGGCAGAGAGCAGTTGGCGGAAGATGCGGCGAAGCGAAGCCTTGTCGGGATTTTCGGCAAGGTATTCTGCCAGGGAGCGACCGTCGACATACTCCATGATGATGGCTGCACCCACCGGGGTGGAGGCCTCGTAGGTGTAGACATGCACTATGTTGGGGTGCGAAAGGCCGAGGGTGAGTTCGTACTCGCGTTTCAGCAGGTCAAGGCTTCGTGCATCCTTGCCTTGTACGGTTTTGGCAACGAACAGGCGCCCCATCCTGCGCATGCGGTAAAGGTGTGCATGCGATGTGGAGCGTATGAGTTCTACGTCGGTATAGCGTCCGCTATAGTCGGCAGATGGCTCTATGGGGCGGAAACTTTCGCTTTCAATCATTCTGCATGTGTCATATACGTGATCGTCGTATTTTCCTTAGCGAAGTTACGCCATTTTCCCGAAAAAACAATTACTTTTGCACGCAATATGAGTATACAGGCAAATATTCCGCAAATAGCGGCACTGCGCAAGGAGGTGGAAGGCAAGTTGGGTCGCCAGTTGCTGACCCATGTGCACTTCGTTGCATTGTCCGATGCTATAGAAAATGTTTTGCGCGAACACGTCTCCCCCACCACATTGGAGCGCGTGTGGGGCTATTCCACCCGTCACTACGACACCGTATCGCACCGCACCCTTGATGTGCTTGCCCGCTATGCGGGACAGGGCAGCTGGGAAGACTTCTGCCAATGGCTCGGGCAGAAGGAGGGTGGGGAGTCGGACTTCTTTACGGAGGGGATAATGGCGGTGTCCTCGCTGAGCGAGGGTACACGCTTGCGCCTTGGGTGGCAACCCGACCGTGTGTGCGAGGTGCGGTATTTGGGCGGCAACAGGTTTGTTGTAGAGAGTGTAACGAACGGCTCATTGCGAGTGGGCGACACCTTCTCGTGCCTGCAATTCCAGGCAGGAAAGCCGTTGTACATGGATTGCTTCCAGCGAGAGGGCGAGGCATCCGGGGAAAACCAGCGCTATGCCGTAGGACGCGAGAATGGCCTGACATTGCTGGAGAAAATCGAAGGATAGGTTCTTGTGCCAGTACTCTCGTGTCGGTACTGCAGTACTCTCGTGACGGTACTGGAGTTTTCTCGTGGGAAAACTGGGATGACAACGTGTTGATAGCGGCAGGTTACTTGACCACCTCCAGCAGTTCTACGGTGAAGATGAGGCAGGAGAAGGCAGGTATCTCGTTCTGCTCGCGGGCACCGTAAGCAAGCTCCTGGGGGATGTAGAGTTCCCACTTTGAGCCGGCAGGCATCATGGTCAGTGCTTCTGTCCAACCCTTGATAACCTGGTTCACACCGAAGGTGGCTGGCTGTCCGCGCTTGTAGGAACTGTCGAAGACCTTGCCGTCGATGAGGCGGCCTTCGTAGTGCACCTTCACCCTGTCGGTGGTGGTGGCAATGGGACCCTCGCCCTTGGTGATTATCTTGTATTGAAGACCGCTGGCGGTTTGCTTCACGTCCTTGTTCTTCAGGTTTGCCACGAGGAACTCCTCGCCTGCCTTGCGGTTGGCACCGTACTTTCGCTCAAGCATGCTTTCCTGGTAGTACTTCATCTGCTTCTCCACGATCTTCATGGCAGAGTCGTTGCTAATCTCTGACTTTGTGCCCATAAGGCCCTCCATGAAACCGCGGATGAACTCGTCGTGGTTGAGCAGGTCCACCGAGTCGTTCATCTGCTTGGACACGCTGGGCATTACGCGCTTGCTCACGTCCTCGCGGATCTCGGTGCCTGCGATGCGTGCCTTTGCCTGATGGTCGGCTTCGGTGAGTTCTGTCTTGCCAAAGCCCTCGATGAACTGTGCCATGTACTTGGGATCCACACCCTTCTGACGGGTGAGGTACTCCACAAGGCCCTGTGTGTTGAGGCGGCCTATAAGGTATGAGAAGGTCTTTACATCCACGGTGTCCACCTTCTCCACCTGGGCTTTTTTGTTCTTCTTGTCTTTCTTCTTCTTGGGTGCTGCCTGTATGCCAAGGCAAAGGGCAGACACCAGTGCAAGGAGGAATATCTTTTTCATGATAAATGGATTGTTGCTGTAAATAGAAAAAGGACAATCTGCTGAGTTCCCTTTATTGTCATGGCACTACGGCAGATTGTCCTTGAGATATGGTTATGTCTGTTTGTTTACTTGCCTACAGAAACCAGGTCGATAACGAATACCAGTGTGCTGAAGGGCTTGATCTTGTCGCCAGCCTCACGCTCGCCGTATGCCATTTCCTGGGGGATGTAAACCTTCCACTTAGAACCTGCGGGCATGTGGGTCAGTGCCATTGTCCAACCGGGGATAACCTGGTTGCAACGGAATGTCATGGGCTTCTCCTGATCCATGTTGCCGTCGAATACGGTGCCGTCGATGAGAGTACCCTCGTACTTAACCTTCACGAAGCTGGTGTCGGCAGGAATCTGGCCGTTGCCCTCGGTGAGAACCTCGTAGTAAACACCACTCTCCTCAAGCTGCTTGATACCTTCCTTCTTGGCGATTTCAGCCATGAACTCCTCACCAGCCTTCTTGTTGTCGCCGTAGAGAGCCTGCATCTGACGAGCCTTGATGGCCTTCATGTTGGTCTGTGCATACAGGTTGGCAGCCTCCATGGTCATGTAGGTAGTGTCCTCCAGGGTACCTGCTACGAAACCAGCCATGAAGTTGCTCTGGCTAACGTGCTGAGTGCTGTCCTCGCCGTAGATCTCGTGCTGAAGACCCTCGATCATCTGGGTAGAAACCTGCTGGCCGATCTGAAGACCTGCATAGTAGGCCTGCTGCTTCTTGTCGCTACCGGCATTGGCACCGTCGTTCAAGCCCTTGATGAACTCGTTCAGGTATGTGGTATCCACGCCCATGCGCATTACCAGATAATCCTTCAGGCCCTGACTCTGAGCCATACCGATGGCATAGCAGAGAGAGTCAACGTCGCTCTTCATGTTGGCCTTGGGAGTACCATTGCCACAGCTTGTCATGATAGCAGCCAGAACTACGGCTGCAATGATAGAAATCTTTTTCATCTTTGTATTTTGTTAGTTATATTTGTTTATACGGTTTATACTGTGTGCTTAGAGAACCTTTATCAGTTCCACGTCGAACACCAGTGTTGCATAGGGAGGGATGGATGCACCGGCACCACGCTCGCCATAACCCAGCAGATATGGGATGTGGAAGCGGTACTTGGCACCTTCCTTCATCAGCTGAACACCCTCTGTCCAACCAGCGATAACCTGGTTAAGTCCGAAGTCGGCAGGTTCGCCGCGCTGATATGAACTGTCGAATACCGTACCGTCGGTCAAGCGGCCCTCATAGTGGCAACGCACCTTGTCGGTAGCCTTGGGGGTCTTGCCGGTACCCTCGGTGAGCACCTCGTACTGAAGACCGCTCTTTGTAGTGATAACGCCCTCGCGCTTGCCGTTCTCCTCCAGGTAGGCCTTGCCCTTGGCAATGTTCTCCTCTGCCTGTTCCTTCTCCTTCTTCTGGAAATACTCGCTCAGCATAACCTGTGCCTCGCGTGCGGTCATGTCGGTATCGCGACCCGCCATTACATCCTCGATGCTGCGGCTGAACTCCTTGATGTCGAAATTCTCAATGTTCATGCTCTTCAACTGCTGGCCAATGCCAAGACCCAGAGCGTAACTTATTTTCTCCATATATTATATATAATGTATTAAATTAAGTCAATCGGGCGACAAAATTACGAATAAGTGAGCGATTTACCAAATTTATTTGGATAAATCCGAACGAGAGTAAGTTAGAGGCATTGACTCAATGTTACGAATAAGTGAGCGATTTACCAAATTTGCGATAAAGAGAGAGCAGAAAAAGTTTACTTTTTATGCCGAACGTGGGCAAATTGGACGAAAGACCGGTATAGCGGTCAGGAAAGATACTCTGCATGTCTCCAAGTACCTGATGCTTGATGCCAGTCAATGCGTTTTGATATAAATCAAGAAATAAGTGTTATTTCTACGTTTATTTATTCTCTACTGTTGCAGAAGTCAAAAATTGGCGTACCTTTGCAGTGCCTTCCGAGAGGAACGCACAAATAGATAAGAGAAATTGTTTTAGGTTTTTTCATGATATTAGATTAGGTTAAGTTTGTTTAGGTTTACACCACTCAACTGATACTTGTTTAAGGTAAAACGAAAACAGATTGCTTTCAGGAATTAAAAGTAGAAGTTTGAGAGATTAATCATAACATTAGTCATGGTGTGAAGGGCGCTTGGTTCGTGAGAATCGGCGCTCTTTTTTGTGTGTGCACCCACATTGGCGAATATTCTGGGTTAATCCTTGCTTGGTGTTAATGGAATTTGTACCTTTGCACCAATTATCCATTACAATTGACTTCACGAAAAAGCACAGACAGATATGGCAAAGGAGACGCTCACCCCGATGATGAAACAGTTCTACGACCTGAAGGCAAAGCACCCAGAGTGCGTACTGCTGTTCAGGTGTGGTGACTTCTACGAGACCTACGGCGAGGATGCCGTGGTGGCTTCGGGCATACTGGGCATAACGCTGACACGCAGAAACAATGGTGCCGGCGGTTGCGGACAGTTGGAGATGGCAGGATTCCCCTTCCATGCCCTAGACACCTATCTGCCACGATTGGTGAGGGCCGGGCAGAGGGTGGCCATCTGCGACCAGCTGGAGGACCCGAAACTTGCCAAGAAACTGGTGAAGCGTGGCATCACGGAACTTGTAACACCAGGTGTGGCCATGCAGGACAATGTGCTTTCGTGCAAGGAGAACAACTTCCTCTCTGCCGTGCATTTCGGCAAGGGTGTGTGCGGTGTCTCTTTCCTGGACATCTCCACCGGCGAGTTCATGACCAGCGAGGGAAGCATACAGCACGTGGGTAGCCTTCTGTCCAACTTCTCGCCCAAGGAGGTGCTGTACGAGAGGGGAAAGGGAGATTTGTTCCGCTCGTCATTCCAGGAGAAGTACGTCACCTTCGAAATGGAGGACTGGGTATTCAACGAGCAGACGGCCAGAGGCAAGCTGCTCAAGCACTTCGGCGTGAAGAACCTGAAGGGCTACGGCATAGAGCACCTCAAGGCAGGAACCATAGCCTGCGGTGCCATAATGCAGTACCTGGAGAACACGCAGCACACCCAACTGGGTCACATACGCCAGGTGGCACGCATAGAGGAGGACCGATTCGTGCACATGGACAACTTTACCATGCGCTCGCTGGAACTCTTGCGCCCGATGAATCACGACGGCAAGTCGCTTCTGGACGTTATGAGCCGTACCGTTACCCCCATGGGAGCACGACTGCTGAGCCGATGGATGGTGTTCCCTCTGAAGGACACGAAGGCCATAAACAGCCGTCTGGACGTGGTGGACTACTTCTTCCGCGACCTGCAGACGCGCGACGTGGTGTGCGAACAGCTCCAGTACATAGGCGACATGGAGCGCATTATCTCCCGTATAAGCACCGGACGTGTGTCGCCCCGCGACCTGCTTACGCTTACCACTGCCCTTCAGGCACTGAAACCCATACACGAGGCACTGGTGGGGACGGATTCTCCTGTATTGCAGGAGATAGGCATGAAGATAGACCTGTGCGAGGAGATGCGCGAACGTCTGCACCGCACCATATCGCCCAGTGCTCCGCTACTGGTGGCCAAGGGCGGTGTCATCAATGATGGCGTGAACGAGGAACTGGACGAACTTCGCTCGCTCTCTACCGGTGGCAAGGAATATCTGCTCCGGCTTCAGCAGCGCGAAGCGGAAAAGACTGGCATACAGAGCCTGAAGATAGGTTACAACAACGTCTTCGGCTACTACCTGGAGGTGCGCAACACCTACAAGGACCAGGTGCCTGAGGAGTGGATAAGAAAACAGACTCTGGTAAATGCCGAGCGATACATAACACAGGAACTGAAGGAATACGAGGAGAAGATAGTAAGCGCCGAAGAGCGAATCCTGGCACTGGAAACAAGGCTCTTCTCCGAACTGGTGGTATGGTGCGCACGCTTCATTCCTGCCATACAGGCCGATGCCATGCTGGTGGCACGACTGGATTGCCTGATGAGTTTTGCCATACTGGCCAGAGAAAACAGATACATTCGCCCCGTGGTGGACGACTCTATGGAACTGGACATCCGCCAGGGACGCCATCCCGTCATAGAGACGCAGATGCAGGCAGGAGAGCACTATGTGCCCAACGACGTTCGCCTGGACACAGAAAATCAGCAGATAGTCATCATCACAGGTCCCAACATGGCTGGTAAGAGTGCCCTGCTCCGCCAGACGGCGCTTATCACACTGATGGCACAGATGGGCAGTTTCGTTCCTGCCGAGAGTGCGCACATCGGTTTTGTGGACAAGATATTCACCCGTGTGGGTGCCAGCGACAACATATCGCAGGGCGAATCCACTTTCATGGTGGAGATGAATGAGGCGGCATCCATACTGAATAACCTCTCTTCACGCTCGCTGGTACTTTTCGACGAACTGGGTCGCGGCACCAGCACCTACGACGGCATAAGCATAGCATGGAGCATAGTGGAGTACATACATGAATGTCAGCGCGGACGTGCACGCACGCTCTTTGCCACACACTACCACGAACTGAACGAGATGGAGAAGTCCTTCCCGCGCATACACAACTATAACGTGAGCGTACTGGAAAAGAACGGTACCATCATCTTCCTGCGCAAACTGGAACCCGGTGGTTCGGCACACTCCTTCGGTATACACGTGGCCCGACTGGCAGGCATGCCACAAAGCATCGTGTCGCGTGCCGAGGTGATACTGGGCCAACTGGAGGCTGAGAAGAACCACGACGATGTGGGCACCGGCATAGCTGCAGGCAGCAAGAAGGATAGCGACACGGGTACCCAACTGAACTTCTTCCAACTGGACGACCCCATCCTGGAGGACATCCGCCAGCAGCTCCTCAACCTGGACATCAACAGCCTCACTCCGCTCGAGGCTCTCAACAAACTCAACGACATAAAGAGACTGGTAAAGTCTTGAGGAAACGGAAAACTGCGAGTAAGCGAGAGCAATGAAGTTTTACTTCAATTGCCGAGCGAGAGCAGTTTAAAGACCGCAAAGCGGGATAAAATCTGCGAGCAAGCAAGGGCAGAACATGGTAGGGACGCATCGCTGCGTCCGAATGACAAAGATACAACGCGAAACGGACGCTGCACGCAGCGTCCCTACTATGCCAAGCATGATAGAGATATAAAGTTTTCCGATTACTCCGAAAACTCAGATTACTCCGACCACTCTGACTATTTCGACCATAAAACTACAACACATATATTACACTATGAAGACTACACTCATTAAAGTTCTGTCGCTTGTCATGGCATTCTTCTGCCTGACCAACATTTATGCACAGAACACTGCTCCCGTAAGCATCATCCCCCAGCCATTAAAAATGGAGATAAAGGCTGGAGAGTTTCTCCTGCCCGAGAAGGTGGTTATTGCCTACGATGGCCAACTGAAGGCTCAGGCAGAGTACCTGCAGGAGATGCTGGCACGCTCCACCGGACGTGTGGCAGTACTGAAGGAAGGAAAGGGCAAAGGTACCATCGTCCTGCTCCGAGACTCCGTTACCGTGCCCGTGGCTGAGGCGTACACGCTTTCCGTAACACAAAAGTGTGCCAAGATTGTTGCTGCTGATGCCAATGGCGCCTTCTATGGCATACAGACCTTGTTGCAGCTCTTCCCTGCCGAGGTGTACAGTGCCAGCTGGCAGCGCAACACCGAATGGAAGGCTCCATGTGTGGAAATCTACGATGCCCCCGAGCGCCCCTGGCGAGGACTGATGATGGACGTGGCACGCTACTTCTACGACAAGGAGTTTATCAAGAAGACCATCGACATGATGGGCATGTACAAGTTGAACAAGCTTCAGTTCCACCTCATCGACGACTCTGGTTGGCGCCTGGAGATAAAGAAGTATCCCAGACTTACCGAGGTTGGTGCATGGGCAGGTCCCGACACCCGACGCCTGGGCGGATACTACACACAGGACGACATTCGCGAGATGATAGCATATGCCAAGGTGCGCGGCGTGGAACTTGTTCCCGAGATAGAGTTTCCTGCCCACATCCTCTCTGCCGTAGTGGCATACCCATGGCTCAGTTGCACTGGCATTCAGCACGAAGTGCCCACCCAGCATTTCATCAGCCGCGACCTGCTTTGTGCCGGCAAGGAGACAAGCATAGAGTTCCTGCGCAATGTGCTGGAGGAAACCTGCGACCTCTTTCCCTCTGCATATATCAACATCGGTGGCGACGAGGCCGTCTACACCCGTTGGGAGAAATGCCCTGACTGCCAGGCTTTGATGAAGCGCGAGGGCTTGAAGAAGGCCTCTGATATTCAAGGCTACCTGACCAACGTAGTGGCTGAGATGATGAAGAAGAAGGGACGCACGCTCATCGGTTGGGACGAAATAATTCAGCGTGGCAAGGTTAACGAACAGGTTGTTGCCTTGTCATGGCACAACCCCAATGACACCCTCGTGGCCACAAAGACCGGTCATAAGGCCATTCTCACGCCTGCTTCCCACATGTATCTGGACTTTCCCGAGAAGAGCATCCCCGGCGAGATACAGGCCGCCACATGGTGTCCTCCCATTTCCCTGGAGAAGTGCTACTCCATGCCCATCAACGACTATTCAGAATCCTCCACCACCTTTGGTGTGCAGGCTTGCTACTGGAGCGACCAGTTCATCCATGGCAATGCCTTGCAGGAGTTTGCTCCCTTGCACGAGAACCGCTCCGAGAACTATGCCGAATACCTGCTCTTCCCACGTCTGATGGCCGTCAGCGAGGTGGCTTGGATGAAGCAGAGCAAGCGCAATTGGGAGGACTTCCGCCAGCGTGTGGGTGCACACTTTGCACGCCTGGACAACAAGGGTTGTCATTATCGCATGCCCGAACCACGCATCGTCAAGGAGGAGAAGAATGCCGATGGTAGCGTAACCTTCACCCTCACCACCGACGTTCCCGGTGCAGATATCCGCTATACCACCAACGGCAGATACCCCAACGTGCACTCTGCCAAGTACACCGCACCCATCACCGTGGCAAACCGTGAGGACCTGCGTGCCATTGCCGTGGTTTCCACCAGCCGCTACTCTCTGCCACTATACTTTGCTCCCGACTATTCTGCCTATAAGGCCTATGGCCAGCATGTATTCGGTTGGGAACCTCTGCGCATCCAGCCCAAGCCATCCAACTGGCGTTTCGAGGTAACTGGCAAGGTTTCGGGCAACGGTGCCTATGAACTCACAGTCATCCCCACCCGTGGCGACAACCCCGTCCGCCTGGGCACAATGAAACTATGGAAGCGCAACGAACTTATGGCTGAGGTCAAGGCCGACAATACCGCAAAGGCAGGTCAGCAACCCGTAGCCTATCGCTTCACTCTGGATGCCTTTGAGGCCGGCACTCCTTTCCACATCGAACTTGAAGGCTACGCCCCCCAGGGCAACAACACCACCGGCATGATATTCCTGCGCAAGATGGAGTAAAATCCTATACACATTTTTTATAACTACATAGTCCCCATTCCTTCACGGTTTGGGGACTTAATTTTGCCCTTACCGAGGACAAGGGCGTGACAATACTATTCTCTCGGCGAACGAATACCGAGGACAAGGGCGTGACAATACCGAGGACAAAATTGCGTCAATACCGAGGGCAAAACTGCTACCTTATAAGAATAGCTGCCCTGGTTCCAGAGCAGCTATCTTGTG
Source organism: Bacteroidaceae bacterium (assembly GCA_045645225.1). Classification (GTDB taxonomy): domain Bacteria; phylum Bacteroidota; class Bacteroidia; order Bacteroidales; family Bacteroidaceae; genus Physcousia. The sequence goes on along the minus strand of JAZRII010000063.1, from coordinate 2,635 downwards.
GGTATTAATTTCCAATGATTTGGAGTTATGCTCACATCCTCACCTAATGAACAGCATCTCACGATACTTTGGCAATGGCCAGAGTTCGTCGTCTACTATCATCTCAAGTTTGTCCACATAGGATCGAATTTCTTCTATTAGCGGAGCAACATTGTCGTGATATGCTATTGCCTTCTCGCGCTCTGACTCCAGATGGTTTGCCACCTTGCGTGCTCCTATCAGTGAGTAGACATGCTCGGTGATGAAGGCTGTGTTTTGTGCTATCTTCTCAATCAGAGCCATATTGTTGGCATTCATCGCCTTGGCCTGTTCGGCAGGGAATATCTGCGACACCTTGAGAACATTGTCCAGCAGCTGGCTCTGGTAGCGTGTTGCCACGGGAACTATGTGGTTCAGGCAAAGGTCACCGAAGATTCGTGCCTCTATCTGTATCTTCTTTGTGTATGTCTCCAGCTTTATCTCGTTGCGTGCCTCCAGTTCAGCGCGCGAGAGTACATTCATTCTGGTAAACATCTGCACAGTTTCTTCCGAAAGATACTGGTCAAGGATTACAGGTATGCTTGTCTCAACATCCAAGCCACGCTTTTCGGCTTCCACCTTCCACTCCTCGCTATAACCGTTTCCATCGAAATGGATAGGCTTGCATGCCTTGATGTCCTCACGCACTACGGTGAGTATGGCCTTCATCATATCCATTCCAGAGGATATGAGTTTGTCAACACGCATCTTGAAGTCAGCAAGCTGCTCTGCCACGGCAGTGTTCAGCACTATCATCGAAGCGGCACAGTTGGCCTGTGCTCCCACAGCACGGAACTCAAAGCGGTTGCCGGTAAAGGCAAACGGAGAGGTACGGTTGCGGTCGGTATTGTCCACCAGAAGTTCGGGAATCTGTGGAATATCGAGCATTACGCTCTGGCGTGTGGACAGATTGAATATATCATCATCCTCGCTTGCCTCCAGCTTCTCCAATATTTCTGCCAATTGACTTCCGAGGAACGAACTGATGATGGCAGGAGGAGCTTCGTGAGCGCCAAGACGGTGTGCATTGGTAGCGCTTACGATTGATGCCTTGAGCAGTCCATTGTGGCGATGTACTGCCATCAGTGTCTCCACTATGAAAGTTATGAAACGCAGATTGTCCACAGGTGTCTTGCCTGGAGCATGCAGTAGTATGCCAGTGTTGGTTGAGAGGCTCCAGTTGTTGTGCTTGCCGCTACCATTGATACCCTTGAAAGGCTTCTCGTGCAGAAGGCAACGGAAACCATGCTTGCGTGCCACCTTCTTCATCAATGCCATGATGAGCATGTTGTGGTCTATGGCAAGGTTCATCTCCTCAAAGATGGGTGCCAGCTCAAACTGATTTGGTGCTACCTCGTTGTGACGTGTCTTGCATGGTATGCCCAGTTCGAGTGCCTGAATCTCCAGGTCTTTCATAAAGGAAACCACGCGTGCAGGGATAGAACCGAAATAATGGTCATCCATCTGCTGGTTCTTGGCAGAATCGTGTCCCATTAGGGTACGTCCTGTCATTGCCAGGTCGGGGCGTGCGGAATAGAAGCTCTCGTCCACCAGGAAGTACTCCTGCTCCCAGCCAAGGTTGCTCTTCACGCTGCTTATCTCGGGATAGAACATGCGTGCCACGTCCAGTGCTGCCTTGCCTACGGCCTTGATGGATTTCTTCAGGGGAGCCTTGTAGTCGAGCGCCTCGCCCGTATAGGATATGAACACGGTGGGAATCATCAGCGTGTCGCCAATCACGAATACGGGACTTGCAGGGTCCCAGGCGCTATATCCGCGTGCCTCGAAGGTAGATCGTATGCCACCACTTGGAAAACTGCTGGCATCGGGTTCCTGCTGCACCAACTGCTTGCCGCTGAACTCCTCCAGCATGCCGCCCTTGCCGTCGTGCTCCACAAAGCCGTCGTGCTTCTCGGCAGTGCCTTCGGTGAGGGGCTGGAACCAGTGTGTGGTGTGTGTTACGCCTAGTTCCATGGCCCATCGCTTCATGCCCTCGGCCACAGCGTCGGCGGTCTTCAGGTCAAGCGTGGTACCACGGTCGATGACGTCGTACATCTTCTCATACACATCGGCAGGAAGATACTTGAACATCTTCTGCCTGTTGAAAACGTATTTTGCAAAGAACTCGCTTGGGCGTTCCTTGGGTGTTGGCACATCAATGGCCTTCTTGCCGAAAGCCTCTTCTACTACCTTGAATCTAAGTGTTGCAGGCATGTTTGGAAACGTTTATTTATTCAGCGACCAGGCGAAGCCGTCCTTGGTATCCTTCACCTCAAAACCGAGGGCAGAGAGGTCGTCGCGGATCTTGTCTGACAAGGCCCAGTTCTTATCTGCTTTGGCTTGCTGACGCTGTTCCAGCACTATGTCCACCACCTTGCCGAAGGCCTCTTCGCGTGCCTTGTTGCTGCCGTCCTTCTCTTCGGAAAGACCCAGTATCTCAAAGGCAAAGGTGTGGAACACTTCTGCCAGTGCGGCTACCACATCTTCCTTGATGCTTGCCTTCTTGTCTATGATGGTGTTCAGCACTCGGCATGCGTCGAACAGGTGGCTTATTACCATGGGCGAAGCCATGTCGTCGTTCATGGCATCGTAGCAGTTCTGTCGCAGAGTGTCCACG
>JAZRII010000062.1:0-6933 GCA_045645225.1 Bacteroidaceae bacterium | reverse complement strand
CAGGAACAGGAAGATGATGATGATAACCACCACGAAGGCCTCGTACACGGTGCTCTCTACCTCGGCGATGGAGGCGCGTATGAACTTAGTGTTGTCGAAGCCATAGGCATAGTGCACATCATCGGGCAGGTCCTTTTCCATCATAGCCATGCGCTCATGCACGGCATCGGCAATGTCTATGTGGTTGGCACCGGGCTGGGGTATCACCACAATACCCACCATGGGCACGCCGTTCATCTTCATGTAACTTTTTATGTCGCGAGCCGAGAGTTCGGCACGACCTATGTCGCTGAAGCGTATTATGCGTCCTTCGGCCTCCTTGATGACCAGGTTGTTGAACTCCTCGGTGGTGGACATCTGTCCCATGGTGCGGATACTGAGTTCACGGGTGTTGCCCTCGATGGAGCCTGAGGGAAGTTCCACATTCTCGCGGTCAAGGGCGCTCTTCACGTCCATTGGAGTTACGCCATAGCCCGACATCTTCACGGGGTCCAGCCACAGGCGCATGCAATACTTCTTCTCGCCCCATATCATCACGCTGGACACATCGGGGATGGTTTGCAGCTGCTCCTTCACCGTCAGGTCGGCAATCTCGCTCAACTCCAGCAGGTTGCGCTTGTCGCTCTGCAGGGCCACCATCAGTATGGGCATGGCATCGGCATCAGCCTTGGACACGGTGGGAGGGTCGCAATCTCGAGGCAGGAAGCGCTGGGCACGCGAAACCTTGTCGCGCACGTCGTTGGCAGCCGTTTCCAGGTCTACCGAGAGTTCAAACTCCACTGTTATTCTACACGAACCCTGCTGGCTCACGCTCGTCAGCGAGCGTATGCCGGGTATACCGTTGATGTTCTGCTCCAGGGGTTCGGTAATCTGGTTCTCTATCACATCCGCATTGGCGCCAGGGTAGGAGCACGACACGGAAATTATGGGGTTGTCCACCGAGGGGTATTCCCTCACGCCCAGATACAGGTATCCCACGGCACCGAAGATGAGAATGAGCAGAGTCATCACCGTGGCCAGCACCGGACGTCTGATGGAAAGTTCGGAAATATTCATGATGTCCTTATTTTACAGAAACGCTTACCTTCTGTCCGGCACGTAATTGCATGGTGCCGCTGGTTATCACCGTGTCTCCCACATTGAGGCCACGGAGCACCTGCACCTGTGCATCGGTACGCAGGCCCTTGGTAATTTCCACGGGTTCAGCCTTGCCGTTCTTGTACAGGTACACCTTGTCTATACCCATTTCGGACACTATCGCCTCGCTGGGCACGGCCAGAGCCTGGGCATATTCGCGTGTTGTCAGACGCACGCTGGCATAGCGTCCAGGCACCAGTTTGCCACCAGGGTTGTCATATAGGGCACGCACGGTGAAGGTACGGGTGTTCTCGTCCACACGAGAGTCGGAGGCATACACGCGGGCTTGTCTTGGGGTCAGGTCACCCTCCACGGTAAACTCCAGCAAGGCGCCGTCGGGCAATGTGCCGGCATAACGCTCGGGCACACTGAACTCCACCTTCAGAGGACTGCGCTTCGTCAGCATTGCCACGGCCGTCTGTGTAGTGGCAAAGGCACCCACGCTCACCTGGCGCAAACCTATTACACCAGAGAATGGAGCACGCAATTCCGTCTGTGCTATCTCTGCCTTCACACCGTCTATCTCGGCACGCAGGGCAGAGAGGTTGGCTTCTGCCTCCTGGAAGGCCTCCTTGCTCACTGCCTCCTTTTCCAGCAGAGCCTTGGCACGGAACACACGGTCCTGCATCAGTCGCAACTGAGCCTCCTTTCTGCGCAGTTCTGCCTGCAGGGGAGCATCGTTTATCTTGGCCAGCAACTGACCCTTTTCCACCATGGAACCCTCCTTGAAGAAGATGTCCGTTATCTTGCCCGAGGTCTCGAACGACAGGCTCACCTCCTCGTCCGGCACCAGCGAGCCGCTCATTGCCAGAGCATCGGTTATCACCTGCTCGCTTATCACCACGGCCCTCACGTTCAGAGCCTGGCCCTGTTGCTTGCGCTCCTTGGCAGGAGCCTCCTTCAGGTCACTATTTTCCTTGGGCATGAAAGCGTTGTATGCCAAGGCAGCACACCCCACCACAATCACGCCTATTATGCTGAATTTCGTTATTTTGTTCATTGCTTTTCAAACTAAAATCCGAGTAATCTGAGTAATCTGAGAAGTCTGAGTAATCCGAGTATTCTGATTACTCGGAAAAATCCGCTCACCTCTCATCGCTCACCTCTCACCGTTTACTTAAGGAATGCCGCAAAAGCCTTTATGCAGTTCTCGTGATCCTGAATGCTTGCCGTTTCGCGCACAGAGTGCATGCCCCAGATGGGGTTGCCCATGTCCACACCCTTCACGGGGAGAGAGGATGACAGGATGTTGCCCAATGTGCTGCCGCCAGCAACATCGCTATGGTTCACGAAGGTCTGGTATGGAGCACCAGCCTTCTTGCAAGCCTGCATGAACACGCTGGCACCCACGGCATCACTCAGGTACTTCTGGCTGGCGTTGTACTTTATCACGGGACCTCCGCCCATTACGGGATGGTTGGTGGGGTCGTACTTCTCGTTGTAGTTGGGGTGCCATGCATGTGCATTGTCGGCGCTCACCATGAAGGAATGCTCCACGCACATGGCAAAGTCCTCGAAGTGCGAAGCGCAGGTCTCGCTTTGCCTTGCCACCAGCCTCTGCACCAGCGATGCAAAGAAGGGCGAACCGGCACCCTGCTTCGTCTGGCTGCCAGTCTCCTCGTTGTCGAAGATGGCCAGACACTTGGTCACCTCCGGAGTCTCGCCGTCTGCCAGCAAAGCCTCCATACCAGCATGCGCCATGCTCAGGTCGTCCAGGCGTCCGCTCTGTATCAGTTCTCCGTGCAAGCCCACGCACTGGGCAGGAGTGGTGTCGTACAGATATAGGTCGAAGTCCAGAATATCCTCGGCCTTCACACCCAGTTCCTCCGAAATCAGCGCCTTCAGTATGCTTCCGCTCACCGCTCCACGCTCATCGCTCACCGTTTGCTGGATTGTCAGTACCGGCAGCATGTCCTTCTGCTTGGACAGGGCCACACCGTCGTTCACCTGACGGTTGAAGTGAATGGCCAGGTTGGGGATGGTCAGTATGGGACGTTCAATGCGCATGAGGCGCACCTCGGGTTCCGTCATGCTCTCGCCAGCCAGCACCACACGGCCAGCCAGGGACAGCGGACGGTCCATCCATGTGGACATGATGGCACCGCCATAGAGTTCGGTGTTCAGTTTCACCAAACCGCCCTCGCACTTTATCTCAGCATTGGGCTTCACGCGGAAGCAGGGGCTGTCCGAATGTGCCGAAATGATGCGCATGCCACCCTCGGCCAGGGACTTCTTGCCAATGTGGAAAGCGAAGATGGCGGAACCGTTCTTTGTAGAAAACAGTTTGTCGCCACTCTTCACCTCGGGACAAGGCTCACCAGCCTTCCACTCCTTGTAACCAGCCTCTGTGAGGCACTTCTTTATTGTCTCCACCGCGAAGAAGTTCACGGGCGAGGCATTCATAAAATCTTCCAGTTTCATATCTTATATATTTATTAGCGTTAATTTGACCGCTAAGATATAAAAAAGTTTACCGTTGCGGGAATAAAAAGAGAATTATTTAATGCTGTTCAATAAACTTTTTTCCTAACTTTGCAACACACTTAGTTCCAAAGAAACGATGAAGAATAAACAATATGACAGTCATGTAGCGGAAGTATCCCATGTTTCGGAGTCTGCGTTTGCATACGTGGGGACTGTTCCTGTGGCAGGTACATTGCCACAACATCCTTCATTTGCCATGGAGAATGTTACTGACAGGTCTACCCAAAACCGGATGACTTATTTTGTCTATTGCATCAATGCTTTTGCCGAACGGTATGGACTATCCTCAAAGCAGGCATTTGCATACCTGCATCGATTTAAGGGATTGGACTTTTTGGAAGAATGCTATGAGGCTGAGCACCAATTGTCAATCCGCGAAGCAGTGAACGACCTGTCAATCATCTGCAAACGTAATGGAGGAGCACTATAATGATTACTCTGTATCATGGTTCCAATGTCTTCATTGAAAAAATAGATCTCACCCGAAGTCATCCTGATAAGGACTTTGATTACTTTGGCCACACTGGTAGAGGAACTTACATATCGCAAGTTAAATCGTCAATACTATTTTGGCACAGAACGTGCCTTGCAAACCCTTATCCGACAATGAACGAACAGATTGCATACCTCACCAGTTCCCTCGTAGAGCAATTGGCTCTGCTTGCAATGAAAGACTACGGGCTGACCATGATAGAAGCTTTGTTTCTCGTCTATAACTCCCAATGGTACGAAAAGATTACAGATATTGAGACAGGACTTTACATTCAAAGTCCAGCCTATAATTATCAACTCCTGCGCCATGAAATAGCCTTCGGTAAAGTTATATAGTCAGCACACAAGGCACAAAACCTTGCTTTCACTCAGGTCCTGTGCCTTTTTGTAGTTAAACGTAATCGTTATTATTTGCCTGCGCTCATCAACAAGGCAAGTCCGTTTTCCGTTTTCCATACAATTCATGCATGCTTGCAAGTTCCTGCCATAGGGTGATAATAACCACTATGCCTACACCCATCAGCAAAGACAGGCCTGTGAGTGATATCATGCGACTGTTCTGCTCCAGGAACAGGAAAGGCAGGGAGTGTATGCCGAAGGAGAAGGTCGGTTGGCCAATGGGATTGTCCATAATGTAGACAAGCAGGCCTCCGCTTACTATCACGCCCATCAGGAAGGCTGCTATTATGGCATAGCGATAGCGCTTGAGTTGCCTGTCCTGCATCTGCTTGATGTACTCCACGGCTTGCAGTTTCGTTTCCAGATGTTGCATGAAGAGGTCATCTTGTCCAAGATCTGGTGTATAGCCATTGAACAGTTCCTGTAATGTATCTTTCTGTTCCATCATTTCTTCAATTTATCTTTCAGGTGTTCGCGTCCTCTGGACAATTGTTTCTTTATCGCATCCTCGCTGCATTCCATTATCTTGCTTATCTCACGTACGGAGTATCCCTTTATGTAGAAAAGCAGAATGGAGGTGCGCTCCTTGGGTTGCAGTTCGTTCAAGGCCATGTACAGTTCCTGGTAACGGAACGTATTGTCTGCCAAGGTTGAAGCATCCGTCAGCGAAGATGCCATCTCCAGCGGCTGATAGCATCTGCATGCCTTCTTGTGGTCCAGGAACGTACGGTAGGCAATCTTGTAGAGCCAGGAGGTGAAGTTTCCCACATCCCGATACCCACTGGAGGAAAGATAGGCCTTGACAAGACTTTCCTGCGCTATGTCGTCTGCCTCATCGCGGTTACCCAGGCATAGGGCAAGCAGGAATCGCCTCAGGTGCCCCTGCTCGCCCCGTATGTGTGCTATGAACTCCTCTCTGTTCATGTTTTTGTTTTGCAACAGACGGTTATTTCTTGTTGGCCTCAGCCTCCAGTTCCTTTGCCAGCATCCTCTTGCTGATGAAGAAGACAAGCAGTATGGCCAGACCTATGAGCATGGTAATGCCACCGCAGAAGTAAGACCTTTCCATATCCTCTACAGACATGCCACCTACGAAGTCCATATATAGGGCATAACCCAGAAAACCAATACCGATAGCAGAGATAACACTGCCCCACATAAGTTTCTTCAGCAATTTCTCCTTTAGAGTAGTACTCTTTGGCGTAATTTTCTGCATCAACTCCTCCAGGTCGATGTTGGGATTCTTCTCCAAGGCAGCCAGCACTATACCCGTTCTGTTGTCCGACTCATGTTTCTTGCTCCTCATGTGGAGCCACACCATTGTGATGGGCATTATTACACAGATGCTGATAGGGATAAGGATGTCTTCCAACATGCCGCCAATTTCTTCCAATACTTCCATAATCTTGTTTTGTTGTTATAGGTTAATGAATCGTTTTCTTGAGCTTGCTCACAAATATAACGATTCTTCTGAAGAAAAGGTGACATCCGTGCAGACATTTCGTATGGTAGGCATTTGACAATACCGGGGACAAGTTTGGGCATATCCAAATAGTCATTAATGGTGCTCATAATGATGTCTCAGTCCTCCTACTATGAGTACTCCAGTCCTCTTATTATGAGGACTGCAATCCTCCTACTATAAGGACTGGAGTCCTCCTACTATGAGGACTGGTCATTTGTCCCAGTCCATGCTCTTGATGTACGAGTCGAACTTGTATTTCTCTTCAATGCCCACCATGTGCAATGCCTCAATTATTACGCTTTGGTCTTCTGGCGTTAACAATGTCTTTCCATTCCGGCGATCAAAATAGGGATTGCGCCCAAAGCGTTTTTGCAACAGAGACAGGAAATTGTTGTACTGTTCCTGTGTCATCTTCTTCTGCATGTTTTTAAATCCCTTTGCATATACCACAGGAGTGTTGTCGCGGAAATACCGGCACTTTTCTCCTTGTTTGCATTTGCTGGGATTGATAATGCACATATACTCTTCGCTACCGACCAGCGTGGTGAACGCATTTCGCCTTAGGCAGCGATGCGCCATGGGACAGTTTTCATGCAAACAAACGGGATAGTGTGGTGGGATGGAGGTGTGAATTTTCTTTGGCATGGTATTTGCTGAGATAAGTTAAAGCAGTTGCAAATATATGTTATTGTTGCGGATAAAGCAAGTAAATACCATGCTATTTAATTTCTTGCTTTCATTCTTCCGACTATATTGACATAAAGTTTTATCTCGCCGACAAACATTTATTTGCGATATTAATGTTAATTGGTTTAATTTTCTTACCTCTGACCTGTCGGTCTAAGTTACTTTCGCTCGGAAGTAAAAATAAATCGAAATTAATTTTGTACTTCTCTCGCTTATTCGTACTCTGACCTTCGGTCTAAGGTACTCACGTTCGGATTTTCTCAAATTCA
>JAZRII010000061.1:0-25809 GCA_045645225.1 Bacteroidaceae bacterium | reverse complement strand
AGGACTGTTTCTGTTTTTAGCTCATTAGCTAGATGACAAAATAGTTCACCTCTCTCCTTTGGTTAACTTCTTGCAAAGATAGCACTTTTTGCTTACCTTTCTTTTACTTTGCAAATCTAAAGGATGACAAAAAGACGGTTTAATTAGCGCATAACAGTCTTATGACAGATTTGGGTTAAACCGGTAAGTTGGCATTTTCATTCTTGTTGCTTGAAAAAACTGTATTTTGTCTTGTGTGGTATTGAAAATACGATTATCTTTGTCCTTGCGAAATAATACGAAATAAAGATAAATTTATGTTAAGAAAAGCAAGAATCACGTTGGCCGTTTTTTTCTTTGTGGCCATAACACTGTTGTTTCTGGACTTTACCGGATCCATACATGCCTGGTTAGGGTGGATGGCAAAGGTACAGTTTCTACCTGCCGTATTGGCGCTGAATTTCGGCGTTGTCATTGCTCTGGTGTTACTTACCTTGATTTTCGGCCGCATTTATTGTTCGGTGGTATGTCCCCTTGGCGTCATGCAGGACATTTTTGCCTGGATAGGCAAGAAGGCAAGGAAGAACCGCTACACGTTCTCTGCGGAGAAAAAATGGCTTAGATATCCTGTGCTGGTTCTGTTTGTTGTTGCTATGGTGGCAGGGTTTGGCGCCATAGCCAACATTATAGCTCCATACAGTGCCTATGGCCGCATTGCATCCAATCTGCTTGCTCCCGTGTGGAAGTATGCCAACAATGGTCTTGCTCTGCTGGCAGAGAGAATGGACAGTTATGCCTTCTACGAGACGGATGTGTGGATGAAGAGCAGCATGGTGCTGGGTGTCTCGGTTGCTACTCTGCTTGTTCTGGCCGTTTTAGCATGGCGTGGCGGGCGCACGTACTGCAACACCATCTGTCCTGTAGGCACTGTGCTGGGTTTCCTGTCGCGCTTTTCCTGGCTAAAGCCCGTTATCAACGCTGACAAGTGTGTGAATTGTGGACTTTGCGTGAAGAATTGCAAATCCTCGTGCATCAACATGAAGGAACACTCTATTGACTATAGCCGATGTGTTGCTTGCATGGATTGCATAGGCAAGTGCAAGAAGGGAGCCATAAGTTATGCACATTGTTCAAAGAAGAAGGTTGAGGACCAGCAGAAGAGTGGGGCAGAGAGTAGCTGCAATGTTTCCACAGACGCCAATGTGTCCACCTCCCGTCGTGCCTTCCTTGCAGGAAGTGCAGCATTTGTTACAACAACAGCTCTGAAGGCCCAGAAGATGAAGGTTGACGGAGGTTTGGCCAAGATAGAGGATAAGGTCGCCCCAGAGCGTCAGCAATATATCGTCCCTTCTGGTGCACTCAGCATCCGCCATTTTGCACAGCACTGTACAGCATGCCAGTTGTGCGTTTCAGTTTGCCCCAATGATGTGTTGCGCCCCTCTTCGGACCTTTCCCGACTGATGCAACCAGAGATGTCCTACGAGCGTGGGTATTGCCGCCCCGAGTGTACAAAATGCTCGGATGTGTGCCCCACAGGAGCCATACGCCCCATAACACGCGAGGAGAAGTCGTCTGTGCAAATAGGTCATGCCGTCTGGATCAAGGAGAACTGTTTGCCTGCAACAGGCGGCGACAGGTGCGGCAATTGCGAACGCCATTGTCCTACGGGTGCTATACAGATGGTTCCCATGCAGAAAGATGAAGGCAAAGGTCGCCACCAGCGCATGATTCCTGTTATCAACACAGAGCGATGCATAGGTTGTGGCGCTTGCGAAAATCTTTGTCCAGCACGTCCCTTCAGCGCCATATATGTGGAAGGACACGAAAGGCATAAGGAAATCTAAGAGTGGTTCTATAAAATATAACAGACATCAAAATTATGGATAGACGAGAATTTCTCAAGATATTAGGTGCAACATCTGCTTCTGCTGCATTGGCAGGATGCAATATAAAGGAGAGAACCAATAGTACTTCTGGTGAACTGGGACCAGTGCCTACCGACAAGATGACTTATCGCAACTTTCCCTCCGTGGGCAATGACCAGGTGTCGTTGTTGGGCTATGGCTGTATGCGCTGGCCAACAATACCCAATCCTGACGGTCAGGGCGACATCATAGATCAGGACGAGGTGAACCGTCTTGTAGACTATGCCCTGGAGCATGGCGTGAACTTCTTTGATACATCGCCAGTGTATGTGCAAGGAAAGTCTGAACGTGCTACAGGCAATGCTTTGAAGCGCCATCCCAGAGAGTCGTACTATATTTCAACGAAACTGTCTAACTTCTCCGACTCTTCGCGCGAGAACTCCATGGTTATGTACGAGCGCTCTTTCCGCGAGTTGCAGGTAGACTATATCGACTACTATCTGCTTCACAGCTTGGGCGGAGGTGGTATGGACAACTTCCGCAAGCGTTATGTGGACAACGGCATGCTGGATTTCCTTATGGAAGAGCGCAAGGCAGGCCGCATTCGCCATCTGGGTTGGTCGTTCCATGGGTCCAAGGAGGTGTTCGACGAACTCCTTGCTCTGCACGATACGTACCAGTGGGATTTTGTCCTCATTCAGATGAACTACGTTGACTGGCATATAGCCAAGGGCAGTGGCATAGGAGCCGAATATCTCTACAACGAACTTGCCAAGCGCAACATTCCCGTTCTCATCATGGAGCCTCTGTTGGGTGGCCGACTGACCAAATTGCCCGACCATATTGTTGCCCGACTAAAGCAGAAGGCACCAGAGAGCAGCGTGGCATCGTGGGCATTCCGTTTCAATGGTTCTTGGCCAAACGTGCTCAGTGTGCTCAGCGGCATGCGTCAGATGGAGCATCTGCAGGACAATATCCGCACCTTCTCGCCATTGCAGCCATTGAGCGAGGAAGAGATGGAATACCTCTTTGATACGGCCAAACTGATAGAGCAGTATCCCACCATCCCATGCAACGATTGCCAGTATTGCATGCCATGTCCGTATGGCCTTGACATTCCTTCCATACTGCTGCACTATAACAAGTGCATCAATGAAGGAAATGTGCCCAAGAGTCGTCAGGACGAGAATTATCGCAAGGCACGCCGTGCATTCCTGGTAGGCTACGATAGAAATGTTGAGAAGTTGCGCCAGGCCAACCATTGCATAGGATGTGGCAAGTGTCGACACCATTGTCCGCAGAAGATAGACATCCCCAAGGAACTGCACAAAATAGATGCCTTCATAGAGAAACTTAAGCAGGATACATTGTAGAGGGCAAGGAGTTGGTCATGTGCCCAGGACTTATAATTTTATCATCATAAAATATTATATAGACATGTTTGGAATAGGACTTCAAGAAATAATAATCATTGCATTGATAGTGCTGCTGCTTTTTGGAGGCAAGAAGATACCCGAATTGATGAAAGGTTTGGGTAAGGGAGTGCGCAGTTTCAAGGATGGTGTCAATGGCAAGGATGATGCAGATGTGGAATCCAAGCAATGAAAGCTATGGGTGTGGCAACTGGTTTTGAGAACCAAAACTAAAAACTATAGAGTCCTGTGTCTGAACCTCAAACCTTTTGGGAACATCTCGACGAGTTGCGTAGCAGTATTATACGCATGCTCGTCGTTGTAATGTCATGTGCCGTTGTGGCTTTCTTTTTCAAGGAGGCCATATTTGAGGTCATTCTTTCGCCTCAGCAGAATGAGTTCATTACTTATCGTTTGCTGGACTCATTAACAAAGTTTTTCTCCTCTTCCCAAGAGAGCGGTTTAGAACCCATGTCGGTGCGTCTCATCAATACAGGTCTGGCACAACAGTTCTTTATTCATGTAAAGGTATCTATTGCCATAGGCTTTATGGCATCATTGCCGTATGTCATATATCTTCTGTTCAGGTTTGTCTCTCCTGCATTGTATGCAAATGAACGACAATGCGCCATACAGCTTGTCTCGTGGGGCTATGTAATGTTCCTGGCTGGGGTTCTGGTTTGCTTTTTTCTGATATTTCCGCTAACCTTCAGGTTTTTGGGCATGTACCAGGTCAGCGAAGTGGTAGAAAACACCGTGACTATAGAATCATATATCGACACCTTGATGACAATGAGTGTTAGCATGGGCATTGTATTTGAGATACCTGTAATGTGTTGGATTTTGGGTCGACTCGGAGTTATCAGCGCAAATGTAATGAGGCAGTTTCGCAGACACGTGATTGTTGTACTGCTTGTTCTGGCAGCCATCATTACACCTACTACAGATATTTTTACGCTGATGTTAGTGGCTATGCCCATGTGGATGCTTTATGAGTTAAGTATCTTTATCGTTGGACTTCACTTAAGGAAATGAACTTTGCAGACCTGTCCTATAGTCAAATATATAAGAGAATATTCGCAAATTATGCGAAAAAACATTATATTTGTGACAGATTACTGAAGTTTTTTCCTTACTCTTAATTACAGAGCCAATGAAGGAATATGTCCGTTTGATGTTGATATTGTTAATACCTCTCTTGTTAGTATTAGCATATTCTCATAGTGGTCATATTGTTTCTTTCAATTCCGGGTCACTGAATAAGATTAATTTGGAAAGGTTCGAAACGGATATCCGTGCACTTTTGCTTTTGACAAAATTTGAAGAGAATGTCGAGGATACGTTATTGTCTGATACCCTGCAAATGTCCATTGTCCATGATGTACCTTTAGAAGAGGAGCAGCCATTTAGCCCCGATACAGCTAGTAAGCGAATTCTTTTCTTTGGCGATTCCATGATAGAGGGCCTGTCCATGCGTTTTGCCGACTATGCCAGGGAGAATGGCCACCAGCTCTATACCGTTTGCTGGTATGGCTCCACCACCACTGGATGGGCCAACAATCTGGACACCTTGCAGAGTTTCCTTAGCTGGTCAGAGGCCGACTTTGTCGTTGTCTCCCTTGGCGGCAATGAACTGAAGGTTAAGGACCTCGACAACCGTGCCGAGAACATCCGCATCATACAACGTGCCCTAGGCACCAGGCCCACTATATGGATTGCGCCCCCCAGTTGGGTCAAGAACCCCACCATCACCGGGGTGATCCGTGGCGTGGTGGGCGACAAGCGCTATTTCGATAGTACCAAACTAACCTACACCCGTGGTTCGGACAAGATGCATCCTACCTTCGGCTCGGCTTCCAGATGGATGGACAGCATAGCCGTGTGGATGTCATCCCCACAGACGGCACACCCCATAAAGATGGACTTCCCCAAGGCAACCCAACCCCGCAAGTGGAAGAAGAAATTCATGTTCCCGAAGAAGTGAACGAAGACGAAAACGAAGACGAAAACAAAAAAAAAGAACGGAAAAACTAATACTCACCCTTTACCCGCTCAAACTGTCCCTTGAGACAGGGCGAATGAGGTGGAAAACTAAGTCGCTCACCTCTCATCCGCTCACCGCTCACCGTTTAAAAAAGAACTATGCTATTCAACACCATATCATTCTATGCCGTATTTATCGTATTCCTTGCGATATACGCCATACTTCAGCGCACCAGTCGTACGCTGATGAAACTCTATGTGGTGCTCTTCTCCCTCTATTTCTTCTCCAGGATGAACCCCGAGGTGAGCATGCTCCTGCCGCTGACCGCACTGCTCAGTTGGGCCATGACCCGTCGCATGAACGAGTGCAAGGGCACCCTGCGCAAGCGCTGGTTGGCGTTCATCGTGGTGGTGGAACTCATGCCCTTGCTCTACTTCAAGTACACCAACTTCGGCATTGACCTGCTCAACACCCTGCTTCGCGAGAACTTCCCCATCCAGGACATCATCCTGCCCGTGGGCATATCGTTCTACACCTTCCAGGCCATCAGCCATACGGTGGAAGTCTACCATCGCCGCCTGCGCCTGAAGATGGATTTTCTGGAATACCTCTTCTACATCAGCTTCTTCCCCTTGCTGCTCTCGGGACCTATTACCCGACCAGCCACTATGCTCCAGCAGATGCGCGAGGACGAGGAGGTCAACCCGCGTCTCATCTACACCGGCTTGTGGCTCGTGATGATGGGCGTGCTCAAGAAATGCGTCGTTGCCGACTATCTGGCGCAGTTCAACAACTGGACTTTCGAGTCGCCCGAACTCTACACCGGCTTCGAGCTGATGATGGCCACGGTGGGCTTTGGCATGCAGATATATTGCGACTTCTCGGGTTATAGCGATATGAGCATAGGCATAGCTGCCATGATGGGTTTCCGGTTGAGGGAGAACTTCAACTTCCCATACCAGTCTTTGAATCCCACCGAATTCTGGCGCCGTTGGCACATCTCACTATCCACATGGTTCCGCGACTATCTCTACATCCCCCTGGGAGGCAACAGGATGGGGCAGGTGCGCACCTATCTCAACAACTTCTTCACCATGGTTGTGGCAGGTCTGTGGCACGGAAGCACGCTGATGTTCGTACTCTGGGGAGCCATGCACGGCATCGGCCTTGTGGTGCACAAGTGCTGCCACCGTCTCTTCCTCCACCGCCTTCCCTCACGCCGTTGGTGGGTGAAGGTGCCCAGTTGGCTCCTGTGCCAGATGTTCATCCTGTTCACATGGATATTCTTCCGTTGCGCCGACCTCTCCTCTGCCACCGGCTATCTACGCAGGATGTTCACCCAGTTCGACACCCAGTGTATCCCCGCCTTCATTGCCCAGCGCCCCCTGTGGATAGCCATTCTGCTCCTCTCCATGCTTGTCCATTGCCTCCGCGAGCGCTGGTTCTACCGCCTCCAAGAGCGCTTCATCACCCTTCACTGGACACTGAAGTCCCTGCTCTTCCTTATCGTCCTCCAGCTCGCCATAGAGTTCAGTGCTAATGAGGTACAGCCCTTCCTCTACTATAAGTTCTGACACAATTCTGTTTATGTGTCGCCATAACCCCAAAATCGCTTATTAGGCTATTACGCGCTAATGGCTGATTTGGATTAAAAAGAAACTGACCCTCAATATTCCAGTGAAATGAGAGTCAGTTTCCTTATTTTGGTGATTTTCTTTTTTTCTCAGTTTTATTCCTTGAGCATTGCATCTGCCAAAGCTTCTAAAGCATCCTTGTCCGTTTCCTTAAGTTTGCCCCAAATAGTGACGGATGGTTCCACTATTTCGCATTGTTTCATGCCTTCAATCATGTCGCGCATGGTCTTGGTGGCTGTTGGTGCCCAAGAACCATTCTCTACAAGTCCAAAACGCCTGCGTTGGAAATTTTTTATCTGCAGGTGATGCAGGAAGTCATGCATGGGAGGAAATACGCCGGCGTCGTAGGAAGAGGCAAGGCAGACAAGTTTTGGATAGCGGAAGGCATCTTCAATGACTTCTGCCATGTCATCGCGGCTCAAGTCGCTAACTGCCACCTTTGCGGCTCCCTTCTGTCTTAGTATCTCAGCCAAGTGATGTGCTGCCTTTGCGGTATTGCCATGTATGCTGGCATAGGCCAGGAGAATGCCGTCATTCTCGGGTTCGTAGCGACTCCAAAGGTCATACAGGCGGATGGCTTCAGCCAAAGCCTCGCCTTGGAGGACAGGACCGTGCAGGGGCATGATGGTTTGGATATCCAGTGCAGAGGCTTTTTTAAGTACGTTTTGAACCTGCATGCCATACTTACCGCAGATGTTGAAATAGTAGCGGCGTGCTTCGCATGCCCAGTCTTCTGTTTCGTTACAAAGAGCACCGAACTTGCCGAAACCATCTGCGGAAAATAGAATTTTCTCAGTGGATTCGTAGGTCATGATCACCTCTGGCCAGTGCACCATAGGGGCAGATATGAAATTCAGTGTGTGTTTGCCCAAGGGTAGGGTGTCGCCCTCCTTGACAACCATAATGCGGTCAGCAAATGAACTTGAGTCAAAATAGTATCCCAACATCTTTACCGTCTGCTGAGAGCATACCAGGGTTAAGGCGGGATAGTCTTGCATGGTCTTGCCAATGATGGCAGAGTGGTCGGGTTCCATGTGCTGGCATACAAGATAGTCAGGCGTGCGTCCGTCCAGTGCGGCAACCAGATTTGAGGTCCACTCCTTTTCCTTGCGTCCGTCGGCGGTGTCCATGATGGCTACCTTCTCGTCGTAAATAACCCAACTGTTGTAGCTTATGCCCTCTGGCACGATGTACTGGCTTTCAAAGAGGTCAATGTCCGTGTCATCAACACCGATGTAGCGTATGTCTGTGTAATTTTTGTTAATCATTAACTTATATTGTTTTAAGTTTTGCATATCAAGGCAAAATTATCTCTTTTTCGTCATATAACCAAAAATATTACAAAAAATATTGCCGAGCGGCAGGTTACTGTTCGGCAATATAGTTTCAGTTTTACTGAACCTTAGATTTCAGATTGAACCAAGAGTCAACGGAGAGGACATCAGATTGTTCTATTTCCTCATGTTTCAGTGCCAAATCTTTTATGTGTAGCGCTCTTTTCTTGCTATCGGGATGTGTGCTAAGAAAATCTAGATGCTGCAGGCTTTCCATACGTTCGAGAAAATCTCCGAGTGCTGCAGGGTTCATCCTTGCTTTGACGAGATACTCTACGGCACGTTCGTCAGCCTCTGTCTCATTTTCTCTAATGAAATAGTTTCGTGCAATCTGGGTTGCTGCACTGGTTATATCCTCTCCCTTTTGGGTATTGCTGCCGCTAGTCAATAGCATTTCAACTATCAGCATGCATAGTTGGATCTGTGTGTTTTGTCCAATGTGCCCGCACTCAAGGTGGGCCAATTCATGAGCAATTACTCCAGCCAGCTCGTGTTGTGTCCTGCAGCTGTTGATAAGTCCGGTGTTGACAAGTATATGCCTGCCTCCCATAGCAAAGGCATTGACTTCATTGGTTCTGCATATATGAAGGTTGATGCTGCTTCTCTCAATATTGTTCGACATGCACACATGCGTTACGATGCTGTCCAAGGGAGCAACTAGTTCGGGCGTTGTGACCTCACGTATTTGAAGTGACGTTATTTCCCAAAGAACCTTTTCTGTAGCAGTTTTCACCGAGTTGGGTTTCAATCCGCATATACTCATCCAATCGGCCGTGTTCATTGCTGATATTGAGATTATGAAGATGCAAAGCGAGGCCAGTGCCTGGGAAGCAAGTTTCTTCGTGAGCATGTGCCTTTCTTCAAAGCCACTCTCTTTGCTTTTCATTATCAAATCGGTGAGTACACCATACATAAACCATCTGTATGTTATGCCCTGGCGTGCCTTAATGGCAGATATGGCCGTGGCGTAGAAATCGGCTATATTGTAGATGTTCACCAATATGAAGTAGGCAATATATATGCTGCTTAGGGGGACACCAAACAGCAATATGCGCACTGTCCACCAAAAGAGTATGTTGTTCATGACAAACAACGGAATTTGAGACACTAAGGCCTGTGTAGTATGCCATTTTACAAAAGGCGAACCTTTGCGGGAAAGAAGGTAGAAGATTCCTGTTGCTACAAGGTTGATTATCGGCATTGGCAGTCCTATAACTACAGCAATGAGTGACATGAGATAGGCATTGGACGCTTTTTCCTGGTCTTCTAAGTGTATTTGATTATGTTCCATATCCAGTTGCTTATAATCAATAGGGTGAAGGGTATGTAGATATTTTTTTGTTTTACCAGTTTCAAGGCAATGCTACAGGTGTTGAATAGCGAATTCTTGAGAGTGATGAGGTCATGCAGTATCCATATAGGTACAATAGCCAGGGCTATGGCGGCAACATAGCCCAGCGGATTAATTTGTAGTGCTGAAAAGAAATTGCCTTTGATAATGGAAATCAGCGAGCGGGTGGTACCACAAGACGGACAAGGAATATGTAGGAATTGTTTTGAAAGACATCCTTGCCATAATCCCTGTCCGTCCTGGTTGTCGAAACTATAGGCTATCCATACATAGCTGAGAAGGCATATTGCTATCAGCAAGGTATAGAATTTCCCTTTTGCATGCATTCGACTTAATAAAGGAGTTTTTTAAATGAACGCAAGTAAACGGTTGTAATTTTTTTCGCGGGTGCTGCCCATGATAACGAACCAGTCAATGATTGCCCAAATACCGCAACCGCCACAGGTTATAAGTTTCAATATACCAGCACCGGTGTCGCCGATGTAGAAACGGTCAATGCCGTAACCGCCCAGGAACAAGCTGATAATAAGTGCAGTTGTGGGGTCTTTGAATTGCATTGTCATAAGCAGTGCAGCTTTGCTGTCGTCCATTGCCAAAAGTCTTTCGCGGATAAAAAGTGTCTTGTCCTCGGGAAAGAACTTTGCGTTGGTCATCATGAACATGTCAACTTTCTGTTGTTCCATAGTTGTTTGTTGTTAAGTTAATTTTTATTTAAAAAGATTAAAATGCGCAACAAAGATATGGATTCTTAGATATAAAACAAAGAAAATGGTTAACAATTTAATGTGCATTTTGCAATTTTAGCGATGCTATGCTATCTGCAAGGGCTATGCTGTCCTGCATTAGCTTAAATGCTTCGGCTTCCTTGTTGCTATGTCCGTAGGCTTCTTCTTTCCTTTTTATGGATATGTGGCCATTGTGCCCCATTCCGCGGTAGGCATACGGTATGTTGCTTGGACCTATGTAGATGTCTGTTGTGATTGGCCGCTCGGGGTCGGTGAGACGGTGTGAAAACAGCCATTCGTAGGTCTCGCGCATGTAGAACAATCTTGCGGGCAGGCTATGGCTGTAGCCCTTTAGGCGAGAATAGATAAGGCGTTTGGGAGTTGCCTTTCGTCTCATGGCGGCAACTACCCGGTCGCTGCAGCTTATGGGCACGGCAACGTCTGCTGTGCCATGCAGTATCCATATAGGCACCTCGTTGAGATTATGTATCTCCTTGGTTGTAGCTCCTCCGCAGATAGACATGGATGCTGCTATGCGGTGCGGGTAGGCGGCAGGCAGGTCAAGGGCGCCATATCCGCCGAGGCTCATTCCCAGGACGTATATGCGTGTAGTGTCTATATTGGCATAGGAGCGCGAAGCCCATTCAATAAGGCTCATTATCTTGTCCGGATCCCATGCCCCTCCTGGGTTCTGCGGTGCCAATACGAAGGCATTGATGTCAAGGCCTCTGTCTATGGCGTCAAGCGTGCCGTATCGCAACACCTTTTTAAGGTCGTGTCCGCATAAGCTTGCCCCATGAAGAAAGACTACCAGGGGTTTCAGCTGCTCCCTGCGGACCTCTTCCTGTTTCTCGCGCCAGTTTCTCCAGTCATAGGTGCATGCGACGTGGAAATTGCGTTCCAATTCCACTCTTTGCCTCAATTCAGTGTCATCTGGGATTATGGGTACAAGCTTTGTTGCCGGTTCTTCAGGCGAGTAAAGCCAAAAATGGTATCCGTCGCTTGCAAGGTTTTTGTATGATAACAACTGCTGCCCCATGACATTGCTGTTGGAGGCTGCCAGCAAGTACAGTATTGCTGCCATTAGATGAAAAAACCTCGTTTGACGACTTCCCTTCATACTTAATTCTGGTTAAATGCTCTTGTCTTTTTGGCAAATTGTACGTTTTAGTGTGCGTGCTTGTGGTGATGAGGCAGGTTAAACCTTAGTCCGGCATATAGCATCCATCCGTCTATAGGGCCCCATGTCATTGAGGGGTCGAAATCTTCGCTCCATGGGCGGTCGGCGGCAATGATTGGGTTCTTCTGGGTGAAGTTGGTAAGATTCTCCCCACCTATATATAACGAGAAATTCTTCTTTATATTGTATGTAACCTGTGCATTAAGTTGCGGGAAGGCCTTGTATTCTTTTTCCCAGGACATGCTTCCGTCGGCTTTCTTGTAGGGGTCTGGCATGCGTCCGGGGCCATTAAGTGCTATTGTCGCGTCGAACTGGAACTTGTTTTTGGGTGTCTTGTACTGTAGCGAGCATAGTGCCTTGTAGCGCGATGTTAGGGGGCGTTCTCTCAGTGCCTTGTTGCCCTGCGCGTCAATAAATGTTGTCTTGGAGTCAGTATATCGGTAGGCCAGTGTGGCATTGAAGCCCTTGAAAAAGGGATATGTCGCCTCCAGCTGGAACACATGCGAGCGGCTCTTGCCGTCCAATTGGTAGATGTACACGGCGTGAGGGTCGCGGTCCATGTCTATAACCGCCTGTTTCTGGAAGTCAGTGTAGTAATACTCTGCCGTGAAGTTTAGCTCCTGGCCGAACAGAGTAGGCTTGAACATTACGGAAGCCCCCATGTTCCAGTCCTCCTCGCGTTGGGTTTCGCTATCCATGTGTACTCTTCTTGAACTTGACAAGAGATAATTGTTCTCGTCCAGGGTGAAGGATGTGCGGTAGCCCTTGCCCGCAGAAGCGCGTACGTTAATCCACTCTGTTGGAGTCCATCGCAAATGCAGGCGTGGTGTGGCAAAGGTGCCCCACAGGTTGCTATAGTCAACGCGTATACCAGGTTGGATGAGCAGTTTGCCGTCGTGTCCATGGTCGTCGAAGAGGGTGAAGGTATATTGTGCGTATGCGCCTCCGGTGATTTCATGGCATGAAGGGTGTAGCAATGACAGGTCAAACGTCTGTTGCATGTACTCGTTGGGCTGGCGCTTGTAGCCGTCGTAGTTCATCGACAGGCCAACAGACAGCTTGTGGCTCTTTGTCCATTGCCCTTCGTATATCAGCGATGCATATGCTGTGCTTTGGTCAACGTCATAATGCTTAAGCCCGAACCAGTTGTTCTGGCAATGATATGAACCCGAAAGAATTAGCGCCAGGCTGCTTTCACGGGCATTATTCCACATGAAGCCGTTTTTTATGAATCCTTCCACTCTGTTGGTTTCCAGGTTGATAAGATATGGGTTTTGAACCTTTGAGTCAAGTTGTCCGCTATGTCTGTTCTCGTTTAGGTAGCGTGCTCCTATTTGGAATTCATATGTGTCTGATAGGAATGTCCAGCGGTTCATTACGTTCACTTGCTCTGCTTTGGGCATGTCCTGAAAGCCGTCATTGTTCTCGTCGTGAGAGGTGAGGTCCTTGTCGTAATGCACCAGCAGTGTCGTGCCCCAGCGTGGGTCTTTCATCTTGAACGTAGCATCGGCATTGCCTTCAATTCGTCCCTTGCTGTTGCCATACAGGTTCAGGTTTATCCAGTCGGTTTCGGGCATCTGCGGCTTGCGGTATTCTATGTTTATCTGCCCTGTCATGGCCTCATAGCCCTGCTTTACGCTTGTTATGCCCTTGCTTACCTGTATTGACTGCATCCATGGGCCTGGCACGTATCCCAAGCCGAAGGGCGCTGCTACGGTGCGGAAGTTGGGGATGTTCTCTGTCAGCATCTGTACGTATGTGCCGCTCAATCCCAGCAGCTTAATCTGCTTGGCTCCGGTAGAGGCGTCGGTGTAGTTTACGTCCACGGCGGCCGTGCTGACGAAGCTCTCGCCCAGGTTGCAGCATGCGGCATGCTTCAGGCCTGCTGCGGTGATGAGCTCGCTGTTCTCAGCACTGCTCCACATCTTTAGGCTTGTCTGTTGTCTGCCCAGCACCTCTGCTTCGTGCATTTCGTGTGCTATTTCGTAGAGGCGGATGACCAGGAATTTGGCGCTGTGCGAGCAGGTTGTGTCGTTTCTGTATCCCATCATGCTCGTTACCACCTCATGCAGATGACCGTTCTTTTCCAACCGGAATTTGCCGTTTGCGTCTGTTGTAGTGCCAACGTTGGTGCCCTCCCAGCGTACAGTTGCACCGGCTATGGGTTCGCCATGCTCGTCTATTACCTTTCCTTCTGCCTGTGCCATGGAGTTCAGGGTAGAGGCAAAAAGTCCCAGTAGGCAGGCAAGTTTCAGTCCTTTCATAATTTCCTTATATAAATATAATATGTAGTTTTCCGGCTACAAATTTACATCCTTCTTTTTGCAAGCGAATGGCAAAAAACAGTAAAACGATACTTTTTTCTGCTTAATTGTCTAAAAAGTTAAAAAGAAAAGGGAATTGTTTCTTTAATCCAGAAAAAAGTCATAATTTTGTGTGCGATAAAATGCAAGGTTCCATGTGCCAGTATAAACAAACGCATACATGCCTTCCCGTTAAGGAGGGCAGAGAATGAAGATAAGCGAAACCATTCTATCCGGTGAATCAACGCCGGTTAGAGTGGTTTTTTCTTTTGTGCGTCTATGTCTTTATGGCTGTACAGGGGCCTCGGCGTGAATGAGAAAATAAAATAATACAACGATAAGAAAAAGATGAAAAAGCAACTCAAGAAAGTTCTCGTATTGGGAAGTGGCGCTCTGAAGATCGGTCAGGCTGGCGAGTTTGACTACAGTGGTTCACAGGCATTGAAGGCTCTGCGCGAGGAGGGCATCTACTCAGTGCTCATCAACCCCAACGTGGCTACCATCCAGACAAGCGATGGCATTGCCGACAAGGTGTACTTCCAACCCGTTGACGCACACTTTGTTACCGAGGTTATCAAGAAGGAGCGCCCCGACGGCATCCTCTTGGCTTTCGGCGGACAGACAGCCCTGAACTGCGGTACCGAACTCTACCTCAACGGCACTCTCAAGGAGTACGGCGTGGAGGTTCTTGGCACCAGCGTGGAGGCCATCATGAATACCGAAGACCGCGACCTCTTCGTAAAGGAACTTAACAAGATAGACATGAAGTCGCCTGTAAGCAGGGCTTGCGAGAACATCGAGGATGCCATTGCCACGGCACGTGAGATTGGCTATCCCGTCATGATCCGTAGCGCATACGCCCTCGGTGGCCTTGGAAGCGGTGTCTGCAAGGACGAGGAGATGTTCAAGGAGATTGCCGAGAGTGCCTTCACCTTCGCTCCCCAGGTGCTAGTAGAGGAGAGCCTCAAGGGCTGGAAGGAGATTGAGTTCGAGGTTATCCGCGATGCCAACGACCACTGCTTCACCGTGGCAGGCATGGAGAACTTCGACCCCCTGGGTATCCATACCGGCGAGAGCATCGTTGTGGCATCTACCTGCACCCTGCGCGAGGATCAGGTTGCCATGCTTCAGGACATTGCCGTCAAGTGTGTTCGCCACCTGAATATCGTCGGCGAGTGTAACATCCAGTACGCATTCAATGCCGAGACCAACGACTATCGTATCATCGAGATCAACGCCCGCCTGAGTCGCTCTTCTGCTCTTGCATCAAAGGCCACCGGCTATCCCCTGGCTTTCGTTGCCGCCAAGATAGCTTTGGGCTACACCCTCGACCAGATTGGCGAGATGGGCACCACAAACAGCGCATACGTTGCTCCCCAGCTTGACTACATCATTGCCAAGATACCCCGTTGGGACCTCACCAAGTTTGCCGGTGTCAGCCGCAAGATCGGTTCCAGCATGAAGTCCGTTGGCGAAATCATGAGCATCGGCCGCTCCTTCGAGGAAATCATCCAGAAGGGCCTCCGCATGATAGGGCAGGGTATGCACGGTTTTGTCTGCAACGACAGCGTTCACTTCGATGACCTCGACGAGGAGCTTGCCAACCCCACCGACATGCGCATCTTTGCCATTGCCCAGGCTTTAGAGGACGGATACACCGTGGAGCGCATCGAGGAACTGACAAAGATTGACCCCTGGTTCCTCTCTCGTTTGAAGAATATCGTTGATATGAAGCATCAGCTTCAGACCTACGACGGCATCGAGGCAGTACCTGCCGATGTGCTCCGTCAGGCCAAGGTGATGGGCTTCAGCGACTTCCAGATAGCACGTTGCGTATTCACTGCCGGCGCTGGCAATATGGAGCGCCAGAACCTTATGGTTCGTGAGTACCGCAAGAAGTTGGGCATCCTGCCTGCCGTTAAGCGTATCCCCACCGTGGCAAGCGAGCATCCCGACCTCACCAACTACCTCTATATGACCTATGCTGTAGAGGGATATGATGTAAACTATTACCAGAACTCAAAGAGCGTAATTGTGCTTGGTTCAGGTGCTTACCGTATCGGTTCAAGTGTTGAGTTCGACTGGTGTTCGGTTAATGCCATCCAGACAGCACGCAAGCTCGGCTACAAGAGCATCATGATAAACTACAACCCCGAGACCGTGTCAACCGACTACGATATGTGCGACCGCCTCTACTTTGATGAGTTGAGTTTCGAGCGCGTACTTGATGTCATCGACCTGGAAAGCCCCAGCGGTGTTATCGTCAGCGTGGGCGGACAGATTCCCAACAACCTGGCCATGAAACTCTTCCGCCAGGCAGTTCCTGTTCTGGGTACTAACCCTGTCAGCATCGACCGTGCCGAGAACCGTGGCAAGTTCAGCGCCATGCTCGACCAGCTTGGCATCGACCAGCCCCGTTGGAGCGCCCTCACCAGCATGGACGACGTGAAGAAGTTCATCGACGAGGTAGGTTACCCCGTGCTCGTACGTCCCTCTTACGTACTCTCTGGTGCTGCCATGAACGTGTGCCACAACGACGAGGAACTCGAACGCTTCCTTGCCGAGGCAAGTCAGGTGAGCAAGGAGTATCCCGTGGTTATCTCCGAGTTCATGACCGAGACCAACGAGATAGAGTTCGACGGTGTTGCACAGAACGGTGAGATTGTAGAGTATGCCATCTCCGAGCATGTTGAGTTTGCCGGTGTACATAGTGGTGATGCCACCATGTGCTTCCCTGCCCAGCAGATTTCTTTCGCCACCACACGTCAGATCAAGCGCATCTCTCGTGCCATTGCCAAGGAGTTGAACATCTCTGGTCCCTTCAACATCCAGTATCTGGCCAAGGGTCGCGACGTAAAGGTTATCGAGTGCAACCTCCGTGCCAGCCGCTCGTTCCCCTTCGTCAGCAAGGTGCTCAAGCGCAACTTCATCGAGACCGCTACACGTATCATGCTCGACGCTCCCTATCGCAAGCCCGATAGCAGCGTCTTCGACATCGACCGCATCGGTGTCAAGGCAAGCCAGTTCTCCTTCAACCGCCTTGCTCCTGCCGACCCAATCCTTGGTGTGGACATGAGTTCTACCGGTGAGGTAGGCTGCCTTGGCGACAGCTTCGAGGAAGCTCTGCTCAATGCCATGATTTCCACCGGCTACAAGATTCCTTCTAAGGACAAGGGTGTTATGCTCTCCAGCGGTGGCACCAAGGAGAAGGCTTCTCTGCTCGATGCCGCACAGGCTCTCTGCAAGGCTGGTTACACCATCTATGCTACCGAGGGTACTGCACGTTTCCTCAACGAGAACAATGCCAAGGCCATCCCCGTATGCTATCCCGACGAGGTGGGTACAAAGACTGACGTGCTCAACATCATGGACCTGATTGCCCAGCATAAGTTCGACCTCATCGTCAACGTGCCCAAGGACCATACCAAGCGCGAGAAGACCAACGGCTATCGTATCCGTCGTGGTGCAATCGACCACAACATCCCCCTCATCACCAACGCCCGTCTGGCAAGTGCCTTCATCGAAGCATTCTGTCGTCTGCCCCTGGCCGACATACAGACAAAGGCTTGGCAGGAGTATGAGTAAGCCGGAAATAAACAATCATCAATAGAATAGAATGCCCGGTAATGCCGGGCATTCTGTGTTCTTAAAGACTATAAGTGTAAGAACCTACAGTTCCTATAGATTCTTATAGTTCCTATAACTCTTATTCCCATTTTACCATGCAACAATCTCAAAAACGTATAGAGTCCTTGGACATACTCCGTGGTCTCGACCTCTTCCTGCTTGTCTTCTTCCAACCGGTACTGATGCAGATATGCGCTCGTGCGGATACGCCTTGGCTAAAGACCGTGGCTCAGTGGTTCTCCCATGCCGATTGGGAGGGACTGCACCTTTGGGACATGGTTATGCCTCTGTTCCTTTTCATGGCTGGAGCCTCTATGCCCTTTGCCTTCTCAAAGTATAAGACGGCAGATAGCAAGTGGCCCGTCTACCGCAAGGTGGTGAAGAGGTTTTTCATCCTCTTCATCCTGGGTATGGTGGTACAGGGCAACCTGTTGGGGCTTGACCCTCAGATGTTCCGTTTCTATAGCAACACGCTTCAGGCCATAGCATCCGGTTATCTCATTGCCTCCATGCTAATGCTCCACCTGGGGCAGAGGGCGCAGATTATTGCCACCTGTATGCTGATGCTGATATACTGGATACCCATGCACTTCTGTGGCGACTATACGGCAGAAGGCAACTTTGCTGAGATGGTGGACAGGGCAGTGCTTGGCAGTCATCGTGATGGTGTATATTGGGACGAACAGGGCCAGTGGCACTTTGCCTCATGGTATCACTACACATGGATATGGAGCAGTCTTACCTTTGGAGTGACGGTGATGCTTGGCGCTTTTGCCGGCCAAGTCATCAAGGCAGGCAGTGCATATCGCCAGCATACGGCCCTGCGCCTTGCCGTAATTGCGGTTGTCCTGCTTCTACTTGGCTATATGCACAGCATGCACACCCCTGTCAACAAGCACCTGTGGACAACCAGCATGACCCTTATCTCTGGCGGATGGTGCTGGGCACTGATGGCTCTGTTCTACTGGCTTATAGATGTGAAGGGATGGAGTAGGGGACTTGGTTGGCTCAAGATTTATGGTACGAACTCCATTGTTGCCTATATGCTGGGCGAGGTTGTCAACTTCCGTAGCATAGTACAATCACTCAGTTATGGCCTACAGCCCTATCTCGGCGACTGGTACAATGTGTGGATTACATTTGGCAATTACCTGATTATATTCCTTATCCTTAGGGCGATGTATAAGGCCCGTGTGTTTGTAAAAATCTAAATAAAAAGGCAATGAAGAAGATACTGATATCCTGTTTGATATGTATCTGCCTGTTGGTGGTGTTGCTGGTGGGTGCATCGTTCTATATGGTAGATTATGCCCTGGCACGCAGGCATACCAATTGGACGGAGGAGAAGGCCTGGCAGAGGGTGGAGGAATACTATCCCTGGACAATGGAGTGGATGGATTCCATCCGTACCGGTGGGGTGCTTAGGGATACCTTCATTTTGGCCGAGGATGGCCGTCGCTTGCATGGCTACTATCTGCCCCGTCATCCCAAGCATGATACCGTTAGCGTTGCTCGCACTGCACTGTTGATACATGGCTATCGTAACTGTGCCATTGACATGATGCACCTTGGCTACATGTACCATCACTCCATGGGTTGCAACATTGTGTTGCCCGACCTCCATGCGCATGGTCAGAGCGATGGCGAGAGCATACAGATGGGGTGGAAGGACCGCCTTGATGCCCTACTATGGTGTCGGGTGGCAGACACGCTCTTCCATACACCTATGGTGGTGCACGGCATATCCATGGGTGCTGCTACCACTATGATGCTTTCGGGCGAAGAGAACCTGCCCACGAACATAACACACTTCGTAGAGGATTGCGGTTACACCAGTGCATGGGACGAGTTCCGGGGTGAACTTTCCAGCCAGTTTTCGCTTCCTGCCTTCCCCTTGCTGCACCTTACATCCCTGCTTTGTGACGCCATGTATGGATGGAACTTTACCGAAGCAAGCGCCCTAAGGCAAGTGGCAAAGTGCCCCAGACCCATGCTCTTCATCCATGGCGATGCCGACGATTTCGTACCCACATGGATGGTGCACCCTCTGCACGATGCCCATCAAGGGCAGAAGCAGCTCTGGCTCACCGAGGGAGTGGACCATGCCCATTCCTATCGCTATTACCCTGATGAGTATACAAATAAAGTGAGACAGTTCCTGCTTCCGTAAGGTCTTCTGCAGAAACTGTCTGTAACATGAAGGTGGTATCAGTTTTTTGTCAGCCATGATACCGCTCCCTCGTTCCTATATGGAATGGAGTGGGGGACGATGGAAATCTATTTTCCCTTCTTTGCCGAGAGGGCAAGCAGTACGCCCAGGGCTATGCCCAAGAGGGCAGCAAAGAGTACTCGTTGCTCAGAAGGAAGCAGGAAGGTGATGGTGTGTGCAGGATACCAGAAGAAGGGGATGGTCTTCTTGAACACGAATCCCCATTGTGCCTCCCAGTTTATGCCAGCAAAGCGTTGTGCCATGGGTATGGGTGTGACAAGCGCTCTGAGGCTTCCGCCATTGGCGGCGATATGTGCATCGGTGATCTTGTGCAAGGTCATGAACACAGGTGCAAAGATGGTGTTCATTGCTATGGATACTGCCAGTGCCACCCAAAGTTTGTCCATGGAGAAGGCCTCTGCCGCAAAACTTTCCGCCGCATTGGTCATGCCCATGTATTCCATGAACATTGGCGTGCCCTTGGAGAAGATAATCATGGCCATGTTTATTCCCATGCCCAGCACTCCCCACACCACCATGCGTGGCAGAACACCGAAGGTTGGGGTAACGTACTGGCCCGTGGAAATCCTGCATCCCAGCATCTCGCCCATGGTGGAGAGGATGGCGAACTTCAGGAAACTCATCACCATGCCGTGTGCGGCATTGAAAGCCTTGTACCACTCGTAGAGAGGTGTACACAGGGCAAAGGGCAGGAATATGGCGGTAATGGCCAGTGCAAAGTATATGTCGGTTCTTTTCATAGCGTGTTTATGTGTGATTATATAATTCTGTCGCAAATGTACGACATTATTCTGTAAATCCCATGCGCCAGAGAGGTGTTAATAAATAATCCGGCAACCATTGTCATAACGCTATGGTTGCCGGATTTCTGAATATTTGAAACCTAATTATTATTTCTTAGCCTTCTTGTCTGTTCTGGTTAGTATGAAATCGGTGGCGGAAACCCAAAAACAATCTGGGTCCACACCGGTGATAGCAGGGTCAGTGGTTATGCCGTAGGTAATGGTTTCTCCCGACTTCACCTTTATGCCCTCTATGCTCAGTACTGCCCATCCGAAACCGTTGCCATCGTTTGCCATGGCCAGAAGATTGCGTATGCTGTCGTTGGCAAAGTGAGTATAGATGTTCTTTACTTCTGGCAAGGTGCCGTTGCCGCACGCCCATTTCCACAGGTTGCCACCCTTGTTGCCGTATGCTGGGATGTGCTGCATGTTCTCTGTATCACCCGCTTTGGCAAAAAGGTATGCTCCGTCATCCTCAGCTCTTACCAGTGCCGAAAGGGTGTATGTGCCTGGAGCAACGGTGTCTGTTCTCTCGGTTGTGAATATCAGTTCATCATAGTCGCATGCATCCAGATAGCGCTTTTCTTTATCGCCGGTGGGGTAGTCACCTGCCCATGTGCAACGGTTGCAGGTGTTGGTAATGATGGTAAATCCTGTTTTGTCCAGATACGGAATGTCCAGATGTGGCTGAGGTTTGAAGGTAGAATTGTTAATACTGTAGGACTTTCGTCTTATTCTGGGTCTGTTATCCATTCCTTTTGCTATTTCAAAGCACCTTGTTATAGAACGGGATATGGAGAACACACCCCAAATCAGGCAACCCATCATCAGCAATGCTATGACGGTCTTCAGCCAACTTGCCATTGGTTTGCCAGAACCGGATATCCATCTGAGCAACAGGAAGAACAATACGGCCAGGATAACAAGTATGCTCACTATGCCAGAGGTGAACAGGATGCCCGTAGATTCATTGATGTTGTTCAAGAACTGTGCTTCTGTGTTTGAGAGGATTACACTGCCCATGCCACCCATTACGCCAAACCAACCGGTTAGCAATGCTATGGCAACCAAAATTAACAAGCCCAAAGGTCCAAGGATAAGCAGCGCAAGCAGGGCAAACAACACCTTCAGACAACCGGAACCGTTGTTGCGTTTGCCGGAACCACTGCATGTGTTTTGTGTGCTATGATCCAGGATGATTTGTTCGTTAATATTGTTAGGAGTCAGTTTCTTGCCCTTCATCAGCAACTTGTCCTCTGGAGTTCGTGCCAGGGGTATGATGAGCCACAGAATCAGATAGGTGATAAGACCTACACCCTCCACGAAGAACAGTGCCAGCAGTAGCAAGCGCCACAGGATGGGGTCGCCAAAACCAATGTAGTTGGCTACACCAGAGCACACACCTCCCAGCAGCTGATTGTCGGGGTCGCGGAACAAACGGCGGTTCTTGAAGTGATGACGTATGCGCTCCCACAGGGATGCAGTGCTGGGTTCGAAGTTGTCCTCTTCGGTGTATGTGTTACCGCTTTCTACGCTCTGCCCACCGTTTTCCGTTTTCAGTTCTTCGTTTTCCGTTTGTTGCTCTCCGGCAATCTCCTCTGCATTTCCTATCTTGCCTATTATTTCCTTTATTATCTCTATATTGATGGCATCTAAGCCTTGTTCCTTCTTCTCCCACAGGAGTTCTGCCACACGGTGCTCTATGTCGTCGGCAATCTCCTCGCCACCATCCTTGGTGCCGAAGTAACGCTTCATACTCTGCAGATAGTTGTCCAGCAGTTGGTACGCATCCTCGTCTATATTATATAGGGTGCCGAACAGGTTTATGGTAATGTTCTTTTTCATTGTAGTATGTTTTATTGGTTTTCCGTTTTCAGTTTATTAACAGTGCCGGCCAGTTCGTTCCAACTCTGGTTTAATTGGTTTAGGGCCTCTTCGCCGTCCATCGTTAGGGAATAGTATTTCCTGGGCGGTCCCTGTGTGCTCTCTTGCCATTCGTACTTCAGGATCTTGTCCTTTAGCAAGCGGTTCAGCAGAGGATACAATGTGCCTTCCACCACTATCATATCAGCATCCTTCAGTTGCGATATGATGTCGTTGGCATAGCACGACCTGTTCCTCAGCAGCAGCATGATGCAGTATTCCAGCATGCCTTTGCGCATTTGTGCCTTGGTGTTTTCTACATTCATACGTTCTTTGTTTTAGGTGTAAACGTCGGTTAATTTCTTTTCTCGGTGCAAAGGTATGCATAATCTCGGTACTATGCAATACAAGGTACTATAATTAACATATATTTAACACATCTTTCCTTGTCCATGAAAACTGAAAGTCCTATCTTTGCATCAAGAATATTTATATACTTATACGTTATGGAATATGTTTGGCTCACTTTAGCTGTTGTCAGTGCCCTGGTGGGGCTTGCTGGTGCTTTGTTGCCCATGTTGCCGGGTCCTCCCGTCAGTTATGTGGCATTGTGGATGATGTATCTGTACGACAACCAATGTGTTTCCAGTACGAGTCTATGGGTAATGGGCGTATTGATGCTGGTGTTGACCATCATTGATTATTTGGCACCTGTATGGCTCACTCGTATAGGAGGAGGTTCCAGGCATGGTATGCGCGGTGCCACGGCCGGATTGCTTGTGGGTTTGTTCTGTGGCCCAGTAGGAATGATAGTAGGCCCCTTCGTTGGTGCATTACTGGGCGAATTGCTTGCCAAGACACCCGCTCATCAAGCTTTTAAGGTAGCCTTTTACTCTTTCCTTGCCTTTATCCTCACCACAGGCTTGAAGTTCTTCTATGGCATTGCCGTGGTATGTATGGTGGCAATAGCGATGTGGTGGTAGGGTAGTGCTTGTATACCTATACCTTATTAATATATATATAGATAATCCCACGACGTTTGCACCTCGTGGGATTATGCATCTTGTTATTTGCTATGTGTTTCAGGTCACTTGACCTCGATGGCTCGGTGCGCCTTGTTCTCTGCTTCTTCGTTGCGTTTGGGTAGTGCTATGCTCAGTATGCCGTCTGACACCTGTGCAGAGATATTGTCTGCATCCACATTTTCGGGAAGACGGAAAGTCTGCTGGTAGTTGCTGTAGTAGAACTCGCGGCGCAGGTAACGCTCCTTGTGTCCCTCCTCTCTTTCATCCTGCTTATGCTCCATCTTGTTTTCGATGGCTATCTGCAGGTTGCCGTCGTTGGTCAAGTGCACACGGCAGAACTCTTTCCTTATGCCCGGTGCGGCCACTTCCATGGTATAGCCCTTTGCATCCTCCTTCACGTTGATGGCAGGTGTGGTGTCGTTCACTCTGTGCATCCAGTTCTTGCCAAATAACTCGTCAAACATTGTTGGCATCCAATTGCGGTTGTTAATCATCATTGGTAACATAACTTAATCTCCTTTTACCTTTTGGTTAATAATATAATGTGTGTTTTTCTCTTTGCAGGCCTGTCGTTATGTGTTGTGGACCTACACCATTATATCCGCAATTGTCGTGCCAAGGCACTGAGTGTTAAGGAGATTGAAAAACGGACAACATTCTGTCAGTTGTGTTAACGTGTTTAACACAGGCGCTGACGTGTTGTCCGTTTCATGCCAAAGTGACTCGACTCCTCAGTTATGGGGGGGATTGGAAGTAGTCTATGGATTCGATTATACATTTACCCCACGCTCATAAAGATATTGAGGAGCAAAGCCAATCTCGTTATTCCAATCAACCGTGAATGGGTCAAGTGTAAATTTTTTAAAATATTCAATGTTCTGCAGTTTACGGCATATGCCATTTTGCATGAGAGGGGTAAAATCTACTGCTCGTTTTTCACCATTGTTGAATGTAAGTTTCAGGGTATAATCCTTGAAATATTCTGCTCCGATAACTTTTAAAATAGTATTCATGGCAAAGTCTTATTTGAGTGGTTCAATTATTTTTATCGGACACCAATAATTCCGAATAGTCTTATCTACAGACCCCTCCGTCGCTTTGCGACACCTCCCCTAACTTCGGGGAGGAGTTTTATAGGCATCTTTTAATATGACTTATAGGAGTAGTAGCCAACTCCTCCCCGAAGTTAGGGGAGGTGCCCGAAGGGCGGAGGGGTCTGTGACAATTCTTTACGGCGTTTCACAATAGCCTCTCGAATCACAGAAATAACTCCTTCTGTATTCTTAAATATGACAATATTTTCAAAACGAAGTAAGTATATGCCATGATTCTGTTTTAAATATTCACTACGACGATTGTCACTTTTAGTTCCACAATAGGAGTAGTGGTGGGCGCCATCTAGTTCAATACCCAGCTTTAGTTCAGGAGCGTAAAAGTCAAGAATATAAGGCCCTACGCTGAACTGACGTCTGAATTTCACACCATCCATTTGCCTTGCTTTAAGTAATAACCACATTGATGCTTCGGCACTTGTTCCATGTGTTCGCAATTCTTTGCGCATTTCTTCCTGTTGTGGTTGATTGTGAGTTCGATTCTTCATAGTAGTTTATCTTGCCACTAAGATACGACTTTATTTTAAACTACACAATGTAATTCCCACCTCTTATTTCGTTTCTTGAAAGAGTTTGGCGATGCTTGATGTGGTGAATGTGCCGGAGAATACTATCAGTACAGTCTGGTTCTTTTCGCCGTTCACCATCACTATTATGGAGTTCTTCTTTCCGTCCTTGAAGTAGATGTCCACCTTGTTGTCCGGCTCAGATATTTGTAGCAACTTTTCATAGGCCTCCTTCTTTATTATGCTCATGGCCTCTGATTTCAGTGATTCCTTTGTTGTTTTCTCTGAGGTGATGATCTGTATGCTTTTTAGTTTACCGCTTATCTCGTCAATGTCCACTCCGTTGATGCTTGGTATAGCCTCCGTGCCGATGAGTTTTAGCATTGCTTCGGATATGTAGACGTATGTTACGTCCTTTGAATCGGCGAACTTGTCAAATGGGTTTGCCTGTGCCCTGGCATTCAGACTTGCCATTGCCAGCACAAGGATTGCTATTATTTGTCTTATGTATCTTTTCATTTTATTTTAAATGCTTTAATGTGTTGTTAAGTGTTGTTTCCGTCTGTGTCGCAATGTCTTTGGCCTGT
Organism: Bacteroidaceae bacterium; assembly: GCA_045645225.1. Taxonomy (GTDB): domain Bacteria; phylum Bacteroidota; class Bacteroidia; order Bacteroidales; family Bacteroidaceae; genus Physcousia. Next base: position 310 of record JAZRII010000061.1, on the reverse strand, counting down.
TTCAGATGCTTTGTACCTTTTTCCATATTATATGCAAGCAGGTATAGCGCCTTTTCTGCCTCTATGCGTGCAAGTTCGGGATTGTCGAAGGTGTCCTTGTGTGCATTGTTTCCTTTGCCGAGTAAACCAATGACGCTGCCTATTCCTATTATTAGGGAGATGCATGCCGCCACGGCAATGTTTCTGTAGGGACGGAACTTGGTAAGGAAATTCACGGACGGAACAGTCGGGTTAGCCCCGAGTGCAGATTTTGCCCTCTTTTCCTCCTCTGCCCAAAGGTCTATCTTCATGGAAAGCCTTTCTTCCAATC
>JAZRII010000060.1:0-37996 GCA_045645225.1 Bacteroidaceae bacterium | reverse complement strand
CCAAATTGAAAACGACCATTTCCGTAGATGGCAATATGTATAGCCGCCGTGGATATGGTAGCGATGCACTAAACACCGACGACTTCGTATTTAATGCATCTGTCAGCCAACCGTTCCTAAAGGGAAAACTTATTGCAAAGGTTGAGGCTTTCGACCTTTTCCACCAACTCTCCTCCACCCAGTACGTAGTCAATGCACAGGGACGAACCGAGACATGGAACAGGACACTGCCCAACTATGCCATGCTTCATCTTGTGTACCATTTGAACAAGAACCCAAAGAAAAGATAGTAATCAGAGAGAGGAGTTGACAGAACTATCAGAACAAAAGATAGAGTTCTTCAACTCCTTTTTTTAATCAGATGGTGTTAAAATGTGTTCAATATCTAAGAAAATAAATTAAAGTCAGGTCAAAATTGTAAAATACAGATATGTAATCATTAACGTGGTGATATGATATAACTATATTTGCAGCGTCAATCCCGGGAATAAGACGTGCAAATCTTTTACAACACTAAAAATAAAAGAGAAATGAAAAGAACAGTAAGCAATGTTACGACAAAGGGGCGTAGTACATTACTCATGCTCCTATTCCTAGTCCCCATGTTGGCTATGGCACAGGAATATCCAAGCAAGGACAAATTGATACCAGTGGACGAAATGCGTCTGAAAGTACAGTACAACGTAGATTTCCACTATTCCAAGGAAAAGCCTGAGAAGGTAAAGCATGACGTGATGTATACGGAAATAGGCAACAAGGTGTGCCACAGCTATATTGAACGGGAATGGAAGAATGAAGTGAAATTCAACCGCAATTATGAGAATGAAGGCAAACGTGGTAGTAATGCTTTCTTTGCGCTGTATTCTAATATTGGCGAGGTATTTGTAGGCTATCCAAAAGGAAAGAATACGGTAATATACAGCCTTGACGTACTGGGAACATTTAAATATGAAGAGCCTACGGCAAAGTTAAAGTGGACTATTACAGAGGAAAAACTGGATACCTTGGACTATCATTGTACTATGGCCGTGTGCAAATACGCAGGCAGAGAATACAGAGCGTGGTTTACGGAAGAGATTCCAGTAAGTTACGGTCCATGGAAGCTATGTGGCTTGCCAGGACTGATAATAAAGGCCGAGACTGTGGACGGTGAGTACAGATTTGTGCTTGGTGGTATAGAGACTGTGAAGACACCTGCCGACATAAGTCTGTGGAAAAGAGATTTTATATCTACGTCTAAAAAGAAGGTACGTAAACAAGAAAAACTTCTCCTGTCACGTCCTGATGCCGTTCTTGACCAGATGGGTATAGGGTATGGAGCGGTATCTTATGATGGTTCCAAGCCCAAGTTCAAATTCTTTACCTATGACAATCCGCTGGAGATAGACTGACACATGCGTATACTATTGCTGAACATAGCTCTGCTTTGGAGTGCCGTATCCATTTCCCAGACCACGATTAAAGGTGTGGTAAAAGATGGGAACGGCAGTCCGGCAGAGGCTGTATTGATTTCAGTTCTTAATCCTAAGGATAGCACCATCGTTGCCTATGGAAGTACAGACGAACAAGGTAACTATGCAATATCCTTTGTCAACGGCAATCTGAAGATGCTTCTGCTGCGCATGGCTGGATTCAACGTAAAAAGAGAATTTAGAAACGTAGCAAACGAGTCGTGCCAAATAGATTGGATATGTACTGAGGAAAACACATTGCTTAAAGAGGTGCAGATAAAGGCACAGAAGTTGTGGGGCAGTAAGGACACGCTGAACTACCTTGTTGCCGCATATATGCGTAATCATGATGTGACGATTGGTGACATAATCAAAAGGTTGCCAGGCATAGAGTTGAAGGACAACGGCAAGATTCTCTATATGGGCATTCCCATAAGCAAGTTCTACATAGAGAATATGGATGCCTTGCAGGGCAAGTACAACATAGCCACGCAGGGTATCAAAGCCGAGGATGTGGCAACAGTGCAGGTTTTGGAACATCATCAACATATACAGGCACTGGATGACCAGATTCCGCCAGAGGCTGCAGCCTTGAACCTGAAGTTAAAGAAGGAGAAGCGTGGCGTGTGGACAGGGTCGGCAAACATAGGACTCGGTGCAAGCGACCGTTTTCTGTGGAAAGCAAGGGCAAATGCAATGATGTTCGGCAAGAAGGAGCAGCATGTCATGACTTACGACACGGAGAATGACGGTGGAGGCAGTGACATGCTCACTTCGCACTATGGCGGTGGAGGCATATCTTGCAATGTCATTACTTCTGCTACGGCCTCTCCAAGTTCGCCTGTAGGGCGCAACCGCAGGAATACATACCATCAGTTGGCATGCAACAACCTATGGAAACTGAATGATTCTACAGAACTGCATGCAAACGCATCATACAAGTACAACCTTGTACGCACCAGGACTGACAGCCGAACGGTATATGTCATGCCAGACGGTAGCAACCGTATTCTTGTAGAGAATCTTGCATCGGAAAGTACAGGGAATGAGGCAAATTTTAACGTGACCTATGAACGTAATTCCAAACGGGAGTACATAAGGAGCAAGACGGACCTGGCCGGGGCTTGGAATGATATGCAGAGCGATGCAGAGTATCAGGAGCATAGTAAACACCGTACACTGGGTATATCCAACAAGACACATTGGGTACACCGTACAGAAAAAGGTAACGGATTTGAACTTGAAAGTAATAACATGTTTGCTTCCACTCCCCAAAGCCTTACGGTATCTCCAGGAGTTTTTCCAGAACAGTTGAACGATAGTGTACCTTATGCCTCTGTCACGCAAACGGCAACAATCAACAGGTTCAGCTCGTCAAACAGTTTTGCCCTTATAAATAATATACGTAAGCATAGGTTCACTTTCTCTCCTACAGCGCATGCCAACATAGAGCATGTCGGTATAAACTCTATGCTTGACGCCGGAAAGGATTTCACAGGAAGCATGAACTACACCAGGCTTAACTTTGGGCTGGGTCTGCGTGTGCGTTACACCTTACGTCAGTTTCATGCCCAAGTGCATCTGCCTGTAGATGTCAGGCCCACATTCATAACAGACAATAACAGCAAGTCCACACGGACACGTCTCTACTTTAATCCCTCTGCATCGTTCTCGTGGAGAATAAGCGATAACTGGTCAGGCACGGGCAATGTAGGATGGAGCAGGACGCCATCGTCGTGGCAGACCATTTATGGGGCCTATGTTCTGCGGAATTACCGTAGCCTGATGCGTTACGAGGGAGGTATATACGATACAGAGTCTCTTAGTGGCAGGCTGAAGGTGGATTATAAACATATCTTTGCTCAGTTTTTTGCGTGGATGGAGGTGAGTGCTGCTAAATCTGGCTCGGATATTACATATGGTTCACGTATAAATGAGCAGGGGTTCAGTGAAATGATGATGGTACACCACCCCAACTCCAACAGTAACATTCAGGTACGTGGCAATTTGCGCAAAGACTTTGACTGGAAGAAATTCAGTATCGAGGCAACGGCAACATGGAGTCATGGCAATAATCAGTACCTGCGCCAAGATGTGCTAACACGCTACTCAAGCAATGCCTATGCCGTAGATGGAAAATTAAGCATGGAGATGAGTAAGTGGCTTGAGCTTAATTATAATATACGGTGGAACAGATATCGTTCCAATACGGAAGATGGTCTGAGCAGGATTTCAACGGAAAGTTGCAGTAACCTGTTACTGGTCAATACTACTATCATTAGAGATAAGCTGTGGTTCACATTCAATGCTTCGCACCAATACGATAGTCAGCTTGACAAGAAGAATAACTTTTTCCTCAGTGCAGACCTAAGATACAAGATAAAGAAACTGGACTTTACACTTCGTGCCAGCAATTTGCTTAACACACGCCATTACTATACCTTTACTGTCGCAGACATGACAGAGAGTTTCGCAGACTATCATCTACAGCCTCTGTCGGTAATGCTAAATACTACATTGCATTTTTAGCAGAATTAGAGTTGAGAGTGGTGTTGTATTTTACAAACTTTCTACACAAAAGAACTTTGTCTGAATAACGCACCGCGGTGCCTTTACAAGCTCATTGATGTGTGGTAGAAATTAAGCTCAAATACTCCTGTTCAAACACCTAATATGAAACAAATAAGCAGTCCCGAATGTAAATCATCTATACATCTGGGACTGCATGTTGTATGGTATAGTTTGTATGTCTAATAAATCAGTTTCACGCCCAGGTGATAGCTGCGGGGAGTGCTGGGACCGTACATGTAGTCGGAGTCGCGTTCCCAACCCTGGTCAAAGTCGTTCTGGTAGGCATTGGCAATGTTCTGCACACCACCGCTGACTTGCATGCGGAAGGTATCCACGATGGGCATTTCGTAGGTAACCTTGGCATTCAGTGTCATGAAGGCCGGTGTCTCCACTATCTCGGGGACGGGAGTGCCAGAACCTGCATTGTGACCTATGTGCATGCTGCCTGTGTAGTTGCCGGTAAGGGCAACGGTGAGGTTGCGTATGGGGGTAAGCGATGCGGTGAAATAGCCGTAGGCATCGGGACTGCGGAGTATGCGCTTTGTCTTCTGGTCGGGTACGTCCTCGTTCCACACTATCTCGCGGTCGTACTGGCTGCGTTGCAGGGTGAAGCCTGCCTGCAGCTGGAACCACTTGGTCAGCGAGGCACGGGCCTCAAGATTAGCGCCGTAGACGTGTGCTCCATAGGCATTGTAGCGCTCCTGCACAATGTTGCCCTGTGCATCGGTTCCGCTGAGTTTGCGTAGGGCAAAGACGTTGTTCAGTTTGGTGTAGAAACCCTCCACGAGGAAGTTGGTCTGCACGCTGCCGAAACGGAAGTACATGTCGGAGGAGAGGCTGAAGCTGTGTGAGCGTTCCTCCTTGAGATCGTCGGCCAGCACGGTGACAAGGCGTTCACCGCCTACTACACCCACGTGCAGGTCCTCGTCGAAAGCCTGTGGGGCGCGGAAACCGCCTGCATAGGATGCACGGAGGTTGATGGCCTCAGTGGGGTTGTAACGGAGGTTGACACGAGGGCTGAAGATAACGTTGTCTATAAGGTTGTGCTTGTCCAGGCGGCCGCCCACAAGGAAACTCCACTGCTTGTTCTTCCACTCGTTCTGCAAGAAGGCACTGGTGATGTGTATGTCCTGGTTGAAGTTGCGGTTGTAGCCCAGGATTACGTCGTCCAGACCGTCGAAGTTGTATTCTATGCCGGCGGTAAGGTCGGCAGGCATGAAGAGGCATCGGTCGAACTTGTAGACATACTGTGTTCCCACGACATAGGTAAAGTCCTTGGTATTGCCATAGGCAAGGTTAGCTGCTTCCACCTCCTCGGGCGAACCAGAACCTGTGCCGCCATAGTAACTGTCGCGATTGGTATACTGGAAGGAGAAGTAGGCATTGAGGTGGTGCTTGGTGTTGTCGCTGAAGAAATCGTAACCCAGACCGCCGCCATGGATGTTGTGCTCGGTCTGCTCAGCAATATTGGCCATATGGGGAGGCTGTTCCATGAGATTGCCGCCACGGCGGAACTCGTTGATGCCATGGTATTCCATGGTAAGGCGCGAGTTGGTGCTGAGTCGCAGGAAGGAGTTGAAGCCAAGGGTCTTGTTCTTCATACCAGGCAGTTCGGTGTATCCGTCGCCATCGTGGTCATAGGCATCGCGGTTGCGTATCTGCCCGTACAGGAAGATGCCAGCCTTGCGGTTGTCTGTTACCAGAGAGGCATTGGCTGTGGTGACGTTCTCAAGGGAGGAACTGCCCCCGATGTTCATGAGTGTGTGTCCCACCTCGGCAGAGTTGTGCAAGGGATCCTTGGTGATGACATTGATGGTGCCGCCAATGGCAGAAGCGCCATAGAGGGCAGACCCGCCGCCACGAACCACCTCCACACGCTCTATCATGTTGGCAGGAATCTGCTCCAGACCGTACACGCCGGTCAATGCGGAGAAGATGGGGCGCGAGTTGATGAGAATCTGCGAGTAGTGGCCGTCCAGACCATTTATGCGTACCTGTGTGAAACCGCAGTTCTGGCAGTCGTCCTCGGTGCGCACGCCGGGCTGGTAGTTGAGTCCCTGTGCCAGGCAGGTGGATTGGGTGGTCTCAAACTCCTTGCCGTCCATTACGTTTACCAGGTTTGGTGCCTCACGGCGTTTGGTTTCGCTACGGTTGGCAGAGACCACTACCTCATCCAGAGAAATGTCGTCTGGCTGCATGACGAAGTTGACCTCGCGGGTCTCGTTCCTGTGGATTACTACCTGACGAGTGATGGTACGGAAACCTGTGTAGCGAACCTCCAGGGTGATGGTATCCTTGGGCAGGTTCTTGAAGAAGTAGTGACCGGTAGCGTCTGTTGTGGTGGAGATGGTGGTGCCCAGTACGCGTATGACCACATAGGGCAGGTGCTGCTTCTCGTCGGCATCGATTACATGGCCGATGATGTGTGCATCGGTCTTCTTGTCGTCGGCCCAAACAAAAGAAACTGGCAGGAAGGCTGCCAGCATGAATAGGAGTCGTAGAGTTTTTGTCATAAATTATATGTAGTTCTAAAAAGTATTTTAGAGTGTTTAGTGTTTAGTGAGGCGCTGCGCTTTTGTTTAGTGGGGCGCTGCGCTTTTGTTTAGAGTTTAGTGTGTAGTGTTTAGTGTTTTCGTCCCCGTCATCGTTTTATTTAGTGTTCCGCTCACCGCTCACCGCTCACCGTTTACCGCTAACCGCTCACCGCTCACCGTTTTTGTCTCACACAGAATCCGCAGAATTCGCAGAATTTACCTGTCCTCGGGTCGTTAGTTCACGCTGGCGCTGGAATCCGCAGATTTTGTCGCAGGCTTCGCCACGACTGCCATGTGGGGTGTTCCGCTCACCGTTTACCGCTCACCGCTCACCGTTTTTTTCTCACGCAAAATCCGCAGAATTCGCAGAAATTACCTGTCCTCGGGTCGTTAGTTTACGCTGGCGCTGGAATCCGCAGATTTTGTCGCAGGCTTCGCCACGACTGCCATGCGGGGTGTTCCGCTAACCGCTAACCGCTCACCGTCATCGTTTTCATCAGCAAAGTTACGATGAATTTACGAGATACAAATGCCTGTAAAATCAAATTACCCACTATTGGGTATAGTTAATAATGGGTAATGCTGTATGAATAAGTGTAGGAATCACTCTTATTGATTACCTTTACTCTTTGCATAGATTTTTATGGGCAGGAAGAATTGTGTGGTGAGGGGGATAGCAGTTCTTCCAAAAACAATAGCAGCAATTACTCTTGATGGAGCGATCGCTGCTATTGTCGTATAGATAAGATAGTACTTTGCTATTCCATAAATCTGCATCTGTATGGCACGGGCAATGTCAGATTTCCACACTGTGACATAATCCAATGATTGCCATTGTCTCCCAATGACAGGCCTTGGTAGGTGTCAGGATTCGCCAGGTCCTCTTTGGTTAGGATATTCGTAGAGTGATTACTTGTATTGTCAGAAACTTCACCATCTGCCCAGTAGTATACACCCTCCATATCTGCACTGCTCTTCTTTTTGTCGACATCATAACCATTCCAGCTCTTGCCGCCAGCAAGGACACATTCTTCAATTTCGCATCTGTTTTTAGCAGTGGTGGTTATCTGTCCATAGGAAGATTTCTCTGTTGCTTCAATGCCGCCCAAGTTCAGACATTTGTTAATCATGCCGTATTCGTGCATAACGCCGACAAAACCACCGATGTTGCAGTCATTCTCTGCTTTTAATGTACCTTGGTTGACGCATTGAGACAGTATGACGGTGTTCTGATCAAAATCGGTGGTAGAACATGATATGTTATTGGCAAATTTGGTCAATGTACATGTATATTTAATTATCTTAGCAACAGTTGCAGCTGTGGTACCTGCCGCTGCTCCGCCTGTGGCAATAGAAGTGGCAATAGAAACAATTGTTATTGCTGCACCAACGGCTTTATGAATAAAGTCTTCTACCTTTTCCATATGAGCAATCTCGTCGGCGCGCTCACCAAGGAAGTCGTTGACTGACTGGAAGTATTCATCGGAAGTAGCTTCTGCTACAGAATAATCAATCAAATCCTGATTGTACTGGGAGAAACCTCCATATATCTCATGTTCTGCACGGCTTAAGTTCAAAGTGGCTTGCATTGTACCGATGTTCTGGTCGTTCAGAGAAGAGATGCCGTCAATATATGCGTCGTACTCGTCATTGTTCATAAATGGCAGGAGTCCGGATGTTATAGAAGAGAAATTCTCCTTAGTGATGCCACCTTGGCGGGCAAGTGTCAGATTATAACTCAAGACGAATCGGTCCGCATCAGAAGAAGAGCGGGTTGTGGCGCGTGACGCAAAACTATTCATTGCAGCAGCAAGAGAACATGAAACATAGTAGTTAATAATTCCTTTTGTAGCACGAATAGCACCTATGGAGCCCGTGATTATGTCTTTGGTGTCATCGCTTGTCCAATTCTTGGGGTCGCCAATCTCACCTGCAATGCCTCCCACGCTGGCATCTTCCATTGTAGATGCTACTATGCCGGTATTGGTAGAATAATGTGCAATGAAATATGTGCCAGACAGGCCTACGATACCACCGACATAATTGCCGGTAGCACTGATGTCGGCAAAATTCTGCGTACTGGTAATGGAACCCATGACGCAGTTTCCTACGATACCGCCTACATAGTCTGTGCCGTTGACAGAACCTTTGTTGATGGTATTGTGTGTAGCACACATGGGAGCCTGACCGATGATGCCTGCAACGTAGGATTCGCCATTGACGGCACCGCTATTCTGCACGCCATATATGGTACACTGTGACTCGCCGTTAATGCCACCGACAGATTTCACACCCTGGATATCGCCACGGTTCTCACAATTATACACCACAATGTCATTGTATGAGTATTCTTCGTCAGTCTCTGAATTGCCTGTCATTCTAGCACTGCCGACAATGCCTGCCACGCCTTCCTGACCAGAGATATTGCCATAGTTAATGCAGGAGTAGACCTGTGCCGGTCCTGAACCGCCGATTATACCACCTGCACCAATCTTGGTGGCATTCTCTCCTTCAGTGCCTCCCACATTGGCCTTAATCTCGCCATAGTTGCTACAGCCGACCAGGAACAGGGAGTCGGCAGAACCTACGATACCACCGCAGGGAGCATAGTAAGAGGAAACGTCGGCCTTGTTCACACAGTCTGTAATTATGGTCCTGGAACCAACGGCTCCGGCTCCGAGTATGCCGCCAACTGTATATCCGCCTGCAATCTTGTTGCTTGATGCCACCTCACAGTGGTTGATGAACAGTCGCGCATGCTGCTCTACCGCACCTATAAGTCCGCCAATGGCAAGTCTATTGGGGTCATTGTCGTCGCTGCCCGAGATCGTGGAGTTCTGGACCTTACAGTTGCTGATGTAGGTGACATCATCGAAATCTGCCCTTGTCATGGCACAACCAACAAGGGCTGCAGAACAGAAGAAACCCTCCATATTTGCATTCTCGATGGTGAGACTGTCGATACGAGCGTTCTGCGTACAGCCAAACAGGGCGACGAAAGCGCTTGCATCGCGTTCGCTCCAGAGATTGCTGATCTTGTAGCCCTTTCCGTTATATCTACCTCTGAATGGTGTCAGGTTAGAGCAACCAATAGAGTTCCATCCATATCCGTCTGCCACTTTCCATGAGGCAAAGTCCATGTCGAGGTCACATGCTTGGGCATAGTGGTAGGTGGAGTCCAGCAGACCGTTTGTGTTTGCATCGTTGGCAAGTTCGGCAAGGTTGAGAAGATGACTATAGGAAGACACTATGAAGGGGTCTGATGCAGTACCCGAACCATACATGCCCATCTCTTCGTTATAGGATGAGACCACGGCGACTTCGTCTCCAGAGACATTGACGGTACATCCCATACCGTAGGATTCTTTGCCGTCCTCTTCTGCTTCAGAAACGCTACGGACTGCCTTTTCGTCGTCAATGATATCAATCCTGAAAGCCAAAAGGGTGTATTTGCCTTCTTTCAGACCTTTGTCCAGTATAACCTTTGACTGTCCGTTTTCCTGGGTGTGGGCAAACTCCCTCTTGAAGATGATTCCATTGTGAGCCTTGAACAGGCATTCACCATGTGTCGCAGATAATTTGGGGCTTGAGGCACTGAAGAGAATAGTCTTTGCCATGCCCTCAAATGTATCCTGACTGCTTCCACCAGGTTCTATTTCATTGTTTTCGCATGCGATAAGGAGTGTTGCCGCAAGCAACATGAAAAATAACTTCTTCATAATTGTCATTTATTAAAATTTGGTACGCTGGAATGGATTGTTTCTGAGATATGGATAACCGTCTGCCATCTCCCAAACTGAATTAAAGTCAAAATTCTTGTAAGTTGAGGAACTGCCTATCTCGCCTTCGGAGAAAGAATCGGTCGCCTTCCAGTCACCACCGCTTCCTTCAAGGTAGTAGTTGTCGTCGAGATAGAGTACTGCGATGTTTTTCTTGCGGCATCCGATGATGGCATTGCCGTGATGCACCTTGCCAAAGTTGATGTTGCGGTAGAGTGTGTTGTAGTAGTCGGCATGTCCGAGAATGCCACCAGTCTCCTCGCTGTGGTTCGAAAGGATTTCACCGCGGTTGTAGCTGTCATAGATACAGCAGTTGCCCTTTGAGGCTGATCCCTCCTGCATGAAGCCAACAATGCCGCCTACATAACTGTCGGAATGGTTGCCTTGAAGGTTGCCAAAGTTGGCGCAATACTTGACATAGGCATTATTGCTGCAGCTTACAGTACCAGTGTTGTGGCCTACTTCGCCGCCGATACCGCCGATACCCTTGTACTGGCCTGATGCTGTGATGTCGCCATGGTTGGTACAGTAATATATATGTGTACCCTTGAGTTTGGCGAAAGCAGCGATGCCACCTACAGCATAATCATCAGCACTGACGCTTGCAGAGATGTCGCCAAAGTTGGCACAATACTGAATGGTGGGGCCGTTGCCATCTCTGTTGACATAGGCAACGATACCGCCGACATCTCCAACACCTATCAGGCTGGCAGTGTTGACACAGTACTGGACTATAAGACTGGAACTGTTGGGGTGCAGATAGCCAACCACACCGCCTGTACTCTCTTCACCATCGACGCTACCATAGGTGATGTTGTTGTTGAGACCAGAATAATTGAACCCTCCTGACTCAGAGTATGCTTCCAATTTTCCTACTATGCCAGCGACATTGACCTTGCCGACGACGCGTCCTTTGTAGGCGTTGCTGGATATTTCGTCCCCAGCCTTGCAGGCTAAGGCATAGCCTACGATACCGCCAACATAGGAAGAACCGTCAATGTCGGCCTTAACGGCAAAACCGTTTATCTTGCTGTTTTCGGCATAACCAGCGACACCACCCACATAGTCGCTGCCATCTATTTTACCATTAAACGACAGGGTGAAGTCGTCGAAGTTGGGAAGGGCAGACTGGTGAGCGCTGTTGAAACTGAGCGCTGTTGTGGAATAAACCTCAGATCCAGATACATATCCGGCTATACCGCCGGTTTTGTTGCCGCCGTTAACATTCATCATATCGTTGAACTGCTGGTTGTTGAAACGGCATACAGCATTCTCTATACTTCCGCATAAACCGCCACATATTTCATTGGATTTGACATTGGTGTAGATTATTAGGGGATTGTCGACAGTCAGCGATGTCTTGGACAAGTGGCCTATGGCGCCGCCAACTACATTCTGGCCTGAAACTAATACATAGGAGGACTCCTCAGGCTGGATGGTGTTTGTGCCACTGAAGGTGATGGTTGCACTATTTGTATCTGCACCTGTAAATTCTCCGATAAATCCGCCTACATATCCATAGCCTTTGACTTGACCGCTGATCTTGGTGTTGCAGATGTCTATCTTGTTAGACGTGTTGCAGTATCCTATGAGACCACCTACATATTTTCCTGTATCGCTATCGCTTCCTGTTCCACTACTGCCGACAGAGGTTCTTACAAGCACATTAGAAAGACTGCTTTCCTTGCACTGCTCTGCGCATCCGATAATACCGCCTACGAATTGGTTTGTGGCATAGATTACGAGCACATCCTTGTCCTGTTCTGGCATTATGTGGTTGATGCTGACATCGCTGATACTGAAACCTGAATTATAGGTCTTACCAGCAATGGCTCCTATGTAGCTATTGCCGTTTATGGCAAACTGGTTTGTGTTCACGGTGAACTGGCTGCACTCGAATGTGGAGTTCTCTACATATCCAACCACGCCGCCAACCTTGGTGTTTGCAGCATTGATAGAGAGGTTGGTGGTGATATTTGTTATTTTCTGCACACCATTATTGGCATAGCCCAATATACCGCCTATGTTTTCACCCATCTTGTCAAACGACATGCTACCGGAGATGGTGATGTTGTCAATGGTGACGTTGCCGCTTGACGAACCTGCTACGGCACCGCAGTTCTTGTAAACATTAACGAAGGAGATGGTGCCCAAATTCAGGTTTCTGACCTCTGCACCGTTCTTCAGTTCAGTGAACAGACCCACATTGGTATGGCTGTCGTTGTTTGCGCCCTGATAGGTCATGTCGTTGATGCTGTAGCCGTTTCCGTCGTAGATACCAGCGAAACTTTCAATCTTGTTCATACCTGTGCTGATGCTCTTCTCCTCCACATCTGTCCAGGATATGTCGCCAGTCTGCTGGAAATACACACCTGATGCATCTGTGTCGTCCTTGTAGAGATTGTACAGAAGCATATAGAAGTCATCTGCATTGGCAATCTGGTAGGGATTCTCTTCGCTGCCATCTCCATATTGGAAACCAGTCATGTTATTGGCCCTGGTAACGGAAGTTACGATGTTGTCGCTTACCTCGATGACATATCTGCTTGCCTCTTCTTCACCTTCATCGCCTTCTGATGCTCTGGTATTGGCAGAGGCTTTATATAAAGGTGTGACGCACAACACGTATCTTCCGTTTAGACTGCTCTTACCTTCTGGAAATTCTATTTCAACATTGGTCCTATCGGTGCCATTAGGAAGGAACTTGGTTCTTACTGTCATCAGATCAGAGTTGCTCTGCGAGATGAGTCGTAATTCTAACCACTTGTTTGCCATATCGCCTGAATGGATTTTGTCCATGGCAAATGGCATGACAAATTTCATTGTGAGTTTGCCGTCCTTTTGCTCAAGAGTTGTTTCAAAGGGGTTCTCATACTCCTCCTTAGAGCATGCTGATAGTAGCAAACCACACAGAAGAAGAAATAAAATTTTGTGTTTCATAAGTGTAAGTTTGATGTGTTAATATATTAACAGTTTGTTTTGTTGACAGTAAGAAGGTGGTGTTTTTATAGAGTCTGGTATTTCCGATTGTAAAGGTAAGGAGAAGTGAGAATGTGAAAAAAATATTTGCGTTGTTTTTTTACAAAAGGACGTTGCAATTTTACAAAAACATAAAAACAGCCTGTTTTTGATGAAACAGGCTGTTTTATTACTTAATTTTTTATGAATTCTGTAGGGGTGATTCCCGTGATCTTTTCCCCAAGTCCGTTGTTATAGGTTTCGCAACATTGATGCTCTTCAGGCTCTAATACGGCCGTTAGCAGTTCGTGTTCCGCTTCCTGTGTTGCAGTTGTGGCATCCTTTAGCACGGTTATTTCCCGCCCCCTACTCCGAAAGCAATTGGTCCAAGAGCGTGTAACTGCTCTGCAGAATGGCCTGTCCGTGTGCCAGACGCTTTTCCATAAAGGTGGAGTCACCACCGTGGATGATGTAGTCTGCAAAGAGGTCGTACGAGGAAGTGCCTGTCTGGTCCACGAAGATATAGCCCGAGGGCCATGTGCTGTAGGCAGAGGGATGGGTGTAGGCAGGAGAGAATACATTACGGCTCCATGGGTAATCGGCATGCGGAATGCCTAATTGTGCAAGCAGGGTAGCTGCCATGTCGCTCTGGTTCATAATCTTGTCTACGCGCACACCTCCCTCGCGGAGTGCACCACCGCACCAGATCATAGGGATGTGGAAATAGTTGGGGTCTTCATAACTGCGATGGAACATGCAACTATGGTCGGGGATGAGCACCATGAGCAGGTTGTCCCACACCTGCGGGATGGTCTTGAGGCTGTCCACAAGACGGCCTATTGCCGCATCGGTGTAGGCGAAGACATTCAGTGTGTCGTTCTCCAAGGTGCGTGACGGGGCCTGGAAGGGTTCGTGGCTTGTGATGGTCTGGTAGGCTATATGCCACTTCTCCTCCAGAGGTTTCTGTTTTATGAGCTGGAAAACGTGCTGGGCGGAAAGGCTGTCGGGGGCGGCAGAGACAATCTTTGTGCCTTTGGGAGCAAAGTGGTGCATGTCGGTCTGACGGGTATAGCCCACGGCATTCAGGTATTTGTTGGCCTGCATTCCGCTGAGATTTCCTCCATAGACATACTCGGTGGTGTAGCCTGCCGAGGCGAGGCTTTTTGCCAGTGAAGGCAGTTTGGCATATGCCTCGGGGTTGAGCATGAGGCTTGTGGTGGGATAACTGATATTGCCGGAGAAGGTGCTCACCGTGCCGCGGTCGGTGCGGAAACTGTTGGCATAGACTTGCTCAAAGAGTATGCCTTCGCCAATGAGCTGGCTTTGTCTAGGGGTGACGCCCTTGAAACCTCCCAGTTCCTCTATAAAGATACTGCTCTGGCTCTCCAGCTGCACGATGAGCACATTAGGACTGGAAGTCCTGAGCAGTGTGTCCGTGATGCCCTCTGTGGCGGCATAGGGACCATGGAAGTATTCCGCTGCTTCTTCCTGCTCCATTGTTTGGAACTGGTCGTGCAGGTTCCTGTTAGATTCGAAACCGCTTGCCATCAGGGTGTAGAAAGGATTCTGGGTGGCATTGTTGAGCAAAAGTTTGTCGCAATAATATCCGCGCAGACAACAATCCTGGGGTATGAACCAATAGGCGGAGGCGAGCAGGCACAGGAATGCAGTCACCAGTATGGTTTTGCCAAGTCGTGCCCTGCGTCTCTCCTTGAGTTTCAGACGCTTTGGAGTTGCCCAGATAAGGCCGCCTCCAAGCACAGCCATAGTCCCCAGCACCAGCAGTGCACGGCTGATGATGTACCACCATGTAAGGCTTGCCGTGCCCTCTCCAGGTGATGACATATAACTGAAGATCGCATAGTTGAGTTTGAATCCCCATGCCTCATAGAGCATGACATCTCCCCAATACAGGAAGGCAAGGAGGAAAGTCTGTAGCATGTACCATGGTGCCAGCACAATTCTCAGAGGAATCCCTGGGATAAACAGCGCAGCAACGGTGATAAACCAACTGAAAGCAGCGGTGATGACGGATATGCTGATGTCCATAATGAGACCATGCCATAGTACGGAAAGTACGTCGGTAAGCTGAAAAGGACACAGTTTGGCATTATAGTAGAGGAAAACAATCTTGACAATTACCGAAAAAACGATAAACATCAATATGACCGTCAGTATGTATTTTGTGGCCTGCTTCATATGTTTGTGGTGAACGTTTAGCGGTGAGCGGTGAGCGGATGAGCGGTTAGTTTTCCATTTTGACTTGACTTATCGTCGACCTTTGGTTCGTCGAGCCTGCTTCCACTCGGCAATTCAAACAAGTTTAACTATTGTTTTACTCCTTGTCGCTCGACATAATTTAAGTAAACTTAATTCTGTGCTCGCTCCTGCGTCGTTTGATTGCTCTCGCTTATTCGCAGTTTTCCGTTTTAATCCCGCTTTGCGGTCTTTAATCTGCTCACGCTCGGCAGAGCAAATAAATTTTCTCTGCTCTCGCTTACTCGCAGTTTTCCGTTTCAGTTTGTGGTATTGTATCGTATGACTTCTGTATCACGGCACGGAGGTTCTTCAATCTTTCCTCGCTTGCCTCTGGTTCGTCTGCCATAATGTATCCCGACTGCACGTCTATCATCGTCTTGCCACTTTCGTCCACAAATAGCGCACCTGCAGGGTAGCAGCAATAGGCAAAGGGATAGGTGTAGTTGCGGCTGAAAACATTGCGGCTCCAGGGGAACTCCTCGTTATGCGGTATTCCCATCTGGCTCAGTACGGTGGCAACCATATCGTTCTGTGCTATGATGGTGTCGTAGGTCTGCACCTTGCTTACCGCACCGCCCACGAAGAACAGGGGCATGTGG
This sequence comes from Bacteroidaceae bacterium, assembly GCA_045645225.1. GTDB lineage: Bacteria > Bacteroidota > Bacteroidia > Bacteroidales > Bacteroidaceae > Physcousia. The sequence goes on along the minus strand of JAZRII010000060.1, from coordinate 21,845 downwards.
AAGAACTCTGGGTTGTCGAACGTCAGACCGTAGGTGTGTCCGTGGTCGGCATAGACAACGACAAGCAGATTATCCCATACGGGTGTACGGCTCAGGCTGTCCAGGAATTGCCCCACGCAATGGTCGGTGTAGGCAAAGGCATTGTGCACCTTGTTGTCCAGTCGCTGGTATGGCACCTCCCATGGCTCATGGCTGCTTATGGTCTGGCATGCCCAGAAGAAAGGTTTGTCTGCTCCGTTCTCCTGCTTGGTACGATGGATGAGGCTAAGCATGCGGTTCATGGCAATGCTGTCGTTGGCGCCCCACACATCACGCTCTTCGGGGGCAACGTCGATATCCTCTATATCCCACATGCGGAATCCCACTGCCTCCATATACTTGCGCTTGTTCATGTGGTTGGAGTTTCCACCATACATATAGTCGGCGGTGTAGCCATAGGTTTTCAGTGTCTTTGCCAGACTTGGGAGCAATGGCAGGCACGAGTCGGTCATCATCAGCGAGGTGGTGGGATAAGACACGTAGCCCGAAAGGGCACTGACTGTGCCGCGGTCGGTACGGAAACTTGTTGCCCAGGCGTTGGTAAAGTTCACACCTCGCTTCATCCACTGGCAAAGTTCGGGTGTTACGTTCTTTGCACCGCCAAGGCTCTCAATGAAGGGCGCTCCCATGCTTTCCAGCTGTATGGTCAGTATGTCGGGGCGTTTGGTGCGCAGCAGTGTGTCGGTGATGTCCTCGGTGTCGGAGGGGAATATCTCGGCAAAGGTAAGGTCACACTCCTCCTGGGGCATCAGTCGGAACTGCTGGTTCAGCTCTTTGCTATAGTACAGCATTGAGCGCACCATGTGCCCTATAGGGTTTATGGCGGCATGGTTCAGCAGAATCTTTTCGCTATGGAAGGCGCTGCTCTCGTCTGCACGACGGCCATTGATGCCCCATGCCATTAGGCAGAGCAGCAAGCCTGTGAGATAGAACGGTGAGCGGTGAGCGGTGAGCGGTGAGCGTTTAGATTTACGTTTTACGTTTGTAACGGTTTTCCGTTCTATACTCTTTGGTGTGATGACTATCGATAGGAACGACAACAGGAAGGAGGACAGCAGGATAAGGCCGATGCGTGTGACTATGTAGTATGTTGATGCACTGGCACTGGCATTGCCTGGTGAAGACATGTAACTGAAAATGGAGGCGTCAAGCAGGAACTTCCAGTTCTCGTACATGATGATGGTGGCTCCGGTTACACATCCCATCAGGAAGGTGACAATGCCAATGTATGGCCCCACTATCCATCGTAGGGGCATGGAGGGCCATTTCATGGTGAACAGTGTTATGAACCATACCGGGAGTACGGCCATGGCCACGGTGCTCATGTCCAACGGCAGTCCGTGCCAGAGCACCTGTATCATTTCTGACATGGTGAAGAACATGATGTCTCGGTTATATGTCAGAAACTCCACCTTGCCCAAGATGGTGGCGACAAGCAGGAGTGCTGTCAGTGCCAGAATGTATAGTGTACGTTTCATATCGGACTTACTTCCTTCCGAAGTCGGCAGGTATCTCGCCCCAGTTTTCGGTGTCCCACTTCATGATGGGCACGTTCACCTGATGTGTGCGGAGCCAGTTCTCTGCTCTTGCAACAAGGTCGAGGGCTTTCTCTGTCTCTGGCGTGCGAGCCAGGGTAGTCTTTGCCTTCTTGTTCCTGACCCATGCCTGACCGCTGACGCTGTCGCTATAGATGGGCATGCGGATACCCTTCTGCTCCATCAGTGCCAGGCCATGCACAATGGCCAGGAACTCGCCTATGTTGTTGGTCCCTTGTATGGGGCCGAAGCGGAACACTTCCTTGCCGCTGGGCAAGTGAACCCCACGGTATTCCATGGGGCCTGGGTTTCCGCTACAGGCAGCATCCACACAAAGGGCTTCCTTTATCTCGTTCATCTGAGTTGATTACATTCTCTCGGGTACCTCAATGCCAAGCAGTGACATGCCGTTCTTCACAACCTTGGCAACTGCAGAACTGAGAGCCAGACGTACGGCCTGCTTGTCGGCATTCTCCTCACGGAGCACGCTGAAGTCGTGATAGAACTGGTTGTACTCCTTCACCAACTCGTAGCAGTAGTTTGCTATTGATGCAGGGTTGTAGTCGGCACCAGCCTGGCGCAGGGTGGCGGTGAAACCGTTCAGGTGCTGGATGAGGCTGATTTCCTTTTCGCTCAGTTCTGTGCCAGTGGGCAGAGTCTCGGGAATAGCGATACCCTGCTCGGCTGCCTTGCGCAAGATACTGCGGATACGGGCATAGGTGTACTGGATGAAAGGACCGGTGTTGCCGTTGAAGTCGATACTCTCCTCGGGATCGAAGAGCATGTTCTTGCGTGCGTCTACCTTCAGGATGAAGTACTTCAGAGCACCCATGCCTACGATGCGTGCTATTTCGCGAGTCTCCTCCTCGGTGATGCCTTCAAGTTTCTTTATCTTGTCCTCGGACATCTTGTATGCGTCCTCTATCATGGTTGCCACCAGGTCGTCGGCATCAACAACTGTACCCTCACGAGACTTCATCTTGCCGTTGGGCAACTCCACCATACCGTAGCTGAAGTGCACGAGATCCTTGCCCCACTTGAAACCCAGTTTGTCCAGCAGGATGGAGAGAACCTGGAAATGGTAGTTCTGCTCGTTGCCCACCACGTATATCATCTTGTCGATGGGGAAGTCCTGGAAACGGAGCTTGGCAGTACCTATGTCCTGAGTCATGTAAACAGAGGTACCGTCGCTACGGAGCAGGAGTTTCTCGTCCAGACCTTCGTTGGTGAGGTCTGCCCATACGGAACCGTCCTCGCGGCGATAGAAGAAACCCTTCTCCAGACCTTCCTCCACCTTCTCGCGGCCTTCCAGATATGTGTCGCTCTCGTAGTAGATCTTGTCAAAACCTACGCCAAGAGCCTTGTATGTCTCGTCGAAACCTGCATATACCCAGTCGTTCATGGTCTTCCACAGACCACGAACCTCGGGGTCGTTCTGTTCCCAGCGCACCAGCATCTCGTGAGCCTCCTTGATGAGGGGAGCCTCCTGCTTTGCCTTCTCCTCGTCCATGCCCTGGGCAACAAGCTGCTTCACCTCCTCGCGATAGTGCTTGTCGAAGGCAACGTAGTAGTCGCCAATCAGGTGGTCACCCTTCTTGCCGCTGGTTTCGGGAGTTTCGCCATTGCCATACTTCTGCCAAGCCAGCATGCTCTTGCAGATGTGTATGCCACGGTCGTTCACGATGTTGGTCTTCACCACACGGTTGCCGTTGGCTTCCATCACCTGTGCCAGTGCCCAACCCAGCAGGTTGTTGCGCACATGACCAAGGTGCAGAGGCTTGTTGGTGTTGGGGCTGGAGTACTCTATCATCACCAGGGGCGACTCCTCGGTAACAGGCACGAAACCGAACTTTGGGCTATGCTCAATTTCCTCCAGCAGTTTAATCCACTGTTCGGCAGCGATGGAAAGGTTCAGGAAACCCTTCACCACATTGAACTTGCTGATGAGTTCGGGGCACTTTTCTGTCAGATATGCACCCAAATCCTGAGCAGTTGCCTCAGGAGCCTTCTTGCTGGTCTTGAGCAAGGGGAATACCACAAGGGTAAGTTCGCCCTCAAACTCAGGGCGAGTCTCCTGCAACTGTATCATCTTCTCGGGAACCTCAACGCCATAGAGTTCCTTCACGCCGCTCAATGCAGCAGCGATAATCTTTTCTTGTATGCTCATATTGAATGTATTTATTTCGCGTACAAAATTACGAATAAGTGAGCGAAATATCAAATTTATTTGAATATTTCCGAATCTCCGAACGAAATAAGGGCAGAGTATGCTTGCATGCTATGCCTTATGAGGAGGAGGACGACGCAGTCAACGTGAGTACCTAAGACAATAGTCAAAGGTACGATTAAGTGAGCGAAAAGTATAAAAAAGAAGAGGCTGCCCGTATGGACAGCCTCTTTGTGCAGTTACTTCTGTTTGCCAGAAGACCGGATGATGCATTACTTACGCAGACCCAGAGCCTTAACGATAGCACGGTAGCGGTTGATGTCGCGCTTCTTCAGGTAGTTCAGGAGGGCACGACGCTTACCTACGAGACCGGTCAGGGCACGCTCGGTGCTGTGGTCCTTGCGGTTCTGCTTCATGTGCTCGGTGAGGTTCTTGATGCGGAATGAGAACAATGCAATCTGGCTCTCAGCGCTACCAGTGTCAGTAGCACCCTTGCCATAGGTGGTGAAGAGCTCGGTCTTCTTCTCTGAATTCAAATACATAGTGTTTGTTGAATTTTGAATTGTGTAACTTGTTTGCCGTGCAGCTTCCATACATTCGGGCACTGCCTCCGGTCAAATGCGGGTGCAAAGGTATGAAAAACTGCTGAAAATGATGCATGTGCGAGGGAGTTTTTTATGTTAAATGCCTTAATTTGTGCATTTGGCAAGTGTAAAATCGGCCATATTGCCATTTTTCTGTATCTTTGTGCGCGTTTAGGTATAAAGATTGTACATAGAAAAAAGACATAGACATGCAGAATATCCGTAACATAGCGATTATAGCCCACGTAGACCATGGCAAGACCACCCTGGTGGACAAGATGCTTCTGGCAGGTAACCTGTTCCGTGAGAACCAGCAGTCTGGCGAACTGATGCTGGACAACAACGAGCTGGAGCGTGAGCGTGGTATAACCATCCTTTCGAAGAATGTGTCCATCATATACCGCGACACAAAGATCAATATCATCGACACACCGGGTCACTCCGACTTCGGCGGCGAGGTGGAGCGTGTGCTCAATATGGCAGACGGATGTATCCTTCTGGTGGATGCTTTTGAGGGTCCCATGCCTCAGACACGATTTGTGCTGCAGAAGGCTCTGGAGATAGGTTTGAAGCCACTTGTTGTTGTCAACAAGGTGGACAAACCCAATTGCCGTCCCGAGGAGGTGTACGAGATGGTCTTCGACCTGATGTGCGACCTCAACGCCACCGAGGAGCAGCTGGACTTCCCCGTGATCTATGGTTCTGCCAAGAACAACTGGATGGGCGAGGACTGGAGCGCTCCCACCGAGGACATCACCTATCTTCTTGACCAGATACTGGAGCACGTGCCTGCTCCCCAGCAACTGGAGGGCACTCCCCAGATGCTTATTACCAGTCTGGACTACTCCAACTATACCGGCCGTATTGCCGTAGGCCGTGTGCACCGTGGCACTCTGCGCGAAGGCATGAACGTGACCATCGTGCACCGCGACGGAAGCAAGGAGCGCACCAAGATCAAGGAGGTTCACACCTTCACCGGCATGGGACGCAAGAAGACGGATGAGGCAAGCAGTGGCGACATCTGTGCACTGATAGGTTTGGAGCGTTTCGAGATTGGCGACACCATCTGCGACTACGAGAACCCCGAGGCTCTGCCCAGCATCAGCATAGACGAACCTACTATGTCCATGCTCTTTACCATCAACGACTCTCCCTTCTTCGGCAAGGAGGGCAAGTTCTGCACCAGCCGTCACATACAGGAGCGTCTGGACAAGGAGCTGGAGAAGAACCTGGCACTGCGTGTCTCTACCGTGGAAGGCTATACCGACCGCTGGATTGTGAGCGGACGCGGTGTGCTGCATCTTTCTGTATTGGTCGAGACCATGCGCCGCGAGGGATATGAGCTGCAGGTGGGCCAGCCACAGGTTATCTATAAGGAGATTGACGGTGTGAAGTGCGAACCCATCGAGGAACTTACCATCAACGTGCCCGAGGAGTTCAGCAGCAAGATGATAGACATGGTCACACGCCGCAAGGGCGAGATGACCAGTATGGAAAGTCAGGGCGACCGTGTGAACATCGAGTTCAACATCCCCTCACGTGGCATCATCGGTCTGCGTACCAATGTCCTCACAGCCTCTCAGGGCGAGGCCATCATGGCACACCGCTTCAAGGAGTACCAGCCCTTCAAGGGCGAGATAAACCGCCGCATCAACGGTTCGCTCATATCTCTGGAGAGCGGCAATGCCTATGCCTATGCCATAGACCATCTGCAGGACCGTGGCAAGTTCTTCATCGAACCCCAGGACCAGGTGTATGCAGGTCAGGTTATCGGTGAGCATGTTCACGACATAGACCTTGTCATCAATGTGTGCAAGGCCAAGCAGCTGACCAACGTGCGTGCCAGCGGTACCGACGAGAAGGCCCGTATCATCCCTGCCACCATCTTCTCTCTCGAGGAGGCGCTGGAATATATCAAGGCCGACGAGTATGTGGAGGTTACTCCCCAGTCCATGCGCATGCGCAAGGTTATCCTTGACCACCTGGAGAGAAAACGCGCAGGAAGGTAAACGGTGAGACAAAACGGGAAACTATTTGTCAGACACTAAACATTCAACGCTAATCGTTCATCGTTCATCGTTAAACCTTCAACGTTCACCGCTCACTGCGCTAGCCAACTGTCCCCCTGAGACAGGGGCGACGAGGAGCAAAGCGACGGAGGGGGTGGATGAAATGAGAAATGAGAAATGAGAAATTTGCGAGTAAGCGAGGCACAAAATCATGGTAGGGACGCTGCGTGCAGCGTCCGATAACAGAGAAAACTCCTCGTTGCATATGGGCGGACGCTGCACGCGGCGTCCCTACAAGCAATGGAGATTGCGACCCTCACGAGGCTATATATAGTCAATCTAGCCTATATAGTTATTTAAGGAAATGAAAAACTACAAGAAATACTTAATCGAAGTTGGTGTCGTGGCATTGTTTGCCATCATCAGCGTGGCCTATTTCTGGCAACCTGTCATGGATGGCAAGGTTCTTTCCGGTCACGACCATACCGGTGCCGTGGGTTCGGGTGTGGAAATGAACGAGTATCGCGAGAAGCACAATGGCGAGCGTACCCGCTGGACCAATACGCTCTTCTCCGGTATGCCCACTTACCAGATGGCTCCGTCCTACGACAGCACCGACTCGCTGGCTGAGCTGAAGCAGCTCTACAGCCTGTATCTGCCCACAGTGGCATCCTATGTGTTCATTATGCTCCTGGGCTTCTACATCATGCTCCGATGCTTCAACTTCAGGGTGTGGATGGCAGCTCTCGGTGCAGTGCTATGGGCATTCTCCAGCTACTATTTCATAATCATTGCAGCTGGACACATTTGGAAACTCTACACCCTTGCATTCATCCCCCCCACCATTGGCGGTATGGCGCTGTGCTACAGAGGCAAGCGCAGCTGGGGCATAGTGCTGAGCGCTCTGTTCATGGCATTGCAGATAGTTTCCAACCATGTGCAGATGACCTACTATTTCCTCCTGCCCATCTTTGCCTTGTCCATAGGCTGGCTGCTCTCAGATTTGAGTCGTGAGGGAGTGGCACGCTGGCTCAAGGGCAGTTTTGCCTTTGCCGTTGGTTGCCTCTTGGGTGTGGCCATCAACCTGTCCAATCTGTACCACACTTGGGAATACAGCAAGGAGAGTATGCGAGGCAAGAGCGAACTGACACATAAGACCAAGAATCCAGCCGACCAGACATCGAGCGGTCTGGAACGCAGCTATATCACTGCATGGAGCTATGGCATAGGCGAGACCTGGACTCTGCTTGTCCCCAACACCAAGGGCGGTGCAAGCATGCCCCTGTCGCAGAGCGAGAGCGCCATGTCCAAGGCCGACAGCCAGTACCGTCCTCTGTACAGCCAGTTGGGGCAGTATTGGGGCGAACAGCCTGGCACCAGCGGTCCCGTCTATGTGGGCGCCTTTGTGTGCATGCTCTTTGTCCTGTCCCTGCTCATAGTGCGTGGACCCATTTGCTGGGCTTTGCTGTTTGCCACCATGCTCTCCATAGCATTGTCGTGGGGCAAGAACTTCATGGGGCTTACCGACTTCTTCCTGGACTACGTGCCCATGTACGACAAGTTCCGTACAGTTGCTTCCATACTGGTGATAGCAGAGTTCACCATTCCTCTGATGGCCATGATGGCGCTGAAGAAGTTTGTTGAGGACCCGTCGTGCGTGCACGTGCGCATACGTATTATAAATAAGGAGGTAAATGCCCTCTGGCTCAGTTTTGTCATCACTGGCGGAATCTGTCTCCTGTTCTGGCTCATGCCCGATGCATTCTTCGGCAACTATATCTCCACCAGCGAGTACAACGGCATACAGGGTCTGATCGGCGCAGGTTATGTGGACCAGCATTATGTAAACGGCCTCTTGGACAACCTCAGCGAGATGCGCCGTCATGTGTTCTCCGTTGATGCCATGCGCTCCTTCTGGTTCATAGCGGTTGGAACAGCTCTGATGGTGCTGCATTATTACGGCAAGCTGAAGGCGGTGCCCATGACTCTGCTCATCACTGTTCTGTGTCTTGCAGACATGTGGACGGTGAACAAGCGTTACCTCAACGATGGCATGTTTGTCGCTCCCCGTCCTGTGGAGCAGAATTTCCAGCGCACCCATGCCGACGAGATGATTCTTCTGGATCCCAATCTCTACTACCGTACTTTGGACATGACCGTGAGCACCTTCAACAGCAACGATGCCTCGTATTGGCACAAGAGCATTGGCGGCTATCATGCTGCCAAGCTGCGCCGTTACCAGGAGGTGATAGAGGCACACATCAGTCCCGAGATGTCTCGCCTGCAGAAGGCTGCGATGGACACTGGCGGAGACCTGCTCAGGGTGAATGGCGACAGCATCTTCCCTGTGCTCAATATGCTCAACATGAGATATGTGCTCATGAAGACCACCGACGGCAAGAAGGTTCCCGTATACAACCCCTATGCCATGGGCAATGCCTGGTCGGTGTCTTCCATCCGTTGGGTGGACAATGCCGATGACGAACTTGCCGCTATTGGCACGGAGAACCTTCATCGTGTGGCTGTTGTGGACAGGAAGTTCCAGGACGTGCTTGGCAATGTTCCTGCCGGTGCCGACTCCTGCGCTGTCAGCGTCAAGCTCACTGGATACGATGCCAACCGCCTCACTTACCAGGTCGACTCTGAAAAGGGTGGGGTGCTGGTGTTCTCCGACATATACTATCCCGGCTGGACGGTAACCGTATCCGGCAAGGAGGTTCCCGTGGCACGTGCCAACTACATCCTGCGTGCCATCCAGGTTCCTGCCGGCAAGCACGAACTGGTCATGACATTCGATCCCCAGACCGTGCACACCACCGAGGCAATAGCCTATGGCGCGCTTGCCTTGCTGGGACTCATAATCATAGCAAAGATAATAACACTAATATTAAAGAAAAGAAAATGCCAGAAGTAGACCCTGCTTCGCCTGTGCCTCCGTCGAGCACGAAGACACAGTGCAACACTTTGGACGAACCATCACTTCCAAAGATTACCGTAGTTACCGTAACCTACAATGCCGAACAGACGCTGGAGCGCACGCTGCAGAGCGTTGCCTCGCAGACCTATCCCCGTGTGGAGCACCTGATTGTCGACGGACTCAGTGTCGACGGTACCCTGTCCCTCATCCAGGAGTATGCCGAGGACAACTCGGTGTGCGACACTCCGCATGAGATCCAGTTTATCCGCGAACCCGACAGCGGACTGTACGATGCCATGAACAAGGCCATCGACAATGCCAACGGCGACTATCTGGTCTTCCTGAATGCCGGAGACAAGTTCCACTCGGACGACACGCTGGAAAGAGTTGTCGAGACAGTATCCTCTGTTCACGGCAATGAGTTTGACGAGGCAACATGGCCGGCTGTGCTGTATGGCGAGACCGACATAGTTGACGACAACGGAGTGTTCCTGCGTCACCGTCGCCTGCAGACTCCCGAAACGCTTTCTTGGCGCAGTTTCCTCAGCGGCATGCTGGTGTGCCACCAGAGTTTCTATGTGCGCACGGACATGGCACGCCAGTTCCACTACAACCTGCGCTATCGTTTTAGCGGCGATTTCGACTGGTGCATACGCATCATGAAGGATGCCCAGCAGCAAGGACAGTCCCTGTTCAACACACGTATGGTGCTGACGGACTATCTGTCCGAGGGCATGACAACGAAGAACCACCGCAAGTCCCTCCTGGAGCGCTTCCGCATAATGTGCCGCCACTACGGGTGTTTGGCTGCTGTAGGAGAGCACTTGTGGTTTGTACTGAGACTGGTAGTGAAACGCTAAAGGGCAGCACTGGTTTATTTGTGTTAAATGCGTAGGGGGCAATGTACGGGGAACGAAAACGGACTGTGGACTGTGGACACTGTGGACACCCCCCTCTCTTCGGAGGTGCATACAAAATAAAGATGGCATCACATTGCGTGGTGCCATCTTGTTTTGCATTAGCGAGCAGTAACTTACTGTCCCCCTGAGACAGGGGCGACGAGCGAAGCGGAGGGGGTGGATAGTTTCCCGTTTTAATCCCGCTTCGCGGTTTTTTCCCCTCGTTCGCCCTAGATTGCCGAGCGGCAAGTAGGAAAACGATAGTTAAACTCGTATGAAGTGAGTCTTGGCAATGACTATGTAAACATATCCTTGCTCTTCTGGATTAACGAAAAGGTTCTATTGTAACCGGGAAGCAACGAAACAGACAAAAAGATGGTTTCATTAGCGCGTAACAGTCTAATGACCGATTTGGGATTAATTTTTAGCGGAGATCAATAATCCTATGTTAGGACTTTTGTTAAAAAAGCATCAAAAAGAGTTAAATTAGAAATGCTCGCTTTGTGTATGTGTGGTAATAATGTATATTTGCATTGTCAAAGTGGTGTTTATTATTAAATAGTATTGGCTATGAGAAAAAACTTTTATGCATTATTGCTTTGCTTGACTAGTTTAGTCGCATGTATGTCTGAGGATTTGGTTCCAGTTAAAGGTTTTCACCAGCAAGGCGTTTTAGACAAAACATTTTCATCTCGTGTAACGCTTGATAATGTTATGACACTGACTAATATGTTAGGAGAATTGAAGTCTGCGACACGTGCATTAGGTAGTGAGGATATAATATGTATTACTGGCAAGGAGTCTGATACTTTGTTCTACGTTGTAAATTATCCAGAAGGAGGGTGGAAAATGTTTGCATCCGATATGCGTGTTCCTGCTGTAGTTGCAGAGTGTGAAACAGGGGCATTTGTTTTGGAGGATGCAAATAGGGTTTATGGTGCATGGCTAGAAGACATGATGGATGATATGAAGCTAGTGCATAACTCTACTGATAATTTATTAAATTTTACTAAAGAGGAAATATGTGCAAATGTAGAATATTGGATGTCGGTATGCGACGCTGATACTTATGTGCGTTTATATTCCAAGAATCAAACCAGAAATGGTAATTATAATCAAATAATCCAAGAAGGACAATACGTACTGGATACGATATATTCTTATTATACATTATATGATTCATTGCCTCACTTAACACAAACAAGATGGAGCCAAGGAGAACCATACAATTATTATTGCCCGATGAGGTCTGATGAAGAAGAAAAGGCACTGGCAGGTTGTGTGGCTATTGCAGGAGCACAAATGATATATTATCTACATTCAAAGTTGGGTGTTCCAGAGTATATACCAGATTCTGCATATTGTACTGGCGATATTAATAACCACATCTTTGAAAAATATACCAATTATAGAAATATATGGCAGTTGGCCACAAATTACGGTAATGGGTCATTTCTGATATGTGATTTTAATGGAAATTACATCCCTAATGGACGGCTGTTTGCGCCATTGATTGCTGATATTGGGGATATTGTTGATATGAGATATGGAAATCGTGCTTCTAGTGCACAAACAAAAAATTTGGTAGATGTCTTTAATTGTTATGGTATTTCATGCAAGTATGTGGACTTTGACGAAGATTTGTTGTATCAAAGTCTAAGCAACGGGATGCCTGTTATAGCAAGAGCACAATCCAGTTCAAGTGGGCATGCATTTATTATAGATGGATATAAAAGAAGAGCATTGCGAACTACTTATGTATATAAATGGAAGTCAAATATGATTCCTTTACCCGGTGGTCCTGGAGGTTCTTTTATACCAGGACCAGGTTTGGGTACAGAGTTTACTCCTGCTGATAGTATTGTAAATACTTACTCAAAGATGTCGCTTCTAAAGATTAAGATGAATTGGGGGTGGGGTAGCGAACATGATTACTACGGAGTGAAAACTCATCCAAATAATATATGGTTTGTACCGACAGGAGATTGGATAGTTGGTACGGATAACTATAATGGTTCCAGAAAAATGATATATGATTTCAAAGTAGCAGGTTTATGATTGTGGTCATGTAAGTGATGGAGTGAAATGTGGAAACAGAAAAATAGAGATATATGAAAAGAATATTACATATCCCCTTGTATTTGATTACGGTATCAGTATTATTGTCATGTCAAAATGATGAACCTATAGGGTCGCCCATCGTCACTTTTCCTTCATCACTTGAAGATCCAGAGAGGCTCGGACGAACGTATTGTCATGTGCTGGATACAATGGACTTTATGTTATTGCAGCATTGTTTTTATTACTATATGCCGGAGATGCGAGATCCTAATCAACAGTATTGGAATAGTGTAGATTCTATAGCTGAACATGAACCGCTAAATTATGGCAACCTGTGTTTGCTTCTGTCCCAGGAACCTGTAAGTGAACTTGATGCAGACGAAATGCAAAAGGACCATGTAGCAAGGTCTAAATTTCGGGAATTAACTAAAGAAGCTTCTGACAAGTTAACACTTACGGCTGACGAGAAAATAGCAACAGATAATCCAGATTTAAACACAAGGGAATTTGAACATTATCTTTATTACAACAAAACCTCATTATGTGGTTTCAATCTTGCTCGTCATACGGGGCAGTTCTCTATTGTGGCAGATAAAACTCTTTTTGGAAAGAGTGCTGGCACAAACCTCAGCGAACACTTTTTGGTTAAGAGCGAAAACAAATGCCTGCCTAAGGGGACGCTTCAAAATTTTACCCACGTTTTTTGGTACGATCAAGAGGATACAGCAATGATTGCACGGGATTTTTTTGCAAAGGATACGTGGTTGCAACGTAATGTCCTTTTGTGCTTCAAGGATGTTCCAAAAGAGCAATACGATTATATTAACTTTGAAATAAGGATGCCAGTGACTTGTGAATACTGGATGAGATATTATCGGGAATACCTTGACCAGATTCCTGTAGAGGAAAAGGAACTCGTCTATCGTTGTGTAGTCCCCTTTGGTAAAATGTCTACATTCAAGGAGGATTTTAGAAATATATACGCAGTAAATCCTGGTGTTCAGTGGGCAGATTGTATTAACATGAGTTCAGATAAGAAATGGAGACAATGGTCTGCTATGGTTAGGGGCATGTAATCAGAACTCTTCTCCCGTACTATTTCTTGTAGATTGTGTGGTATAAAGATATTACGATAATTCCGCACAACGCCCCGAAACTATTGGCAAGGACGTCCAGCCAGTCACCATGGCGGCTTGTGGTAAGGTAGGCCTGGCCCAATTCCATCAGTCCGCCATAGATGGAGGCTATGATAGCAATAACGAGGAGCTGCCAGATGGCGGCTCCTTTGTTTTTGTACCTTTGCCTTTGGGCGCTGGAGGCAGAGGGCTTTGTGCTCAGGTACTCGTCTCTGAGCACATAATCTATGCCCATAACCAGGGTGAGGAAACCATACATTACCCAGTGCGCCCACTTGTCGGCAAACTGAATGTCGGTTTGTGGGAACTCCTGTGCCGGCATCAGGCTAAGCACGGCAATGAGCATGAGAGTGAGCAGGCTGAATATGTGGCGTCTAATGTATTTCATAGGCTTTGGCGTATTCTTTGGCAACACGGTCTTCACTATAATCGTAGGCGGCACTATGCATGGTAGCCTCTTTCCATTCGGGATGGGACAGGGCGCATTCTATGCCGTGTGCCAGGTCTTTGCTATCGCAGTATTGTGCCACGTAGCCGTTTTTCATGTGCGAAATCATCTCTGGTATGCCTCCGGCATTGAATCCTACGCATGGTGTGCCGCACGACATGGCCTCAGCAATGGTATTGGGAAGGTTGTCCTGCAAGGAAGGTGTTACAAAACAGTCCACCGCCGAGTACAGGCGTGCCATTTCCCTTTCGCCGTTCACGTATGGTATGAAGTGCAGGTTGCCCTTGTCTATCCCCAGATTGGAGTTCAGCAAGTCCTCCGTGTTTCCGCCCACAACTACCAGATGAGGCATGGGCTCGTTCAGATACTTCAGTGCCTCGAGCAGGTATGCCATACCCTTGCGCTTGTCCGTAACCTTCTGGCATGTGAAGAGTATCAGTTTCTGGTCTTGCGGCAGGGAGAAGGCTTTCCTGGCATCCTGTCGGTCTTGGGGATGGAAGATGTTGTGTGGTATGCAGTTGTTGATGTGGCGCACGTTGGCATTCGGCATTGCTTCCAGTGCCAGGTTGGTAATCCACTGGCTGCACCCCACGAACCTTATATTGCCCAGACGGTATATCTCCTGCTTTGTCTTGAACAGTCTTTCCTCCAGGGCAGAGACCTTCTTGTCTTCCATGGCATTGCCCTCTTCGGTGTAGTGCCTTATGCCACGGAAAGGCCACTCGTCGTGCATGGTCCACACGATACGTTTGCCAGAGAGCAGCATCTGCCGAAGTTGCTTCAAGGACAGCATGCCTTGGTTCACCCAGTGCAGATGAATGACATCCGCCTCCTTGTATTCCGGGGTGGAAAGTATGTCTATTCCGTCCGATGCCAGGTCGTATTGCCATGTCTGCCGGAATGGCTTTATCAGGCGGCACATAAGGCGCAGACGTTCCATCACCTTGGGTATGACGTTGCCATACGATGCCACGTTGACATCGTCCGTCTGTTTGTCGCGTACCAGCATCTTGGCTTTGATGCCGTTCTTGTTTAGGGCGGTAAGCAGGCGCTTGGCGGCAATGGCACCGCCACCGGTACGTTCCGTTGTGGATATTATCAGGACCTTCATCTGTTCTTTAGTTATATTCCTTTTGTCCCATCCATTTCTTTATTCTGTTGCGTATGGCCTGTCCGATGTAGGAGAAGTTGCCATAGCGAAGGTTCAGGAAGAGTTCCTCGAAACTTCGTGCCACCTTGATGCCAGGATTCATCCATCCCATTATGCGGGACACACGATGGCGATATGGCAGATGCTCCATAACATGTGCAGGGTGCTTTATCTTGCAGGTGTCCTTTGTCTCGGGCAGCAGGCAATCCATCTCAAAGCGTTTCATGGTAAAGATTCGGCGGTAGCCTCGCGGCAATGTCTCCAATGTGCCTCCAAAGTGTGTGCTGTCTGCCGTGGCACCGAGGTTGTTTATGAGGTTCTGCCTTGGAACTATGCTGAGGCCGTTGTTCCTGAGCATGTGCGACCATAGTATGGTTTCGTAAAATGCCTTGTTCTGGCTACGGTGCTTATAGCACATGGGCAGGAAGTCGTCTCTGTAGCCGCGTTCCTTGACGATATTGCCCAGTTGCCTTACCGTCTGCTCATCGTCCAGCCAGGTGTAGTGCTCGTCCCACTGGTCGATGACCCTTCGCCATGAAGCCCATCCCCAGATGCTGAAGTTTGTGGTGAAGAAATAGTCCTCCTTCACGTCCTTGGTCTCTTCCTCCACATTGAAACCCGTAATCATAGTTATGCGCGGGTCATGCTCGTAGCGATCCAGCATCTCCTTGCAGAAATGGAAGAAACTTACCGAAGGTATGCTGTCGTCCTCCAGGGCTATGCACTTGTCTGAAATGGAGAACGCCCATTTCTGTGCCAGATAGTTGGAAGGGTCGCAGCCAGAGTTCTTTTCTTGAAAGGCAGTGTGCACCTCGCATTCCCAATCAATGTCGCTTACCACCTCGCGGCATGCCAGTATGCCTGGCATGTCCTTTTCGCCACGGGGACCATCTTGATAGAGGAACAAGCGGCTGGGTCTTGCCTTCTTTACCTGTTCAAAGACCTGGCTCAGTTGGTTGGGGCGGTTGAAGAACAGGATAAGGACGGAAACGTCTACTAATGCTTCTTTCATGGTATATATATATGGTTAAGGCGTATCAAAGGTAGTTATTTTTTTTCTTTTCCCTATAAAGTAATGAATGTAAAAACATGAAATACCCCAAAGTAGCATCGTCTAACATTCTTCTTTCTCTATTCTGCATGCTTGAATGTGCAGTATTGGGCGGTAATTGCACGCTGCAAAGTGAAATAAACGGAAATAATTGCATGTTTTGTTGTGCAATTTGGTTTTTGTCGGTATCTTTGTGCCAGAACTTAATATATAAGATAGGGAATGGAAAACTTATTTGCAGTATCACGTGAACTTGTCAGCAGGGTAGATATAACTTATGTGCGCGACAAGCACCAGGAGATAGAATGGGATAGTCGGTTGATTGCCATTTTAGGTTCTCGGGGTACTGGTAAGACAACATTGATGTTGCAGCATATCCGTTTGCATGACAATACTCCTCAAACCCTTTATGTAACTGCCGATGATTTTTACTTCACTACCCATAGACTTGAGGATTTTGCACATAGCTTTATGCTTCAAGGCGGCAAGCACCTGTATATTGACGAGATACATAAGTACAAGGGGTGGTCGGCAGAGATAAAGAACATCTACGACAAGATGCCCGATCTGCACGTTGTGTACAGTGGCTCCTCAATACTCGAACTTGAGAAGGGTGGTGCGGATTTGAGCCGGAGGAAACTGGAGTATGTTTTGCCTGGCTTGAGTTTTCGTGAGTATCTTAATATCTCTCAGGGCTGGAATCTCCCTCGTTACACACTGGACGAGATTGTGTCAGGCAAGGTGGATTTCCCATACAGCATAGCACGTCCTCTGCCTTTGTTTTCGAATTACCTGCGAGAGGGTTACTATCCCTTTTTCCGTGAAGGCAACTATCATATACGTCTTAGTGGTGTGATCAAGCAGATAGTGGAGGACGATATACCCAAGTTTGCCGATATAGAGATTGCTTCCATACAGAAACTGAAGAAGTTGCTTTATGTACTGGCTCAGAGTGTGCCTTTCAAACCCAATTATTCAAAGTTGGAACGTGATTTGGGCATATCCAGAAACACCCTTCCTCAATATATGCTATATCTTGAGAAGGCAGGACTGATAAGGCTCCTGCGAGAAAAGGCTGCCGGCATCAAGCTGTTGGAAAAGATAGAGAAGGTATATTTGAGCAATCCCAACGAGGCATATGCCCTTTCCGAAACAGTGCCAGACATTGGTACCATTCGTGAAACGATTTTTCTTGCATGGATGCATGTGGGGCATTTCGTGTCATCTTCTCCTGTTTCCGACTTCGAAGTGGATGGCATGACATTTGAGGTTGGGGGGAGAAGCAAGGGCAAGAAACAATTGGCAACGTTACCAGTTGACAAGAGTTTCGTAGTTAAGGATGATGTGGAATACGCTTTCCAAAACTCCATCCCCTTGTGGATGTTTGGCTTTGTGTACTAAAGCGTTGCACCCGATTGTCGTTATGTATTAAAAATTCCTAAACTGAAGATGAAAGTTTATTTCTACCATACGCGTCTGACCGCAGAAAGTTATCTGGAGTGGCAGAAGGGATTGTTCCCAGGGCATTTGCTCTATGGACAGCCGGAAATGGAAAAGTACGGCATTGAGTTTGTGATGCACCCTTATCGTCATTTCCCCAGCCGTTTGCGCCTCATGCTTTATGTGCTTTGTGCCGTGCTGAAGCGCAGGAGCAGTTTCGAGGCTATCTATGCTACCAGTTTCCGTGGATTGGAACTGGTTATCTTCCTCAATGCCCTTGGCTTGTTGCGTTGTCCCATATATACATGGCATCACACGGCGGTAACTACGGCCAAGAGTGTTTGGCGCGAACTTCCATCGCGTCTCTTCTACCGTGGCATACAGGGCATGTTCTTCTTCTGCCAGAAGCATATAGACGAGAGCCTGAAGAGCGTGAAGGCTCCGGCGCATAAACTGCACCTCGTGCATTGGGGGCCTGATGTGCCCTTCTACGATGGTATCATGAAATCGGCCTCCTCGCCCCAGGTGCCGGTCTTTATTTCCACAGGCAAGGAGAATAGGGACATACAAACCTTGATGCAGGCTTTTGCAAACCTTCCCCACCGCCTGGACATCTATATCGCTGAGGAGTGTGGAGGCATAAACTACCGCAGGGTGATAGAGGCGCAACCCAAACCGGACAACATCAATGTGCACTACACCGAGGGTGTCATACCGCACCGCCTTGCCCAGATAGTGGCAGAGTGCAGTTGTGTGGTCATTCCCTGTCTGGACTTCCCCTACACCGTGGGCTTGACAACTCTGGTGGAGGCTCTGGCGCTGGGTTTGCCGCTGATCACTTCGCGCAATACATACTTCCCCATGGACATAGACCGTGAAGGCATAGGCATTACCGTGCCCTATGGCGACGTGCAGGGATGGGTGGATGCAGTGGAATATATCGCCGGGCATCCCGATGAGGCAAGGCAGATGGGGCGCCGTGCCCGTCTTCTTGCAGAGAAGGTGTACAACATGGAGGTGTTCGGACGCGAGTTGGCAGAGGTTATAAACAGTAGACAATCATAGCATATTATGCAGGAAAGCAAGGTAATAGCCATACTTTTGGCAGGAGGAAGCGGCAGCCGCTTTGGTGCCGACCGTCCTAAGCAGTTTCTGGAGGTTGACGGGTGCACCGTGCTCGAGCACAGTATCCGTGCCTTTCATCGCTCGCCCCTGGTGGACGAGATGGTAATAATCACCCGTCAGGATTTTGTAGACGAGGTAAGGCAGATAGCCTCTGCCTATCCCAAGGTGAAGCACGTTCGCCCCGGTGGCAAGGAGCGCTATCATAGCACCCTGTCGGCATTGGAGGTTTGTACGGAGGGCGATGACCTTCTGCTCATTCACGATGCCGTGCGCCCATTGGTCAGCGAGGCCATCATTGCCCGTTGCGTGGAGGCTCTTGCCCGATATGATGCCGTGGGAGTGGCGGTGCCCAGCACGGATACCATTGTCCGAGTGGATGAAAACGAGTGTATAGTGGAAACCCTGCCACGTGTGGTGCTCAGGAACATGCAGACTCCGCAGGGTTTCCGCCAGAAGGTTCTTCGCCAGGCATTCGATCTTGGTTTGCAGGACCCATGCTTTGCCCCCACCGACGATTGCGGTGTGGTGCGGACGTACCTGCCCCATGTGCCCATCCGTATAGTAGAAGGCGAGGTTACGAACATCAAGATAACCTATCCCAAGGACCTGGAGATGATAAGGATGGGGGATGAACGGTGAGCGGTGAACGGTGAGCGGTGAGAGTTTAACGATTAACGATTAACGGTGAGCGGTGAGCGGTGAGCGGTGAGCGGTGAGAGTTGAGCGTTGAGAGTTTAATGTTCTTGGGAGATTGAACGACTGGCGTTGAGAGGAACCAGTACTTTCATTGCGGTACTGGAGTACTCTCGTTGCGGTACTGCAGTACTCAAACAGGAGTACTGGCTTGATACTATATGCACATTGAGAAGGTTGATAGGGGAGACTTATTTTTTCTTGTGCAGGAGGTAGCCTATGGTCTCGCGCATGATTTTGGCACCGCTTATCCACATGATGCCAGCGTAGAGCAGGGCGGCCATGCCTATGCGTGAAAGCATCAGCAACCAAAGGTTTTCTATGGGCTTGGTTGCCCACCATGTGAGGACAAGTATGCCGATGGTGAAGCCTAAGAACGGCATGGTGTCCATTGCTGCCCAGCGCCATTTCATGCCGATGAACCTTTTTGCCCACCATTGCCATATGCCAAGCCACAGAACATTAAGGGCGATGAAGAACACAACCATGTGAATCATCTTGTAGCCGCTGACATACAGCAGGATAAGTCCTGCCCATACAGCCAGGCACTGACCTATGGTGCATGCCATGTTCACACCGCTATGCCCGCGGCTTATGGTAAGGTTGCTGTAAAGTGTTGTTATCGGGAAAAAGGCACCATGGATGCATAGAAGTGCAAGTATGCGTCCGCTCTCTATCCATTTTTCGCCACCAGCCAGCAGGATGAACTCCTCGGCTATCATGCCCAGGCCCAATAGGGCAGGGAAGGAGACGAATGACACGAAGCGCAGCATCTTGCGGAAAATCTGCACGTAGCGTCCGTTGTCGTCCGCCACCTGTGCCAGGGTGGGTTGTGCCACCGCCGTTACCATGCCGTTTATGGTGCCAGCAGCCATGTCGTCCCATTTGCGTGCCGTGCCGTAGATGCCAGCCTGGCGGTTGCCAAAGTATTTGCCCAGCAATACGCTGAAGGCATGGTTGTTGAGGATGTTGAAAACGTTTGTTATGAGCAGTTTGCTACTGAAGTTGAACATCTCCCATGCCGGGCGCAGGTCTATGTGCAGAGAAGGCCGCCACGAGGAGTAGTACCAGTTCATCAGTTGCACCACCAGCACGAAGGTCACGCTCTGTGCCACTATGCCCCAATGTGCAAAACCACACCATGCCATGCTAACGCCCACGGCACCTGATACGAGCATGCCAGTGATGCCACAGATGCTCGTTTCCCTGACCATCAGATGCCCGAAAAGATAAGCCCTCTGCACCGTGCCAAGGCCTGAAAGCAGGAAGCCGAGGAACAGGAATCGTGCCAGGGGGATGAGGTCTGGGTCGCCATAGAAGTCTGCAATCAGCGGTGCCAGGAACCACAGGATGATGTACAGGCTTCCGCTCACTATCAGGTTGAACCAGAAGACGGCATTGTACTCGCGGTCGGTAGGCTCTTTCTTGTTGCACAGGGCGGCGATGAAACCACTCTCCTGCAAGGTACTTGCCAAGGCGGCAAAGATATTCAGCATGTACACCTTGCCCCAGTCGGCAGGTGTGAGCAGGCGCATCAGTGCCAGGCCAAACAAGGCACCGAGCAATTGCATTATGCCATTGCTCATGCCGCCCCACAGCAGACCGCGTGCTGTACGCTCTTTCAGAGATTTTTCGCTCATAGTGAGGTTAAAGTTACGATTAAGTAAGAGATTTATCAAATTTATTTGAATAAATCCGAACGTGAGTAACTAAGACGGTAGTCAAAGTTATGAAATATTGCCGAGTTTGCCTCCCCTTATACCATTTAAATGTTCTAAAATGCAGGCATGAGGGCATTTTCCTTTGCTCGCGCGTACGATACTTCATTTCTTTTTGCTACCTTTGCGAGGATTTTAGCCCTGTTTTGGGGCTTTTTGCATAGAGTAATATTAAACAAAACCTAAGATAATGGAAAAGATTCAGGAACTCACAGAGAAAATCTATCGTGAGGGCGTAGAGAAGGGTCAGGCCGAGGCCGACCGCATTGTTCAGGAAGCCAAGGAGCAGGCTGCGCAGATTATTGCCGAGGCCAAGAAGAAGGCTGCCGACATTGAGGCTGCCGGCAAGAAGGCTGTAGTGGAGATGGAGGCAAACACCAAGAATGAACTGAAACTGTTCACCGCTCAGTCGCTGAGTGCGCTGAAGAGCGAGATAGCAAACGTGCTCACCGCTTCTACCGTGGGCCAGGCTGTGGACAAGCTCGTTTCCGACAAGGACTTCCTGTGCAAGTTCACCGTGGCTCTGGCAAGCAAATGGGCAGAGAACGAGCCCATCGTGATAGAGTCTGCCGATGCAGACACCTTGAAGGCCTATTTTGCCAAGGAGGCAAAGGCAGTTCTGGACAAGGGCGTTACCATTGAGAAGGTAAACGGCCGCAATGCCCTGTTCACCATCCAGCCCGAAGACGGCAGCTACAAGGTGAGCTTCGGCAAGGAGGAGTTTGAGGATTACTTTAAGTCGTTCCTGCGCCCACAATTGGTGCAGATGCTGTTCTAAAGCGAGAAGATGGCAAACTACTATTGTCTTATGGCCGGTTTGCCCGAGATAAATTTCTCGGACACCAAGCCGGGATGCGACATGGACGAATTCCT
>JAZRII010000059.1:0-2588 GCA_045645225.1 Bacteroidaceae bacterium | reverse complement strand
GTTATTGTTTGGTCAGTTTACGGTAGGTTTTCAGTTTCTCTTCATAGACTTCGTTGTTGCGTTCTGCCTCAAGCAGAATCTTATATACAGACAACACGAGGTTCTTACGGCTTCTGAAGAAATCAAGCAGAATGGATGTGTCTTCACACTTTTCTATCAGTTCGTGGTCGCGAAGAAGATGAATCTGATTGAGCTTGAGAATTCTGTCTCCTGAAATGTCTGCCCTGCAGAAGAAATCCGTGTCACCTACCTGCAGATAACCTGTAACGTCATCCACCAGGTCGTCAATTTCGCGAGGCAATGCGTTCTCCGTAACGGGAACATCCAGAAACACCTGTGTGTTACATTGCATCAGTGCCATAAACATATCGTTTTCTATGGGCGATATGGCAAGTTTATTGCCAAGCACGGCATTGATGTCCTGGAGCCTCTCCTCTGCCACATTACGTCTGACGTACACTCCTTCCTCTGCCGTTTCCATGTTGCCCTTCTGCTTATGGGAAGAAACAAGCGGGACACCGCCCCCCTTGGCAGAATATATGCCACTAAATGCCTGTTCCAGCTGTTCAATGGGCATCTTGTGCTTCTTCTTGTATTCCACTATACCTGCCGCCAAGGCTTCGCCCACAGAGGCATATACCTTGCCCTGGCATACAAACAGTCTGTTCCAGGGAAGGTATTTGCACAGGCGGTTATGGCGCCAGCCCTTGGGAGAGTATATCAGAACAGGGTCGGAACCGTTTTGTGAACCTATCATATTGCAATCCGCTACGCACCGGAGAATGTCGAGCGGTTTCTTTTTCAGATTTATTATAACCTGAAGTGCACTCTGAAGAGCCTCCGTTGAATTAAGCAAGTGGTCGGCACGACCTACGGAATAGAACTCCTCTCCTAATTTTTCCTCTACTGCCTTGCTTATGAGCCAGCGGTTGACATCATCTTCCACGAAGGCCCCTACCAGTTGTTTTTCTTTAGAACCAATGGCCATAATGGAGAGTTCATTTCCTTGACGCTCTGATTCGGAATCCGGCATAGCTGGCAGTTCAAGACAACTCACATATTCTCTCAGCATGGTACGCTTGTCCGTGTCTAATCCTTCATCAGACAAAAGCGGTTCTATAACGCAGTCCAGAACATCCTGATAGCATATATGGATATAATGAGGGCACTCTGGGCGCATATCCTTATTCAATCCCTCATAATGATCCATGTCGCGAAGGGACTGGGGTGTCAGATACACAAACAACTGGAAAGGTCGCTCATTCCCACCATTGCCGCATGCTTCGAAATAACGTTTTGTCTGGGAGTCATGCTCCAGAGTATCAACCCTGTTCTCTATAAATATTTCCAGTTCGTGGCGCCCTGCAATTGGGGTCAAGAGTTTGAATTTAAGGTATATATCAATATGGTCGTCGCTTTCCGCACAGTTCTGCGTCGGGAAATTCGTATATTCGTCTTGGTACTTCTTGATAGAAAGTTCACAGTTCGAGTCCACCTTTTCAAACATTACCGAACGCGTAAGTATTGCTCTGCGGAGATGTTCGTTGACTTCCATCACCTTGTCCTCTTTTCCTGCCCGGTAAAGAATAATATCAAGAAAATGTATTAGAGTTGATTCGCGAGAATCACCATTAAAGAATGTCCCCGAGAGCAATTCTGCAATAAAACGACTATGCATACTCTCGTTTCTTGACTTTGCAATTACCTCAAAATTATTTTTCTTATCCAAGTAATCCAGCAGTTCTGCATTCTTAACAATGTTTCTATTAAAAATTGTCAGAAGTTGCTCGGCAGACAATTTCTTCTCATTGTCCTTTCCAGCAGTTTCATAATGAAAAAAATAAAAACACATATAGGCTTAATAGGATTTTATAGTTAAAAAAACATGGTTACATTTCGTATGGCAATAGTATAGTAACATCGGGAGAAAAATCCAAAACTTGCACCAACTTTTTTTCACTTTACCATCTCCTCCAACTTCTCCCATACACGAACCATAGCCAGTGTGTCGAGGTGGCAGTAGGCAAGCAGGGCTTCGCGTGCCTCATGGGCCTCTGCGGCTGGCATGTCCTTTATCTTGGGGAAGATGGTCATGGCATGGCCTCCGTTCTGTACCAAGGGGTTGAGGTTATGGTAGTTGAGTTCCTCATTGTCGGGGAACAGGGCGGGCAACACGCTCTTGATGCTGAACGAACCGCCCATAGCCGGGGTGTAGCAGTGCCCATCGCGGAAGGGCAGCAGGAGGTCGATGATATTGCCGTGAAGGTTCATCAGGTGGGTAGCAAGGTCGGGGTATGCCTCGGCCATCTCCTTGATACGTCCCTTCTCGAAGGGGTCGTTGTAGGCCATGATGCAACTGCCCGTCGGGATGTCGCGGCAGAGCGCCTCGGCCAATGCGCGACGCGGGTCGGTGCCATCGCTGGGAGCGAGGAAGGCGGTATGTTTCAGCTCGCCACCCTCGTGCTCGATATAGTGCAGCGAGTACTGGAAGGTGATCTGCTGGTAGGGCTTGGTGCCATCAAACTGGGGCAATACCTGTTGCATGGTCTCGAAGTCGAGGAAGTAGAGCGGATAGGTCACCTTATCCA
>JAZRII010000058.1:0-15496 GCA_045645225.1 Bacteroidaceae bacterium | reverse complement strand
CGAGAGCGTTACAGCAGGTGGTGCCGACCTTGACTTGATTAAGAGTACAGGTGCAACCATATTCAGTTGGAATCCATGTCAGCAGGGCGCCGCCATTGCCGCATCACTTGGTCTTGATGCCGTCATTACGGAGTGGGGACCAGGCTGCTACTATATCAACCGCAAGCAGCATGATGGCGAGGGCGAACCCGTGGCGGCAGGTACAGGACGCAAGAGCGACCAGTTGCCAGCAGTTTATGCCTACAAGCCCGTGCCCGACAAGGTTATGGACCCCAACGTGAAGAAGCACTATGCCGGTGTTCAGGCAACATTCTGGACAGAGCATGTTTCCGACATAAACTATTTCAACTACCTGGCATACCCTCGTCTGCTGGCCGTA
Organism: Bacteroidaceae bacterium; assembly: GCA_045645225.1. Classification (GTDB taxonomy): domain Bacteria; phylum Bacteroidota; class Bacteroidia; order Bacteroidales; family Bacteroidaceae; genus Physcousia. Next base: position 15,117 of record JAZRII010000058.1, on the reverse strand, counting down.
GCCGAGGCTGCGTGGAGTCCAGAGGAGAAGAAGGACTTTGAAGACTTCCGTACACGTTTCACCGCCGACACCATGCTGTTCGACCTGACAGGACGACTCTATGGCAAACATTTTGTCAAACTGAAAACGGAAATCTGCGAGTAAGCGAGAGCAATCAAACTTGTTTGAATTGCCGAGCGGGAGCAGATTCAAGACCGCGAAGCGGGATTAAAGGTGAAAACGGAAATCGGAAAACTGTTAGCGGTGTAGGGACGCTGCAGCGTCCGGACAACAAGCAGAATGGCAAACGAACACCAGGCGGACGCTGCACGCAGCGTCCCTACAAGCGGGTGAAAGACCTCGGACCAAAGGTAGACGTTAAGTCAAGTGGGATTAAAGGTGAAAACGGAAATCGGAAAAGTGAACACAGAAAATCAGAAGATAGCAGTACTGATAAGTGGAGGTGTGGACAGCGGAGTGGTGACACACCTGCTGGTGGAGCAGGGGTATAAGCCTGACCTGTATTATATAAAGATAGGCATGGAGGGCGAGGACTCTTCCTGCACTGCCGAGGAGGATATCGAACTCTGCATGGCTACGGCACGCCGATACGGTCTGAAACTGGAGGTGATAGACCTGCAGAAGGAGTATTGGGAACGTGTAGTGGGCTATGCCATAGAGCGTGTGAAGATGGGCTTGACCCCCAACCCCGATGTGATGTGCAACCGACTCATCAAGTTCGGTGCCTTTGAAGAGAGGGTAGGGCACAAGTACGACAAGATAGCAACTGGTCACTACGGGCGTATCATAGAGAAGGATGGCAAGTACTGGTTGGGCGTTGCCAAGGACCCCGTGAAGGACCAGACCGATTTCCTGGCACAACTATCTGGTGTAGAGATAAGTCGCATGATTCTGCCTCTTGGCGACCTGATGAAGGAGGATGTGCGACGCATAGCCAACGAGGCTCGATTACCACAAGCCAAGCGCAAGGACAGTCAGGGTATCTGCTTTCTGGGCAAGATAAACTATAACGACTTCCTTCGCAAGTTTCTTGGCGAACAGGAAGGCAAGGTCATAGACATAGAGACAAACCGCATAGTGGGCACCCACAAGGGTTTCTGGTTTCATACCATAGGTCAGCGCAAGGGCTTGGGCCTGAGCGGAGGACCATGGTTTGTGGTGAAGAAGAACGTCAGGAAGAATGTGGTCTTTGTAGCTCACGGTTGGGACACACAGTTGCAATACGGACATGTGTTCCGTCTGGCCGACTTTCATGCCATCACGGAACCTCTGCCAATCAGTGAAGGCGATGCTCCCATGGAAATATCCTTCAAGGTGCGCCATGTGGACCACTTTATGGACGGAACGATAGAGCGCGATGCCGAGGGCTATATAGTCCGTTCGCCAGAACCTATCCAAGGCATAGCCCCTGGTCAGTTCGGTTGCATCTACGACCGTGAGAAGACCATCTGCTGGGGTAGCGGGGAGATAAGTATATAGCTGTGAAGGGATTAGAAGTCGTTGCCCTAATCGTAGAATTCTAACCGACTAACATGGTGCTGTATATTGTCTAAGTTGGGCAGTTTCATGTAGTCGCCATATTGTGTGGTTAGAATATTATGACTATTGCCGGGGACAGGCAGTTGTACTCCTTCAAATTCGTGTGTGGTGAGCGGGAAAATATCTTTCTCGTCATATACAATATGGAATGGTATTCCATAGTCATAGGTTAGGCATTTGCCACCAGTAATGCGACTGATGGTGCGAAGTATAGGAAAAGTGATGTGGCGGTTAACCCATGTTATGGCACGAATTTTCGTCATAGCCCAGTGGAGATTCTTGGCGGTTCGGAATATCTTGAATGTATGCCCCTGTAAGGGTTCGCCGAGGATGTGTGTCCACATTCGTTGGTGGTCGAAGGGGAATATGTCTATGTATATGCCTCGTTCCTTGAATACTCTGTCGTAAGGACATTCTTCTTCCAGAATAGAATTCTTGTCGCGTAATTTTGCAAAGAAGTAAAAGTAGTTTGGGTCAGTATCATTGTTTTGAAGCACCATATTATCTGGCAACTCCTTGGGTAGAACCTTCATCAAACGAAGATAGTCTTTGCGTAGCAAACAGATATCAAGGTCGTCGTCCCAGGGGATGAAACCATTGTGTCTGATGGCGCCCAACAATGTTCCTCCGTACAGAAAGTAGGGAATCTGATATTTTTTACATATTCGGTCTAGTTCGATTACTAGTTCCATCATTTTATGTTGGTGACGTCGTAGTGCAGAACCTTCTGGATTGAAACGTTCTTTTAGGGAAATCCTATCAAATGTCGTATTGGATTGCATTGCTGTTTTATGATGGTTGCAATGCAAAGTTAGAGCTATTATTCTGATTTTACAAATATTAACGCGTGTAATATACCTTTTATGTTCAGTAGTGGCATTTTTTTTTGATTTTTATTATTACCTTTGTGAGTGACTAAAATAAAAAACACAATGATTATTGGTTATACTACAGGTGTGTACGACCTTTTTCACGTAGGACATCTAAATCTACTGAAGAATGCCAAAGGAATGTGCGATAAGCTCATCGTTGGAGTAACCGTAGACGAACTGGTTGCCTACAAGGGAAAGCAGGCAATGATTCCCTTTGAGGATAGAATAGAAATAGTACGTAGCATAAAGTATGTGGATGCTGTTGTACCACAATACGACATGGATAAATTAACGGCCTGCAAGAAGTTGGGCGCGGAGTTTCTCTTCGTTGGCGATGATTGGTATGCCACAGAAAAATGGAAAGAGTACGAAAAACAGTTCGAACAGGAGGGGATAAAGATTGTTTACTTCCCATACACCAAGGGAATTTCTTCAACACAAATTACTAAGGCTCTGAATGCTGTTAGAGGACAGAATTTGGAAGACCTAAAATAACGAATATTATGATAGATAAGAATTATTGTTTAAGTTCGTATATAGCATTAAGATATATCTGGAAGGATGGCGTGGATTTTGCCGAAGGCATGAACCATGAGTTGTTCAAACCACTCCCTCTTGCTCAGCGAGTGCCAGTGTCTTCTGCCGAAGAGATTGATATAGAAATACGCAAACAGTTCGACCAACTTTATGCTCAGTATCCAAACATAGGCATATTGTTGTCTGGTGGAATGGATAGCGCCATACTGGCAGCTTATCTAAAAGAAGGAAGTCACGCATATACCTTTACGTCCAATGATACAGCAGTATTTGATAAGGACGTAGAACGTGCCTCATTCTATTGTAAGAAGTTCAATCTTCAGCATCATCTTGTGGATATCTCTTTTGAGGATTATAAGAAATATACCCCTATCGTTACAAAATCTAAGTGTGCGCCTGTCCACTCCATTGAACCACAAATTTACAAGGCTGCAGAAATGGCCAAAGCAGATGGGGTAGACCTGGTCATTGTGGGCGAGAGTGCTGACCTTATTTTTGGTGGCATGGACCAACTGTTGTCAAAGGATTGGGCATTTGATGATTTTGTTAAACGCTACACATTCCTTGATCCAAATTTGGTTTTATCAGAACCCTGTCAAATGAGCGAACTGTTTGAGAACTATCGTAAGGGCGAAGGAATTGATTTGCTAAGGTTTATGGATGAGGTTTTCTCTATAGAAAGTTCAAGTTCTTACCTTAATGCTTTTGCTACAGCCCAAATGCCATATTACGACCCCTATGCTCGTCTGATTATGGAGAATGAATTGGATATGCTCAGAGTTCGTAACGGTGAACCAAAATACCTGGTACGCGAATTGTATTCAATCAAATACCCAGAGATACCTGTACCAAACAAAATACCTATGCCACGTCCTGTGGATATGATTTTCAAGGAATGGGAAGGGCCTAAACGCAAGGAATTTAGAACAGATATTCCCATGGACCAACTCACTGGTAACCAAAAGTGGCAACTTTGGTGTGCAGAACAATTCTTAAATTCGTTGGACTAAACTTAAAGTTCAGATATAGTTGGCGTCAGCCCACCTTAATGGTGTAGGCTGGCGCTAATAGTATTATTCCAACTTATGCAAGAATGAAATCAGTGGGAATTTCGTAGAACATCACTTCCCGAACAAATACTTCCTGAACAGCGGACTAATGCGCAGTATGTTGCTCGTAATGATGCAGAAGGCTATCACTATGAGGGCAATGAGTATGGACAGAGTGGTGTCGATGGCAAAGTTATGCTTGTTCAGTTTGAAGAAAGTTCCCACGGCCGGCAGATTGGGAAGGAACAGGAAGTGGATTAGGTAGATGTCCAGTGTGCGTCGGCCTATGTATTGCAGACTGCTACCGATGAATGTCATTTTTGTGAAGTAGGGAGCATAGTGGCGGAAATACATAAATACTATAGTTAGCAAGATGAACTTAGCCAGGGTGGAAGGAATATTTGCCCATGCCATGCGCAAGGTGTGCCACTTCATTACATCCATGGTGCAAAATACCACTATGGTGGCGATGGTGGGGAAGAACCAGCGTGAGTCCATCAGTTCTTGTGCTTTCTGCCAATAGCGACGGACGATATTACCAAAGAGGAAGAAGGGGAGGTACTTCATCAGTTGGATGAGGCTGGTGTAGTTCAGGATGTCTGTTGGCTTCTTCAGACGATGCCCGTCTGCCCACCAGAATATCTTTGGTAGGTAGCAAGTCTCGTAGAGCACAAGCGAGATGATAAAAAACAAAGTGATTGGTATCCACGACTTTCTGCCTATCTTTGATTCCAAATAGCAGAAGACATAGTAGAGCACGAACATATACAGCAACACCAGCGTGAACCAGTATCCGCCCTTGGTGGGGGAATGCAGGCAAGATTCCACTGCTGGCCAGAACTTGGGATAGAGTGCAGCACACGAGAAAAGGAAGAAGACCACGGTGGGCACAATCTGTATACGCATTTTCATGCCAAGCATGCTCATGAGCGATGCAAAGTCCCACTTCTGCGAAGCCTTGTAGGCCAGGAATCCACTCACGAAGAAAAACAACGGCATGCGGAAGAGCATGAGGAAGGAGAGCGACGAGGAGAGTTTGACAGACTGGTCAAATCCCATTTGTGCCACATGGTATGCCACCACCAGTATCATTGTGAATCCGCGCATGGCATCGAGCCACTCCATGCGTTCCTTCCTTACTTTATATTCGTTTTGTATCTCCTCCATTGTTAGCGAACCGAGTTATTGTACTTGTTTGCTATGTGTATCTTCAGCACAAATGTACTAAAATATTTTGTCATTAACTGATTAATGCATACAGTATTGGTTGAGTAGCGGAACATTGATAGGCCCGTGGAAAGCATCATGACGCATTGTGTCAGGTTGGAGTTTCTGGATTAGTTGGAAAATGTACAGGACTTTATACCCTTGAAAGTGTGTACGGATACGGTAATCGTGTCCGTATTTTCGTATTGAGGCAATTGGGTTGTGAGTATGGAACAGTAATGCGTTTGTGAATAGGATGTAGGGTCGTTGCCTTGGTTGTGATGCAGGGACAAGTGGTAGTGGGTATGTGCCCTTCCTTTCTCACCTGCCTCCTCAATAAAATCTATTGCATAGCCCCATGTGTGCCTGCCTCCCTGGGTCTTGGCGGTAAGTTGCATGTTTACGTACCTTCCTTTCATCCACATGCTCTCTATGCCTGTAGGGTCGTGTTGCAGAGTTGCGGTGCTATCTGCTAAAACTTGTGCACCGGTAAGGGTGTATATTTGGGCGTGAGGTTCTGTAGAACTGCCGTTGGAGACGAAACCGGCTACTGCTCTGTAGGTAGTGTCGGGGCGGTGTGGCTGGATATTGGTGTTTGTTATGGAATAGCAGGTGCCATCATCTGTGGTCATGTCTATGAACATGCCGTCGGCATCGGTACGGATGTCGGCAAACTCTGTAACAAGCTCTGGATAGGGTTCTGCTTCCTCCGTGCAGGAAACAATGAGCAATGCCGCCATAAGCAGCATTGCCCTGAATGTTATCTTGAATGATTCGTGTGTTGACGAGGCGTGTTTCATGACTTCTTTGCCTGCTTTTTGTTTGCCACAGGATTGGCATACATGGTGAGGATACGCTCGCGCAGGAAGGGTATGTCGGGGTTGGGGAGTTTGATCTTGGCAATCTGACCGTTGATATAATCCTCGAACACCTTCTTGTCGTGCTGGCTGTATCTGTTTTTGAAGCAATCGCTGCCATGCAGTTCATCGTATGCAATGAAATTGCCGGGATAGAGCATGTAGCCGGAGTGTATTGCCTTGTCCAGACGCTGTGCTATCTCCTTGAAGATTTCTGTCTTGGGCATGTCCTTGAGTTCGTCTATCCACTGGTTCACAGGAGTGCCAGTACGGTAGTGCACGTGTCCCTTGAATCCGAAGATGCCAATCTTCATGTTGTCCAGGTCGTCCTGCTTGCTCTTTTTCCACGAAGGGTCGTCGCGCTTCTGCTGGAACTCTTGGGCCTTGAGGTAATCGCAGGGGTCGTACTCGTAACTGATGGTCAAAGGCACGATGTTCAGTTCCTTCAGCCTTTCCACAATGGTACCTTCGCCACCATAGGCAAGCATCTTCAGCACCGAGTCCTGGGTGTGGTCGCTGCTGTCCTTAGCACGGCCTTCGCGCTGGGCTATCCAGATGTTTTCCTTCTTTTCGGTGATGGCATAGTGCATGTATCGGCTCATAAGTATGCTGCTCTCCATCATCTCCTTGGCCTTGAGGCTGCGGCGTACGGTGAAGGCCTTGTTCATGCGCACAAGGGTCTTTATCCATGGATATATGAGCAGGTTGTCTCCGATGGCAATCTCGCACGTTGTGGGGAAACCTGCCTCGTGAAGCATGAGGTCCAGTATGGCACTATCCAGAACGATGTCCCTGTGGTTGGAGATAAAGAGCTGGTTGTCGCGGTTGGATATGGTGTCGTAGTTGAAGGTGTAGCCGCGTGCATACTTCTTGAGCACGTGGCGTACAATGTGCTTCATGAAGCGCAACTGGAAGTCGAGCGGAGTTTTCACGCCAATGAACATCATTCTGAACAGGCCATTGCGCACTCCCTTGGGCAGCCAAGGTGCAAGTCCCTGAATCATCTTGTTGAAATGGCGGTCGCCAAGCAACTGGTTTAAAGCTTCCTTCATCTCCCCTTTTTCATAGGGGCGTATCTCATCAAATTCGTGTATATCCATGGTTTTCATGAAAGGTTAGGACCCCTCCCCAACCCTCCCGCAAGGGGAGGGAGTATGATGTGCTGGAGGGTGAGGGTTATGTGTTTAATTTATCTGCCTTCGATTATCTCTGTCATTACGTCCTTGATGTCCAGGCCAGCCGCACGTATCTGCTGGGGTATGAAACTGGTGGCTGTCATTCCTGGTGTGGTGTTTATCTCCAAGAGGTTTATCTTCTCTCCCTCGGTGATAATATAGTCTATGCGTATGATGCCATAGCACCCCAGGATGTCGTAGATGGTAGATGTGAGTGTCTGCACTCGCTGGGTAAGGCGGTCGGAAATGCGTGCCGGAGTGATTTCTTCCACCTGCCCGTTATATTTGGCGTCGTAGTCAAAGAACTCGTTGGTGGTTACCACCTCGGTGATGGGCAGTACGTGGCTGGAGGTGCGTGTCTTGTAGCATCCGCAGGTTATTTCCGTACCACCCATGAAGGCTTCCACCATCACATCCTCGCCCTCCTTCAGTGCCAGTTCTATGGCAGGACGCAGGGCCTCGGGAGTCTTAACCTTGGTAGTGCCGAAAGAACTGCCTCCGCGTGCGGGCTTTACGAAACAAGGTAAACCGATACGGTCAATGATGTCTTTGTCACTGACCTCGTTCTCCTGCCCAATGCGTATGATGAGGCTGTCTGCCACGCTTACGCCCAGGGAGCGCATGTAGTTGTTCAGAACAAACTTGTCGAAGGTAAGTGACTCCACCAGCACTCCGCTTGTGGAGTAGGGCATACCTATGAGGTCGAAGTAGCCCTGTAGTACACCGTTCTCGCCTGGAGCACCGTGTATGGTGATGTAACAGAAGTCGGGACGAACCGTCTCTCCCTCTTCGTTCAGGAAGGTAAATTCGTTGCGGTCCACTTTGCTGCGGCTTCCGTCTGGCAGAATTGCCTCCCAAAGGCCAGACATGAGTTCTACCTTATATACTATGTATTTGTCCTTGTCTATGAATGACTCTATGCCGGCGGCGCTGCGCATGCTCACGTCGTGCTCGGAACTGTCGCCGCCACAGATGATTGCTATTGTTTTCATTTATGTATTGTGTCTTATGTTATCAGTAGTAATAGGAGTATTCGGAATAATCGGAATGTTCTGAATAATTTGAGTTCTCGGAAAACCGCTCATCGCTCATCGCTAACCGCTTTCTTCCTCCATTTGTCTATCAGCGCCAGCATGTCGGGTGAAAGTTCGCTTTGGAAATCCATCTCCTCGCCAGTGGTGGGGTGCTGGAATCCGAGTGTCTTGGCATGCAGGGCCTGACGGGGGCACAGTTCCATACAATTGCGTATGAATGCCTTGTAGGATGAGGTCTGCTCGCCTCGCAGAATCTGGTCGCCACCATAACGCTCGTCGGCAAAGAGCGGATGTCCAGTATGCTTCATGTGGGCACGTATCTGATGTGTACGGCCGGTTTCCAGACGGCATTCCACCAACGTTACGGGACCGAAGCGCTCCAACACTCGCCAGTGGGTGACGGCATGTTTGCCGATGTCGCTGTCCTCGGGAAATACAGCCATGCGCAAGCGGTCTTTTGGGTCACGGCCGATGTTGCCTGTGATAGTTCCCTCGTCCTGTCCGAATGGTCCCCATACGAGAGCGTTGTACAGACGTCGTGTGGTGTGGTAGAAAAACTGCTTGCAGAGCGAAGTCTTTGCCTCTGGGGTCTTTGCCACAACAAGCAGACCGCTTGTATCCTTGTCTATTCGGTGTACAAGTCCTACCTCCGGGTCGTTGGGGTCGTATCGAGGATCGTCCTTCAGATGCCATGCCAGAGCATTTACCAGAGTGCCGCTGAAGTTTCCGCATCCAGGGTGTACCACCATACCGGCGGGTTTGTTGATGAGCAGAAGTTGGTCATCCTCATATACCACGTCCAGAGGAATGTCCTCGGGTATTATCTCCCAATCACGTTTTGGCCGGTCAAGCATCAGCGTGATGATGTCGCCGGCCTTTACCTTGTAGTTGCTCTTTACCGGTTTGCCGTTGGCCATAATGTAGCCGGCTTCGGCTGCCTTTTGTATGCGGTTGCGGCTTGTGTCGCGCAGATGGTCCATCAGGAACTTGTCCACACGGACAGAGTTCTGACCGCTGTCTGCCACCACACGGCGATGCTCATAGAGTTCCGTCTGACCGTCCTCGTCCTCGATGTTCTCAAGGTTCTCCAGGTCTTCAAAATACTGTTCCTCGCTTGTCATTCTGCCTTGGCTTAAAGTTCAAATTCCACTTCCTCGCCGTCGGCGGCTGCCAGGCTGTCCTCTGCCCATTTCTCGTCCTCTGTCAGACTGTTGCCCACAACAAGCACTATAGGGGCCTCGGCCGGTACTCTTTCGCCGGCACGCACTTCCTTGCCACGGCACTTGACTCCAAGAACCCAGTCCTTGTCGCCTTCCGCGTACTCCTTAGGGCCAATCTTGAACCCCATGGTGCGCAACCTTATCTCTGCCTCGTAGACGTCGCAGTTGTCTGCTATGTCGGGCATTGTCAGGGTGGGACCGCTGGTGGAGTTTATTGTAAGGTATATTTTGCGGCCGGCCTTCACTTCTGCACCTGCAATAGGTTGCTGCATCAGCACGCTGCCCGGAGCCAGATTGCGATTATATCCAGAGTCGGACACTACGGCCTTCAGTTCAAATTGTTCGAGCATCAGCACTGCGTCCTCGTGTTGTATGCGTGTCACGTTGGGAACGGTTATGATTTCCCCATGGCGTGTGTAAACTTTAGTGCCATACCAGAATCCGGTTATTACAAGTGCCACAAACAGGCACATGGCCAGGAGGTTGCCCCATACGACGGGACTGAATATCTTCTTCAAACTCATGTTGCGTCGGATGTATAATATTGTTTGCTACGCAAATTTACGAATAAGTAGTAATATCTCCAAATAAAGCCGTATAAAAAAGAAGAAGAAGCAAGGAATGTTCCTCACTTCTTCTCTTATGTGAAAGCAAATCTATTGCTTACTTGCCATGCTTCTCGTCAGAAACGGTCAGCTTCTTGCGGCCCTTAGCGCGGCGGCTTGCCAATACACGACGACCATTGGCAGTGGTCATTCTCTGACGGAAACCGTGCTTGTTGGCACGGCGGCGGTTAGAGGGTTGGAATGTTCTTTTCATAGCTATGTTTTGTTTTTATCTGTTTTCACACCATGGGTTTCGGGGTGCAAAATTACATACTTTTTTGTAAATGACCAAACCTTTCTGACTTTTTTCTTGTTTTTTGCTTAAAATGTTGTACCTTTGCACATGAAATAGTAACACTACCATAGTGTAGACACGCAAAGAAATATTCATAACTATTAAACGTCAAATATATGATTAACTCACAAGACATTAAGAAGGGTACTTGCATCCGCATGGATGGCAAGCTGTATTTCTGTATCGATTTCCTGCACCGCAAGCCCGGTAAGGGTAACACCATCATGAGCGTTACTTTGAAGGACGTAGTGAATGGTGGTGTATTGGAGCGTCGTTTCAACATCGGTGAGAAGTTGGAGGATGTGCGCGTAGAGCGCCGTCCCTACCAGTATCTCTATGCTGAAGGCGAGGATTTCGTTTTCATGAACAACGAGACCTACGAGCAGGTAAACATTCCCGCTGACCAGATAACTGGTGTGAAGTACATGAAGGAAGGCCAGAATGTGGAGGTTGTTACCGATGCAAGCACAGAGACCATCCTGTATGCAGAGTTGCCCGCAAAGGTTCATCTGGCCATCGAGTGGACAGAGCCCGGTCTGAAGGGCGATACCGCTACCAACACTCTGAAGCCCGCAAAGCTGGAGACTGGTGCTGATATCCGTGTTCCCCTGTTTATCAACGAGGGCGAAATCGTCGAGGTTGATACCCGCGACGGTAGCTACTTGGGCCGCGTTAAGGCATAATGACAAACCTTCCCTATATAACCCGGACCCATTTTTGAGGTTCGGGTTAATAGGATGGGAGAGAATGAACCTTTTCAATAAGCCGGATTGCCAAAGTCAAATCGAGTTTATGCTTTGTCAAGGCGAGAAAAGGAGCATGAAATGAACCTTAAATACATGAAATACTCCCTTATCATTCCCGTCTACAATCGTCCCGACGAGGTAGACGAACTGCTTGCCAGCCTGGAGGTGCAGACACTGAAGGATTTTGAGGTTGTGGTGGTCGAAGATGGCTCCACTATACCTTGCCAGAATGTTGTCAACGAGCACGCCTCCAGGCTGGCATTGCGTTATTTCCAAAAGGAAAACAGTGGGCCAGGCCAATCTCGCAACTATGGAGCAGCACGCTCGCAGGGCGAATACCTCATCGTTTTGGATAGCGACTGTGTCCTGCCTCCAGGGTATCTGCAGGCTGTGGACGACGAACTTGCACGCAAACCTTGCGATGCTTTTGGCGGTCCTGACCGTGCACATGATAGTTTCACTCCTGTGCAGAAGGCTATCAACTACTCCATGACCTCCTTCTTTACCACAGGAGGCATACGCGGAGGCAAGAAGAAACTGGACAAGTTCTATCCGCGCTCCTTCAATATGGGCATACGTGCCGAATTGTACCAGCGCCTGGGAGGTTTCTCTGCCATGCGCTTTGGCGAGGACATAGACTTTAGCATCCGTATATTCAAGAGCGGAGCATCTTGCCGTCTGTTCCCCGAGGCTTGGGTATGGCACAAGCGCCGTACCGACATGAAGAAGTTTTTCAAACAGGTGCACAATAGCGGTATTGCACGCATAAACCTGCTGAAGCGTCATCCTGGAAGCATGAAACTGGTGCATCTGCTGCCTGCCATTTTTACAGCAGGCATGGCATGTCTGCTTCTGCTTTTCGTGGCAGGGCTTCTGCTGGCAGCTGCAAACCTTTATGGCATTCATTGCGCATCTGAAGCAGACACGGGCAACGACATGCTCCATGTAGGCGTGCTGCTCGGGTATGCAGCCATTGCCTGTTCGCTTATGCCTCCAGTGCTGTATTCCTTATTGATATTCTTTGACTCTCTGATGCAGAACAAGTCTGGAAAGGTAGCCTTGCTAAGTATAAAGGCCTCATTCATACAACTGCTTGGCTATGGCACAGGTTTTATACGTGCATGGTGGTTGCGTTGTGTGTGTGGGCGCAATGAGGAACTTCAGGCTTTCAAGAATAATTTCTATCAGTAGGAGCACCTGCTGTAGATAGAGGAATTAGGTGACATGAAGATAAAGGACTGGTCAAACGATGAAAGGCCGCGCGAGCGTGTCATGGCCCTGGGGCCCGAGGCGGTTAGCAATGCCGAACTTCTGGCCATACTTATCGGTAGTGGCACGCCGGAGGTTACCAGCGTTGATCTTATGCGCAAAGTTCTCAGTGAGCATGGCGACAGTCTTCGTGCCCTTGGTACGCTTTCCCGTCAGGAGTTGGAAAAATATAACGGCATAGGTCCTGCCAAGGCTGTAGCCATACAGGCGGCGATGGAATTGGGCAAGCGCCTTTTGCTTGAAACCAAAGGTCCCAAGGCAAAGTTCACTTCTTCTGCCGATGCTTACGACTATTTCCGTCTTAAGATGAGCGATATGCCTCACGAGGAGTGTCATCTCCTCTTGCTGAATGTTAAGAATCAGTTCATGGGGCATCATGTCGTAAGTCGGGGTGGCATATCGGAATCCTCTGTGGATGTTCGTCTGGTTCTGCGGCATGCTCTCATAGCAGGTGCCCCCAACCTTATCCTTGCCCACAATCACCCAAGTGGAAATCCCATGCCAAGCCGCCAGGACGATGACCTGACCATGCGCCTGCAAAAGGCGTGCCAAACCATGGGCCTTCGTCTGCTTGACCATATCATAATAGGAGATGATTCCTATTATTCCTATGCTGATGAGGGTAGGGTGGATGGATGAGCGGTGAACGGATTAGCGAGTGAGAGGATGAGCGGTGAGCGGGAAATTTAATACTCAGAGGATTCCGAGTTTTCAGAGGATTCCGACCATCGGCCAGCAAGATGCCAGCCTTAAATAAAACAGTACAAAACATAATGGATAACAACAATATACAAGATACCTTGTCCGTCGAAGAAAGAGCAGTTGAATTGCTGAAGACCGTCTTCGACCCAGAGATTCCCGTCAATGTCTACGACCTTGGACTGATTTATCGTATAGAGGTGAAGACGGAGGAAAAGGCACTGGAAGTGGATATGACCCTGACTGCGCCAAATTGCCCTGCTGCCGATTTTATTGTGGAGGACGTGCGCCAGAAGTTGGAATGCATAGGAGGCTTGGACCGCGTGGACGTGAATCTCGTCTTTGAACCAGAATGGACAAAGGACATGATGACCGAAGAGGCCAAGATGGAACTGGGCTTCCTGTAATGTGCAGCTAATATAATAAGGAACGAAACCGCCAATGAAGAAGATATATTTCCTCAGCGATGCTCATTTGGGCAGTCGCGCTATGACAAACAATCGCGAGCGTGAAAGAAAACTGTGTGCTTTTCTTGACTCTGTTCGTTGTGATGCCTCTGCAATATATCTTCTTGGAGATATTTTTGACTTTTGGTTTGAATATCATAATGTTATTCCAAAGGGGTACACGCGTTTTCTTGGCAAACTTTCCGAACTCACTGATGCCGGCATAGAGATACATTATTTTACTGGCAATCACGACATGTGGGCTTTCAACTATCTTCACGAAGAGTGTGGTGTGATTCTGCATACTGCCCCTACGGAAATCATATTGCCCTCCGTCTCGGACAATAATGTTGTTGCTTATGTGGGGCACGGAGACGGTTTGGGCGATCCAAGTCGGGGTTTCCGTTTCATCCGTGCGATATTTCATTCTTCTTTATGCCAATGGCTCTTTCGCAATATATTTCCTGCCGACCTTGGAATGGAGTTCGGCCTTCGTTGGGCTAAGTCCAGTCGCCTGAAGCATAGCAGGAATACCATTGCAGAGAACGGTGACACACTTTTTGTTTCCGAATGTGGTGAGGTTAGCAACGCATTGGGAGATGTGCTTTCTCATAACTCAGAAACGGAAGAACCATTCCAGGGTGAAGACAAAGAGCCCTTGGTAATCTTTTCCAAACAGTATATTAAGGAGCATCCCGGCACATCCTTTCTGATCTTTGGCCACCGTCATATAGAACTTGACCTCATGCTTTCACGCCAATGCCGTCTGCTCATCCTTGGTGAATGGCTTAGGAAGTGTACCTACGCAGTGTGGGACGGGGAATCTATGCTGCTGGGTAATTACGAAGACTAATCCTTGTGGTCTTCAAGTTTTCTATGTCCTTTTCGACTCATTTTGTCCTCGGTGTTGTCGCACCCTTGCATATAGTATTGTCTCGCCGAACATCATTAACCCCAAATCGGTCATTAGACAATTGTGCGCTAATGACCGATTTGGGTTAAACATTGTCCGTTCACCTCCCTGTTGTATCCGTTCTCCTCTCATGCAGAGGGGCAGGGAGAGTCTTCCTATATAATATTAATAAGGTGTACCTCCCCTTTTCCGTCTCTTTATTGTCTCTTTTACACCCATTCTTCGCTATTTTCTTAAATTTTCTTTCATGTTTCTTTGCCGGTTTGTGGAAAAGTCATACCTTTGCACTCACAAAACGGGAACGACTCCTGCTGTATGGCGGAGTTGGTTTTCTTGCGCAAATGAAGAAAGAGTTCTTTGAAAGATTTTCGTAGACAGAAATTGTAGTACAAGCGCCATATGTCATATATGGTGGAAATTCAAGATTATTGAACTTGTCGATTCCCTTTAGTCAGGTTGTCCAAACTAATTCAGATTACACTGAGTCTCTATACGGGACAAGGTTAAGATACTTTACAATGAAGAGTTTGATCCTGGCTCAGGATGAACGCTAGCTACAGGCTTAACACATGCAAGTCGAGGGGCAGCATGAACATAGCTTGCTATGTTTGATGGCGACCGGCGCACGGGTGCGTAACACGTATCCAATCTGCCC
>JAZRII010000057.1:0-36031 GCA_045645225.1 Bacteroidaceae bacterium | reverse complement strand
CCAAGTTCTTGACCTTTCTGCCATGGCAGCACACATGACCGCCCACTCCAGCAAGTACGACAAGGGCGACATCATGGCCGTGGTGACCCAACTGGCCTCCTGCATCCGAGAGCAGCTGCTCCTGGGCAACAAGGTGACCCTCGGCGACCTTGGCTCGTTCTCCGTAGGCCTCGATGCAAAGGCGGCTCCCAATGCCGAAGAGTTCAGCACCTCGCAGATTAAGCGTGTGCTGGTGCGCTGGAGTCCCAGCAATACTCTCTCCGGCCTGGAGAAGGAAGCATCCTTCGAGTATGTAAGCACCCGCAAGGCTCAGGACGAGGCTCGCAAGGCAGAGAAGGAACTTCTCAACAACATGGCCACCATTCAGCCCGGCCAGAACCCCGACGACGAGGGCACCGGCGACGATGAAGGCGGCGAGAACCTCGGCGAGTAAATTGCGGACCCCCTCAATCCCCCTATAGGGGGCGAAGAGGCTCTTTAGAAGAATGACTGAATGTCATTCTGTGCCCTCTGAGGGTCGCAATTCCCATTGCGACGTGCGGACAACCCCGCAGGGTGAGCGGATGAGCGTTTAACGTTTAACGGTGAGCGTTGATGCTTGCTAATGCAAAACAAGATGGCACCACGCAATGTGATGCCATCTTTATTTTGTATGCACCTCCGAGGGGGGGTGTCCACAGTGTCTACAGTCCACAGTCCGTTTTCTCCTTCATACTCCCCACCCCACTCCTTGCTTTTTGAACAGATGACAAAAAGGTTTCATTGGCGCAGAACAGTCTAATGGGCGATTTGGGTTAAAGATAGTATCTGTATTTGTTGGTTAATAAAAAAAATCGCACACCAAACAGGCATGCGATTATAAAATAGATTACTACAGACTGTCACCGAAGTCCTCCTTGAATTTGGACACCAGTTCCTCTTGCCAATGGCCTATCTCCTTAAGACGGCCGAAGAAGAAACGCAACACGCTGGGTTCCTCCACCCACTGGAGACCTCCTATGAGTTCGCGGTTGTCCCAAAGCCATTTCACACGGTCGGCAACATACTTGATCTGAGAAAGCGTGTATACACGGCGGGGAACTGCCAGGCGCATCAATTCAAGTTCGGAGAAGCGCTCTGTTCCATCGGGTTCGCGCTGCTCGGAAAGTGTGCCACGCTCCATGCCTCTGATACCGCCTGCTATATAGAGTGCTGCCGCTACAGCTGCTGCGGGGTATTGGTCATGTGGCATGTCGGGTACAAAACCTTGGCAATTGAGGTGTGCTCCCAAACCGCCAGCAGGCTTGATCATGGGTACTCCATAGGCATCGAGTTCGTTTACCAGATAGGAAATGAATTCAGGACCATGACTCAGGTAATCCATATCCAAAGATTCATACAGGCCCTCTGCCATTGACTCCATAGAGCGTACGTCTATACCACCATAGGTGAGGAAACCTTCATACAAGGGGATGTACTCCATCATGCTCTTTATCAGTTCCTGGTTATGGCTTATTATAGCACCGCCGCGGGCAAAGCCAAGTTTGCGGGCAGAGAAGTAGATGAGGTCCATCTTGTTGGCCAGCAGGTGGTAAATCTCCTTTGGAGTCATATACTTGCACTGTGCCTCACGGGTCTTCATGAAGTAGATATTGTCCTGAAGCAATGAAGCGTCAAGGATGCTGGGCACACCGAACTCATGACAGATATCAGCAACAGCCAGCATGTTCTCCAAACTAACGGGCTGACCGCCTATAAGATTGGTTCCTGCCTCAACGCGTACGTATGCAACCTTTTCAGGTCCGTACTCGCGAATGGTCTTCCTGAGTTCCTTGAGGTCGAAATCTCCCTTGAAGGGATCATCGCTCTGAGGCACAAGACCCTTCTTGTGTACCAGCTCTATCACCTCACCGCCGCATCGTGTAACGTGCGCCTTGGTGGTGGTAAAGTGAAAGTTCATAATGGCCACGGAACCTGGTTTCACAAATCGCTCGGCAAGAATGTTCTCGCAGGCACGTCCCTGGTGGGCGGGGAGCAGATAGTCTGTGCCAAACACCTCCTTCATGGCGGTCTTAAGACGGTTGAAGGTCTCGCTACCGGCATAAGCATCATCAGCAACGTGCATGGCTGCTGTCTGGCGGTCCGACATGGCATTCACACCAGAATCGGTGAGCATATCAAGATAGATATCCTTGTTCTGCAACAGGAAAGTATTGCATCCTGCCTGCTGGATGGCACGCAAACGGTCCTCAACAGGCAAAAGATTCAATTTCTGAATTACACGTACCTTGTGCATTTCCAAAGGTACCTGGTTCTCTGGCTGATAAAATTTAACTGACATATGTATCGTTGTTTTCTGTTATTTTGTTTCGTTTTGAATACGAAAGCAAAGATACGTACTTTTTTCAGTTAGAAGGCTATTTAGACCAAATTATTGATTATTTTATACCATTATCTCGTATTTTGGTAGATAAAAGTTCATTTTTCGCCTTGTCTATTGCTTCAAACGAAATAGAACAATCCTCCTTCACTGCACCATGCCTTGCAAAGGCAATTCCGAGTTCAGATGCCATTCTGGCTGGATCTGGCATGTACCCCACCCTGGGCAAATCCATCCTGTCTGCATCAAAGCATGCGTCAATGGTTGGTATGCCGGTTTTTGCTGTTATGGTATGTTCCATGCATGCTCTCTTAAGCATGACAAACTCCTCGTCAGTGACATCTGAAAGAAGTGTATGTCGGATATTGTCAAGATTTTCTGCCGCTCTTTGCCCATGATCCAAATCCCATCCATCGTCAATACGTTTGTGGTCGTGAAGATACGCAAACAGGCGGACAACCTGCACATTGACATCATCAGTTGCCAAAAGCAGTCCGTTCCTTTCCACACGCTTCCAATGTTCAATGCCGTGAACAGGACCTAACTGCCAATCCTTGCTGACATAATCAATAATGGGTTGCAAATCGAACTCCTTTTCCATAAAGATAACATGATGCAATTGATACAATATTTATATGTGAGGCAAAGGTATCTCTATTGCTCCACGATCTCCACCGTCATGCTTATGTCCTGCTTGGGGCGGTCGCCACGCATGGTTTCGCAGGATTGGATACGCTCCACCACGTCGAGACCTTCAAGGACTTCGCCAAAGACGGTGTACTGGCCGTCGAGATGGGGAGTGCCACCTATGGTGGTGTAGGCCTCTGTCTGCTCGGGAGTGAGCTGTACTTTTTCCATTTCCTGACAGATGGCATGCGTTTCTGCATTCAGCTGGTCCTGCAATTCCTGAAGACCTGCCCTATCGCGGTTCTTGCGCATCTGTATAATCTCTGCCCGGTGTTCGGCCACAAGACGGTCAAAGACGGCCTGCTCCTGCTGCATCTGCATCTGGCGCTCCATCTGCTTCAACTGGCCGGCATTGTACTTCTGTCCCCATACGATGTAGAACTGGCTGCCGCTACTCTCTCGCTCTGGGTTCATGTCGTCGCCCAGACGTGCTGCACTCAGCGCACCACGCTTGTGAAAGAGTTTGGGATAGACAATCTCAGCTGGTATGGTATAATCGGGTCCTCCCGTGCCAAGCATCTTGCCAGCAGGTGCACCGATGCTGTCGGGGTCGCCTCCCTGTATCATAAAGTCCTTGATGACGCGATGGAAGAGCGTACCGTTGTAGTATCCCTCTGTGGCCAGCTTGATGAAATTATCCCTGTGCTTGGGAGTCTCGTCGTAGAGGCGCACAATGATATCGCCCATTGTGGTGCTTATCTTTACTTTTGTAGACATATACTATAGTATTCGTTTATGTTGTTGAAAAAATGGATGTAGCGAGCAGGCACTACATCCATTCTATTATATTACCTTAATATATTCAATAAGGTTACTTCTTCTCGGCAGCCTTCTTAGCGGCAGGTTTCTTAGCAGGAGCCTTCTTGGCAGGAGCTTCCTCTGCTACGGGAGCCTCTTCCTTGGCAGGAGCGGCCTTCTTGGCAGGTGCCTTCTTTGCGGGAGCCTTCTTTGCAGGAGCAGGTTCCTCGGCCTTCTCGGCCTTGCCCTCAAACTTCTCCAGACGTGCACGCAGAACGCTGATTTCGTTCTCCTTCACGGTCAGTTCATCGCCCAGGTTGGCAATCTGTGTGTAGAGTGCGTTCAGCTCGTCGTTCTCCACGTTCTCTGAGAAGAGGTCGTTCACTCTCTTCAGGAAGTCGCCCAGGATATTCATGTAGTTGGTGAAGGCATCGAATGCGCTGTCGTAGAAGCTACGCAGCATGGGCACAGCCTGAGGCTTGGTGGTCATGTACTGGAAGTTGTTGGTTGCCTGCAGACGGTCCCAATCCTGCTTGATACGGCGGTCCTTGCATGCCAGGATACGGCCAACGAGCTTCTCCTCGTACATCTTTGCAAATGCCTCGCGCTGCATGGTGTTACCCAGCCAGCCAGAGATGTCGCGCTCCTCGTCGTTCCAAGACATGGGGTAAGGAACTTCGATAGAGTCAACAGGCTTGCGGTTCTCAACCAGCTCTGCGGGAGTAGCGAAACCTATGCCGCGCTGTGCTGCGCATACGGGCAGAGCCTTGATGAAGTCCAGAATGTTGCTGCTCAGAGGCTGGAACATACCGATGGCGCACAGTTCCATACCGATGGTGATAACCTCCTCGCTCTGGGGCAGGTTTGCAATCCAGTCGATGTACTTGTCAGCCATGAGGGGATACTCGTTCCAGCTGCTATCAGAAAAGCGCAGGCAGATATCGTCGCTCAGCTTATAGTCGCGCATGAGGACAGAAATACGGTTGTCTACAGCGCATGAATATACATAGTGGGGGCTCTTCCAGCCGAGGATGTGCTTGGCACCCTCTACGATGATACCCTTGTAGCCCATGTCGGCAGCCATGCTACCAATCTCGTCGCTATAGATAAGGTTGGAGTTGCGCATCACCTTGGGCTCTACACCGAAGAGTTCCTTAACGCGGCCAGCCAGACGGGCAACCTCGTTCTTGAAGCTCTCCTCGCTACCCAGAGAAGCCAAACCATGGCTATAGGGCTCTGCCAGGAAGTCTGCCTTGCCAGTCTCTGCAATCTGCTGCAGGAGGTCGATTACCTCGGGAGCATACTGCTCGAGCATCTCGATGGCTACACCAGAGAGAGAGAAACAGCACTTGAAGTTATCGTTCTGCTTGCACATCTCCAGCAGTGTGGTCAGTGCGGGAACGTAGCTGTTGTCGGCTGTATCGCGGATGGCGCGCTCGTTCTCATAGTCATCGTAGTAGTAGTGGTCCTTGCCGATTTCAAAGAAACGATAGCGCTTCAGATGAACAGGCTGATGTATCTCGAAATATAAACAAATCTGTTTCATAACTTGAATTATTAATCTTTGATTTCTAATATGTTTAGCGTAATCGCTTCTTTTATTACTTTATGTCCTTTACCGCGTTGAGGTAGTCATCGTTGTTGAAGTATCCGCGTCCGCAGAGCTGGTTGTAGCACTCGCGTATGCGCAGGCCCACCTTCTCCCATGTGATGCGGTCCACTTCCTTGATGCCCTCTTCGGAGAGGTAGTTGTACAGAGCATCGTTGGTGCAGACGCTGTACATGGCATCCGCCATGGCATCGATATCCCAGTAGTCCACCTTGATTACGTTGTCCAGAATCTCACCGCAACCAGACTGCTTTGAGATAATTGAAGGACAGCCGCACTGCATAGCCTCGAGCGGTGCAATACCGAAGGGCTCGGATACGGAAGGCATCACGAACACGTCAGAGTTCTTATAGGACTCGTAAACCTGCTTGCCCTTCTGGAAACCGGGGAAGTGGAAACGGTCTGCAATGCCACGCTCTGCGGCCAACTGAATCATGGCGTTCATCATATCACCGCTACCTGCCATGCAGAAGCGTATGTTGCGTGTACGCTGAAGAACCTTGGCGGCAGCCTCCACGAAGTATTCGGGTCCCTTCTGCATAGTTATGCGGCCCAGATATGTAACCACCTTTTCGCCTGGAGTCTTGTTGGGAACGATGTCCAGCAGGTCCTGGCTGAGGGGATATACGGCATTGTGCATGGCCACACACTTGCGGGGATCCTGGTGATACTGGTGTATTACTGTCTGGCGAGTGTGCTCTGATACGCACATGATGCAGTCAGCATGGTCCATACCGTTCTTCTCTATACTGTATACGGTGGGGTTCACCTTGCCTCGAGAGCGGTCGAAGTCGGTAGCATGCACGTGTATGCAGAGAGGCTTGCCGCTTACCATCTTGGCATGTACGCCAGCGGGGTAAGTGAGCCAGTCGTGTGCGTGAATCAGGTCAAAGTCCTCGCTACGTGCGAGTACGCCTGAGATGATGCTGAAGTTGTTGATTTCGTCGTGCAGATTGCTGGGATAGCCACCGGCAAACTGAATGCAACCAAGGTCGTCCAATCCCTGCAGATAGTTGAAATCGGCATAGAGGTGGTCGCGGAAACGATAGTAGTCCTCGGCGGTGTGACCAACGAAGCGATCCTTAATCCAATCGTAATTGACATCGCGCCATACAACAGGCACCTGACTCATGTTGACAATCTTCAGGAAACCTTCCTCCTCGCCTGTGGGTTTAGGCATACAGAATGTGGTGTCAACATCGCCCTGAAGACTCAAACCCTTGGTAATACCATAACTGGCAACTGCGAGACCTCCATAAATCTTAGGAGGAAACTCCCAACCGAACATTAGTACTTTCATGTATGTGTCCTCCTTATTTAATATTCGTTATACTGGTCCAAAATTTTCACTACGCGCATGATTTCTGCCACGTTCATGGCGAATGATATTGCACCGCGTCCGTGGAATGGCGGATTGCCGTCGAAGAGTTCGGGTATAGTACCGATGCAGTGGTAGAAGAGTTCCTCTTCGTAGCCAACAAGCAGACGGTCCACGAAGCTTGCACGAGACATCTTGTGCACCTTCAGACATGCCTCCATGTAGAAGCCTGCCAGCCAAGGCCATGCTGTACCCTGGTGGTATGCATAGTCGCGCTGCACCTGAGGACCTACGTACATGGGGTTGTAGCCAGAGCTCTTTGGAGAGAGGCTGCGCAGACCCTTGGGTGTGAGCAGTTCCTTGGTACAGAAGTCAAGTACGGACTTCTGCTGCTTCTTGTCCAGAGGAGTGTAGTCGAATGCTACGGCGAAAATCATGTTGGGGCGAACCAGATAGTCGCGGTATCCGTCCACGCAGTAGTCGCAGAGGTATCCGTGTTCGTTCCAGAACATGCTCACGAAGCTCTTGCCCACCTCTTCTGCCAGCTCAGAGAACATCTTCACGTTCTTGGCGTCGCCGGCGTGTGTGCAGAGGTCGATGGCAAACTTCAGTGCGTTGTACCACAGAGCGTTGAACTCTACGATGTAGCCTGTACGTGGCACGATGGGGCGTCCGTTGGCGGTGGAGTTCATCCATGTGATGGCCTTGTCGCGACCCTCGCTGTAGACGAGCTTGTTGTCCATGACCTTGAGGTTGGGATGGTTGTTGCCCAGAATCCATGTCATGATGTCTCGTACCAGTGCGTAGTACTTCTGCACGCAGGTGTCCATGCTCTCGAACTTGCCGTACTGCTGTATGCACCATACTGCCCAGAGGAGCACATCGGGCTGGTCAATTTCCTGGATGCTGACCTTTATCTCCTCGCCGTCCATGAATGCGCGAATGGCCTTTTCGGCGGTCTCCATCACATCGTCGTACTTGGTGAGCTCGTTGTTGGTCAGTGTGAGACCAGGCAGAGATATGAACTGGTCGCGTGCGCGGCACTTGAACCAGGGGTAGCCTGCCAGCACATAGTCTTCATGCTCGCGGTGTACGATGAACTGGTGTGCGCTGTTTACCAGTGTGTTGTAGAAGTTGTCGCGTGGTGTGCGGATGTTCACCTCGAACTCGGCCAGCTCGGCCAGTGTCTTGGTGTCAATCTCGCTGAGGCCAGCGCTGAACACTACGCTCTCGCCCTTCTTGATGTTGAATTCGAAGTAGCCGGGCACGTAGAGATCCTCGTTGCTGGCATAGCCGCGCTCCTGTTCCTTGGGGTATTCCACGCCCTTGTACCAGTTGGGGTTGTACACGAAGTTGTTCTCCTTGTTGAGCTGCATGAACAGTTCGGGATAGCCTTCGTACATGCAAGTGCGGATACCGCCCTGCACCTCGTGGTACTCGCGAGAGGCGAGGCTGTTCTCGTGTGTGTACTCGCGTACGCTGCGGAAGGCCAGGAAGGGCTGCAGGCGCAGTGTGGTGTCGCTGTGCGCGTCCACCAGGGTGTAGCGGATGATGATGCGGTCCTCGAAGTGCTGGAACATCTGTTCCTTCTTCAGAATCACACCACCCACACGATAGATGGTTGTGGGAACTTTCAGTGAGTCGAACTCACGGATGTACTTGTGTCCACGGGGTGCGAAGTTGTCGCCTGAATACTTGTGCAGGCCCAGATTGAACTCAGCTCCGTGCTGGATAACGGTGGCGTCCAGGCTGGAGAGAAGAACGTGGTTCTCCTGGTCCAACTCGGGCACTGGCACTACCAGCAGGCCGTGGTACTTACGAGTGTTGCAGTCAACGATTGTTGAGCAAGAATAGGCTCCGGAACGATTTGAGCGGAGGATTTCCTTTGGCAGGCTGTCCTCGAGATTCGTCATCAGAGTCTTGTCAAAACGTAAATAACTCATAGGTATTTTATATCTAGGTTAGTCTTTAGCACCTCAAAGTTAGCAATTTTATTTAAGATACTTTTGCAAACTAACATAATTGTCGTAATTTTGTGCCGAAGAACATACATTTAACGCTATAAATGCCAAAGAAAAGAGTCCCTTGGGGAGAATATTTAGAAAAAATAGGCGATATGCTCGGTACATTAACCGATTTGCAACGCGAGGAATTACAGAATCATATTTCTGTGGTCAAATTCAAGAAGAATGATATCATCTATAAAGAGGGTGATCTTCCCACAAATCTTTTGTGCCTTGTAAGCGGCAAGGTCAAGATTTACAAGGAGGGAGTAGGTGGCCGTCCTCAGATAATGCGTGTTCTCGGTGAGACAGAATATTTCGCCTATCGTGCCTATATGGCCAACGAACCTTTCATTACTGCAGCCGCAGCCTTCGAACCATGTGTGGTTCTTAAGATTCCTATGGGTATTGTAACCCGAATCATACAGGAGAATGCGTCACTGGCATGGTTCTTCATTCAAAAACTGGCTCATGATCTTGGCCAGAGTGACGAGCGTACTGTAAACTTGACGCAGAAGCACATTCGTGGACGTCTGGCAGAAAGTCTTCTTTTTTTGAAAGATTCTTATGGTCTGGAAGAGGACGGTTCCACATTATCTATATATCTCGCGCGCGAGGACCTGGCAAACCTATCCAATATGACAACTTCTAATGCCATACGGACACTCTCTGCATTTGCCAGCGAGAAACTTGTTGCAATTGATGGTCGTAAGATAAAATTTATGAATCTTGCTGAATTAGAGAAAATATCCAAAATCGGATAGTGCTCTCCATCCCTCATACCAAGCATAAACAATAACATATCTTTGTTAAGACCATGAGCAAGTATTCTGCCGACATCATCACCATCCTTGGTCCCACAGCAAGCGGCAAGACTCCTTTTGCCGCACACCTGGCACATGCTATGGGTGATGCAGAAATTATTTCTGCTGACTCGCGCATGGTGTATCGTGGCATGACCATAGGCAGTGGCAAAGATCTGGGCGACTATGTGGTGCAGGGCCAGCAGATACCATATCACCTTATTGACATCTGCGAACCAGGCTACCGCTTCAACGTGTACGAGTTCCAGTGTGCATTCCAGAATGCCTATATGGACATCACCGCCCGCAATTGCATGCCCATTATGTGCGGAGGCACAGGGCTCTACATAGAGAGCGTACTCAAGTCTTATGAATTGGGACAGGTACGCTTTCCCGAGCGCAAGAGCCTGACCATCGGACTGAAGATAGACCGCGACCTCCGACGCGAAAAGATAACCCGAAGACTAAAGGCACGTCTGGAAGAAGGCATGATTGAGGAGGTGCAGACCCTGTTGCAGACCGTTTCTGCCGAACGGCTCATACGTTACGGATTAGAGTACAAGTTTGTAACCCTCTATTGTATCGGTCAGTTGTCTTATGAGGAGATGTTCCGCCAACTGGAAATTGCAATCCACCAGTTTGCCAAACGCCAGATGACATGGTTCCGAGGTATGGAGGAACGCCGTGGAATCCCTATTCATTGGATAGACGCAACTTTGCCACATGATGAAAAGGTTAAAATTGTTATGAATATGATTTAACCCAAATCAGTCATTAGCGTTATTATGAAAATAGCCTTAAATGCTTATACATAAAAATATAGCGGACTTTGACAGACAGGTCCGCTATATTTTTATCGAGATATTGGTGGGCTTAATCAGTATGAATTTGCAAGTTGCATTAAATGCACTGCTACAAGCGCTGCTGTTTCTGTCCTAAGACGACTTTTACCCAATGTAACGCTTCTAAAGCCATATTCCTTTGCCATAGATACTTCTTCAAGCGAAAAATCTCCTTCTGGGCCAACAAGTACAATCGTGGGGATGCTGTGGGAAAGAACATCTTTGAGATGAGGTTTCTCTTCTTCGTAACAATGACAGATGAAGCGTTGCACACCATCATCCTGAGAGTCCTTTGGTAAGCCCCATTTTTGAATGAACGACTTGAAACTATCCATTTCGTCAATTACAGGCACCCATGCTTTGTGAGATTGCTTGCAAGCAGAGACAACAATCTTTTCAAGACGGTCAGTTTTAATATTCCTACGTTCGGAATATTGGCAATCCAGGAAAGATACTCTATCCCATCCTATTTCAGTAGCCTTCTCTACAAGCCACTCCATTCGATCATTAAGTTTGGTTGGAGCAACAGCCAGATGGATACTGCCTCCCCATGCACGAACTTGTTTTTCTTCGTCCAATATATTATAAAGGCAGTGATGGTTTGCCGCAGTGGTAATTTCTGCCCTATAAAAAGTACCTTGTCCATCCATGAGATTGATTTCATCCCCTTCTTTCATTCTAAGGACTCGTACTGCATGTTTTGCCTCTTCTTCAGGCAAGGAACCAGAAACAACGGGAGTGTAGAAAAAACGAACTTCCTTCATATCAGTTATAAAATATGGATTAGTCTTCCTTCTCCTCAGTATGCTTGTATCTAAACAACAGAGCAAACATAATGGCTACAACGAATGCATAAATGGCAAATATTGTCCATGCTTGCATCCAGCCACCTGTGGATGGCTTGTCTATCATGAGTCCGTTTTCGTTTACAGTATACATGTTCATAACCCATCCGGCCACAATCATGCCAAGAGATGCACCGAAACCGTTTGTCATCATCATGAATACGCCCTGAGCTGAATTTCTAATGCTTATGTCTGTTTCCTTATCTACAAACAAAGAACCGCTTATATTGAAAAAATCAAAAGCTATACCATAAACTATCATACTCAAAATGAGCAGCCACAATCCATCACCAGGATTGCCAATGGCAAAGAATCCGAATCTTAGTGCCCATGCTACCATGGACATGATCATTACTTTCTTTATGCCAAAACGGCTTAGACAGAATGGTATGAGCAGTATGCATAGTGTTTCACTCATCTGCGAGAGCGAAATCAGTATGTTGGAATGTTCCACTCCGAATGTTCCGCTGTATGCTTCATTAATACCGAATGATTGGAGGAAAGGACCTGCATATCCGTTAGTTATTTGCAAACAGCAGCCCAGAAGCATAGAAAAGATGAAAAACAATGCCATCCTATAGTTTTTGAACAGTTTAAAGGCCTCAAGACCTAATGACTGTACTAAACCAACCCTTGCCCTATCCTTATTTACTGCACACTTAGGCATGCTCAAGGAGTACAAGGCAAGCACAACAGACAGTATACCACTCCAAAGAAACTGAAGGGAAGTGGTCTGCCAGCCGCAGAGATCTACAATCCACATGGATATAATAAAACCAACTGTGCCAAAGACGCGGATGGGTGGAAATGTCTTGACTGCATCCATGCCCGCCTTGTCCAATGCATTGTATGAAACAGAGTTGGCCAGAGCGATAGTGGGCATAAAGAATGCTACGCTAAGTGTATATATTGTAAAGAGGATTGAAAAATCAGGTGTCTCCGGAGCATTCATGCAATAGAAAGTTGCTATAATCATCATGCATCCTGCTACAAAATGACAAAGGCTCAGCACTTTCTGTGCCTGCATCCATCTGTCAGCAACTATGCCCATCAGTGCAGGCATAATAATGGAAACAAAACCCTGTACGGAATAGAAATAACCAATATACTCTCCCAACCCGACACTGGCCAAATATCCACCCATACTGGTTAGATAGGCTCCCCAAACGGCAAATTCGAGAAAGTTAAGAATAGTCAGTCTTGACTTTATGCTCATATTTGATTTATATATTTTATATTTATATGGATTGTATTCTATTAAAAAACACCTTATTCTAAATATACAACCAGTCCCTTAAGGTATTCTCCCTCGGGATGATTGATGTTGATTGGATGGTCGGCAGGTTGATGCAACTGGTGCAGTATTCTGATCTGTCGTCCTGTCTGTAATGCTGCGGCAAAAATTGCAGTACGGAATTGCTCCTTATTGACTGCCTGGGAACAGGAAAATGTAAACAATATACTGCCATTGGGCATTTTTTCCATTGCCTTTGCATTCAGTTTGGTGTATCCGCGCAATGCTTGTTTCAATGCATCTCTGTGTTTAGCAAAAGCAGGAGGGTCCAGTATCACAAGGTCATAGTTTGATGCCATTTCATCCAAGAATTTGAATGCATCTGCTGCAAAGGCTTGATGACGGGTATCGCCGGGGAAGTTTAGAGCAATATTCTTGTTGACTAACTCTACTGCCTTGGAACTACTGTCCACGCTATGTACCAATTCTGCTCCACCACGCATGCTGTATACACTAAAACCACCTGTATAGCAGAACATGTTCAGTACACGTCGCCCCTTGGAGTATTGCTCCAGAAGAGCACGATTATCTCGCTGGTCTATAAAGAATCCTGTCTTCTGCCCTTTTAGCCAATCAATATGGAATTTCAAACCGTTTTCGTGCGCGACATCATTGGTGCACTTGCCTATCAAGAAGCCATTTTCCTGACCAAGGTCGGCTTTGAACGGCAGGGTTGTTTCGCTTTTATAGTATACAGCCTTAAGTTCTTCACCCATTACTTTCTTCAGCGATTCTGCAATTATGTGTCTATGAACATGCATACCGATACTGTGAGCTTGCATAACTGCTGTTCCATCATACATGTCTATGACCAATCCAGGCAGTCCGTCGCCTTCGCCATGAACAAGTCGGTATGTGGTATTTATATTCTTTTCGTCAATATAATTTCCGCCACGAAGCAAGCCTATGCTTTTTCTTACATCCAGTGCAATAGAAAGTTTGTTTTCATAGAATTCACCGTCTATAGCAACATCATCAAAAGATAGTACACGTATGGCAATACTTCCTATCTGCCAATGACCTATGGCTATAAAATCTCCCTTTCCAGAAATCACCCTAACTACTTCTCCTTCCTCCATGTTGTCGTCACAACGACTAATGGCTCCGGAGAAAATCCATGGATGCTTTCTGGTCAAGCTATCTTCCTTTCCTTTCTTCAGGTAAATTGTTTTGTATTCTGTCATAATGTATTTTGATTATGTGATTTGCTTTCGTATGCGTCCAGTGACTTGACAATCTCTTTTTCTTTTCTGACACGTTTTCTCCTTTTGCTGTTATCTATATCATGAAGTTTTCTTTGCCTGGAAGCGCGTTTCTTCTTTTCCTTTCTTTCCTTCCTTTCCCTTTGTTCGTCCTGGGAGAGCAATGGAGGGGGC
Organism: Bacteroidaceae bacterium; assembly: GCA_045645225.1. Classification (GTDB taxonomy): domain Bacteria; phylum Bacteroidota; class Bacteroidia; order Bacteroidales; family Bacteroidaceae; genus Physcousia. The sequence goes on along the minus strand of JAZRII010000057.1, from coordinate 22,157 downwards.
ATCTGCTCTGGTTCGGGAATGATGTCAAGCATATACCCATTGGCATCCAGATGTGAAATTTCTTTTAGCAGCTGGATACATGCCCATGCATCGGTGGCAGCATAGCGTTTCTGCGCTTCAGTCAGAACGTCTGCTTCCCAATTGGTGAGTTGCTGAGTCTTGCTTATTCTTTGCCCAAAGAAGTTGGCGTATAGTTTTTGTAACGACTGGTCAACTATACCCATCTCTCTGACTTTTTCCTGCAGTTCGATATATCTGCCTGGCGTGAATGGTTTTCTTCGTTTAAGTTGAGTAAAATCATCCTTAAGCGAAAGTCCAACTTTTAAAATGCTGTCGTCACTTAGCAACCGTATGATGTCGTCTGTCAAACCTATGTGGTTCAAACGAAACAGAAAACACGTATCATCTGTGGCAACCTGCAATAAAGCTACAGGTGCCATTCCTTGGCCTTTCTTGAAGACAGGCTTGGTTTCCGTGTCTATGCCCACCATATCTTGGCCCAGCAGATACTGAACTGCTTTTCTGGCCTCTTGTTCGCTTTGTATGACAATAATACGACCTTGGAACAGAACCTTAGGCAACTGGCCTATAAGTTTTTTATCGTATCTGTTAACCAACGTCTTCATGATATTTTATTTCGCACAGGGTTTATTTTTTGTATTCGTGTACAAATTTATGAAAAAAAACACCAAATAATACCCTTTTACGTTTTTTTCCACTACTTTTGCAAAGTAAATACCGATAGATTCATATGGCAAAGAGTAAAACCGAGAGAAATACCAGTAAAAACAATAAGGCAAAACAGATAGAGGAAAAGAAGACCGGATTCCTTGGCAGGGTTCGCAATTTTTTCCGAATCAATGAATCTGCAGCTGATTCTAATAATCCAGACGGCATGCCTAAGGCAGAAATCACAAGATTCTGTGTAGGTGCTATAATCTTCCTGATCAGCGCTTTCGTTTTTTTGAGCATTTTATCACATCCTTTTACTGTAATAGAAGATTCAACTTGGGTTGAAGGCGAGAAAGCACACAACTGGATGGGTACCTTGGGTCTTGCTACAGCACATTTTTTCATTGACGAGTGCTGGGGAATGGCATCCATTTTCATACCCTTTTTCATGATTTGCACGTCGCTTAGAATCATGCAGGTCTACAAGGTGAGATTATGGAAATGGTTCCTGACATGCTCATTGTTCATGATATGGTCTTCTGCCTTTATGGCATTCATCATACAGCCCTTTCTCGACGAGGTTCATAGTCCCATTTCCCTTGGGGGAGCTATAGGTGCTACCCAGGTGGATTTCCTCAAAACCAAGATTGGAGACATTGGGACGGTTTTAATACTTATATCCATTGCTATAGCATATCTTATATATCTTTCCGACGAAACTATCAGAATAATACGCAAACTTCTTGCACCGAACAAATATATTAACGCTAAACTTGGGAAAAACAATGCCGGCGACCATGAAACTAAAATTATAGATGAAGAGTCGGGAAACACTACAGACGGAGAGCTGCAAAACCATGAAAACTATGTAGGCCTATCTCCCGAAGAGACGGCTACAACCATAGAATTCAATGATTTGACCACAAAAGATGCAGAAAATCCTATACCAACAGCAGAAGAGGAGCTGAAGATAGAAATAGTTCATCCTGTAATCGATGAAGAATCTGCATTGCCACACGATGAAATCACTGAAAACATACATGACCAGCATGATATGTTAGTGCAAAAGGGCAAGGAGGAAGAAGAAGCCCATTTGGATGATACACGCCAATTGGAACCATACGACCCAAAACTTGACCTCGAAAACTATAAGTATCCTACCATAGACCTGCTGAAGCATTACGATGTAGACACCTCCATCGATATGGAAGAACAGCAGCAGAACAAGAACAGGATCATACAGGTGTTGTCCGACTTCGGTGTGAAGATTTCCAGTATCAAGGCAACAGTGGGTCCCACCATCACCCTGTATGAGATAACTCCTGCTCCAGGTGTGAGGATTTCAAAAATCAGGAACCTTGAGGACGACATAGCTCTCTCTCTCTCTGCACTGGGCATTAGAATCATAGCTCCTATACCAGGCAAGGGTACAATCGGTATAGAGGTGCCCAATGCGCGTCCTCAGATAGTGTCGATGGAGAGTATAATAAACAGCCGTAAATTCCAGGAGACACAATTCGAACTTCCTATGGCATTGGGCAAGACCATCACCAATGAAATATTTATGGTCGACCTTGCCAAGATGCCCCATCTGCTTGTTGCAGGTGCCACGGGTCAGGGTAAGTCTGTTGGTCTTAACGCAATCATAACATCCTTGCTCTACAAGAAACATCCAGCCGAACTTAAACTCGTAATGGTTGATCCTAAAAAGGTAGAATTCAGCGTATATTCACCCATTGTCAACCATTTCCTGGCTCAAGTCGAGGGAACAGAGGGCGATGAACCCATTATCACTGATGTACAAAAGGTTGTGCAAACCTTGAAATCCCTTTGTGTTGAGATGGACAATCGTTACGATCTCCTCAAGAAGGCGGGTGCACGCAATTTAAGAGAATATAATGACAAGTTCAGGTCGCGCCATCTTAATCCAGAGAATGGTCACCGTTTCATGCCGTACATTGTGGTTATCATAGATGAGTTCGGTGATCTTATCATGACAGCCGGCAAGGAGATAGAATTGCCCATCTGCCGTATAGCCCAATTGGCCCGTGCTGTGGGCATACACATGATTATCGCAACTCAGCGCCCCACAACCAACATCATTACGGGTACTATCAAGGCCAATTTCCCTGCTCGTATGGCATTCAAGGTAAGTGCCATGGTGGACAGCCGCACCATTCTTGACCGTGCCGGAGCACAGCAGCTTGTTGGCAAGGGCGATATGCTTGTTTTGGGTGGAGGCAGTGAACCTGTGCGAGTACAGTGTGCCTTTGTAGACACTCCCGAGGTAGAAGCCATCACCAAATACATCTGTTGCCAGCAGAGCTACATGGGACCTGCTCCCCTACCCCCAGTGGCAATGGAAGGCGAAGACAGTGAGGGACCCGACGTTGATATGCAGAACCTGGATCCAATGTTTGAAGAGGTAGCTCGCCTGGTTGTGCAAACCCAGCAGGGATCAACAAGCATGATACAACGCAAGTTTTCCATTGGATACAACCGAGCCGGACGTCTGATGGACCAGCTTGAAGTTGCAGGTATTGTTGGGCAGGCACATGGAAGCAAACCACGTGAAGTGCTCTGCATCAGTGAAGAAGACCTGCAGTTGCGTTTGGACAGCATGAGATAATTTAATATAATTAAGGTATTGAACTTTTCAAGCTAAGTGAATAAATGATTATGGTAAAAAGGTGTTTTTCGCTGTTCATCACGCTAATTGCGATATCCATTAACAGCACAGCGCAAAAAAACTTGTCAGCACGTGAAATACTCGACAGAACAACAGAACAGATGCAGAAAAATGGTTCCGTCAGTGCTACGTTTGCAACAACATTGTTTCAGGGAACAACTCCCTCCGACACCATTTTAGGAACAATAGATATTCTTGGTGAAAAGTATGTCATGAAGACACTTGCCGTATGTACATGGTTTAATGGAAGAGACCAATGGACATTGATGCATGACAATCCTGAAGTCAGTCTTGTCTCTCCCACCCAGGAAGAACTACAGGCGTGTTCACCCATGGCATTCATGAGCATTTATCGTAAAGGGTTCAATATGAAGGCAAAGAATGCATCCCTTCGTGGACGCAAAGTGTGGGAAGTAACATTAACTCCCCAAAAGCGCAATCAGGAACCTTCGGCAATAGTTGTAAGCATTGACCAGGAAAATTTCACACCTTTGTGCCTGCGAATAAAGAATAATGGTGACTGGACACGTATCAGTATTGCAGGATTCAAAATGAATACAGGATTAAGCGCCGACCACTTCAATTTCCCGCTTCACGACTTTCCTCAACACGATGTAATAGACATGAGGTAATTCTCTGTTTTGCATTTTTTGCATCTCCCCCTTTGAATTCACACATATAATAAGCAGGGCCCCAAGACCCTGCTAATTTTGTTTTATTGCTGTTCAGTAAAGGTCGTATTTTAGTCCTCCCGAGTACAAGGGCGTGACAATAGTGTTCGTTCGGCGAGAGAATACCGAGGACAAGGGTGTGACAATACCGAGGATAAAACATGGTCTTCCAAGGCGCATGCAACATTAAATCAAAATCGCTAATAAACGCTCTCAACACCAATACATTATAATGAAGAGATTTTGGGTGATGGGTTCTTGCTTCGGGAAAGGTATTGCCCGAAGTCTGATTCTACAGGCCTTTGGGCAAGGGTGTATACGATTAAACCCAAATCGGTCATTAGACTGTTACGCGCTAATGACCGATTTGGGTTAAAGGGTTTTACCGGACAGCAATAATTCTATCAAAAACTTGAATTAAGATGGAATGATGATTGCCGACGGTGTTTCCTGATCAGCTGCGGCTGAGCTGGAATCCGGTCTTTGACAGGTTCATGTCAATAAATCTTGCCCGTGGGTTTGGGGGATTGCTGGTAAGTATCTCTCTTATGCGCAGGGCAGCGGATGGGTCTTTGGCTATCATGTACAGATAACCTCCACCTCCGGCACCGGGCAGTTTCAAACCGAAACACAGGTCCTGTATCCGTTCGATGATGGATTGCACGCAGGGGGGATTGGTTCCGCTGTCGAGGAGCTGGTTCTGTTGCCATGTCTTGCCCACAAGAGTGCCAAGCTGCTGGAAATTGCCCCTTGTTATGGCTTGTGCCATGTGGTGCGCGTGCTCTTTCATCTCGCTCAACAGGTGCATGCGTTCCGTGTCGTAGAGGAACATGCCACGAACAATTTCTGCCAATATTGCCTTGGCTGTGCGTGTAATGCCAGTGTAATATAGCAGATGGCAGGGCTGGTACTGGGATTCGGTGAAGAGATTGTCGCTCAGCCATGACACCTCTGGCGTCTGTTCAAACCCGCTCTGTGTGGTTAGCATTTTCACGCCATGCAGTATGCCTCCATATTGGTCCTGCCAGCCACCGCCGGTAGTAAGCATCTGCTCAAGCACAAGAGTGCGGTTGCAGATATCGTTCTTGTTCCAGGCCAGGGAGCAGAAGTCGCTCAGAGAACCTAACACAGTGGCCGCTAAGATGGAACTTGTTCCCAGTCCGCTGCCGGCAGGTATGGCACTGAGCAATGTAATTTCTATACCGCATCCAAAGTCCTTGAGCTGGTTTTCCAGAGAGCTGTACTTCCGGGTACAGAAACGAGGCAGGAAACCTGCCAGTGCCAATGCTGCCTTAGGTATGGAGAATGGCGACCCCACCTTGTTGAAGGCAGAAAGTTCATCCCATGTGGAGACGACCTCAATGGCACCCAGGTCAATGCTTCTCAATACTATGTGATGTTGCTGTGACGGTTTGATGTAGCATTGCAATGGAGGCTGGCCGTTTAGTTCTATGGCAATATTCACAACGTTGCCGCCAGAAGTGAGGCAATATGGAGGCGTGTCCGACCAACCTCCAGCAAGGTCTATACGGACGGGGCTTCTGCCCCATACTATCTGGTCGCTGAATACAGCCATTGTGGGATCCTGCTTACGCGAGACTACCTCTTGCGTGAGTCCTTCGGCAAGCAAGGCAAATGCCTTATTTTCTTCAAGCATGCCATCCTTCCCGTTAAGGTTGAGCAAGCGTGACCGGAACATGTGGTCGCTGATACGCTTAAGCAGAGGTTCGCTCTCAGGCAGTGCATCGGGCAAGGGAACATCCAGGCTGTGGAATTCGTGCGCCAGGTCGTCGAGATTAGTCTGATAGAAGATGCTGCATCTGTGATTTAAGGCTAAAGCCGTGAGATTGGCTTTACGCAATTCCTGGCGTTGCTTGTGCAAGCGGAGCAGGTTTGCCCTGTCGCTGATTTCATTTGCTGAAAGACGTAGGCATCTTCTCCATTTGTCCGTCATCTCACCAGCAGAACCGGAAATCATCCATTGAAGCATGCGTCCCATCTCTTCCACATCGCTACATACCGGGAAGATGCGGCTGTTTTGCAAATCGGCAGAGCCTTCTATCTCGTTGGCGGAGATACCACGTTCTGAAAGCCATTCGCTGACGGGACGTCCAAGATACATGGTAGAAGTGTCGCACAAGTCACCGCGCATAGCATCGTTGAATCCATAGGGACGCAGTACCCACTGGTCCTCTCCCAATGGAACAACATCGACACAGACTCCGGGAGAAAGCGTTACCGTCCATTCGTTGCGAGGAACTCCAGTAATGATATTCTCATGAGTAAGGGTCCATGTTGAAGGAATCCAGGAGTTCTCTATCCAAGTGTTGTGGTTTGTAGGCGAGAACTTAATATCGTGGCAGCAATTCTGGGTAAAGATACTTGGGTGAGCCTTTACTCCCAGATGCATGATGGCACGCTGGTCGTAGACAAGGTTCTGTATGGCCATGGTTGAGCCTATCATTTCGCGCGAAGTGCCATAATGATAGAACTCTCCATCCTGAAGGGGCAATATGGCAACCTTCAAACCGTTGATATCCCTGTCAGTGACGGTTGGATTAAGACCCAATGCCTGCCCGAAGTCGCTATACAGGTCGTAGTTGAGAATCGCTCCATTCTCACCACTACTCTTGCGCATGAGCAGATTCACAGCCTTGTCGGACAGAAGCCAAATGCCTATATCCATCAGGAACAGGTGTGTCTGCATCAGTTCTCCTAACTTCTCCACCGATGGCTTCTGCAAGACAAAGTCGAGCATCCCTGGTGTTTCTCTTCGTGAAAGGAACACACCATGGTTCTTGGCCACCGAAGGGTCTGCCCAGAGACCATAGCATACGACATCGGCCTGGGGAATCTGCTGCAGCTTGCCAGCACGGATATACACATCGCCTGAAGCAATCAAAGTGTGCATACACTCTGGAGCGATATTCATTATGCGCTGATAAAGCGGCAATTGCAGTTGCAAAAGATTCTGGCCTATGCGCTGCCCGCGTTCCCAACGGAATACAGGTATTGGTGTAAGAACCTTGCCGCTTGGAGCATAGGCAGGCAGTCTGCGGCTTTGGCCTCCAGCATGCAGGAGTATACGTTTTTCTGCGGAAAGCCATTCTTCAAAACTTAGTTGCGGGGCTTCGTTTCGATGGCATGCATCCAGCAGCCAGTTTGTTCCGCCTCCGCTGCCAAGCCGTGCTCCGACAGGGTCGGAGGTACAGAAATATTCCTCACGGCTGACACCAGCCACATCATGGAAGCATTCAACCAGATTTGGCGGAAGGGATAGTAGTTTCTTCATTTCCTCGTTTATTCTGAAAACTGCTTTATGCGTTGTTCTTCGGAAAGCTTGCATATAAGCAGGGTATTGTCCTTCTCTGCAACGATGTAGCCTTCCAGCCCTTGAACCACTACCCTGCGCTCCTGGCTGCAGTGTATGACACAATCGCGTGTCTCGTAGGTTTTCACGTTCTCGCCTATTATAGCATTACCGCTCTTGTCTTGACTCACGTTTTCGCGCAGAGCCCCCCATGTGCCCAGATCACTCCACCCGAATGATGCAGGGAAGCAGTAAATTTCCTCAGACTTCTCCAGGATAGCATAATCCACGGAAATGCTCCCACACTTGGGAAACTCCTCGTTGATGGTATCCTGCTCTTTTGCGGTACCGTATATGGGCAGAAGGTTTTCAAAGATGTCGTTGATTTCAGGTGCATAAACCCTAAGAGCATTTACTATGGTGCTGACGTTCCAGATGAAGATACCAGCATTCCAGAGCATGTTAGGCTTGCGAATGTACTTTTCTGCGGTGGAAAGGTCGGGTTTCTCCTTGAATGAGTCTACCCGGTATATTTCCTTGTTTCTCACCGAAGGGCAGCTCATATCCGTCTGTATGTAACCGTAACCAGTTTCCGGGCGTGTGGGCTTCATGCCCAGTGTGATGATAGCGTCCGAGGTAGAGGCAAAGTCCACAGCGCTGCTCACCACACGCTGGAACTCAGTTGTATCCAGAATCAGATGGTCGGAAGGACTCACAACGATGGTTGCCTTGGGGTCGATGCTCTTTATTCGCCACGAAGCATAGGCTATGCACGGTGCGGTGTTTCTGCGGCATGGTTCAAGAAGGATATTCCCTACAGGCACCTCAGGCAGTTGCTCCATCACCTGTTCCCTGTATGCCTGACTCGTAACCACCCACACATTCTCTGCTGGTATCAATCCCTTGAAACGGTCCACGGTCATCTGTAGGAAAGTGCGGCCAGTACCCAAGACATCCACAAACTGCTTTGGGCACTCGGGTGTGCTCATAGGCCAAAAACGACTCCCTATGCCACCGGCCATTATTACGAGGTGAGTATGCTGGTTATTCATTGATGCGCTATTCATAGGTGTAAGTAATTAGCTGGTTGTTAATGATGGGGTAAAAAGAACTGCCCTATAACTTTATCTTTTTAACCACACCGTCCCATGCCTTGAGTTTTACAGACACGGTGATGTCGTGAGCCAGGTTGTTCTTCACCTTATCTGGTGCAAGTTCGCGAATAGCATCTGCCGGTATGCGGATGTCGGTAGAGAGGCTTTCGTTCGAGAAATTTGCAACTACCAAATAGGTTTTGATTCTGTCGCTACGCAGGAAAGCAAACTGTCTGTCCAGGTGTCCGTTCACATACATCAAGTCCCAGAAGAGTCCTTCGCTGAAGGCAGGTTCCTCCACGGCCAGACGCAAGGTCTGTGCGTAGAAATCCTTCAGTTTCTTCTCCTCGTCGGTAAGCAGTGCACCGTCAAACTTTCCGCCATTGCGCCAGCGGCGTATTGAGTCCACAGTCCAATAGTCAAAAATGGTAGTACGTCCGTCCTCGCCAGAGAAACCCTCACTGTCCATGCCCTTCTCGCCAAGTTCCTGACCGAAATAAATCATCATGGGGTTGGTGTTCATCAATGTGCTCACGAGCATCATGGGGCGTCCTTTCTTGGCATCGCCGGCAAAGAAATCGCTTGCAATGCGCTGCTCGTCGTGGTTCTCAAGGAAGTTTAGCATGTGTCCTTGTATGTCCTCAACGCTCTGCCAGCAGGCGGTCAATTCCTTTGCAGAGCACCACCCGGCACATACAGCCTTGAGCTTGTCATAGAGTCCCACCTTGTCGTAGAGATAATCGAAATGCCCGCGGAAGATGTAGTCACGATACAACTGAGGATTATATACCTCTGCTATGAAGATAATATCGGGATACTTCTCCTTTACCTGGGGTATTACCCACTCCCAGAACTCCACAGGCACCATTTCTGCCATGTCGCAACGGAAACCGTCAACGCCCTTCTCTGCCCAATAGAGCAGTATCTGCAGCATCTTGCGGTATGTGTTAGGGCCATAGTTTAGTTTCACCGTCTCGTACCAGTCGTTTCTGCCCGGCCATGCTGAGAACACATCGTTGCCCGTAGCCTTGGCTGGGTTCTCCACGTAGAGGTTGGTCTTATTACGCTCATCCTGCAGGATGTTGTCCAAATGAAGGGGTTCTCCTAAGTAGTAGAAGTTGTTCTCGGGAGAGTAGTTAAGCGAAGTGTCATCGCCCTCGCCCAAATCCATGCACCCTTCGGGACAAGCATCGGAGTGGTATTCACGAGCAACGTGGTTGGGCACAAAATCCTGAATGACCTTCATTCCTGCCTTGTGTGTGCGCTCAATAAGTGCTTCCCATTCCTTTATGCGCTCTGGCACCTTGGTGGCCAGGTCGGGGTCCACGTCGTAGTAGTCCTTGATGGCATAGGGACTGCCGGCACGGCCTTTTACCACCTCGGGGTGGTCCTTGCGTATGCCATAGCGGCTATAATCGGTTTGTGTGGCATGCTCTATGATGCCGGTATACCAGATGTGCGTCACGCCCATGGCCTTGATGTCGGCCAGTGCCTTAGGGGTAAATGCCGACATGGTGCCACATCCGTTCTGACTCTTGCTACCGTGGGGGACGGGGTGCTCCACATTGGCACCGAACAAACGGGTAAATACTTGATATATGTTCATGATTGTAATTGTTTCCTGATTTTATGTTTATACGTACTTTATGCCTATGCATGCATCACCACGGCATCCTTCGCTATCTTGGTTATCATGCCTGTAAGTGCCTGGCCAGGACCACACTCCACAAACTCGGTGGCGCCAGCCTCCACCATCGCCTCCACCTCCTGCGCCCAACGTACGCTGGCGGTCAGTTGGGCTATGAGGTTCTGCTTTATCTCCTCGGGGTTGGTATGCGCCTTACCGTCTACGTTCTGATAGACGGGACATGTAGGTTCATGGAACTCTGTTGCGGCAATTGCAGCCTCCAGTTCGTTCTTGGCAGACTGCATCAGCGGACTGTGGAAGGCACCGCCAACTGGCAGCATCATGGCACGGCGTGCACCAGCCTCCAACAGTTTCTCACATGCCGCCTCTACGGCTTCCTTGTTGCCGCTGATTACCAACTGGCCTGGACAGTTGTAGTTGGCAGCAACAACCACGCCCTTGCCAGCCTGAGTCGTTACATCGGTGCATATCTGTTCTATCTTCTCGTTATCCAGGCGCATCACAGCAGCCATGCCACCTGGAGCAGCCTCGCATGCCTTCTGCATGGCAAGGGCACGGGCATAAACCAACTTCAATCCATCCTCAAAGTCCAAGGCACCTGCAGCCACCAGAGCACTGAACTCGCCCAAGGAATGTCCGCCAACCATGTCGGGACAGAACTCCTCGCCCATGCACTTGGCCAAAACCACACTGTGCAGAAACACAGCGGGTTGGGTAACCTTCGTCTGCTTCAGCGCCTCAGCATCGCCCTCAAACATGACATCGGTCAGACGGAAGCCAAGTATCTCGTTGGCCTTTTCCATCATCTCCCTGGCCACCTCATTATTATCGTACAAGTCCTTGCCCATACCGGTGAACTGCGCTCCTTGGCCGGGAAAAACAATTGCTTTCATTTCTATATGTCTTATTTATTTATTCAATCTATGTGAAAAAGTAAACACTGCGCATGCGTGCACTCACTATTTATATCACACGCAAAGATAAGAAAAAAATGTGATTACTGCAAAAAATATGCTCAATGTATCCCATATAATCATAAAAAACCTTAACTTTGTTCAACAAATCATAAAAACACTGCGCTTTAACTGCAATCTGCACATCCTATGAAATACGAGAAGATTGTCAATGATTTGGCACAAGAGGTATTCGATGCCATAGCTCCCCGTGTCACACCAGAGGACATGGAAAGGGTGCGCCAAGCATATCTCCTTGCCAAGGAAGCCCACGCACCGCAAAGGCGCAAGTCGGGCGAACCTTACATCCTCCATCCCATTTCCGTGGCGCTGATTGTTGCCAAGGAACTGCAGCTGGATGCCAATACAGTTATTACCGCCTTCCTGCACGATGTGGTGGAGGACACGCAATACACAGTAGAGGATATACGCCAGCGTTTCGGCAACGATGTAGCAGGACTTGTGAATGTGGTCACAAAGCAGAAGAAGGAAACCTACCACACCACCAAGCAGGTGGACAACTACCAGCAGATTCTGGCCTCGCTGCACTACGACATCAGGGCGGTGATGGTTAAAATTAGCGACCGTCTGCACAACATGCGCACATTGCAGTCCATGCGCCCCGACAAGCAAATGAAGATAGCCGGCGAAACGGACTGCTTCTATGCTCCGCTTGCCAACAGGCTGGGACTCTTTGAGGTAAAGTCCGACCTGGAGAACCTTTCCTTCAAGTACCGTTGCGAGCTGGAATATGGCGACATAGCACAGTGGCTGGAGCAGGACGAGGCACAGAACCGAGAGCGCCTGCAGGAATTCTGCAAGGACGTGCAAGGCACGCTGCGCGACCATGGAATACAGTGCGAGGTAAAGACATTCTGGCGACGCCCCTACTCTATCTGGCGCAGGATGAAGCAATCCAATCTGGACTTCTGGCACCTGCCCAACAGATATTACATCCGTATCACATTCTGGGACGACACACTGGACGACCCTCTGACCGACAAGGAGACGTGCCTGAAGATATACAATCTGCTCACTCGCGACTTCCGCGAAAGACCGGGCAGTTTCATCAACCAGATAGAACAGCCCAAGGAAAACTCTTACCAATGCCTGCGCATGATGCTGCTTTCTACCGGCGGCATATGGGAGGACGTGCAGGTATGCTCGGAAAACATGGTAAGGGCAAGTCAGGTGGGGTGTATCAACGAGATTGGCAACAACATTGGCAATTGGGTGAAGCGCTTCCGCAAGGTTTTGGAGGACATAGTCTCTCAGGGCAACGAAGCCTTTTTCCTGGAACATATCTCATCCAGTCTCTATTACGATGACATTACCGTATTCTCGCCTAATGGCGACAGTTTCATCCTGCCCAAGGACAGTACCGTGCTTGACTATGCCTTCAAGCAGGGCGACAATGTCGGAGCACATGCCCACTACGCCTATGTCAATGGCATACTGTGCAGTGTAAAAACGGTCCTGCATGGTGGAGATTGCGTAAAACTCGTAACCTCACCCGAGATAGGCCCCCGAAAGGACTGGATAGATCACTGCCAGACGTATGCCGCCAAGCGATACCTGCGGCTTTTCCTCAAGGAAAGACGCAAGATAAGGGGCGGAGTTTGCCGTTGCCCGCTATGCAAACCTTTGCCAGGTGGAGAGGTAATAGGAATCAGGGTTCATGGACACAAGGCTCAAACTGACGAGTACGAGAACATCACCCTGCATCGCCGTTCGTGCCCCGAGGCAATACGCCTTTCCAGCAAGTATGGCGACGACGTCGTTAGCGTAAACTATGCCGACGACCCCTCTGCCCCCCCGATAGTGGAAAACACGCACACCTCCATTACCATCAACCGCATAGGCTTCTCCTACCCCATCACCCTGGAGATAACCGGTGTGGACCGCCATAGCCTGCTCATGGACCTTACTTCCGAGATAGCTAACCGACTGCACCTCAACATGGACTCGCTCTGTATCAGCACTGTCGACTGCATCGTAAACTGTCGTGTGGTCATCATGGTGCACAGTGTGTCTGAAATGGTCAGTGCCATAGCACACATCAGCAAGATTCCTGGCATAGAATCCGTACGACAAGTGTTGCTCTGATTATGACGGCAACGACTGTATGGATGCCTACTTGCAGCGTGCTGTACATCATTCGGAGTCCACAGACGGATATAAAATCACACTTCAATGCAAAGTTTCTTGCCAAGAATGCTTGCTTTCCAAAATAATTTCATACCTTTGCACTCGGAAACACACGGGAATAGCTCAGTTGGTAGAGCACTGGTCTCCAAAACCAGGTGTCGGGAGTTCGAGCCTCTCTTCCCGTGCAAACCAAAATATAGAATTTAAGAAATTATGAGACACACTCCTATGGATGTGTCTCTTTTTTATATATATTCTTAACACCTGCTTCATATCAGGTTGATCTGGAAACATAGTTTTAATTTTCTTTTTAAATCTCTCAATCACCAATATGATTTGCTTTTCGTACACGCGTTTGACCACGAAGACCCACAAGCACTTTACGGCGGTCATTATATTGGAGTTGGCAGCTACTTTAATACATTATTTAATATATAGAGACAGAATGAGTGTTTATATGGACATTTTTTTGTAACTTTACGCCCGAAATTTAAATAATATCCAAAATAGAGATGCTTACACTGAAATTGATTACCGAGCAGACAGAACGTGTCATTGCCGGTTTGGAGAAGAAACATTTCACAGGTGCTCGTGAAGCCATCGCTGAGGTGATGGAGATTGACAGACAACGCCGTGCGGCACAAACCCTGCTGGACAAGAACCTTGCAGACGCCAAGAAACTGGCGGCAGAGATTGGAGGCTTGATGAAGCAGGGCAAGAAGGACGAGGCTGAGGCCGTGAAGGCCAAGGTGGCCGAAATAAAGTCCGCCAACGAGACCCTGAAGGCCGACATGGAGAATGCCGAGAAGGAACTGACAACAAAACTCTGCCAGATACCCAACATCCCCTACGACGAAGTGCCAGAGGGCAAATGTGCCGAGGACAACTGGGTGGTGAAGTCCAACCTGAAGGAGTGCATTGAGGGACAGGACACAGTTGGCAACTGGGATGCGGACCCCGTAGTAGAGGGCGAGATGTTGCCACACTGGGACTTGTGCAAGAAGTACAACCTGATTGACTTTGACCTTGGCGTGAAGATTACCGGTGCAGGTTTCCCAGTTTACCGTGGCCTTGGTGCCCGTCTGCAGCGTGCTCTTATCAACTTCTTCATGGACGAGGCACGCTCTGCCGGTTACGAGGAGATTATGCCTCCCACGGTGGTTAATGCTGCCAGCGGATATGGCACTGGCCAGCTGCCCGACAAGGAGGGTCAGATGTACCATTGCGGTTTGGACGACCTGTATCTGATTCCCACGGCCGAGGTGCCCGTAACAAACATCTACCGCGATGTTATATTGGACGAGAAGGAACTGCCCATCAAAAACTGTGCATACACCCAGTGCTTCCGCCGCGAGGCAGGTTCTTATGGTAAGGACGTGCGCGGTCTTAACCGTCTGCACGAATTTTCCAAGGTGGAGATCGTTCGCATCGACACTCCCGAGCACTCTGCCGAGAGCCACAAGGAAATGATTGCACACGTGGAGGGTCTGCTCCAGAAGTTGGAACTCCCCTATCGTATCCTGCGCCTGTGCGGTGGCGACCAGTCGTTCACAAGCGCCGTTTGCTACGACTTCGAGGTGTACAGCCAGGCACAGAAGCGTTGGTTGGAGGTTAGTTCGGTGAGCAACTTCGACACCTACCAGGCAAACCGTCTGAAGTGCCGTGTGCGCCGTGCCGCCGACAAGAAGACCGAGATAGCACACACCTTGAATGGTTCTGCCCTTGCATTGCCTCGCATCGTAGCAGCCTTGCTGGAGAACAACCAGACAGAAAACGGTATCCGCATACCTGCCGCACTGGTACCTTATATGGGTTGCGAGGTGATAGATTAAGATAATTGTTTTGAACTTAGGAAAGACAAGAAGAAGATGAACAAGATAGTTAGCAAAACACAATATAGCGAGAAGGTTTACCGCCTGGAGATAGAGGCTCCGCTGATAGCCAAGGCTCGCAAGGCTGGTCATTTCGTTATCGTCCGTGTGGGCGAACAGGGTGAGCGTATGCCCTTGACCATTGCCGGTGCAGACACCGAGAAGGGTACTATCACCCTGGTGGTGCAGAAGGTGGGTCTGTCTTCAACACGCTTGTGCGACCTTAACGTAGGCGACGAGGTGACCGACATCGTGGGTCCTCTTGGCAAGGCCACTCATATTGAGAACTATGGCACCGTACTTTGCGCCGGTGGTGGTGTGGGTACAGCTCCCATGCTCCCCATTATTCAGGCTCTGAAGGCTGCCGGCAACCGTGTGATAAGTGTTATCGCTGGCCGTAGCAAGGACCTGATCATCCTGGAAGACGAGGTGCGCGCTTCTTCCGACGAGGTCATCATCATGACCGACGACGGCTCCTATGGCAAACAAGGCGTGGTGACCGTGGGCATGGAGGAAGTTATCCAGCGCGAGAAGGTAGATAAGTGCTTTGCCATCGGTCCTGCCATCATGATGAAGTTCTGCTGCCTGCTTACCAAGAAGTACGAGATTCCCACCGACGTGTCCTTAAATACCATCATGGTAGACGGTACAGGTATGTGTGGTGCATGCCGTATCACTGTGGGTGGCAAGACTCGCTTTGTGTGCGTGGATGGTCCCGAGTTCGACGGCCATCAGGTGGATTTCGACGAGATGCTGAAGCGTGCCGGCTCCTTCCGCCGTGTGGAGCAGGAGGAGATGAGCCACCTGAACAACCCCATCCAGTGCAAGGCAGAAAATACAATCGTTGCCGACGAGTTGCTTTCTCGCGAGGCTAAGGATATGGATACGGAGACTCCCCTGGAGGTGCTCACCGACCGCAAGGCAGAGTGGCGCGAGGAACTCCGCAAGAGCATGAAAGGCAAGGAGCGCTCAGAGATAGAGCGTGTGAAGATGCCAGAACTGGATCCCGTATATCGTGCAACAACACGCACCGAGGAGGTGAACACAGGCCTAACCCGCGAGCAGGCCATCACCGAGGCAAAGCGTTGTCTGGATTGTGCCAACCCCACATGTATGCAGGGTTGCCCCGTTAATATCAACATACCTTCGTTCATCAAGAACATTGAGCGTGGCGAGTTCCTCAATGCTGCCCGTGTGCTGAAGAGCACCTCTGCCCTGCCTGCCGTTTGTGGCCGTGTGTGTCCTCAGGAGAAGCAGTGCGAGAGCCAGTGCATGCATTTGAAAATGGGCCATCAGCCCGTGGCTATCGGTTATTTGGAGCGCTTTACTGCCGACTTTGAGCGTGAGAGCGGACATATCTCTTTGCCCGAGGTGGCTCCATCAAACGGCAAGAAGATTGCCGTTATCGGTTCAGGTCCTGCAGGTCTCAGTTTTGCCGGTGACATGGCCAAGTATGGCTACGACGTTACCGTGTTTGAGGCTCTGCACGAAATAGGCGGTGTGCTGAAGTATGGTATTCCCGAGTTCCGTTTGCCCAACAAGATTGTGGACGTGGAGATAGACAACCTGCGCAAAATGGGTGTCAACTTCATCAAGGACTGCATCGTGGGCAAGACCATTTCTGTGAAGGAACTGGAGGCCGAGGGCTTCGAGGGTATCTTCGTGGGTTCAGGTGCAGGTCTGCCCAACTTCATGAACATCCCCGGCGAGAACTTCATCAACATTATGTCTTCCAACGAGTACCTTACCCGTGTGAACCTGATGGATGCTTCCAACCCCGACACCGATACTCCCATCAACCCAGCCAAGAGCGTTATGGTTGTGGGTGGCGGTAACACCGCTATGGACTCTTGCCGTACGGCTAAGCGTCTTGGTGCAGAGAAGGTGTACATCGTTTACCGCCGTTCCGAGGCCGAGATGCCTGCCCGTCTGGAAGAGGTGAAGCATGCCAAGGAGGAGGGCATTGAGTTCCTCACCCTGCACAATCCTCTGGAGTACCTTGCCGACGAGGCAGGTGCCGTGCGTGCCGTGGTGCTCCAGAAGATGGAACTTGGCGAACCCGATGCTTCTGGTCGTCGCTCTCCTCAGCCCATCCCTGGTGCTACTGTAACTCTTGACATTGACCAGGCCATTGTTGCCGTGGGTGTATCTCCCAACCCCATCGTTCCCACCTCTATCGAGGGACTGGAACTGGGACGCAAGAACACCATCGTGGTTGGCGATAACATGCAGACAAACCTGCCCACTATCTTTGCTGGTGGCGATATCGTTCGCGGTGGTGCTACCGTTATCCTGGCAATGGGCGACGGTCGTAAAGCTGCCCAGTCTATGCACAAGTTCCTCTCAAAGTAAATTACTCTCAACCACACACTTCAAACCGCTGATATGAAAAAGACACTCATATTAACACTTCTCATCCTTCTAACGCTGGGCGCTTCTGCCCAGCGCAGAAGGAGAGCCAAGACTCCTCCTCCTCCCACACCCGAGGAACTGGCGGAAATGGCACGCAAGGAAAAGTACGACCGCAAACTGCAGGCCATCGAGCGTGTAACCTTCATCGATTCCATTCTGCTGAAAAAGTCGGAAGTGATGGATGTGCTCAGCCTTGGTGGCGAAACGGGCAGTGTGCATACGTATAACAAGTTCTTCGCGTCTACAGAGAAGGACACTCTGGATTGCACGTTGTTCTGCTCGCAACTGGGCGACAAGATTATCTATGCGCAACCAGATACGGCTTCTGTTCTCCATCTGTATGCCAGCGAAATGATTGGCCAGAAGTGGTCCAAGCGTGTGGCTTTGCCAGGACTTGAGGATTCCGTCAGTCACAACTACCCTTTCATGCTTACCGACGGCGTCACCATGTACTATGCATCTAAAAGCGAGGAGGGTCTTGGAGGTTACGACATCTACATGACCCGATGGGACGATGATGACCAGCGTTTCCTGAAACCCGAGAACATAGGTATGCCTTTCAATTCTCCTGCCAACGACTATCTGTATCTCATTGACGAGTTCAACCAGCTCGGATGGTTTGTTACAGACAGAGGCCAGAATGCCGATACTGTTTGCGTGTATTGCTTCATACCCAACGAGGTGCGCAGGATATACAATGCCGGCGAACTTGGATACGACACGCTTGCGGCCTATGCCGACATACGTAGTATCAGGGACACATGGGTGGATAAAAACCAGGTTGCTGAGGCGCAGAACCGCTTGCTTTCAATCAGAAACAAGACCAAGAAGATTAGCACCAACCGCTTCCGCTTCGTTATCAACGATATGATTACATATACCAATCTTGCCCAATTCCGCCACAATGAAAGCAGGAAACTCGCGGAAAGATGGCTGAAAATGATGACGGAACGTGACGAGGCTTACAGAAAACTGGATATCCTCAGAAAACAGTATTCCGAAGCAAATGAACAGGACAAGACTAAACTCTCAGAGGAAATAATTCCTTTGGAAGAGAGATACGAGATTCTTATCATCGACATCACTTCGCTTGAAAAAGAGATTCGCGCCTTCGAGCAGAGATAATGCTTCCAGCTTTCTCTCTCTCTGCCCTACTCTACTAACCTAACACACACATACCATGATCTATCCGCCATCCGAATTAATCATAAACCCCGACGGTTCCGCATTCCATTTGCACATCCGTCCCGAACAACTTGCCGACCGTGTAATCCTCGTTGGCGATCCTGGTCGTGTAGAAACCGTGGCTTCACACTTCGACACTCGTGAGTGCAACATATCCTCACGCGAATTCTGTACCATCACTGGAACATACCATGGCAAGCGCATCACCGTGCTTTCTACCGGTATCGGATGCGACAACATCGACATCGTGGTAAACGAACTGGATGCTCTGGCAAACATCAATTTCCAGACACGCGAGGACAATCCCCAGTTCCGTCAACTCACCCTCGTTCGCATCGGCACTTGCGGTGGTCTCCAACCCGAAACTCCTCTGGGTACCTTCATTGCAAGCGAGAAGAGTATCGGGTTCGATGGTTTGCTTAATTATTATGCCGATCGCAACAGGGTGTGCGACCTTGAACTGGAGGAGGCCTTCCGTAAGCACATGAACTGGTCTCCACAGAAAGGCGCTCCCTATGTGGCAACCGCCGATGATGGACTCCTGAATCAAATTGCGGCCGATGACATGGTTCGTGGCATCACCATCGCTTGCGGAGGTTTTTATGGTCCTCAGGGCAGAAGAATCAGGATGGAGATTCAGGATCCCGAACAGAATGCCAAAGTAGAGACATTTAGGTACCTCACCCATAACAACGGTACTACACGGGAACTGAAGATATGCAACTTCGAAATGGAGTCTTCGGCTCTTGCCGGTCTTGCCTCCATCCTCGGACATCGTGCCATGACCTGCTGTATGGTAATAGCTAACCGCTATGCGCAGGAAATGAATACTTCCTATAAGAATACCATCGACAATCTAATTTCTCTCGTCTTGGAGAGAATCTAACCCCCCGCCTTCTCTCCCCACAGAGAGGCGTACACCTTATTTATAAATATAATGTCTACCATCTGTGCACCTGCCACCGCTCCCGGTGGAGCAATGGCCGTAATTAGAGTATCTGGCCCAGAGGCCATATCTATAACATCACACATCTTTTCCAAGGACCTGACACAGGCAAAGGGATACACTCTTCACTATGGTAATATCCTGAACCCAGAGAATGATGCAACAGCCAGCTCTTCATCCGAAAAGAATTGTGCGTCAGCCGACCGTATAATTGACGATGTAATTGTTTCCGTTTTCCGCTCGCCTCACTCTTACACGGGCGAGGATAGCACAGAAATATCTTGTCACGGCAGCCGCTTCATTGTACAGAAGATTATAGAGGCTCTTATCCATGCAGGGGCACGTATGGCAACACCCGGTGAGTTCACCAAAAGGGCATTCTTGGCCGGCAAGATGGATCTTTCACAAGCAGAGGCTGTGGCAGATCTTATAGCCTCCAGCAACGAAGCAACACACCGTATGGCCATGTCGCAAATGCGAGGTGGCTTCTCGCGAGAACTGGATACTCTGCGCGAACAACTCCTACACATCACATCTCTTCTCGAACTCGAACTCGACTTCTCTGACCACGACGACATAGAGTTTGCCGACCGCGCAGAACTTACCCAACTCATTGATTCTCTGTACGGGCACATCCAGCAACTTACCGACTCCTTCCGCACAGGCAATGCCCTGAAGACTGGCATCCCTGTTGCTATAATAGGTGCGCCAAACGTAGGCAAGAGCACCCTCATGAATGCCCTCGTTCACGATGAACGCGCCATCGTTTCTGACATCCAGGGCACCACACGCGACCTCATCGAGGACACCATACAGATAGAAGGCATCACCTTCCGCTTCATCGACACAGCAGGCATCCGCAAAACCACCGACCGCATAGAGCAGATGGGTATAGAACGCTCCTTGCAGGCAGCAAAAAAAGCAGACATTATTATACTGCTTACCGAACCTAATAAGAATTTTCCTGACATACACATCCCCCACTCTCCCGAAACTCCAGATCTTCCTATCATCCTGCGTGTCATCAACAAGAGCGACCTTGTCATGCCCGATTCATCCTTCCTTTACCATCGCAAGCAGAAGGACCAGGACATCCACATATCCTCAATGACTGGTGCAGGTATGCCCATACTCCTTAATTCCCTGGTAAGTGCTGCCCATCAGGTTTTGTCAGTTAATCAAGGTAACGACTCCACCATCGTAACCAACCTCCGTCATTACGAAGCCCTCCATCACGCCCTCGAAGCCGTTGCCCGTGTAAGTCATGCCATAGCTGATAACATCCCCGGCGACCTCATCGCCGAAGACCTCCGCCAATGCCTCCACCACCTTTCCGAAATCACCGGTGGCGAAATCACCTCCGACGCCATCCTTTCCAACATCTTCAAAAACTTCTGCATCGGCAAATAACACTTGTAATGCATTGATATACAATGCTTTAAGCCGTATTTTCACGTGTAAAAATCAGCGATTTTTCGATTTGTAATTAGATTGTAAATTGTTGTATTTCAGAGTATTTGCAAAATTAAATCTAAAAATTGAAGATATACAATAAATTTTCCATCCTGGAAAATGTAAAGCCTGAATTTTAACGAAAAATTCGGGCTTTTTACATATTTACCGTCCTATTTTCGATAGTTTTTACAATTACGATACGTATATGCGACGAAATTTAGGGGCTGTGCACAGATTTATAGTGTAATAAAGCTCCTATTTACCATAAATAGCCTACAATCTCTAACAACAAACTTGAAAACTTGCAATATGTACATATATTCCCCATAGTGATATTTGCATTTCATGGTGGTTTATTACTCGTTTCTTTTCTATTATGAGATACAATTTTGTCCCTCGTTTGTGCCCTATACAATTCTATTATTCGTTTTTTATGTCCCTTTTTGTCCCTTGGGCACCCATGTGACAATTTTGAATTTCGTTAAAATGCTTTGTATGAGGTGTTTAACATTTGCACTTAAAAGCGATTTTACTACGAAGCATATATTTGACAGAAAATTCAAATTTTTCGCATTCAATATTTAGTTGCAATTTGTAGGTTTCTTGTTAAACACAACCTTCTATTCCCATCAAATTGAGAATAGTCAATAGGGGTGAGTTATATATTATTGTGCCGCTCTAATGTGGTTCATATATATAATGAATACAAAGTTTTTTAATCATTATCCAAGAGAATGGGATACCTTGGGTAATGAATGGAAAGAGATTATCACAGGTGATGTTCTTTCAATTTCCCAAGCAAGTGAGTTGTCTGGTTTCAGTAAACGTTTCATCTATGCACAGATCCATAACATGAAATTATTATCCACTGACAAAGACCCACTATCAAAACAAATATACAGCAAAAGTCTTCAAATCGAATGGCGAAGATTTCTTATGTGGTATTCGCATTTTGATGTATTGCCGGCTTCTCCATTCGGTCCTCCCTCCTATTCACTTAAAGGGATGATGAACTATATGGGAAGAAGTCGCTCGTGGTCATTAATATTTGTCTCAAGGTACAATATTCATACATTCTTCATCGGTTCACTCCGACGTTTTAA
>JAZRII010000056.1:0-37850 GCA_045645225.1 Bacteroidaceae bacterium | reverse complement strand
CTTGTATATAGTGATATTACTATATTTATAATTATATATATTGAAATATTATTATATAATAAATATATTAAATAACTAATAATAAATATATTATATATAATATTATTATAATAATTATTATTAAATAAGATAATCATAAGTATTGTTGGAGGAAGACAGAGGTGAGTGTGCATAGATAAATAATTTAACTGAAACTGAGCTATCTGAGCTACTATGTACAAAGCGTGGTAGGTATTATGGCTGATATCTGACATTGCTCCTTTATTGGTAAAGCCTTAATATATAGCATGCTCACTCGTCGTATTGTCTGTCCTTCGTCGTCGTATTGTCTGCCTTTAGTCGTCGTATTGTCTCCGTGTTCTCCTCGTTAATTTCTTTGGGAGTTGGTGATAAAATTTGTATATTTGCGCAAAAGAAAATATAATTTTCTATAATGCTGCACAAATTTTTTATAATACATACAATGCACAAGAAAATCTTATCTCTTATTGCATGCCTGGGAATGGGCATGGCGGGTTATGCCCAGGTGGCAGAACCATTGTGGATGCGTGGCGGTGCCATCTCGCCCGACGGTAGTAGTATTGCCTTTTCCTACATGGGCAACATCTACACGGTGCCTTCTGTGGGTGGAGAGGCAAAGCAACTGACTACGAATACCAGTTATGATGGCAACCCTCTGTGGAGCCCCGATGGCAAGGAACTGGCCTTTGCAAGCAACAGGGAGGGTTCTATGGATGTGTTTGTGGTGTCGGCACAGGGCGGACAGGCAAGACGAGTGACTACGCACTCCTTCAACGAATATCCTGCTGCATGGCTTGGCAAGGATTCTCTGCTCATACGCCGTGCCGGCAATCCCACGGTGAGCGAACTGACCTTCCCCGGCGGTACCTTCACACGCCTATACAAGGTGAGCAAGACGGGTGGCCGACAGACCTTGTTCTCGGCCATATCCATGGACCATGTGAGCGTAGCATCGGATGGCCGTATACTGTACAACAATGTGAAGGGCTACGAGGATCCCTGGCGCAAGCACCATACCAGCAGTATTGCACGCGACATATACATGAAGGAGGGTGGGGAGTACAAGCGCATGACCACCTTTGCCGGCGAAGACCGCAACCCTGTTTGGGCACCTGATGGTAATGGATACTATTACCTGAGCGAGAAGGACGGCACATTCAATGTGTATTACTCTGCGCTCAGTGGCGAGAGCAAGCAGTTGACCACTTTCAAGGGCAATCCTGTGCGATACCTGAGCATATCATCACAGGGATTGCTGTCCTTTGCCTACGATGGCGAACTTTACACCCTGGTGCCTGGCAAGGAACCCGTGCGTGTGCCCGTGAAGATAAATACAGACATAGACACGGACAAGGTGATACGTAGCCTTGCCAGCCGTGGTGCCACACATGTTGCCGTTTCTCCCAAGGGCAAGGATGTTGCTTTCATATTGAACGGTGACGTGTACGTTACCACCATTGATTTCAGTACCACCAAGCAGATAACGGAGACTCCCGAGCGCGAACGCCGTGTGGACTTCCGTGCCGATGGTCGTGCCGTGGTCTACGATAGCGAGCGTGGTGGCATATGGAGCATCTACGAGGCGGAGATGGTGAACGACAAGGAGGAGGTCATGACCTATTGCACCGAGATAAGGGAGCGTCTGCTGACCGATGGCGTGACCACCAGTTTCCAGCCTCTCTACAGCCCCAACGGCAAGAAGGTGGCATACTTGCAGAACCGCGAGGCGGTGTGCATCATGGACCTCAAGTCGGGCAAGACGAAGGTGGCCATGGATGCCAAGTACAACTACTCATATTCCGATGGCGACCAGTATTTCACATGGAGCCCCGACAGCAAGTGGCTACTGGCCGACTATATGGGTAATGGCGGTTGGAACAATGTGGATGTAGCACTCATTGATGCCGAGGGCAAGGAAGAACCCGTGAACCTGACACAGAGCGGTTATACCGACTCGCATGCCCGTTGGGTGATGGGTGGCAAGGCAATGATATTTGCCAGCGACCGTGCGGGATACCGTAGTCATGGCAGTTGGGGTTCGCATCGCGATGTGTATATCACCTTCTTCGATGCCGAGGCTTACAGCAAGTTCCGCATGAACAAGGAAGACCGTGCCCTGCTCGAGGAGGCGGAGAAGGCTGGCAAGAAGCAGGAGAAGAAGGACAGTACCGACAAGGAGAAGAAGGTGGAGCCTCTGAAACTCCAGCTCGACAACCTCAGCGACCGCACCATGAGGATAACATTCCAGTCCTCGCACCTGTCGGATGCGGTAATGAACAACGAGGGTACTCGTCTCTACTATCTTGCTCCTCACAACGGCAATATGGCCCTATGGGTGCGCGACTTCGTGGAGGAGCGTACAGAACTGAAGATGCAGCGCATAGAGGCCCGTTCGTTCCAGCTGGACAAGAGCGGCAACACCTGCTACTTCATTGGCCAGGGCGGTACCTTGTGCCAGCTCAACCTCAATTCGGCTTCGGTGAAGACCATCCCCTTCGAGGCATTCACCCTGACACAGCCAGCAAAGACACAGGCATACAACTTTGAGCACATCTGGCGTCAGACAAAGGAGAAACTCTACGACCCCGGCATGAATGGTGCCGACTGGGATCGTCTCTATACCACCTACAAGCGCTATCTGCCTCATATCAACAATGGCTATGACTTTGCCGAGATGGCAAGCGAACTGCTTGGCGAACTTAATGTAAGCCACACCGGTTGCCGCTATCATGCACCTTCCGCTTCGTTGCCCGTGGCCCAGTTGGGTATCCTGCCCGACGAGACATACCAGGGCCCTGGCATCAAGGTGGCAGAGGTGCTTTCTGGAGGTCCGCTGGATGTGTGCAAGGACATCAAGGCTGGCGATATCATCATGACCATAGACGGACAGAAGATAGAGGCTGGCATCGACTACTATCCCATGCTCGCAGGCAAGGCAGGCAAGGCTACGCGTCTCGGCATCAAGGGCGAGAAGAAGGAAGTGGTGGTGCGTCCCATCTCGTGGGGCAGGCAGCAGGAGTTGCTATACAAGCGTTGGGTGCGCCGCAACGAGCACATGGTGGACAGCCTTTCCGGCGGACGCATTGCCTATGTGCACATCGAGGCCATGAATGCAGCCTCCTTCCATGAGTTCTACAAGAACCTGCTCTCCGAGAAGAACCGCATGCGCGATGCCATTATCGTGGACACCAGACACAACGGCGGCGGATGGTTGCACAACGACGTATGCATAGCCCTCTCTGGCAAGGCATATTCACGCTACACACCACGTGGCAAGTTCATAGGCAACGACCCCTTCGACCGTTGGGTGAAGCCTTCGTGCATGCTTGTATGCGAGGACAACTACTCCAATGCCCATGGCACTCCCTGGCTCTACAAGGAGATGGGTATAGGCAAGCTCATCGGTGCACCCGTACCTGGCACCATGACCGCCGTATGGTGGGAGAACATAGGTCAGTACACCTTCGGCATACCGCAGGTGGGCACCAGGGACAACCGCGACAACTATCTGGAGAACCAGCAGCTCAATCCCGATATCGAGTGCTACGTCACCCCCGAGAACATGCTCCTCGGCATCGACACCCAGATAGAGACAGCAGTGAAGGAGATGATGAAGTAAAATGAACGGTGAGTGGATGAGCGGTGAGCGGATGAACTGGGGTAGGGACGTTGCAGGTCTTTCGGACGCTGCACTCAGCGTCCCTACTGCTGGCTGTTACTTTCCTCTCTACATAATTCAGAATATTCCGATTACTCCTATTACTCCAATATCCTCTTCACATTCCCCAAAACAACCACAAATGAGCATTACATTAGATACTACCAAAGACCCTATGGGCACGGCAATCGCCGAGTATTATGCCAAGGGCAGAGCAGCAAAGTTGAGAGTGTTTTCCAGCCAGTTCTATGAGGACGAGATACCCGTGGACACCCTTTTCCGCACATTGGACGAGATACCCGTGCAGGAGCAGGAAGCCCTGCGCCTGTGCCGTGGCCGTGTGCTGGATGTGGGGGCAGGTTTGGGATGCCATTCCCTGGAACTCATGAACAGAGGCATGGAGGTGGTGGCAATAGACATATCCACACTTTCCGTAGACGTGATGAGGCAACGTGGCATAGATGCCAGGGTGGTGAATTTTTTCGACAAGACCTTCAATGAGAAGTTCGATACCATCCTCATGGCCATGAACGGCATAGGCATAGTGGGAAGGATAGAGCGCTTGCCAGAGTTCTTCATGCGCCTGAAGCAAATCCTTGCACCTGGCGGACAGGTACTGCTCGACTCGTCCGACATACGATATGTCTTCGAGAACGAGGACGGTTCCTTCGACATCAACCTTGCCGGTGCCTACTATGGCGAGATTGACTACCGCATGCAATACCGTGGCGTAAAGGGAGAACCCTTCGACTGGCTCTACATCGACTTCGAAACCCTTTCCATGTATGCCGAGCAATACGGCTTCCATTGCGAAAAATGCCTCGATGGCGACCATTACGACTATCTGGCACGCCTGACGTTGAAGTAATCATAAATAGGTGTATTAAAGGTAGCATCAGGCAGACAACTAAAGCGAAAGGAAAATGGATGCATGCGTGTATCTTCGTTATGGTAGAAGGTACTCTCGTTGGCCTTTGGTTTCCTTCTTCTTACAGGGCATAGTACGCTAAGCTTACTATGCCCTTGTTTAGTGTGCCGGTTCGGAAAAATCAAATTTCTTTTGCTTTTTCGCTTACTTATTCGTACCATTGACCTATCGGTCGAAGGTACTCACGTTCGGATTTCCTCAAATAAATTTGACCTTACGGTCTTAGAAACTCTCGTTCGGCATAAAAAGTAAACTTTTTCTGCTCTCTCTTAATCATTTCTTTGGCAAATCGCTCACTTATTCGTACCATTGAGGTTTGTCAACCTCTAAATTACTCACGTTCGGAAATAAAAATAAGGTTTTATTTTGTATTTCCCTCACTTATTCGTAATTTTGCACGCGATTTCATGAACATGTGGATAGATTTGGGCTGCTTGCAACCACAGAAAAAAATGCTAAAAGAAAAGACCTGCTTGGCTTATGCACACAGGACTTTCACGCATTCCGCCCTATTTCTTTCCCCATACATTACTAATTAATAACACATTTAATTATTAAAACTATGGGTTACCTATTTACTTCCGAATCCGTTTCCGAAGGCCATCCCGATAAGGTGGCAGACCAGATCAGCGACGCAGTGCTGGACAAATTGCTTGCTTTCGATCCCGAATCGAAGGTGGCGTGCGAGACTCTCGTAACCACAGGTCAGGTGGTACTGGCCGGCGAAATCAAGACTCAGGCCTACGTTGACCTTCAGCGCATTGCACGCGAGGTGATCAACCGCATCGGCTACACCAAGAGCGAGTACATGTTTGAGGGCAACTCCTGCGGCGTGTTCAGTGCCATTCATGAGCAGAGCAGCGACATCAACCGTGGTGTGGAACGCGAGGAGCGTGAAAACCAGGGTGCCGGCGACCAGGGCATGATGTTTGGCTATGCCACCAACGAGACCGAGAACTACATGCCTCTGAGCCTCGACCTGAGCCATCGCCTGTTGCGTGTTCTTGCCGACATCCGCCGCGAGGGCAAGGTTATGACCTATCTGCGCCCCGACTCCAAAAGCCAGGTTACCATCGAGTATAGCGACGAGAACATACCTGTTCGAATCGACACTATCGTGGTGAGCACCCAGCACGACGAGTTTGCCAGCGACGAGGCCATGCAGCAGCAGATACGCCACGATGTCATCAACATTCTCATCCCCCGCGTCAAGGAAACCATCACCAGCGACAAGATCCTGGACTTGTTCAACGACGACATCACATATCACGTAAACCCCACCGGAAAGTTTGTTATCGGTGGCCCTCATGGCGACACTGGTCTTACCGGCCGTAAGATCATCGTGGACACCTACGGCGGCAAGGGCGCACACGGCGGTGGCGCATTCAGCGGCAAGGATCCCTCAAAGGTGGACCGCTCTGCAGCATACGCTGCTCGCCACATTGCCAAGAACATGGTGGCTGCCGGTGTTGCCGACGAGATGCTTGTACAGATTTCCTATGCCATCGGTGTGGCACAGCCAGTAAGCATTTGCGTGGACACCTACGGCCGTGCCAAGGTGCAGATGACCGACGGCGAGATTGCCGAGAAGATAAAGGAAATCTTCGACCTGCGCCCCTACGCCATAGAGCAGCGTCTGAAGTTGCGCAACCCCATCTATGAGGAGACTGCTGCCTATGGTCACATGGGCCGTGAGCCACGAATCGTTACCAAGACCTTCAACTCCAACTACAACTGCGGCAAGAAGACCGTGGAGGTGGAACTCTTCACATGGGAGAAACTCGACTATGTGGAAGAGATTCGCAAGGCTTTCTCTCTGTAAACACCCAGGAGGCAAGGCATGAAAAGTATTTGCATATATTGCGCCAGCAGCGACCAGATCCACGAAAAGTATTTCGAGGCAGCAAGGGAACTGGGACGCCTTATGGGCGAGCGGGGCATGACACTGGTAAACGGAGCGGGCAATATGGGCCTGATGCGTGCCGGTGCCGATGCATGCATGGAGGCAGGAGGCAAGGCCGTGGGCATTATTCCCACCTTCATGATAGAGGAGAACTGGCACCACATGGGCATGACCGAACTGATAGAGACACCAGACATGCACACCCGCCAGCAGAAAATGGCAGAACTTTCTGATGCAGGCATCGTCCTGGCAGGAGGTTTCGGCACACTGGCCGAGTTCAGCGAACTGGTAACGTGGAAACAGTTGGGTATACACCTGAAGCCCATCATCCTGCTCAATACCGACGGTTATTACGACGAACTCATCGCCTTTCTGCATAAGGGCATGGAGGAAAACTTCCTTCGCGACGAACATCTCAGGACCTTTGCCGTGGCTTCCACTCCACAGGAAGCACTGGAACTGGCCATGAGCACCCCCATGTGGGATGCCAACGTGCGCCGATTTGCAAAACTCTGAATGATACAGCACAACGATACGGCAATTGCCTATGTCCATGCATCAATGGAGGGCAATGATTCACCCAGTACTGGAGAGAATGCTTCCGAGTACTGGGTGACTCGTGTC
Organism: Bacteroidaceae bacterium; assembly: GCA_045645225.1. Classification (GTDB taxonomy): domain Bacteria; phylum Bacteroidota; class Bacteroidia; order Bacteroidales; family Bacteroidaceae; genus Physcousia. The sequence continues at coordinate 30,716 of JAZRII010000056.1, read as the reverse complement.
GTAAGGCAGATGAAGGGTTGTTCGCCAGGCAAGATAGATTCCGTCATCCAGGCCAACCTTCCACCGCGCAAGATAAGATGGAGCCAACGGCCCGATACCCTGGAGATACCAGGACTGGAGGGCAGGGAGGCATATTCCATAGACAATCTGCCCAAGTGCTACCACCTCGGATTTTTCCAAGGCAACCCGCTCCTTCACCCCGAACTTGAAGTAAGGCCACGCGGAATCCAGACAGAACCCATTCCCCATCATTCCAGACAGGACAACATTATCAGCACTCTGCTCATACTATGCTTTGTGCTCATGTCTTTTATTATACACTCCACACGCAGGTTCCTTTCATACCAGTCACACGAATTTTTCCAAAGTTCGGCACACAAGGATAACCACATAGATCCCAATATGTCTATTGGCACATTGAGTGTTATCCTAACTTATATGCTTCTTGGATTGATAGGCAGCATATTTTTCTTCTATTATGCACAGAGCAACTATAATCTCTTCCTGTGCAGTGTCCCGTCGCACTGCCTCCTTGGAATCTACTTTGGCATATTCTTGCTTTTCTTTTCAGCAAGGAAAGCGCTATCTTCCTTTATAAATTGGATATTTTTTGATAAAACAAGCAGACATGAATGGGTACTTTCCTATAATTTTCTGCTTCTCTATGAATCTGCCGCACTTCTTACCATTACTGCCATAGGAGTATACTTTAAAATCTCGGCAGAAACGCTCCTATATTCGTTTTTGGGGGTAATAGGTCTGTTCAAAATTACATTGTTATACAAAACATATAAGACATTTTTGTTTAAAATTTATTGTTTTATGCATTTATTGTCGTACCTTTGTGCCCTTGAAATAATACCCCTCATGGCATTAGGTGTGCTCCTGATGAATGTGACGGATAGTTTGATAACAAAATTTTGACATAGAAAAATTATGATAAAGAAGATTCTGGTTTCACAGCCCAAGCCCTCATCGGAGAAATCTCCTTATTATGATATCATGCGCAAGCATAACGTGGAACTGGAGTTCCGTCCCTTCATCAAGGTGGAAAGCCTGACACCACGCGAGTTCAGGGCCCAGCGTATCAATATCCTGGACCATACTGCCATTATCTTCAGCAGCCGTCATGCTATAGATAATTTCTTCCTTCTATGTCAGGAAATGCGTATAGAAATACCTGAAGACATCAAGTATTTCTGTATAACCGAAACCATTTCGCACTACATACAGAAGTATGTGCAGTATCGCAAGCGCAAGGTGTTCTTTGGCGATACAGGCAAGATGGCAGATCTTATGCCCCAGATTCTGAAGCATAAGAACGAGAAATACTTCATCCCCCAAAGCGATGTGCATAGCACAGAATTTACAGATTTGCTCGACGCCAAGGGTATTTCATACAGCAGCGGTGTCATGTACCGTACCGTAAGCAACGACTTCACCGAGGATGAGGCATTTGATTACGACATGCTCATATTCTTCAGCCCCAGCGGAATACAGTCTTTGCTGAAGAACTTCCCCAACTACCAGCAGGGCGAGACCGCCATTGCAACCTTCGGACCTGCTACCGCCAAGAGCGTTACGGATGCAGGCCTGCGACTCGACCTTCAGGCTCCCACACCAGAATACCCCAGCATCACCGCGGCTCTGGACGCATACTTGAAGCAGCATAATGGATAATGGCTTTGGCCTGAAGAAAACGGAGAGACTTTGTAGCAAGAAGGCTATAGACGCGCTCTTCAGCGGCACTGACAGCAAGTCTCTGTCGGCATTTCCCATACGCGTTGTATACAGACACACCGAGGAAGCGGGATTCCGCATCCTCGTTTCTGTTTCCAAGAAGCGCTTCCGTCATGCTGTCGACCGCAACAGGGTAAAGCGCCAGTTGCGCGAAGCATATCGTCTGAACAAGCACTTGCTTTCCCCACAGGAAGGAATGCAATCTGGCGGAATGGACATGGCCTTCATCTGGCTCACCGACCAGCACAAACCCTCGCAACTCATCACCGCCAAAATGATATCCCTGCTGGATAAAATGGCACAATCGGAACAGCAGCAATGAACCCCGTCCTCAGATTCCTAAGCCAAATACTGATACTGCCCATCCGTTTCTACCAGACGTGCATATCTCCGCTCACCCCACCGGCATGCCGCTTCACACCCACTTGTAGCCAGTATGCCGTGGAAGCTCTCCGCAAGCACGGACCATTCAAGGGTCTCTACCTTGCCATCCGCAGAATACTCAGATGCCATCCCTGGGGCGGACACGGATACGACCCGGTACCTTGAAAGGTGAAAAGTGAAAACGGAAAGGTGAAAACTGCGAGTAAACGAGAGTTATGAAACTTGTTTGAATTGCCGAGCGGGACAACGAGATATAAATAAACAATACAAAAACATAAATATAACATGGAATTCAACAAAATCACAGCCGCCGAGGCTGCCGCACTCATAGAGAACGGCCAGACCATTGGTCTTAGCGGCTTCACTCCTGCAGGCACCCCTAAGTGCACTCCTGCAGAAATTGCCAAGAAGGCCGAAGCCGAGCACGAAGCCGGCCGCCCCTTCAAGATCAGCATCATCTCTGGCGCCAGCACTGGTCAGAGTTGCGACGGCGCACTGGCCAATGCACAGGCCATCGACTTCCGCACTCCCTACACCACGAATGCCGATTTCCGCAAGCGTGTGAACATGAACGAGATCAACTACCACGACCTGAACCTGAGCAACCTGGCCACACAGATGCGTCAGGGCTATCTGGGCGAACTGGATTGGGGTATCATCGAGGCATGTGCCATTGAAAAGGTGGGTTCAAAGGCTCACATCTACCTGACCGCCGCAGGTGGTATCAGCCCCACCGTGTGCCGCCTGGCCAAGCGTGGCATCATCATCGAACTGAATGCCTTCCACTCTCCCCAGAGCAAGGGTATTCACGACGTATACGAGATCGAGGACCATCCCTTCCGTACTCCCATAATGATCACCAAGGCATCCGACCGTATAGGCAAGCCCTACATCGAAGTTGATGCCGACCGCATCGTGGGTGTCATCGAGTGCAACGTACCCGACGAGGCACGTGCCTTCAAGGATGCTGATCCCATCACCAACCAGATTGGTCAGAACGTTGCCGACTTCCTGTTGGACAACATGCGCAAGGGTCTCATCCCCAAGACCTTCCTGAACCTGCAGAGCGGTGTAGGCAGCGGCGCAAATGCCGTATTGGGAGCTCTGGGCCAGTGCCCCGAGGTGCCCAACTTCAACATCTACACCGAGGTGCTTCAGGATGCTCCCGTACAGCTTATGCGCGACGGTCGTGTGCTGAGCGCAAGTTCTTGTTCTCTCACCGTTACCAACGAGTGCCTGGAGGGTATCTATCGTGATATCGACTTCTTCAAGGACAAGCTGGTTCTGCGTCCCTCTGAGATTAGCAACTGCCCCGAGGTCATTGCGCGTATCGGTGTATGCTCGCTGAATACCGCCATCGAGTGCGACATCTATGGTCACGTTAACAGCACCAAGATCTGCGGCACCAAGATGATGAACGGTTTGGGCGGCAGTGCCGACTTTACCAACAATGCCTACCTGAGCATTTTCACCTGTGGTTCTGCACAGAAGGGCGGTGCCATCAGCAGCATCGTGCCCTTTGCCAGCCACATTGACCATACCAACCACTTCATCGATGCAGTTATCACCGAGTATGGCGTGGCAGACCTGCGTCGCAAGAGCGACATGCAGAAGGCACAGGAACTCATCAAGGTGGCACACCCCGACTATCGCCCCATGCTGCAGGACTACCTGCGCTTTGCACAGAAGAACGGTGGTCACACCCAGCACAGTTTGGCAGCTGCCTTCGCTATGCACGACACCTTCCTGCGTACCGGCGACATGCGTAACACCAACTTGGCAGAGTACATCAAGTAATCGGTTTTTACATATAATCCCGTATATCATAGCGGCTTCACCCTCCCGGTGGAGCCGTTTTGTTTGGTGCACTTTTCCTCGTACAACTCACGTATTGTCCGTTTTCGTGCACTTTATGCCTCATTGTAGTGCATTGTTTCGATTTATTTCATATCTTTGTACACAATAGTGGTCGGATTCAATCAAATAACCATCAATATTATCTTTATGAAGAAACTGTTTACAACCCTTTTGGCATGTGTGGCAGCCATTGCGGCCAACAGCCAGACTGTAACAATCTCTCCTCTGCCCCAACAGATCAGCTGGGGCGACCAGGCCTTTGCCAAGACGGAGAAGTTCTATCTTGTAGGCGCATCTCAGGCAGATGCCGATGCCGTTGAATTGCTTTCCTCCAAGCTGGACATCGTTGGTACCAGCGAGAAGGTGGATGCCAAGAAATTCCCTGAAGCCACTCCCATCATCATCGGTGAAGCAAACGACAAGGCCGTAAATAAGTTCAAGAAGCTCATCCCTGCCCAGACCGAAGGCTACTACCTGAAGGTCAGCGCCGAGCAGGTTATAGTTGCCGGTCGTGACAACAGCGGTACATACTATGCCGCACAGACCCTTTCTCAGGTCATGAGCCAGAATCAGGTTATGGCATGCGAGATTACCGACTATCCCAGCGTAACCGACCGTGGTGTCATCGAGGGTTTCTATGGCAATCCCTGGAGCCACAAGGACCGTCTGCGCCAGTTCGACTTCTATGGCCAGTACAAGATGAATACCTATGTGTTCGGTCCTAAGGACGATCCCTACCACCGTGCACGCTGGCGTGAGCCTTATCCCGCCGACGAGGCTGCCAAGCTGAAGGAACTCGTTGACGCAGCACACAAGAACAAGGTTAAGTTCGTATGGGCCATCCACCCCGCAGGCGATATCAAGTGGTGCCTGGAGGACTCCATCAACGTGGCTAAGAAACTGGAACTGATGTACGACCTGGGCATCCGATCTTTCGCTGTATTCTTCGACGACGTATGGGGCGAGGGCGCACGTGGCGACAAGCAGGCTGGTCTGCTCAACTATCTGACCGACAACTTCGTGCGCAAGCACAAGGACGTGGAGCCCCTCATCATGTGTCCCTCTCAGTACAACAAGGGTTGGACCAGCGGTGACTATCTCAACACCCTGGGTACCAAGATGTATCCCGAGGTTCGCATCATGTGGACAGGTAACTCTGTTGTGGACATGATCGAGGAGAACGACATGCAGTGGATCAACGACCAGATCAAGCGCAAGGCATACATCTGGCTCAACTATCCCGTAAACGACTATTGCCAGAGCCGCATGCTCATGGGTAAGACCTATGGCAACGGTCTCAACATCAACGACATGGTAAGCGGTTTCTGCTCTAACCCCATGGAGTATGCCGAGGCATCAAAGGTGAGTCTGTACAGCATTGCCGACTATACCTGGAACATGCCAGCCTACGACGACGTGAAGTCTTGGGAGCGTGCTCTTGACGCCCTGATGCCCACAAGCAAGTTGGCATTCCGCATCTTCTGCGAGAACAATATCGACCTGGGTCCCACCGGTCACGGTCTGCGCCGCGAAGGCGAAAGCCCCCGCTTTGCCAAGGCTTCAGAGAACCTTATGGGTACTGCCATGTACTTCCAGCAGCTTGTATGGGCTGCCGACAACCTGCTTGCCGACGAGGTGAACCATCCTGAGATGCTCGACGAGATCAAGCCTTGGGTTGAGAGCATGCGCTATCTGGGCTTGCGTGGCCAGCAGTATATCAATATGGTTGCTGCCTTGGCGCAGAAGGACACCGTAGCCTTCATCGGACATTACCGTGCACAGTTGCAGTTGGAGCAGAAGCAGAAGGCCATCATCAGCCGCAACTACGAGGGTTCTATCGTAAAGGCAAAGCCCGTTGTAAGCGGTGACGTGGTTACCCCCTGGCTCAACGAGAAACTTGCTGAAACCGTAAAGGCATACAAGAAGAATTACACCTATGGTCTGGAATACTTCCCCGTACAGGCTATCGAGGATGGCGAATACTTCATCAAGGTCAATGGCGAGTATCTGACCAATGCACAGGCTGGTGCCGACCGTGTGGGCGACTTCCCCGTGTTCCAGGCTGAGCGCGACGTTATCAACCCCCAGCGTCAGCAGTGGGTTATCGAGCAGAATGCCAAGACTGGTCGCTACAAGATTTTCAACAAGCAGGACGGTCGTTATATCAACGAGACCGGTGCTTTCTGGTTCAACAAGGACCGCAACCCCTTCGATGCAGCATGGCACACCTATCTCCTCGTTAAGCAGGAAGGCAAGTGGAGCATCCAGAATGCAGGCAGCGGTGGCAAGGGCTACTGGCATCGCGACGGCAACCGCATCAAGGCAGACGGTTCAGGCCAGTTCATCTTTGAAATCGAGAAGGTAAAGTAATAAATGCGTTGACAGTTGAAGATTTAACGTTGAACTAAAATATAGAAGGTCTAGTTTATCTAGTATGTCTAGTATTCCTATAATGTTCTAGAATATCTAGTCTAACTATAAAATCTACAACATCTACAATAAATCGGATTTCCCTAAAACCCCATAAATGAAGAAAATACTATCATTCCTTGCTGCCGGTGCAATTGCACTGGCAGCATCGGCTCAGGAGATCATCACCCCCGAGGTGCTTTCCACCCTGAAGCAAAGCTATGAAGGAAATGCTGCCGACCGTGCACGCCAGAGTGTGGTGAGCAACGGCAGTTTCCGCAAACTTGCCATGCGTCCGGCTGTTAACACCACCGGCGAGAACACTCACTTCTCCATCGACATCCGCAATACTGGCATCACCGACCAGCAGAGCAGCGGTCGTTGCTGGATGTTTACCGGCATGAACGTACTGCGCAACAAGGCCATGAAGAAGATGGGCATCACTGGTTTCCAGTTCAGCCAAATTCACCTGTTCTTCTACGACCAGTTGGAAAAGGCCAACCTCTTCCTTCAGGGCATAATAGACACACGTAGCGAGAGCATTGACCACCAGAAGGTGCAATGGCTCATGCAGAATCCCTTGTCCGACGGCGGAACATACACCGGTGTGGCTGACCTCGTAAGCAAGTACGGCCTGGTACCAGCAGAGGTACAGGAGGAAACCTGGGCGAGCAACAATACCAACGAGATTGACGGTCACTTGAAGCGCAAGCTCCGCGAGATTGCCATCAACCTGCGCGAGCAGGCCCAAGCAGGCAAGGGCGAGGCAGAACTCCAGGCCTACAAGGTGGAGCAGATGAAGACCATCTACCAGATGCTTGTACTGGCCTATGGCGAACCCGTTCAGGAGTTCCTTTGGGCTCCTCGTGGCAAGGATGGCAAGTTGCTGTCAGAACTGAAGAAGTACACACCGCTGGAATTCTATCACGAGTACTGTGCCGAGGCAGGTGACCTGCAGAAGGACTACGTCATGCTCATGAACGACCCCTCTCGTCCATATAATAAGGTATATGAGATAGATATGGACCGCCACATGCACGAGGGTCATAACTGGCTCTATCTCAACCTCGACATCAAGGATCTGGCTCCCATTGCCATAGCATCGCTTCAGGACAGCACGCAGATGTACTTCTCTTGCGACGTGGGCAAGTTCCTGGACAGCAAGAAGGGTATTCTGGACATCCAGGCTTGGGACTACAACTCTCTGCTCGGCACTACCTTCGGTATGAATAAGAAGCAGCGCATCCAGACTCGTGACTCTGGTTCTTCACATGCCATGACTCTCATGGCTGTAGACTTGGACGAAAAGGGCAACCCCATCAAGTGGAAGGTGGAGAACTCCTGGGGTGCTGCCAGCGGTCACAACGGCTATCTCATCATGACCAACGAGTGGTTCAACGAGTACATGTTCCGCGTGGTGGTAAACAAGAAGTACATGCCCAAGAAACTCATGAAACTCATGGAGCAGAAACCCATCCTTCTCCCCGCATGGGATCCCATGTTCATGGAAGAGCAGTAGTATCCTTACAATGAAAATAATCATTGCCCCGTAGCGTATCCAACTGCGCTACGGGGCATTTTCATACTCATCACTATTACGTATGTAGTTTCCTTATTAGGAAAACTATTATCCCAAATCGGTCCGTGGGTGGTATTGAGCATGCACGATACCGTGTTTTTGTCCGTTCAACCGGTATCATTTTGTCCTCGGTATTCTCACACCCTTGTCCTTGGTATTCTCTCGGCGAACAAATACTATATTCACGCCCTTGTCCTCGGTAAGGCCAATTGTCCGCCCTTTCTTCTGTGCAGTACCTGATATTGTAAGAGCATCACCCAAAGTTGCCTATTCAGCCATGATTTGATGTGCATAAAGGCGATACTCCCCATAGCCGCCTCGTACGATGCCTCTGTGGGCATATCAACAGAGTATTCCGATCCCGAAGTGGAAGCCTTGTCAAGACTTCTGGACAATTAGCAATCATTTATACGCTAATGTCTTCTTGCAGCATTAGCACAAAGGAAATACCTGTTTTGGCTGCTATTCAAAGATATTCATCTTCTCGTCATAGATGGGCGATTCCACGTCCAGGAAGCGGAGGATGCTGTGGAAAACATGGTACTGGCCCACTTCATTGAGGTTCTTGATGCTAAGTTTTTTGTCGGAACTCCACACGATGAAGGGAATCTCTATCTGCTCCCTTGGTGCCATCATCATGGGCACACCATGCATGTAGAGGTTGTTCTCGCCCAAAGATTCCCCGTGGTCGGATACGTAGAGCATGCAGCAGTTCCTGTCCTCTACCTTGCGAAGCACTTCTATAACGGAGTGTATCAGATAATCGGTATAGACGATGGTGTTGTCGTAGGCATTCATCAGTTCATCGCGGTTTGCCTTGGACATTTCCACTGTTGTGCAGACAGGTGTGAACACTTCAAACGAGGATGGATATTTTTTATTGTATGTAGGTCCATGGCTTGTGCTGGTGTGCAGTACCACAAGCAGTTTTTCCTTGTTGCAGGAGATGATGTCGTCATACAGTCCCTCCAGCAGTATGCCGTCGTACCTGTCGTCGGCTTCTGGATATCGTTTCTTTATGTCCCTATGGGTCAGGTACTTCTCTATATGAACTGGCGGTTCGCCCCAATTGGAAGTGCGCCATATTACGTCCACTCCATTGCGATACAGATAGTTGGGCAGAATCTCGTACAGGTCGCCAGTGGGTTTATGGTCCAGAATAGCCTTTACTCCTGCCGTTGTGTAGGTGGAGGAAGACAAGGCGACAAGAGCAGTCACACTGTCCTTCTCGAGCAATGGGTTGGTTTTCTTTTCGTAGCCATACAGAGAGAAGTGGTCCCGCCTTGCCGACTCGCCTATGACAAGCACCACAACCTCTTTGTCTGCTGAAGAAATTTGTGCATCGGGCAGCAGTATCTCCTTGCGGTTAGCATTGTATTTCTTGTTGTAGTAGCGCACTGTATTCACTATATACGACCAGGGCATGAGCAGACTTCCCAATTCTGTGGCGTGCTTGTCTATCCATGTGAAGTTGGTGGCATTTACCCCCACTCCCATCAAGGCTACCAACAGGGCAACGCCGGTGTTGAGCAGAAAGGACTTGAACTTGCCGTATTCCACCTTGCGGAATAACAGATACAGACAAGGCGGAATGCCCAAAAACAGGATATAAAGCACCGCGGCAAGGGAGAAGAAACCGGATGCTTCAGAAAACCTGGTGTTGTACACATTGCCCATCATGGAGTCTGTTACCAATGTTTCGTATGTAACGATAAAATAAAGCATGATGGCATTGCAGATGAATGAAGCAGATAAGAGCACTTTGCCAACAATGCGGCCCAGATACATTATCAGGTAGTATACCAGGAAGTTCAAGGCAAGCATGATGAGTGCTGCTCCTCCAAGGATAAGCAGTCCGTTGAATCCGCCGTCCTGATGCTCGGCAGCGTATCTGAACACGGGGAAATGAAAGGCAATCAGGGTGAATGCACTCAGTGTCAAAGATGCGCATGTGAGCGTAGCCTTGTCTTTTAGCAGTTTCTTCATTTTCTTCGAATTACAAGTTTGTATAATAGACCAACTGTTGCTACCAGCATAACCAGCAACATCAGGTTGAACAGCGCAGTGAGCAGATAGTTGGCGCTATGTGTGTTTTTTCTGAAAGGAGTGTCCGACAAGGTCGCGTCGTATCGGGCAAAGGGATTGGAATAAATCACTTCACCCTGAGGGAAATATGCTGTGATGCGAGCATAGGGGTCGTCTTTTCGCATCATGTAGGATGCTGTGTCTGTATTGCATGTCAGTAACAGCGTAGAATGGTTCTGCCCTGTAAACTTGATACTATCAGCCTGTGCCGAGACTGATATGTAGATTGTGCTGTCCTGCAAACCTATACCGGTGATGTAGGGCAAACGCCTGTTTTGCTCGTATTTCATTTCCCAGTTGCCGTTGCCATAGTCTGGAATGCGCATGGAATAGTATGCTCCGTCAAACAGAGTCTTCCTTATGTCGTCATATCGCCCAGAGGGTGTACACAGGAAATTGCATCGCACGGCTATGCAATGCGAGCGGTCGGGGAAGTGAAGGTCGTCGTTCGCCACTCCAAAACTGTAGTGTCCTGCACTCAGGGCATCGTCCCAATAGGTATTCTCCGTGGAGCGCCCGCTATCCAGTTCCATCAGTTTGTAACCGCCTATCTTCCTTAGCTGACCAGACGGTATCATCTTGGTTCTGAGCACATGGTTTATCTGTATTATATCGGCATCCTTGGCAAGCAGGTCTATCTGGAATTGCTTCTGCGATGCGAGGAATGGCAGCATGTGATCGAAATGATTTACCTCCTCGCAACCGAATACAAGCTTGTGATACTTGAACAGATTGTAGCCATGCTCGTACACATTGACCTGCAATGTGGAATCTACGGGATGCGTAGTCAGTTCGTTATGGTTGGAAAAGGTAACGATGTCGTAGTTGAATTTCTTCAGACTTTCAAGCACCTTGTCAGGCCACATCTCGCATTCGTTCAACGGTCCGCTTACCCTGGTGTGTACATGGAATACAGCCCTTTTCCATCCTGTTGCTGAATCGAAGTTGCGGTAGGGATTGAAGATAGAATCCCCCTGGAAGGGTGCTGGGTCCTGGAAATCATAAATCACGCTGACACTTGTAACCACCACCAGCATTACTGCCACCAACACAGTGGCACACATGAATCTGAGTAATATAGATAGAATTTTCCTAAACATAAGTTTGTAATGGTGTTCAGTGCCACATAGGGTCGAGAGCAAAGTTATCTCACATATTTTTTGTTATTTGACTTAAGCTCCTATGGGCATCGACTTTATGTTAGCAAGTTCTCATTCCTTTCTTCCTCTATTAGGGCAGGACCTTGCGTTTTCCTCACACCACCTTGCAGGAGAGTATGTTTTGGAAGATTTCCACTGCGTGGCGTTTATTTTCTATGGATAGGGCAGGTGTGCCTTTGAGGGGGTATTCCATGTCCATGTATTCATACTTATGTTCGCCCATAATATGGTACGGCAGGATGTCCACGCGCTCTACTACGCTGTATTGGCTTACGTAGCGTGCGGTGGCCAGCAGGTGCTCGTCATCGTCGTTAATGCCGGGGGTAACAACATGGCGGATCCATACGGGTTTGCCAATGCTTTGCAGGTACTCCATCATCTGGTGGGGATGCGTACGCTTGTGACCTGTAAGGCGGGGATGCAGTTCATCGTCCACGGTCTTTACATCAAGCAAAACCAAGTCCGTTACTTCCAAAAGACTGCGCACTGCATCGTTGAAGATTACACCGCTGGTATCCAGAGCCGTGTGTATGCCCTCCTGCTTGCACAGACGGAAGTATTCCTCCACGAAGGCGGTCTGGACAAGGGGTTCGCCGCCAGTGCAGGTAACACCGCCGGTCTTGATGAAATTACGATACTTCAGTGTTTCTTCCAGCAATTGCTGGGCAGTCCATTCGTATTTGACAGGAGCCTTCAAATCCCAGGTGTCGGGATTGTGGCAGAAGAGACAACGCATGGGGCAGCCTTGCATGAAGGCAAGGAAACGGATACCGGGACCGTCGACAGTGCCAAAGGATTCCAAAGAGTGGATACGACCTATGTTCATAAGAGTACGGATTTCAGATAACAGAGTACAGATAACAGAGTACAGATAACAGAGTACAGATTATAGGGTACTGATTTCTGATTATTGACTTGTTTGTGGTGATGGTAGGGACGCTGCGTGCAGCGTCCGCAAAAAAGCCCATCAGAAGCCCAGGATAATATTCTCGTTGTTAAACGAAAGAGCCTCTCACCTTATTAATATTTATAATAGGAGAGAGGCTCTTTGATATTACATTAAGTTTTTCGCAACGCTAATTACGAATAACGTCTTTCTTACAGGCTCTGGTTGATGGTACGGCTGAGTACGTCAAGCTGCTGCTCGCGGGTCAACTTCACGAAGTTAACTGCATAACCAGATACGCGGATGGTGAGCTGAGGATACTTCTCGGGATGCTCCATAGCATCTACCAAAAGGTCGCGGTCGAATACGTTCACATTGAGGTGCTGTCCACCGTCGGGAGTGAAGTAACCGTCCATCAGGTTCACCAGGTTCTGCTTCTGTGCCTCTGCGTCCTTACCCAAAGAGGCAGGAGTGATAGCGAAGGTGTAAGAGATACCGTCCTTAGAGTGGTGGAAGGGCAGCTTGGCAACAGATGCCAAAGCAGCAACAGCACCCTTGATGTCGCGTGCATTCATGGGGTTAGCACCGGGAGCAAAGGGAACACCAGCCTTACGGCCATCGGGTGTAGAACCTGTGTTACGGCCGTAAACCACGTTAGAGGTAATGGTCAGCAAGCTCTGGGTGGGGATAGCGTCGCGGTATGTACGGTGCTGACGCAGGTACTCCATGAACTTCTCTGTGATCATAACGGCAATCTGGTCGGTCTCGTCGTGGTTGTTGCCGAATGGGATGTACTCACCCTCCTCAATCTGATAGTCAACAGCCAGACCGGTCTCGTCGCGAATGATGCGGATCTTGCAGTTCTGCATTGCAGCGATAGAGTCGGTAACGATAGAGATACCAGCGATACCGGTAGCACGTGTGCGCTGAACGTCACCATCGTGCAGAGCCATTTCGAATGCCTCGTAGTCGTACTTGTCGTGCATGTAGTGGATAATCTTCAGAGCGTTCACGTAGGTCTTTGCCAACCAGCGCATCATCTGCTCGAAGCGGGGCCAGAACTCCTCGTAGGTGAGGTAGTCGCCGGTGATGGGGCTGAAACGGGGACCAATCTGTTCGCCGCTAACCTCGTCGCGACCGCCGTTGATGGCATAGAGCATACACTTGGCCAGGTTGGCACGTGCGCCGAAGAACTGCATCTGCTTACCAATCTTCATGGGGCTTACGCAGCATGCGATACCGTAGTCGTCGCCAAGTTCGGGACGCATCAGGTCGTCGTTCTCATACTGCAGGGCGCTGGTGTCGATACTTACTTTTGCACAGTACAGCTTCCAAGGCTCGGGCAGACGCTCTGACCACAGGATAGTCAGGTTGGGTTCGGGAGAGGGACCCATGTTGTACAGGGTGTGGAGCAGACGGTAGTCGGTCTTTGTAACCATGCTGCGGCCGTCGATACCCATACCACCGATGCTTGCGGTAGCCCAGATGGGGTCGCCAGAGAAGAGGTCGTTGTACTCGGGAGTACGCAGGAAGCGAACGATACGGAGCTTCATAACCATCTGGTCGATCATCTCCTGTGCCTCCTCCTCGGTGATGACACCGTTCTTCAGGTCGCGCTGGATGTAGATGTCAAGGAAAGCAGAGATACGGCCGATAGACATGGCAGCACCGTCCTGGTCCTTAACAGCACCCAGATAACCGAAGTAGGTCCACTGGATAGCCTCACGAGCGTTGGTAGCGGGCTTTGTTACGTCGAAACCGTAAGAAGCACACATCTTCTCAAACTCCTTCAGGGCATTGATCTGGTCGGTAATCTCCTCGCGGCAACGTACGATCTCCTCGGTGAACTCCTGGATGTCAATACGCTTGTGGAAACGCTTCTTCTCCTCAATCAGGTTTGTGGTACCATAGAGAGCAACACGACGGTAGTCGCCGATGATACGGCCACGGCCATAAGCGTCGGGCAGACCGGTGATGATGTGAGCGTGACGAGCTGCCTTGATGTCATCATTATAAGCAGCAAACACACCCTCGTTGTGAGTCTTGCGGTACTTGGTGAAAATAGCCTTTGTAGCAGGATCCAACTCGTAGCCGTAAGCCTTCAGAGATGCCTCAACCATGCGGATACCGCCCTTGGGGAAGATACCGCGCTTGAGGGGAGCATCGGTCTGCAGACCAACAATAACCTCACTGTCCTTGTCAATATATCCAGCACCGTATGTGCTAACGCTCTGGGGCAACTTGGTCTCAGCATCGTAAACGCCCTTCTCGCGCTCTACCTCGAACATCTTTGAGAGGATGTCCCAAAGTTTCTTTGTCTTCTCACTGGGGCCAGCCAGGAAACTTTCGTCGCCATTGTAAGGCTCGTAGTTGTTCTGAATGAAGTCACGAACGTCAATCTCGTGCTTCCACGCTGTACCTTTAAAGTCATTCTGTAAATTCTTCAACTGCATAGCTTTGAAGTATTAAGTGGTTAATATTCTTTCTTGCTTATTTTGTGTACAAAGGTACAAAGATTTTGTAACAATTACAAACTTTGTAAACTAAAAGAATGTGAAAAAGCGGAAGATGGTTGTTGTGTATTCAAGCAAATTGTTGTACATTTGCATGGAAAAACGCAAAAATGACACAAAAATCACATTAATATGAACAAAATTAGAGTTGCAGTGGTTGGATACGGAAATATTGGTAAATCCGCCGTTGAAGCCTTGGAAGCTGCCCAAGATATGGAAATTGCGGGCATTGTGCGCCGTGCCGGTCGCGAAGGATGCCCCCGAGAGATAGAAGGATACACCATAGTAAAAGATATAAAGGAACTGGAAAAAGTGGACGTGGCCATCCTTGCCACTCCCACCCGTTCGGTACAGGAATATGCTTTGGAGTGCTTGAAGCTGGGCATCAACACAGTGGACAGTTTCGACATCCACGGTCTCATTGTTGACCTGCGACGCACTCTGGACAAGGCTGCCAAGGAGAATGGTGCCGTGAGCGTGGTTGCCGCAGGTTGGGATCCAGGTTCGGATAGCGTGGTGCGTACACTGATGGAGAGTCTTGCACCCAAGGGACTGACCTATACCAACTTTGGCCCTGGCCGTTCTATGGGTCATAGCGTTTGCGTACGTTCCAAGAAGGGAGTGAAAGATGCTCTATCTATGACCATCCCCGTGGGCGAAGGCATACATCGCCGCATGGTGTATGTGGAACTGGAAGAAGGCGCTTCTCTGGAGGAGGTTACCAAGGAAATAAAGGCCGACCCATATTTCTCTAACGACGAGACACATGTATTCCAGGTGGACAGCGTGGATGCCCTGAACGATGTCGGTCACGGAGTGAACCTCGTCCGCAAGGGTGTTAGCGGACAGACACACAACCAGTTGTTCGAGTTCAACATGAAGATCAACAATCCAGCCCTCACATCTCAGGTCTTGGTCAATGCCGCCCGTGCCACCATGCGTCAGCAACCTGGTGCATATACAATGATAGAAATCCCCGTCATCGACTATCTGCCCGGCGACAGAGAGGAACTGATACGCCACTTGGTGTAGTCTTGCCGATTTAGGGCTTAAGATTGCTGTAGAGTAAGGGGGAGGTCAGGAAGTGGCAAGGCGAAAACCAGGAAAATTCCGGTTTTCGCCTTGCATATTATTTGCCTCCAGGTTAAGCGGCGGGGTGCGCTTTGATTATTCCGTAAAGGAACTTATGGTTGTGTTTTCTGTATTGTTTTCTGTCTGTTGGCTTGCAGGCATGCACCAATAAAGGAATAATGATGCGATGAGCAAGACGACTATTGACATCGCTATGATGCCATACATGAACGAGAGGTTGGATTTGCGGATATTGTGTTTCATTGTGATTTATTTTTGAATAGCTGTCAGTATTGCCTTATAAGCTTCTGGGTTTCGGAGCAGTTCTATGGCACTGCGGTAGGTCTTGTCGTTGGGCAGTGCATGGCGTATGGTTCCCTTCTGATGGTAGTATCTGATGATAATGTCGTTCTCAAGGTAAGGTATCACGGATTTTTTCATGCGCTCAAGGTCCTTTTGTAGATTAGGGGCGAATTTGGCTTCGAGCGCCTTCATTTCGGTTTCCGCACCTTCCAGATAGCCTTCCATGGCGGCAACTCTTCTTAGTAGCTGTATTATTTCGTCGGAGCGCCGGTTGTAGGTGAAATCTGATTTCGCCACATAGGTGCAAAGGTCGGCATAGATACTGTCTGTCACACGGAAGTCCCCGGGTTCCGCTATGGTTGGGTTTGAAGCAACGAAGTCGGTTATCCAGTCGAAGAAAATGTCGCTTTGTACCAGGTCGTACACCATTGTGGGCAATGTGTCGTTTGCAATGATGCTGTCTGGTTGTATGCCACCGCCATCTCTTACAATGCGTCCGGCCTGGGTGTAGAAAATGTTTCTCAGTGAGTCTGCTATAATCTTAGAACTGCCGTCGTGGTTATACTGGTGAGCCTGAATGCAACGCCCGGACGGAATGTAATAGCGTCCGGTTGTGATTTTCAGTTCCCCTCGGTATGGGACATCGCGTATGCTCTGTACCAATCCCTTGCCATATGTCTGTGTGCCCATGATGACAGCTCGGTCCATGTCCTGCAGGGCTCCGCTCACTATTTCGGACGATGAGGCAGAAGCGCCGTTTACCAGAACAACCAGGGGCATGTCAGGGGCAATGGGGTCTGTGGTGGTGGAGTATTCGTGGTTCATGGCAGCCTGCTTGCCCTTGGTGTATACCACCTTCACGCCCTTGGGCAGGAATAGGTTGGTAATGTCGACTGCCTCGTTTATGGCTCCGCCGCCATTGTCGCGAAGGTCAAGGATGAGGCCCTTTGCTCCTTTTGAAACAAGTTGCAGGAGGGCGCTGCGCAGTTCCCTGGCACATCCCGAGGTAAAGCTGGAAAGGTTTATGTATCCTATGCCATCGTCTATAATACCATAGTATGGGATGGCTGGCAACTGTATTGTGCGGCGTGTGATGTGTGCCGTGCGAGGTTCCTTCTCGCCAGGGCGATGGAAGCGCAGTTCAAAGGTTGTGCCTGCCTCTCCACGTAGCATCTCGGTCACTTTTGTAGGCATCATACCCTTGATGTCCTTGCCGTCAATTGTAAGGATAATGTCACCTGCTTTTAATCCGGCATCCTGACTCGGTGTGTTTTCATAAGGTTCGCTTATGATTACTCTGTCATGCTTCTTGTGATAACGTATTATACTGCCTATGCCGGCATATTTGCCAGTTGCCATCTGTCGCAGGTCGTCATCGTCAGCAGGGTGATATGAGGTGTAGGGGTCCACCTTCATAAGCATTCCGTCAATGGCCCATTGCATAACGGTGTCGGCAGCAAGGGTGTCAACATAGAATAGGTCCAGCATCTTGTATATTTCATTGAATATCTCAAGATTGCGTCCTACTTTGGAACTATGGTTTTCTGCTACTTGTGCATGGGACATAATTGTTTGTCCCCCCCACAAAAACATAAGGGTGGAGACTATGAGAGTCTTGACATTTTTCATAAAAGATATCCTTCTTTCCCACTGCATGTAGAGGTGGGAATGCATATTAGGTGTGGTGCTATAATTGTCTGCAATGTATGCCGGTCTTGATTCTGTTCCATGCAGATGGCGGCAGCTCGCTGCCTATTACCTGCACGGCTTCGGTTGCAAGTACGGTGCCCACCTGTAAGCATTTTTTTAGCCTGTGGCCACGTGTCAGGGCATGCAGGAATCCGGCTGCAAAGTAGTCGCCGGCTGCAGTTGTGTCCACTGCGTGCTCCACGTGTATGGCGTCGCATTTGTAGATGCGCCCGCCCTCCATCGTGGCGATGGAGCCCTGTTCGCCCAGCTTCACAACGGCAATGTCGCACATGTGGGCAATGTGCCTTACCTGCTCCTGTGCATCGAAACTGCCGGTAAAGGCACGTGCCTCGCCCTCGTTGGCAAAGACGATGTCGATGTAGTCGGATATAAGGTGGTGGAAGTAGGTGCGGTTCTTGCTCACCACGTTGAAGCTGGACAGGTCCAGGCTGAGAATCAGTCCTGCCTGCTTTGCCTTCTGGCAGATGCTTTCTATCAGGTCCTGGTCCTGGACAAGGTATCCCTCGATGTGCAGAAGGTCGTAGCCACGGAACATGTCCACGGAAATGTCGTCGGGCCCCATGTAGTATGCGGCTCCCAGCATGGTGCCGAAGGTGCGGCTTCCGCCAGGGGTGATGAAGGTGTGTGCCACACCGGTCATCTCGTTTCCGCGGATAAGCTGGGTGTGCACTCCGGCATCGTTGAGCTTCTGTTCAAAGAAATCGCCCATGCCGTCCCTGCCCACACGGCCTATGAAGGCTGGCTCGTTCTCCAGGCGTGCCAATGCCAGCATGGTGTTTCCTATGCTGCCGCCGCTGGACATGCGCTTCTCTATGTCTGCGGTCATATCCTCGATTTCATGCTCCCAACGCTCGTTGATGAGCGTCATTGCATCCTTCTTCAAATGTATTTCGCTGAGCAGATGTTCATCGTCCAAACGATAGAGAATATCCACCAAAGCATTGCCAATTCCTATTATTTTCATGGTTTATCGTTATTTTTTTCTGCAAATATATTGTTTATTTCCGAAAAAACCTATATCTTTGCACCGCAATTGAGAAAAAACACTCAAAAAGTTGCTTCAGTAGCTCAGTTGGTTAGAGCACATGACTGTTAATCATGGGGTCGTTGGTTCAAGCCCATCCTGAAGCGCAAAACTCAATTGCAAACTGCTTCAGTAGCTCAGTTGGTTAGAGCACATGACTGTTAATCATGGGGTCGTTGGTTCAAGCCCATCCTGAAGCGCAAAGCAATAGCCTGTCGGAAACGGCGGGCTATATTTGTAAAAGATACGCGCGCACGCATTATATACACATACGCCAATACACCAAGTTTTATGGTAAGCAAAGTAAAGGAGATAATCAATTCGTTCCGTTCCATGCTGTTCCCCGATTTCTACGGAGAAGGAATGACCGAAGAGTTGCTGTATGCCCAGTTGTGCAGAGTCATAGACAAGGACAAGGCCCGGGAGATGACAGCCTTCCTGCCTGAACTGAAGGAACTGCTTGCCATGGATGTGGAGGCGGCATACAATGGAGACCCGGCAGCAGAGTCCTACGAAGAGATTATCTGCTGCTATCCCGTGATTAAGGCTATGATAAACTACAGGGTGGCACACAAGATGCTGCTGTTGGGGGTGAGGCTGATTCCGAGGATCATGACAGAAATGGCCCATTCCGAAACGGGCATAGACATACACCCGGCGGCAACCATAGGGCACCACTTTACCATAGACCACGGAACGGGAGTGGTGATAGGCGCCACCTGCATTATAGGCAACAACGTAAAATTGTATCAGGGTGTGACACTCGGTGCCAAAAGTTTCCCTCTGGACGAGAACGGCAATCCCATAAAAGGCATTCCTCGCCATCCCATAATAGAGGACAATGTGATCATCTACAGCAACTCCACCGTTCTGGGGCGCATAACAATAGGGCAGGGTACCGTTATCGGCGGCAACCTCTGGGTGACGGAGGGAACCAGGCCTGGCGAGAAATTGATGCAGAAGAATTAGAAAAGACAAGTTTTGAGAAGATAATTAACATTAAGAAATAAATGGAATTCGAACTAATTGCCAAGACCTTTCAAGGCTTGGAGACAGTGCTGGCATCGGAACTGATAGACCTGGGTGCCAACAACATTCAGATAGGACGCCGCATGGTGTCCTTTACGGGTGACAAGGAGACAATGTACCGTGCCAACTTCCAGCTGCGCACTGCAATACGCATCCTAAAGCCCATCAGTCATTTCAAGGCAAAGACCGCAGATGAGGTGTATGATGCCGTGAAGCAGATTGACTGGACACAGTATCTGACAAACGACACTACCTTTGCCGTGGACAGTGTGGTGTTCAGCACGGAGTTCAAGCACTCCAAGTTTGTGGCATACAAGGTGAAGGACGCCATCGTGGACCAGTTCCGCGAAAAGACCGGAGACCGCCCCAACATCCGTATCGTAAACCCCGACATCCAGCTGCACATCCATGTGGCAGAGTATGACTGCACCCTGGCTTTGGACAGTTCGGGCGAGAGCCTGCACCGTCGTGGATATCGTCAGGAAGCCGTGGAGGCGCCCTTGAACGAGGTGCTGGCTGCCGGCATTATCCTGCAGACAGGCTGGCGTGGCGAGTGCGACCTCATAGACCCCATGTGCGGTAGCGGCACGTTTGCCGTGGAGGCTGCACTGATAGCCCGTGGCATTGCTCCCGGTGTGTTCCGTAAGGAATATGCGTTTGAGAAGTGGCCCGACTTCGATAGCGAGCTCTTTGAGCGCATATACGAGGACGACAGCAGGGAGAAGGAGTTTGAGCACCATATCTACGGCTACGACAACAACCGACAGGCGGTGGAGATAGCCACCCGCAACGTGAAGGCGGCAGGACTGAGCAAGGAGGTGACCATAGCCCTGCAGGACTTCAAAGACTTCACCCAGCCCAAGGAAAAGAGCATCATCATCACCAATCCGCCATACGGAGAACGCATCTCTGCTCCCGACCTTCTGGGGCTGTACAAGATGATAGGCGAGAGATTCAAGCATCAGTTCGTGGGCGGCGATGCCTGGGTGCTGAGCTACAGGGAGGAGTGCTTTGAGGCCATTGGACTGAAGCCCTCGCTGAGAACTCCGCTCTACAACGGCTCGCTGGAGTGCGAACTGCGCAAGTACCAGATCTTCGACGGCAAGTTCAACGACATGCGTGCCGGCGGCGGCGACATCAAGACAGCGCAGGAACGACGCCTGATGGCCGACCAGAAGCGCTTCAAGCAGAAGCGCGACTTCAAGACACGCCTTGGCGAACAGCCCGAGGAGCGCGAACTCTCGGGCGACCGCAACTTCGGCAAGGGCAAGTATGCCCGCGAGGACAGAAAGTTCGGACGCGAGGACAGAAAGTTCGGGCGTGACGATAGGGGCTTCGGCCGCAAGGACAATGCCGACAGACCTTTCCGCAAGGACAGCGAGGAGCGCAGTTTCAAGCGCGGCGGCGGCGAAGGGCGCGACTTCAAGCGTGGAGGCGAAGGACGCGACTTCAAGCGCGGAGGCGACAAGTTCGGCAAGAAGAATTTTGAAAGAAGAAACGACAAAACATTCAATAAATTCCGTAGAGACAATGAAGACTAATCCCGCAAGGTGGCTTTCTCTGAAGGCTTTGTTATCATTAGTAATCTGTTTTATGTGTATGGCACCTTCATCAGCACAGCAGAAGCAGTTCACACTGGACGAACTGCTTGGCGGTGGCGAAAGCTACTGGCGTCTGCGCCCCGAGAATGTGTACACCTCGTGGTGGGGCAACATTGCACTGAAGACTACCCCCGAGGCCGTGTACGACCTTAACACCGGCAAGGAGATACTTACCGTGGAGCAGGTGAACAAGTGCTTTTCCGAGAAGGTTGCATTCAGTGCCCACAATTTCTCGTTCCCCTATTCCGACGAACCCATAGTGATGTTCACAAAGGGACAGCGCCGCATCATGCTCGACTTCCATGCTGGGCGAGTTCTCTATGATGCTGTATTGCCCAATGGTGCTGTGTCTCGCGACTTTAACCTGAAGTCTCGCCAGACGGCATATACCATCAGCGGCAACCTGTATGTGTTCACAGAAGGTGCCGAGACACTGGTCATCAGCAATGACGGAAGCACAGACGGAAGCGACAATATCGTCTACGGCCAGAGCGTGCATCGCGACGAATTCGGTATCAGCGGAGGCACATTCTGGTCGCCCGACGGCAAAAGCCTGGCATACTATCGCATGGACCAGAGCATGGTGCCCAGCTATCCCCAGGTGGACATAAAGTCGCAAGGTGCTGCTGAGGGCGAGTCTCGCATAGCCGAGACCTACTCATGCCACTATCCCATGGCCGGAGAGAAGAGCCACGAGGTGAAGGTGGGTGTGTTCAACACCGATACCAAGAAGAACGTGTGGCTGGAGCTCGTGGGCGAGAAGGACGACTACCACACCAACATTTCATGGGCGCCTGACTGCAAGAGCATATATGTGTTCGAACTGAACCGCGACCAGAACCACATGCGTCTGGTACAGTATAACGCAGAAACCGGGCATATAATGCGTACCGTCCTCGAGGAGAAGCATGAAAAGTACGTGGAGCCCATGCATCCCCTGGCATTCCTGCCCTGGGACAGCAGCAAGGCTGTGATGCAGAGCCAGCGCGACGGCTACAACCATCTTTATGTCCTGGACCTCAACACTTGCGAACTAAAGCAGGTTACCAGCGGCAAGTGGGTAGTGCAGAATTTCGTGGGCTTCAACACCATGGCACGCCGCCTCATCTTCCGCAGCAACGAGGCAGACCCTCGCACTTCATGCCTGTACAGCGTGAAGGTTTCTGGCGGCAAGCGCACTCCGCTGGGTCCCCAGGAGGGTGTATGCAACATGTCCTTGCTGAGCAAGAACGGTGCATCCGTTATCTCCGCCTACACTGCCCCCGATGTGCCTCGTAGCATAAACCTCCTTTCCACTACAACGGGCAAGGGAACAAACATCCTCACAGCCAAGGACACATGGAAGGAGCAGGGCTACAGCATACCAACCTTCAAGAGCGGCAGCATCAAGGCGGCCGACGGCATTACCGACCTTTACTACCGCATGGTCCTGCCTGCCGATTTCGACGAGAAGAAGCAGTATCCCACCATTGTATATGTCTATGGCGGCCCTCATGCCCACCTCGTGGATGCAAGTTGGCACTGGTCCAGCCGTGGCTGGGAGACATACATGGCGCAGAAGGGCTACATCATGTTCATCCTTGACGGACGAGGCAGCGAATGGCGCGGACGCGACTTCGAGCAGGCCACCTTCCGCCAGCTGGGTACCGTGGAGTGCCAGGACCAGTACAAGGGCGTGGAATTCCTGATGTCGCTGCCCTATGTGGACAAGGACCGTATGGGCGTGCATGGCTGGAGCTTCGGCGGATTCATGACCACAAACCTCATGCTCACCTTCCCCGATGTGTTCAAGGTGGGTGTGGCTGGCGGCCCTGTCATCGACTGGAACTATTACGAGGTGATGTATGGCGAGCGCTATATGGACACTCCCCAGCAGAACCCCGAGGGCTACAAGAACAGCAACCTGCGTCTGCGTGCCGGAAACCTGAAGGGCCGTCTGCAGCTTATAATCGGCTACAACGACCCTGTCTGTGTTCCCCAGCACACACTCAGCTTCATCCGTGCATGTATTGATGCCGGAACTCAGTGCGACTACTTCCTCTATCCCGGTGGCGAGCACAACATGTACGGCAAGGATGCCGTGCACCTGCACGAGAGAATTACAAGATACTTTGACGATTACTTGAAATAAACACTATATATGGAAAGAATACTTCTGCTCGGCTCTGGTGGCCGCGAACACGCTTTGGCTTGGAAGATAGCGCAAAGCCCTAAGTTGGAAAAGCTCTTCATCGCTCCTGGCAATGCAGGTACAGCACTGGTGGGCGAGAACGTGGCCATGAAGGCCGACGACTTCGATGCCATCAAGGCATTCGTACTTGCCAATGCCATCACCATGGTGGTTGTTGGCCCCGAGGATCCTCTGGTAAAGGGCATCTATGACTACTTCAAGACTGATGCCGAACTGGCATCCATCCCCGTCGTAGGTCCTTCCAAGCAGGGTGCTGTACTTGAGGGCAGCAAGGACTTTGCCAAGGGCTTCATGCAGCGCCATGGCATCCCCACAGCTGCTTACCAGACCTTTACAGGCGAGACCCTGGAGGAGGGCAAGGCATTCCTGCGCACCCTTCAGGCTCCATACGTACTGAAAGCCGATGGCCTTTGTGCCGGCAAGGGTGTCTTGATTCTTGACACACTGGAGCAGGCCGAGAAGGAACTGGAGGAGATGCTGGGAGGCATGTTCGGCGGTGCATCCAGCCGTGTTGTCATCGAGGAGTTCATGAGCGGCATTGAATGCTCGGTGTTCGTGCTTACCGACGGCAAGGACTACGTTGTCCTGCCCGAAGCAAAGGACTACAAGCGCATTGGCGAGGGCGATACAGGCCTGAACACAGGCGGCATGGGCAGCGTGTCTCCCGTCCCCTTTGCCGATGAGGCTTGGATGAAGAAGGTGGAGGACCGCATTATCCGTCCCACCGTCAATGGCCTTGCCCAGGAAGGTATCGACTATAAGGGTTTCATCTTCTTCGGCCTTATCAATGTTGATGGCGAACCCAAGGTTATAGAATACAATGTCCGCATGGGCGACCCTGAAACAGAGACAGTAATGCTTCGCATAAAGAGCGACCTGGTGGACCTGCTTCAGGGCGTTGCTACTCAGACCCTCGGCCAGAAGAGCATAGAATTTGACCAGCGCAGTGCCGTTTGCGTAATGATGGTAAGCGGCGGCTATCCCGGTTCGTACGAGAAGGGATTCCCCATCACAGGCATCAGCGATGTGGAAGGCAGCATAGTGTTCCACGCCGGCACAGACATGAAGAACGGCCAGGTTGTGACCAGCGGTGGTCGTGTCATAGCCGTAAGTTCCTATGGCTCTACCAAGGCAGAGGCCCTGGCAAAGAGCATGCAGGAGGCGCAGAAGATACAGTTCGAGGGCAAATACTACCGCAGGGACATAGGTCAGGACCTGTAAGGACAAGATGCGCAACAACCGTTTCCAGAATCACGTCAGCAAGAGTACCCTCACCCTGCCTCTGTGCATGGTGACAGGTGCTCTTGCATGGTTTTGGAACGGCACTACGCAAGAATTTTCCTTCAGTAATTCGGCATTAGCATCATTCCTGCTGGCTGCGGTTTGCACGTACATAGTGATAGAGACTTCAAACCTTTTTGCCCTGTTGCGCATACGTTCAAGTATGATTGCCGCCGTGTGGGTGGTGTGCATATCCATGCTGCCAGCCCTGCACTCCTTTTCAATGGGGTGGGTGGCGGTGACGGCATTGGCGGCAAGCTACTATACAATGTTCCTTGCATACCAGCAGCATGAACCTGTGCTGCATATCTTCCATTCCTTTCTTCTCCTGGGTATAGCGTCGCTGGCCATACCGCACATGCTGGCCTTCGTTCCGCTCTACTACTGGTATCTTCTTGTCTTCCTCCGATGCCTCACCTGGCGCGGATTCTGGGCGGGAACAGTAGGCATGGTGCTTCCAGCATGTTTTGTCTTGGGCTGGTGCATACTTTCCCGAGACTTCGGCTTCATCCTGGGTAGATGGGAACTGTTGCAGGCAACAAGGCTTTTTCCAGCAGATGGCTATGCGTGGCTGATGTCGTGCAGGGAACCGCAGGCGCTGAACTTTGCCTTTGCCACGCTGTTGTCTGTGATTGGCATCGTGCACTACCTGCGCACATATTATAACGACAAGATACGTACCAGAATGTATCTGTACATCTACGTTATGCAGACAGTTGCGTCCTGGCTGCTGATGGTTTGCATCCCGGATTTGTACTATCTGGTTTATCCTGTGTTCCTGCTTGGTGCAAGCACGATGATAGCGCACTTCTTTGCCCTTACCGGCACAATTGTAAGCAATCTGCTATTTTGCCTCTGCCTGATTCTCGCATTGATGTTGTTCACCTTAAATATGGGCCTATGGACTTTCTGATACAAGCACTTGAAGACTATGGATACTGGGGCATGACCATTGCCGCCTTTCTGGCAGGCAGTGTCTTCCCTTTCAGCAGCGAGGCTGTAATGGCAAGCCTGCAATTGGCAGGACTTGAACCCTGGCCACTGTTCCTTTGTGCAACGGTGGGCAACGTGGCAGGTTCCATGTTCAACTACTGGATAGGTACCTTCGGGCGCATGGAATGGATAGAGAAGTATCTGCACATACCAGCAGAGAAGGTAAACAGGACCAAGGCATGGATAGACGGCCGTGGTGCATGGATAGGCACCCTGTGCTTTCTTCCCATCCTGGGCAGTGTCCTCAGTGTCACACTCGGTTACATGCGTGCCAACCCCTACACCACGCTGCTGTACATCTCTTTAGGAAAATCTGTGCGCTATGCCATACTCGTTATCTCTATTTACTACATAAACAACTAAACAAACACAATAATGAAACAGTTCAAACTGATTGACACCCTGATGGGGTGGATCGCATTTGCCATTGCGGCTGTCGTGTATTGTTGCACGATAGAGCCCACGGCAAGCTTCTGGGACTGTCCCGAATTCATTACCACGGCATTCAAGCTGGAGGTGGGACATCCGCCAGGTGCACCTTTCTTCATGCTCACGGGAAACATCTTCTCGCAGTTCACCGACGACCCCACCAAGGTGGCTGTGATGGTGAACATCATGAGCGCCTTGTTCTCGGCAGCATGTATCATGTTCCTGTTCTGGAGCATCAGTCATCTCACACGCAAACTGGTAGGCGAGAACGGCGAAGTCAAGACCCTGGCACAGTTCATTACCGTTGAGGCAGCTGCCATGACGGGTGCCTTGGCTTACACCTTCTCCGACACCTTCTGGTATTCTGCCGTAGAGGGAGAGGTATATGCCTACTCCAGCCTGTTTACCGCCGTTGTGTTCTGGCTCATCCTCAAGTGGGAGGACAATGCCGACAAGCCCGGTGCCGACCGCTGGCTCATCCTCATTGCCTACCTCACCGGCCTCAGTATCGGCGTGCACCTGCTGAACCTGCTCTGCCTGCCTGCACTTGTGCTGGTATGGTACTTCAAGCGCAACAGCAACCCTAATGTCAAGGGCAGCCTTATGGCCTTGCTGGGCAGCTTTGTGCTTGTAGCCGTGGTTCTCTATGGTATCGTGCCTGGCATCGTAAAGGTTGGCGGATGGTTTGAACTCCTGTTCGTAAACACCCTCAGCATGCCCTTCAATACCGGTCTTGTTGTCTACATCTTCATCCTTATTGCCGTTGTGTTGTGGGCTATCTGGGAATCTACCGTGCAGAAGAACCGTCTGCGCATGAACCTTTCCTTCATTGCTGGCATTGGCATGCTGGGTATTCCTTTCTACGGACATGGCATCATGAGCATTGTCTGTGGAGTTGTAGCAATGGGTATCCTTTACTTCGTGCTGAACTATGCCAAGGAAGGCGTTCACTGGGTTTCTGCCCGACTGATGAACACCACCTTGCTCTGCCTGCTGATGATAATGATAGGCTACTCTTCCTATGCAGTAATCGTTATACGTTCCGAGGCCAATACACCCATGGACCAGAACTCTCCCGAGGATGTCTTCACGCTGGGAAGTTATCTGAGCCGCGACCAGTATGGCGACAATCCCTTGCTCTACGGCCAGCCCTATTCCGCTCCAGTAAAGATGGAGGTAAAGGGTCAGTACTATGTCCCTGTAAGCATAGAGGGTGCACCCCAGTACCAGCGCGTGGAGAAGAAGTCAGAGAACGAGCCCGACCGCTATGAGGTCATTGGACATAAGAACAAGTATGTCTACTCATACAATATGCTCTTCCCCCGCATGTATTCCGAGCGTCACAAGAGAAACTACGAGGAATGGATGGGTGGCATCAGTGGCAAGAACGTCACCATAGATCACGTTGGCGAGCGCAAGACCATCAAGGTGCCCACCATGATGGAGAACCTCTACTTCTTCTGGTCATACCAGGTGAACTTCATGTACTGGCGCTACTTCATGTGGAACTTTGCCGGACGCCAGAACGATATCCAGGGACATGGCGAACTGGAGCATGGCAACTGGATTACAGGCATCTCCTTCTTTGACAATATGCGCCTTGGCGACCAGAGCAAACTGCCCACTGAACTTCGCGAGAACAAGGGACGCAACGTGTTCTACTGTCTGCCTCTGATCCTCGGTATCCTCGGCTTTGTATGGCAGGTGAACAAGCGCATCAGCACCAAGAACGGCATGGTGGACGAGGGCGTGAAGCAGTTCTGGGTAGTCTTCTTCCTGTTCTTCATGACAGGTCTGGCCATTGTGCTTTACCTGAACCAGACTCCTGTCCAGCCTCGTGAGCGCGACTATGCCTATGCCGGTTCATTCTATGCCTTTGCCATCTGGATTGGCTTGGGTGTTGCCGCTATCAGCGATCTGCTCAATAAATATGTCTTCAAGAAGAAGGAGGTGTATGGTGCCGTGCTGAGCGGACTCTGTCTGCTCGTTCCCGTGCAAATGGCTTCGCAGACTTGGGACGACC
This sequence comes from Bacteroidaceae bacterium, assembly GCA_045645225.1. GTDB lineage: Bacteria > Bacteroidota > Bacteroidia > Bacteroidales > Bacteroidaceae > Physcousia. Next base: position 2,448 of record JAZRII010000056.1, on the reverse strand, counting down.
ACGACCGTAGCGGACGATACACTTGTCGCGACTTCGGCCAGAACTATCTGATGAGCCTGGACGAGGGCAAGTCTCCCATCATCTTCACCAATGGCGACAACGACACCTTCCCCCTATGGTATTGCCAGGAGACAGAGGGCATACGCACAGATGCCCGTGTTTGCAACCTTTCTTACTTGCAAACCGACTGGTATATCGACCAGATGAAGCGTCCTGCCTACGACTCTCCTGCCGTGCCCATTTCATGGAAGCGCCTGCAATACGTTACAGGTACAAGAGAAGGTATCTCCGTACGTCCAGGCGAACTGGAGCGTGCCATAGAAATCCTGAAGGACGACCCTCAGGCCATGAAGGAACTGCTGGGCGATAATCCCTACGAACTGAGCAACATCATCGACAGATGGATTCTCAATGAGAACGAGGAACTACAGTGCTTCCCCACCGACTCTGTTGTCATTACCATCGACAAGGAGGCTGTACGCCGTAGCGGCATGATGATTGCCGGCGACTCCATCCCCGACGTTATGCACATCAGCCTGAAGGGTAAGCGTGCCGTGTACAAGAGCGAGATGATGATCTACGAGATGCTGTGCCGTACCAACTGGGAGCGTCCTCTCTATGTGGCTTGCACCGTGGGCAGCGACAACTATGGCTCGCTGGGCAACAACTTCGTGCGCGAAGGCCTGGTGGATCGCATCACTCCCTTCAATACCAAGAAGACTGGCATGACAATGGACACCGAGCGCATGTACGACAATATCATGAACAAGTTCCGTTTCGGAGGTCTGGACAATCCCGACATATATCTCGACGAAACTGTATTGCGCATGTGCTACACCCATCGCCGCCTTATGTCGTCACTGGCCATGCAGCTCTTGCGCGAAGGCAAGGCAGAGAAGGCGCTGAACGTTGCACGCTATGCCGAAGAGGTAATTCCCGCCAAGACCGTAAGCCACAACTACATGAGCGGCAGCCTTGACCTTGCCCGCGTTTGGCTCATCAATGGAGAGAAACAGCATGCCGAGGACATCGTCATGGGCATTGCCACCAATGCTTGCGAGTATCTGCAATGGTATTCCAGCCTTTCCAAGAAAGTACAAGGTTCATGTGCTCAGGACATACTTTACAATGTATACCAGTTGAATACATCAGTAGAGATTCTGAAGGATGCTCAATCCGAAAACCACAAGACCATGGAAGAGGCACTTCAGATTTACCACGTAATGTTCCAGGACTACTTATATAGATAAGGTATAGACAAACTTCGGGCAAGCATTGATTTGCCCGAAGCATACATAGAAGGAACCCGCAACATGCAGCAGGCAGTTGCGGGTTCCTTTTCTTTAGAGTGCCGTTTAACCCAAATCGGTCATTAGCAATTGGGGTTACTTGCGCACGAAGGTCTTCTCCAGGTCCTGGGAGATGTTGATGATGAAGTCGCCCATGCGCTCCAGGCAGTTCAGTATGTCTATGTAGTAGACGCTTGTCTGGTAGTTCTTTGTGTTGTTCTCGATGTCCTCTATCTCGGCATCGCGGAGGTCGTTGCGTAGGTTGTTGATGCGGTCCTCGGCATTGTAGGCGTTGGATACCTCCACCAGTGTGCCCTTGTGGGCGTCCAGCAGGTTTTCTATCATGGCATCGTAGGCGTTGTCCACGGCATCCACCATGCTTTGGAGTTTCTTGACGGTATCCTCGTCGAAGGTCTTGTTGTGCACGTTTCTTCTGGAGAGGATGCGGCTGATAACCTCGCCAGAGTCGCCAAGCGATTCCAGTTCCTTGATAATCTTGTACATGGCCTTTATCTGCCTGGAGGTGTCCTCGCTGATGTCGGCGGCAGAGACACCGTTCAGGAAGGTGGCTATCTCGTACTCTATGCGGTCGGATATTTCCTCGTACTTGACGAGTTTGTTGCTGTACTCGTTGAACTTGTCTTCCTTCGTCTCGCCTATGGCTGCACGGGCATAGCCGAGGCCTTTCTTGGAGATCTGTGCAAAGTGTATGATTTCGTTGAAGGCCTGCTCCATGCAGAGTTCGGGTGTTGCCAGGGGACCTGCAGAGATGTACTTCAGGCGGAACACCTCGGCTTCCTGATCCTTGGGAGCCTTGATGATGAGGACAACGGCCTTCTCAATGTACTTGATGAACCATACCAGAATGAAGGTGTTGATGGTGTTGAACATGGTGTGGAGCATGGAAAGTCCATAGAGTGCAGCCACGCCCTCGGCGGTGTTAGGTCCGCTAACGGCAAAGCCCTCGGCAGAGGGGTCGGGCAAACCGAATACGGTGGCGGTGACGGTGCCTACCAAGCCAAGGAAAGGCTTGTAGAGAGCCAGTGCCCAAAGTACGCCGAACACATTGAATATGGTGTGCGACATGGCGGCACGCTTTGCCTGGGTGTTACCCACCGATGCGGCTATGTTGGCGGTGATGGTGGTACCTATGTTCTCG
>JAZRII010000055.1:0-3286 GCA_045645225.1 Bacteroidaceae bacterium | reverse complement strand
GAGCGTCGTGCTCAAGGGCATTGACCTTGTTCTCAATGAATATTTCCAGTTCATGACGCCCTGCTATTGGAGTCTGGAGCTTGAACTTGAGGTATATGTCCAGACGGTCATCCTTTTCGGCACTGGCCTGTGTGGTGAATGTTGAATATTCCTTCTGATATTTCCTGACTGAAAGTTCGCATTCCGTCTCTACTCTTTCAAACATTACAGAACGGGTAAGTATTGCCCGGCGGAGATGTTCGTCTACCTCCGCTACCTTGTTCTCCTTCCCGGCTCTGTAAAGAATGATGTCCAGAAAATGCAACAAGGTTGATTCGCGGGAATCGCCGTTAAAGAACGTACCCGAGAGCAGTTCTGCCACAAAGCGGCTATGGGTATTTTCATTCCTTGACTTGGATATTATGCCAAAGATGTTTTTCTTGCCCAAGTAATCCAGAAGTTCAGCATTCTTCACAATGTTTCTGTTGAAGATTGTAAGAAGTTGCTCGGCAGACAATTTCCTTTCATTGTCCGTTCTGGCCGTTTCATAATTGAAGAAATAAAGGCTCATATTGTATATAGGTGGGTTCTGAAAATTTGTTTATGTCAGGTTCTATAAGCTACAAGTGATTCTGTGAATTAATGAACTGAGGGTTCTTGTCTATCCAGCCGACAATCTCCCTTGCCCCCTCCTCCGAGAGGTGATGGCCGGATGGGATACGGTGGCATTGCTCCTGGGGATAGTGTCGAAGAAACTCGTCCATGTACTTCTCGCCAAAGAGTTCGTCGCGGTCGCCAAAGAAGGCATGCACCATGGGGCGGTCCTCCTCTGTGATGTGCTCCTGTACCCAATGGTCGTGGGGTGCATAGGTGCGTACAATCTCGTGGGGCACGTCTATCAGTGGAAGTTCCTCGCCGGGATACCAGCAGGGGTTAACGACTATGCGGGGTATTCCGTTGAGCGTGAGCGTGATGAACGCTCCCAGCGAACTGCCCACAACGAGGTCTATGCCGTGCTCACGGATGTAGTCGAGTATCTCTTGGCGAGCCTTGGCAAAGTCCACCTGCGTGTAGGTAAACGACTCCACCAAATAGCCCTCGGGCACCAAGCGCCTGAGCATGGTGCTGGTGCTCCCCTGGGCACTTCCGCCATAGCCATATATGTACAGGATCTTCTTCATATACTTTACCACAAAAAACTACATGGTCAATGAACTCACATAATCAAGGAATGTAACCACCGGCAGGATTATTATCGTGGCCATGCTCCAGCACTTGGCATAGATGTAGAGCACCTCCACGGCACGCCATTCTATGGGCAGGGAGGAATGCTCCTCGGTGCCGATGGACAGGACGCTCTTTCCCGTCCCCGACAGGTCGTAGCACCCGGTGGGTATGAGGGGTATGAAGAACAGGGACAGGAACGAGTAACTGACGCTTGGAAACGAGGGGCAGATGTGAAAACGTCCGAACAGCACGTTGCCGCATCCCAGTGCCGAGGAGAATGTGCGCCGGCGGTGGAAAGTCTCCTGGTGGGGACGCACAAGGGATGCCGTGCGCCACAACAGGGGGTACACCACCCACTTGCACAGGAGGTAAACTGCGGCGGCCACACAGAACGCCGTAAAGCGTGCGGTGCCAACGTATCCCCATTGCACGGCCAGGTACACTACCGCCGCTATAAACAACAAGGCACACAGGGAAAGGAAAAACATTCCCAGCCTTTTCAACCTCTCCTCCCTCTCTATCTGCTCATTATAACTTGCTACATCCAGCATATTGCATTGTCTCCTTTCTTGTTGTATTCTTTGTTTGCCGCCCCTTATTCAAACGGCCAAGGCACCATGCCCTCTACATCCTCGTCCACCTCTATGTCGATACCGGGAAAGCACTGAAGCAAGGCATCGCGCAATTCCAGTTCGTCTTTCATCTCCACGCGCATGACAACACACTCGGGGTCCTCGGTGTTAAGGCCGATGAGCAGCCCTAAGTGCATTGAGTCGCCCACGAGTACTTCCATGACCATGCCCATGGGGATGTTCAAGTCGCTCTCCCGGGTGGTGTCAACTCCTATCTTTTGGGCTATTGCCATCACCATCTGCACAATGGCATCGCGCTGAGTCTGGGGACCGTGTATATAAAGGTCGGATTGTCCTATCATAGCATTCATGCGTTATTCTCCACTACCTCATAGATGACCATCACCGTCCAGTTCTGCCAAGCCGAATTGTTGGGGTTCACATAGTCGGCTGTATACTTGATGTCCTTGACCACTATCCTACCCTCTTGCTCGCGGAGGAAGGTGTTGATCTGCTTCTCAACCTTCTCCATATCAGGAGTGCGGTCTCTGAATAATTTGATTTGTACCATAGTTGTCTGTTTTATGCGTTACATTGATTGTGTTACATGCATAATATAGTAACAAAAAGGAAAAAATTCAAAAATTGGGGTAACATTTTTTTCATCACACACGGGACGACACTGATTATTAGTGGCTCTAATGAATTTCTATTTTATCAACGCGCCAGCAAGCGAGTGCAACACAAGTTTAATTGGATGTTGTTCAACGAGCCTGATTTCATATCTTACGCACAGAAAATCACGGGAGTTACGCGCAAAACTTTTGCCTAAATCTTTGCCTAAAGGTTTGCCTTCTGTTTACAAAGAAATTCGTCAACAGAGTTACAAGAACAAGTCATCCAACGTAACCTGCCTTTGCACAACACCACTATGTTTCCCATAAGCCACTCCATATGTGGTAACCATTGTTAGATGAACAGTCTGTTTGGGTGATAGGGTGTGTTTAAGGGTTTCAATTCTGTTTCTCAATTTAGCCTCCTCTTCTTTATTAATGACATATTCACTTCCGACAAATTTCATTTCACACAAATTGACGACATTGTCATTTCGGACAATGACAAGATCTATTTGTGCTCCATCGGTCTCATCGGTTCCCTTTACGCCCCATGCCGATATGGTCGAACCAACTCCAGCAATACCTAATGCCTGCTTGATTTGTCCTATGTGCTGCCAACACAACTCCTCAAAAGCCACTCCTCGCCACGACTTCATAATGTTTGAAGTCATGTTCTCTGTCATAAAATCGGTGTCAGACTTATGAGGTTCCACATACTTCAACCAAAACAAACAGAAATTATCTATCAATTTATAGAGTGTCGTTTTTCCGCTTTTGCCGTATGGGTTGTACCGTTGAACAAAGTCACTTTCAGCCAAGGCATTGAGTGTGTCCGTCAGTCCGCCACCCAATGGTAGCCCTGTCACTTTAGCAATCTCTACACAGGTAAAT
>JAZRII010000054.1:0-17362 GCA_045645225.1 Bacteroidaceae bacterium | reverse complement strand
GCCAACATACTGAAGCCTGCACTGGCTCGTGGCGAACTGCGCAGCATTGGTGCCACCACACTGGACGAGTACCAGAAGTATTTCGAGAAGGACAAGGCTCTGGAGCGCCGTTTCCAGACGGTACAGGTGGATGAACCAGACGTGCCTTCCAGCATCAGCATCCTGCGAGGACTGAAGGAGCGCTACGAGCAGCACCACCGTGTGCGCATACAGGACGATGCCATCATAGCCGCCGTGAGCCTCTCGCACCGCTACATCACCGAGCGTTTCCTGCCCGACAAGGCCATAGACCTGATGGACGAGGCTGCCGCACGTCTGCGCATGGAGCGCGACTCTGTGCCCGAACAGCTGGACGAACTTTCTCGCCGTCTGGGTCAGTTGGAAATTGAGCGCGAGGCCATCAAGCGCGAGAAGGACACCGCCAAGCTGGAGGAACTCTCTCGCGAGATAGATGCCCTCAAGGGCGAGGAAACCGCCATGCGCCAGCAGTGGCAGAAGGAGAAGTCCCAGGCAGAGAGCATACAGACCATCAAGGACCGCCAGCAGGCGCTGAAGCAAGAGGCCGAGCAGCGCGAACGCGAGGGCGACTATGCCCGTGTGGCAGAGATTCGCTATAGTCTGCTCCCAAAACTTGAACAGGAACTGAAGGCCAACACCGAGGCTCTGGGTGCTTCCAAACTCTTGCGCGAGGAGGTCACCTCGGACGACATTGCCGATGTGGTGAGCCGCTGGACTGGCATCCCCGTGAACCGCATGAAGACCAGCGAGCGCGACAAGCTCCTCCATCTCGAGGACGAACTGCACCAGCGTGTCATCGGTCAGCACGATGCCATACTGGCCGTCAGCGATGCCGTGCGCCGCAGCCGTGCAGGCCTGCAGGACCCCAAGCGCCCAATCGGGTCGTTCATCTTCCTGGGCACCACAGGTGTGGGCAAGACGGAACTGGCACGTGCCCTGGCGGAATACCTCTTCGACGACGAGCAGATGATGACACGCATAGACATGAGCGAGTATCAGGAGAAGTTCTCCGTTACGCGCCTCATCGGTGCACCTCCGGGATATGTTGGTTACGACGAGGGCGGACAGCTCACCGAGGCCGTGCGACGCAAGCCCTATAGCGTGGTGCTCTTCGACGAGATAGAGAAGGCTCATCCCGATGTGTTCAACACTCTGTTGCAGGTACTGGACGACGGCCGTCTGACCGATAGCAAGGGACGCACCGTCAACTTCAAGAACACGCTCATCATCATGACCTCCAACTACACCCACGAGCAGCTCTTCCGCACCGTGCGCCCCGAGTTTCTAAACCGTGTGGACGAGATCATCACCTTCACCGCTCTCAACGAGGAGCAGATAAAGAATATCGTGTGCCTGCAACTGGACATCATCAAGAAGCGCCTTGCCGACAACGACATCACCCTGGACATCAGTCAGAGTGCCATCGACCTGCTTGCTCGCGAGGGTTACAATCCCGACTTCGGTGCCCGTCCCGTAAAGCGTGCCATACAGCGCCTCCTGCTCAACGATCTGAGCAAGACCTTGCTCTCCGGCACTCTCGACTGCACCAAGACCATCATCGTGGATACCGATGAGGAGAAACTGACATTCCATAACTGATAAAAATGAAAAGACTTCTCATCATACTTTTCTCTGGCATATTGCTCATACCGGTACTTGTACTCTGTCTTGTCAGCAAGAAGCAGCGTATCAAGTACTGGTATGCCTTCAATGACAGAACCAAGACATATCCGTCCCTGCCCGACAACAAGATTGACCAGTTGTTCTCGCTCTGCGTCAACTTCCTCCTCCTCGTTGGCAAGCGTGTGGGAATGAGTTACAACGAAATAAACATCTGGATATTTTGCATCATCTGGCCCATCATCACCATCCTCTCCATCGCACTGAACATTGTCCTGCTTTGCGCATGAATTTTATGCGCTAATGAATAAGGTGTAAACCTATTCTGCTAATGAAGCAAAACAAACGTCTACTGAAACCTGTAAAGCCATCCCTATTGCTTACTCCATGCACTAATATCCTTCAGGTGTGAACAATTATAGAATATCATGATGAAAAACATACTTCGTAAAGCAAGGATATAGGAGGAAATGAGTTTCATTGGCATGACTATTACTGGGGGCAATTGTTTGTCCTCTCTGCAAAAAATCGTTTTAGTGCTTTGTTAACCATGGTGTTTTGGGTGTCGCTGTCTACGTTAGCCATATCATCGCTCCAATGATAAACGCTTTTTGCACCCTTGAATGTGCCATCCTTGAGGAACTCCAATACGAGGAACTCCACGTATGGGTATCCTTCCTTAGGGAAACGACAATCCGTGATAAGGAAGAAGTAGAAAAGGGCATCGCTTTCAATGTACTGGCAGGGATTCCAACATATTTCGCGAGGCCAACCTTTAGTGTCTACCGTGTCGGGAATCAGTGACAGGCATGACTCGAATGGCAGTTCCTTGTCCTCTTCTGCCATGGTGAAAAGCGTATGGTCTATGACGTGCTTGTCCTGTTTGTGGAAGTAAGCCTTGAACTGCTCAAAGGAAAATTGCTTTAGCGAGGAAAGGACATCCACCGTCTCTTTGTGGGGAGCAATGGTTATGCGCTCATTTATTTTTCCGTTCGATAGAAGGGTGTATTTGCGCGTACAGGAAGTGTATTCTAGATTCTTGTATTGAAGCAGCAAACTGCAATCGTCCAATGTCCGTTGTTCCACCGCAAGTCCTTGCCCATCGTCCGATGCTTTTATGGAGATAGCATAGGCGGCAGTGCCGGAATGGCAGAGTGTCTTGCAATCAATCATCTTGCCATCGCGTGAATATGTAATGAGCATGTAGTCAAACCCTTCGTTCTCCATGAACCATTCGTCGTTGCCATCTTGATAGTCCATGCAATAGCGCTGAAGGGCAACCGCTATGAAATTCTTGAACTCGATGTAACTTCCCTTTTGCCACCTTATGTCTTTCTGTTTGCAAGGGCAGTCGTCATTTGTAGGGGGAAGGAATTCAGAATACAGGTTTTCATTCTCAATAAACTCGTATGGGCTGCCGAAGGATGCACTATCCAGTTTCTCTACCTTTTCGTGCTCGGAAAGGAAAGTCTGGAAAGAAACTTGCTGTGCATGAACATGTGATGACAGCAAAATAATCAATGCAAAAACAGTTTTGTTAATTGACATGGTAATGTTGAATAATGAATCCACTTGAAGTGAAAACTATAGGAAGTTATTTTTTTACCATTACTTAAATTCTTTCTTTTCTCTGTAAAGATAACAATAATAGCTATGGAATAGCAAGAAAAAGACGAATAGGACTCCTTAAATAATTGATCTCTACTAGAGGCAAAATGTAATAACCATAAAAGTTGGGGCTCTTGCCCTTAATGCCTGGGGTGCATCTCCTGAGGTGCTCGCAAGCATTTCATCACTTGCTCATTTCCAGTTTCTGACTTTGTTGTGGAAGAGTTGGAAGGCGCAGGCGGAGATGGAGGCTGTGTGAGGATGGCGGGTGAGGAGACTGGGCTGAAGAGATTCGAAGAGCAGGTCGCGGCTATCGGCTTCTGCCGATGACCACACCATGGCCCAGAACTCCAACTGATGGCCGCTGCGCAGGCGTGCTACTTCATCTGCAATCACATCTCTCAACTCGGGTCGGGCGAGCGCTTGGCGCAGATGCCATTGCCAGTGGCACGATGCATTTTGGCTGAAGCGGAGGCCGCAAGTAATGCGTACCGCCTTCTCAGCCAGTACCTCGGCAGATATCAGCCGGAGATTCCAGAAGGCCGAGATGTGGCAATATGAACTGCCGGAGAGGTTGAGAGTTGTACCGGCCGTTAAGTTGTGAGGCTCGTAGAGGAGCGTGAAATCCTCCCCACGGTCGGGAAAGGCGTTGAAAAAACGGACCTCCGCGAGGCTGTCTGGACAGGAAAGGAGGGCGGCGTGGGCGGCTGTAATCTCCTCGGGACGCAGGTCTTGACTTTGCGCCGATGCCTTGACAAGGCTAGCGAGGGCAAGCAGGCAGATGGCCGTCCGCTTGAAGTATGGTACTGTTGTGTACATAATCATTCGCATTCGGGAAAGTTTCGTGGCGAAGGCTCCGAAGAAAGATTTATACCATTGAAAAAGAGCTTACGTGCCGAGTCGTATACTGGCACCATTTGAGGGTGCCGTCTAAGGATGTAGCCACGGTGAAAATCGCGCCTGCTCTGTACCTCGTCGTCGAGCGTTGTTGACCACACGAAACTCCAGAAGCGCATTTGGTCACCTACCGGAAGAATTGCTACCCGGTCAATGAGAGTCTCCGCATCCCTGCCATGCCGCGTGAGCACAAATTCCAAGCGTGCCTGCCAGTAGTTCGGCGCGTCCGCATCGTACCTCAGACCGCACGTCACGACAGCTACTTTGCTGTAGAAAATCGAGTCGGGAATCGCATCGTGGCACCAGAAGGCCTCCACAATGTCGGCAGCGCAATCGTAAAGCGATGAGTCCCGCAGTTCTGGGTGGTAGCCGAAGATGAGTTCGTAATCCTCTCCGTTTGTGGGGAAGGCATCGAAGAAAAGCTTCTGCCGCGATCTTCCGCCCTCTCCGACCAACGCCTCATAGGCTGCCCGCAACCTTCTTGCCGACACTCCTCCGTGCTGCGCCCGCAGTGCCGGACACAGCATTATGAAGAGCAATGCTACAAGTCCGTAATTCTTCATTGAATAATATAGTTTGAATATAGAAGATAATTTAAATAACACCTTTTTCGATAAAGTCCTTCCTCATACCACCGCTGTGGCGACGGAATTTAGTAGATAAAGGTAAGACTATTTTACGAGACAACAAAACAAAACTGGACTTTATTGCATAAACTCTTGTCGTAACGAAGTTTGCGACCATCAAGCGCCAGCGTGGAATACGGAAGGATAATAAAGACTCGATGCTCTTTGCGCTCTTTGCTTGCAAAACTTTTTCCGCCAGTAAGCAAAAGAAACATGGCGAGGATTTCATGGAAAGGCAGTTTTTTAGTATCTTTGTCGGTTGAATGGCAATAAAAAGAGACTAACCAAACTAATACACACCCTCACCATGAGTTACAACGAAGAGCACAGACACCATAGAGACGCATTGCTGAAGTTCGAACCCGAAACGCACACATACACTTGCAACGGACAGGTGTTCAAGTCCGTTACCACACTGATAAACGAGTATTTCGAGCAATTCGATGCCGACTACTGGGCAGCCAAGAAGGCTCCATCAATGGGCATGACACCTCAGCAGGTCAAGGACATGTGGGCACGCAAGGGAGAAGAGGCACGCAACCTGGGCACACAGATGCACGAGAAGATAGAGCGCCACTACCTGGGGCTGCCCAACACGAGCGACGACACATACCGCCTGTTCGAGCTGTTTGCACAAAGCCACACTCTGTGTCCCTTCAGAACGGAATGGGCCATATACGACGAGGAGAGCCGTATAGCGGGCACACTGGACTTCCTGGATTACCAGAACGGCGTATTCACTATCTACGACTGGAAGAGAAGCAACAAGATACTGAACGGGGGCACTCCCGACAAGGTGAACAACTGGGGCAAACGTGCCTTCCGTCCCATCTCACACATACACGACACCACGTATTGGCACTATGCCCTGCAACTGAGCGTCTACCGCTACTTCCTGGAAAAGAACTACGGCATACATGTCTCCGCCAACCGCCTGGCCATCTTCCACCCCGACTACAGCCGACCCTACGTGGTTGAAGTGCCCTACCTGCGCGACGAAGTACGTGCAATACTGGGACAATGAACAGACGAACGGAAATGTGAAAACGGAAAACGGAAAACTGCTAGTAAGCGAAATTTGCGAGTAAGCGAGTACAGAGTTAAGCTTGCTTAAACTGTGTTGAGCGGAAGCAAATTCGACAAAGTCAAAAGCAGAAGCATGGTAGGGACGTGGCGTGCAGCGTCCGATAACAAGAGCAAGCGGACGCTGCACGCAGCGTCCCTACAATTCGAGCAGGAGCAGGTTCAAGACTGCAAAGCGGAATTAAAACGGAAAACTAACCGCTCACCGTTAATCCGCTCACCGCTAAACTCCTCATTCTAAACACTAAACTATATGAAAAATCGTATCCTCTCTACCCTGCTCCTCATGATGGTAGTTATCACCGCCATGGGGGCAAAGAAACCCAAGTACATCTTCTACTTCATCGGCGACGGTATGGGATTGAGCCCCGTGCTTTGTGCCGAGACATACAACCAGACGGTTCTTGGCAACAAGGAACCCTTGCTGATGCTTCAGTTCCCCGTGGCATCGGTGGCTACAAGCTACTCTGCCAGCCACACCATCACCGACTCGGCAGCAGGCGGCACGGCACTGGCTACTGGACACAAGACAAAGAACGGCATGCTGGGCGTAGATGCTGACACCGTGGCGGTGAAGAGCATTGCCTACGAACTTCAGGACAAGGGCTATGGCATTGCCATTGCCACCTCCGTGGCTCCCGACGATGCCACACCGGGTGCATTCTACACACATGTGGACCATCGCAACAAGTTCTACGATATCACCAAGGACATGGCACAAAGCGGCTTCCAGATGTTTGCCGGCGGCCAGTTGAGAGGCACTGCCCCACAGGGTCAGCCCGACGTGCGCACCGTGCTCAGCAATGCCGGTTACTCCGTGGTAGACGGTCCTGCCAAGTGGAACGAGCAGAAGCATGGCGACAAGGTGGTGCTGCTCAACCAGCCCTATCACCTAACACACATAGGCTACACCATAGACAGCATACAGGGCAACCTCACACTGCCCTTCATAACACAGGCTTGCCTGGACCACCTGGAGAAGGTTTCTCCAAAGAAGTTCTTCATGATGGTGGAAGGCGGTCTCATCGACCATGCCCTGCATCCCAACGATGGCGGTGCTGCCGTAAAGGAGCTTCTCAACTTCGACCACTCTCTGCGCATAGCATACGAGTTCTACTTGCGCCACAAGGACGAGACCCTCATCGTCGTTACTGCCGACCACAACACGGGCGGCATGGTGGCTGGCGTGAATGGCGGTTCATATAACCTCAAGTTCAAGAACTACGACTACCAGCGCATCTCCATGCAGGCCATGCAGTACGAATGCCAGCAGATGATAAAGAGCGGCAAGGAGATAACATGGGAGTTCATGAAAGAGTACCTCCAGGAGAAACTGGGCCTCTACTCTGCCATCCCCGTGAGCAAGAGCAACGACAAGGCTCTGCAGGATGCCTTCCACACCACCTTCGTGGCAAAGACCAGTGCACAGAAAAAGACTCTCTACACCGACCTGAACGATTTCGTGGCACGCACCTTCCAGGTACTGGACAAGATTACCGGCATCGGCTGGACAACCGGTTCGCACACCGCCGACTTTGTTCCCGTATATGCCATCGGCGTAGGTTGCGAGCAGTTCCAGGGTTTCATGGACAACACCGAAATCCCCAACAAGATCCGCCGCATCTGTGGCATCAAGGAGCACGCCAGCAAGTAAGAGGATACAATACAGCATATATAACATAAGACAAGACCTGTTAACCCCACCGCGGATTAACAGGTCCTTCTGTTTTTACCGTCACAACACGTGCATGCGCATACATTATATATAAACACGCATGCGCATAAGCGCTGGTGGAAACAGTCCCCTCCCCTTCGCTCGTTCCACCTGTCTCAAGGGAACAAAGAGAACAGAAAACAAAATATATCAAAAAGCAACCGAAAAGGGGAATTAGATTTCAATTTTACAAAATGTAACCATAATAATAAGTTTTTTCGTCATTTTGTTGCAAGAAAACGAGATTTGTGTTACCTTTGCGGTAAATTAAAATTAACACAAAAAAACAAACAAGCGATATGGACGCAATTAAGGTATTAGAAGATTTGAAAAGACGTTTCCCCAACGAGCCCGAGTACCATCAGGCAGTAGAGGAAGTTCTTGCAACAATTGAAGAGGAGTACAACAAGCACCCCGAGTTTGACAAGGCCAACCTGATAGAGCGCCTTTGCATCCCCGACAGAGTATATCAGTTCCGTGTTACATGGATGGACGACAAGGGTCAGATCCAGACCAACATGGGCTACCGTGTACAGCACAACAACGCCATCGGTCCCTACAAGGGCGGTATCCGTTTCCACAAGTCTGTTAACCTGGGCATCCTGAAGTTCCTGGCCTTCGAGCAGACCTTCAAGAACAGCCTCACCACCCTGCCCATGGGCGGCGGCAAGGGCGGTTCCGACTTCAGCCCCCGTGGCAAGTCAAACGCCGAGGTTATGCGCTTCTGCCAGGCCTTCATGCTGGAACTGACACGCCACATCGGTCCCGACGTGGACGTACCTGCTGGTGATATCGGCGTAGGCGGACGCGAGGTTGGCTACATGTTCGGCATGTACAAGAAGCTGACCCACGAGTTCACCGGCACCTTCACCGGCAAGGGCCGCGAGTTCGGCGGTTCACTGGTTCGCCCCGAGGCAACCGGTTACGGCAACGTTTACTTCCTTCAGGAAATGCTCAAGACCAAGGGCGACAGCGTAGCTGGCAAGAAGGTGCTCATCTCTGGTGCAGGCAACGTGGCTCAGTACACCGCAGAGAAGGTGCTCCAGTTGGGCGGACAGGTGATGACTATGTCCGACTCTGACGGCTACATCTACGATCCCGAAGGCATTGACCGCGAGAAGCTGGACTTCATCATGGAGTTGAAGAACGTGTACCGTGGCCGTATCAAGGAATATGTTGACCGCTATCCCAATGCCAAGTATGTGGCTGGCGAGCGTCCCTGGGGCGAGAAGGGCGACATTGCTCTGCCCTCTGCAACACAGAACGAGCTGAACGAGGAGCAGGCACAGACCCTGGTGGCAAACGGTGTTATCGCCGTGAGCGAGGGTGCCAACATGCCCTCTACACCCGGTGCTATCCGTGTGTTCCAGGAGGCTAAGATTCTGTACGCTCCCGGTAAGGCAAGCAACGCCGGCGGTGTGTCAGTGAGCGGTTTGGAAATGTCTCAGAACTCTGGCCGTATCTCATGGTCAAGCGAGGAGGTTGACAACAAGCTGCACTGGATCATGGAGAACATCCACGAGAACTGCGTGAAGTACGGCACCGAGGCCGACGGCTATGTAAACTACGTGAAGGGTGCCAACGTGGCAGGCTTCATGAAGGTGGCCAAGGCTATGATGGCACAGGGCGTGGTGTAAGAAAGACCCACCCCACCCCTCCCTGCAGGGAGGGTGAGCAAAGGCTAAACTATAAATTCCAACCTATAAATGAAGCCCCCGGAAGTCTAATGGCTTTCGGGGTTTATTGTAATAGCAATGGCACAGTTTCCCTATAGGAGAACTGGAGTTCTCTTACAAGAAAACTGGAGTTCCCTAACGAGGAAACTGGAGTGTTCTCGTAACGGTACTGGCACAAAACAAGGAGAACAAGCAAAAAAGGCAGGAGGACAAGGGCACATTGTAACAAATAAAACGTATCTTTGTCTTGAAATACTAAAGCACACATGCAACTGAAAGACACTCCCTTCGTTGACCTGATGCAGAAGCGCATCTGCAACGTACTGCTCATAGCCAATCCCTACGATGCCTTCATGCTGGAGGACGACGGACGCATAGACGAAAAGATTTTTACGGAATATGCCAAACTGGGCCTTCGCTTCCCTCCACGCTTCATACAGGTGTCCACCAAGGCCGAGGCACGAAAGAAGATGATCTATGGCGACATAGACCTGGTCATCTGTATGCCGGCGGCAGAGAACAACGACGTGTTCGACATTGCACGCAGTGTGAAAAGCCACAACCCCAACATCCCCATCGTGGTGCTCACACCCTTCAGCCATGGTGTGACGCGAAGGATGAAGGACGAGGACCTGTCGGCATTCGAATACGTATTCTGCTGGCTTGGCAATACGGAACTGCTGCTCAGTATCATCAAACTCATCGAGGACAAGATGAACCTGGAGCACGACATCCGTTCGGCAGGTGTGCAGATGCTCCTGGTGGTGGAGGACACGATACGCTTCTACTCCAGCATTCTGCCCAACCTGTACAAATACATTCTGAACCAGTCCCTGGCCTTCGCCACCGAGGCGCTGAACAGTTCGCTGGAGACCTTGCGCATGCGCGGACGTCCAAAGATAGTGCTGGCACGAACCTACGAGGAGGCATGGAGCCTGTACGAGCAGTTTGCCGACAACACCCTAGGGGTCATCTCCGATTGCCGCTTCCCCATCTACAACAACAGCACGCAGGTGGACGAGATGGCGGGCTACAAACTGCTCAGCTGCATACGTGCCCGCGACCCCTACGTGCCACTTATCATGGAGTCGAGCGAGGTGGCACGCAAGGAACTGGCATGGAAGTGCGGGGCAAACTTCGTGGACAAGAACTCGAAGCTGCTCAACGTGGAGATACGCGACCTGCTGAGCCGCTACTTCGGTTTCGGCGATTTCGTGTTCCGCGACCCTGCCACCATGAACGAGGTGGCACGCATACACAATCTGAAGGAATTGCAGGACAACATCATGACCCTGCCCTTCGACTCCCTGCAATACCACCTGAGGCACAACAACGTGAGCCGCTGGCTCTCCAGCCGTGCCCTCTTCCCCATTGCCGAGTTCCTGAAGAAGATTACATGGGACAAGGAGCAGGACGTGGACGTGCACCGACAGATAATCCTGGATGCCATCGTGGCATACCGAAGGATGAAGAACCAGGGCGTTGTGGCGGTGTTCCAGCGCGACCGCTTTGACCAGTATTCCAACTTTGCCCGCATCGGTGAAGGTTCGCTGGGAGGCAAGGGCCGTGGCCTGGCTTTCCTGGACCGCATGATAAAGAAGGTGCGCGAAAACGAGATAGAGCATGCCGACCTGCTGCACATCCCCAAGACTCTGGTGCTCTGCACGGACATCTTCGACGAGTTCATGGAGACGAACGAACTCTACTCCATAGCCATGAGCGACATCTCGGACGAGGAGATGCTTGCCTGCTTCCTGCGCGGACGATTGCCGCACAGGCTGCTTGCCGACCTGGAGGTGTTCATCGAGGTGGTGAAGACACCCCTGGCCATACGCAGTTCCTCGCTTCTGGAGGACAGCCACTACCAGCCCTTTGCCGGCATCTACTCCACCTACATGATTCCCTACGACGAGGACAAGTATTGCCGTCTGGAAATGCTTGCCAACGCCATCAAGGGTGTGTATGCCTCGGTGTATTTCCGTGGAAGCAAGGACTATATGACCGCCACGTCCAACGTAATCGACCAGGAGAAGATGGCGGTTATCCTGCAGGAAGTAGTAGGCCAGCAATATGGCACACGCTTCTACCCCAACGTGTCCGGCGTGGCACGCTCCGTAAACTACTACCCCATCGGCGACGAGAAGGCCGAGGAGGGTACCGTTTCCCTGGCAATGGGCCTGGGCAAGTACATCGTGGACGGAGGCACCTCCCTGCGCGTGTGCCCATATCACCCCACGCAGGTTCTGCAGATGTCGGAAATGGACATTGCCCTGCGCGACACGCAAACCTCGTTCTACGCCTTGGAAACCAGCGTACCGAAGGACAAGTTCGGATACAGGATAAAGACCGTGTTCCAGGTGGACGACGGCTTCAACCTGGTAAAGATACCCGTGCGCGAAGCCGAACAGGACGGTTCCCTGCAATGGATTTGCTCCACCTTCGACCCTGTGGACCAGTGCATCTACGACGGTTTCTACGAGGGCCGCAACCGCAAGCTCATCTCCTTTGCCGGTGTGCTACAGAATGGCGTCTGGCCCATGCCCGAACTCCTTCGTCTGGTGCTTAAACTTGGCCAGGAGGAGATGAAACGACCCGTGGAGATAGAGTTTGCATGCAACATCAACAAGGACAAGACGGGCGACTTCTACCTCCTGCAGATACGTCCCATGGTGGACAACCGCATGCAGTTGGACGAAGACCTCTCTGCCATACCCGACGAACAGTGCCTTCTCAGGAGCCACAATGCCATCGGTCATGGCAACATCACGGACATCACGGACATCGTATACATAAAGACTGGGGAAAAGTCAAAGTACACCACTGGCAAGAATCCGCAGATTGCCGACGAGGTGGAGCGCATAAACCGCTCTCTGCTTCAGGAGGAGCGCAAATGCCTGCTCATAGGTCCTGGACGCTGGGGTTCCAGCGACTCGTGGCTGGGCATACCCGTGAAATGGCCTCACATCAGCAGCGCACAGGTAATCGTGGAGGCTGGACTGGAGAATTTCCAGGTGGACCCCTCACAGGGCACACACTTCTTCCAGAACCTCACCTCACTGGGTGTGGGCTATCTCACCATCGACGCCTTCCGAGGCAATGGCAAGTACGACTGCTCTCTGTTTGAAGGTTTGGAGGTGGTGCAGGAAACCGACTACGTGGCACATGTCCGCCTTAGCGAACCCCTTACCATCAAGATAGACGGTATGAAGAAGGAGGCCGTGGTGCTGATGCCCAAGGAACTTCTGGAACCAAAGAAGAAAGTCTGTACATCGTTAGAAGACGATGACGAACGGAAAAGTGAAAACGGAAAGGTGAAAACTGGACTAAGACGATAACGAAGACACTAAACATCAAACTCTCAACTCCATTCGTAACTACTCCCCTCTCTTGCAGAGGGGTTGGGGGAGAGTCCGATAACACCTAACTCAAAACACATAAACACTTCACAATGAAGAAAACTCTTTTTATCTTAGCAACCGGTATCATGGCTTTTGCGTCATGCAACAACGAACCTTCGTTCAAGATTACCGGTAAGGCTGAAGGCATTGCCGACAGTACTTGGGTGTACCTTCAGGAGGCTCATGGAATGAGACTTGCAAAGGTGGATTCTGCAATGATTCTCAACGAAGCATTTACCTTGAACGGTCGTCAGGACACCACCGTCCTGCGCTATCTCAGCGCAAAACCCGAGGGTGGCAAGCGACAGAGGATTGACTTCTTCCTAGAGAACGGTAACATCAACGTGAACCTGTGCGGAGAAGCCTCTGCCACCGGCACTCCCACCAACGATGCATACCAGGCGTTCAGAAACGAGCTGAACGACTCGAAAAAGGCCCTGGAGGAAGTATATGCGAAATTCCGTGATGCCTCGCTCACCAACGAGCAGAGAATCGAACTCCAGCAACAGGCAGGAGTGCTGATGTCTGCCATCGGCGATGTGGCATACAAGCACATAGAACTGAATGCCGCCAACAAGGTGGGAGAACATCTGTTTGTAGAGTACAACGATTACATCCCCACCGAGCAGCAGCAGGTGCTCGTAGCCATGCTTCCTGAGGAGGCCATGAACAACCGCAACGTACAGAGGATTGCCAAGCATCTTGAAATCCTGGCAAATACGGGAGTCGGAAAGAAGTTCACCGACTTTGAACTGCCCACTCCCGACGGGAAGGCCATGAAACTCTCGGAGGTGGTGAGCAAGAACAAGTACACTTTGGTGGATTTCTGGGCATCGTGGTGTGCTCCATGCCGTGCCGAAATGCCTACCGTGAAGGCTGCATTCGACAACTATGTCAATAAAGGGTTCGGTATTGTGGGCATATCTCTCGATAGCGACGAAAACTCCTGGAAGAAGTCCATCAAGGACATGAACATGACATGGACGCACATGAGCGACCTGAAGGGCGTGGATTGCCAGGCGGCCATACTCTATGGCATCCAAAGCATCCCCTACACACTGCTCATCGACCAGGAGGGCACTATCCTTGCACGCAACATACGTGGCGAGGCAATTGAAAAGAAGTTGGAGGAACTCTTGAAATAAAAGAAACCTGACAATCGATCGAAGAAAACCCCAGAAGCCGAAAAACTTCTGGGGTTTCTTGTTCTGTATCCTCTCATGACGCTTTGTATGGGGAACGTCATTTGAATTGTATCCTGCCCTCGGGCTTGGCATATCGCTCGGGTATCTCGCCCTTCAGGTGCTCGGAAACATAGTTGATGAACGCCTGGTTGTAGAGCATAATGTTGTCCTGAAGGATGTGGGCATCGCGAAGGACATTGTACATGCCACCTCCTGTAACGCAATAGTCGGTGGTACAGAGGGTGTACTCGGCATCCATCTTCAATGGAGAGTAGCGACCGGTCTTGTCGTCCAGCACCTCCACCTTGGAGATGCGTGTCTTGCCCACGGCCTTGGTGTCGAGTACGAAGCGGAAACCTGAGAGTTGGGGGAACTGACCGTCCTCCATGGGCGAGTTGGAAGTTGTGGCAACGAGGAGTTCAAAGAGCTTAGAGCCCTTAATCCTCACCACGGTGAGATAGTTGTTGTAGGGCAATGCATCCACGATATTGCCATACGACCAGTCGCCAGCAGAAATCGGTGCACGTATGCCGCCACCGTTGTTCACCGCCAGCTGTGACCCCGTAACGGCACGGAAGGCATCCGTTACGAGATTGCCGATGGCCGTCTCGCGTGTCCTCACCATCTGGCGCCCGTTCTCGTCGAAGATGTCCATACGGTAGTTGCTATGGCATATCTTCTTTGTGGTCACCTTCTCCATCATTGCCTTTATGCTATCCGTAACCTGACGGATGTGGGCGTTCTCTTGTTTCAGGGAATCCACGGGGATAAGTTCCGTGTGCATGTGTCCGTCGGGACGGATTACGAGTTTGCCCACGTTCTTGAATCTTGATCCCGTCTGCGTAAGGAGCACAGGCTCACCCTCGGCATTGAACACGGTGTCGCATGGTATGGTGCTATGTGTATGTCCGTCCAGCACCACGTCTATGCCGCGCGTACTGCCCACAAGGCGATGGCTGGTGAGGAAGTTCTTTGCCGATGCCTCGCCCAAATGGGCCAGAAGGATGACATAATGGGCACCTTCCTTGCGAGCCTCGTCCACGGTTTTCTGTACCTCTTCCACCAGGTTGTCCTCGCAAAGTCCCAGCATCTGCGTGCCTTGCTTGTCGAAGAAGGAGTATGCCTCGCTTATCAGTGTTTCGGGAGTGACAACACCCACGAAGGCTATCTTCGTTCCGCCGAAGTCCTTTATAATATAAGGTGTGAAGAACAGGGAGTCCTGATGCAGGGAGCGCAGGTTCATGTTCACTACGGGCAACTGGCTCTCCGCCATGAGTTGTGTGAGGTGCGGTGTGCCGAAGTCAAACTCGTGATTGCCCAGTCCCACGGCATCATAACCCATTTCCTTCATTATGTCCACTACGAACCTGCCACCAGAGATTGCTCCTGCGGTACCTCCGTGCAGGAAGTCGCCACTACTGGTAAGTCCCACCCACGAGGTGTCCGAAACGGCATCCGCCAAACCGCGCAGACGGGCATATCCGTCCAGGACGCAATGTGCATCGTTCTCGTATAGGATTACTATGCTCTGCTTCTTACCGGCATTGCATCCGCACAGAAGAGGCACAAAAAGAAGAACCAGAACCAGATGCTGGACCTGGTTCTGGATAGTAGAGAATATTGAAAAACGTTTTTTCATTATGTAGCTATCACTTAGGACAACATGGAATTATTCCAGTGTAGAGAAATCCACATCTGGAGCCTCAGTAACGTTGCCCTCGCGTGTAAACGGTGTGCCAGACTCCAGGAAGTCGTTGAAGAAACCGCCCATGGTGAGGAAGAAGTCATTATTCTCCACACCGCCCTTGTAGTCAAGACGCTGCTTCTGGTTGCCGGTTGCATCGCAAGTGAAGCGGCCCTGTGTTACAGGCAGCCACTTGCCATCAGCGGTACGTGCCCACTGGTTGCAGTAGTAAGCCTTTCTGGTGATATGGCCCATAACGGGGTTGAAGTTCTCCAGGAATGAGTATGCATGGGTGTACCAAGTTGTAATCTGAGGACGACGCCATGATGCCACGAGCGACCACTTGTTCTGGTGGTTGTCGTAGAAGTAGGCGGTGTAGACGGTAGTATTGTTCTTGTCGGGGTGCACACCCATGAGGAAGCGGCAGCGCTCGCCTGGTTTCCAGTCGTAGTGCATGTAGCTCTGTCCGCCGGAACCTTCATTGCCGAAGTCGTTGATTGTTGTCTCGGCACCCTTTCTTACGAGCTGCACACGCATTGAGTCGGGAATCTCAGCAGGGTTGTCGGTTACGAAGGGGCTCCATACGGAGAAGAGGATTCTTCTGGGATAAGGAGTGTTGTTCTGCATACCGAAGTATCCCTCGCCAAAACCGCAAGCCATGTAATAGCTGCTGGGGATGTCGCCTTCCTCGGGTACCACAACCTCGTTGTAGAACCATTCCACATCTCCCTCAGGCAGGGTGTAGCTCATGTGTGTGGAAGGACCGCGACGGCCGAAGTGGGTGCTGAAGTCGCCGTTCACACAAACCACGGGACCTACATTGCCCTTCACTACGAGAGACTCAACATTGCCGAAACTGTCGCCTGCGTTAATCTTCTTGCCACGGATGTCTACCTTGACATAACCGGGTTCCTTAACCTTGAAGGTACCAACCTCAACAAGTGTCAGTGTGTCGCTTGCCAGTTCCACCTCCTCGGTCTTGCCCAATAGGGAAACTTCCATCTGAGAATGGCCCATTGCCTGCAAAGAAACGGTCATCTTGCCCTTGTTCATTGCCCTGAAGTAGAAACTTACAACCGTTTCCTGGTCGTCCCAGTTGCGAATTGCACATCTGCCCTCGTCGATGAAAGCAGGTTCGCTCTCGGGAGAAGCCGTTACATACGCATTGCCCGACAAGGTAACAACACTCTCGCTCTGTTCGGCAGCAGATTCCGCTCCCGAGCAACTCATAGCCAGCAATGCCAACGACATCACTGAAGCCAAAAGAGAAAATCTTTTCTTCATAATCATTAGTATTTGATGTTATTTCCTCGCAAAGTTACAAAAAAGCCTTGGAATATTCAACCGAAATCAAAATAATCGTGTCTATTGCCTCTACATACATTCACAGAAGCAGGCAAAACAACGCTTGCAGTACTCTTCGCCATTCAGATATAGAGCCAGTTAAACAAATATCCTGACATGATAATCAACAAAGTAACAACACCGAAGAATATACCTATCAATCGCCAGGTCATTACCTTTTTCAGCATGGTGGCTTCAGGGAGTGAGAGTCCGATAATTGCCATCATGAAGGCAATGGCAGTACCCAAAGGGATACCCTTTGCGACAAACACCTCTACAATGGGCACTATGCCGGCAGCATTGGCATACATGGGTACGGCAAGCATCACGGCAAGGGGGACACCCCACCAATGCTCTGCCGACAGATATTGCTCGAAGAAGCCTTCAGGCACATATCCGTGCATTGCTGCTCCCATGCCTATGCCCACCAGGATATAAAGCAACACACCGCGAACAATGCCCCACGACTCACGGGTGATGACAGGCAGACGCTTGATGAAAGGTGTGCTC